>JBLHOT010000024.1:0-44541 GCA_047623945.1 Arcticibacterium sp. | reverse complement strand
AGCCTCCTCAAAAAAGAATAAAAAACCAGCAGGGGGTTTTGTTTTGAATTCTTCTCAGAATTAACGCTGATTTGAACTGACAACCCTTAAAATTAAATTCTCGAATCGTTTAGGACACTATTGATTTGGAGTATAAAACTACTGGTACTGGTATCTACGATTTATATGTACCATTTGTTGAAAAAGGCGTTCGACTTTTGAACGAATTGGGGCGGATGTGTTTCATAATGCCTCACAAGTTTATTAATTCCAATTATGGAAAAAGTTTAAGAGGCTTCTTGTGTAAAGATCAATTAATAGAAAAGATTGTTCATTTTGGAGCTCAACAAATATTCGAAGACGCAACTACTTATACTGGGTTATTTTTTATCTCAAAAAATGAAAATCAAAATGTAGAATATGTTTTTCTGGATGGAATTGAATCTTTCAAAAACGGAGAATTGCTGAATTTTAGAAAATCATCTTTTGATACTTTATCTTCGGATAATTGGATGTTTCTTGATATTAACGAGTCTATAATTTTGGATAAGCTTCGTATGTAGTCAATGAGACTTGAAGAAAGAACCGAGAGAATATTTCAAGGAGTCAAAACAAGTGCTGACAAAATTTTCATATTGGAGTTTATTAAGGAAACAAATGGAATTTTTGAAGTCCTTTGTAAGGAAGATTCAGAAATATATACTTTGGAAAGTAGATTCCTACAACCCTTAATTAAAGGAGGGGACAGTCGTCCGTTTCAAATACTGGATTCTAATTTGATGTTATTATTTCCATATGAAAATGGAAGTTTAGTTGAGGAAAAGTGGTTTTCAAAAAAGCCCCTTTGACATGGAAATATCTCAATAAGCATAGGGATTTTTTGCGAAGTAGAGAAAACAATTCTTTTAAAAATGAAAACTGGTACGCGTTTGGGAGGAATCAAGCCATAACTTTAATTAATCGAAAGAAAATATTTACCCCGGACAATTGCTCCTGGACCACGGTTTTCGTTTGATGTAGAGGGTTCTATAACGTTTACTGGAGGTGCTGCCGGTGGTTATGGAATAATTCCACAAGACGAATCCGAGTATAGTTATCTTTTGGTCCTTTTAAATTCTAAAGTGGCATTTTGCTTCATTACCAAAGTATCGACTAAGATGAGAGGCGATTGGTTTAGTTTTGAATCTAGGTATATAAAAGATATTCCCATTACCACACCAAACAAAATTGAGAAATCTCAAATTGAATCACTTGTCAACCAAATCCTATCCCTAAAAAAGGAAAACCCATCAGCAGATACTTCGGCATTGGAGGCAGAAATAGACCAGCTGGTGTATCAGTTATATGATTTAACAGCAGAGGAGATAGCTATTGTGGAGGCCGGAGTGAGGTAGGGGAGCGGCGATTTTGTTATTTATAATCTTGAAATGATTAATAAAATAATAGCCTAATAATTATCACGCTATTATTTTGAAGCCAAAAGCTCATTTTGAGGTATATTTTTACAATTGGATACAATTTTAGCCATGGACTTCGATATAAATTATAACATAAATCCTCCATAAGGTGGCTATTCCATTTCATAGTAGTTGGTTCCATTTCATCCAAACAAGTAACTCACTTTCACGGGAATATGCATATAGACCTTAGTTAGGCGTTTCCTATTCGCCCACCATCCCATTAATAAACGTTTCAACAAAACCAATGACCTTACTTAGGATTTGAGCACCTATTATTTATGTTGTCACATTTGGGGGTTAAACACGCACCTTTGATATACTTTCCAAAGACTGGTGGTCCAAGTCAGTTGCGACTATGCTACCCTCGTTTTACCAAGCTTTAAAAGGAAGGGCATCAATTTACCCAAATCAAAAACCTTTTGGATTAACAATTTTTCAATCTACATTTAACGTTATGATTGGCTGATATATGGACGCTAACTCCGTGGATAATTTCAGAATCCCGACAAAAAGGGGGGTATGTATTTGAGCTTGTTAGCGGAATCGATTTATATAACAGTAAAAGTTAATAACTCATATGGATAATAATAACTCATATGGATAAGATAAGAAGAAATATATTACGCAGTGTGGCAATTGTTCCAGCTTTATTTGGCACACACAATCTAATTGGTGGCCTTAGGTCTAATTCCTCAGGTCTAAAAAGATTGCAATATAGTATCAATGCTTTCTCTTTCAATTCATTGCTAAAAAGTGGTGAAATGACATTTTTTGATTTGATGGAATTTGCTGCTGATATCGGTCTGGATGCTGTAGACTTGACTGGATATTATTTCCCTTCATATCCTAAAACCCCTATTAATAGTGATCTTTTTCGTCTGAAACGTAGAGCTCTGGAACTTGGACTGAATATTTCCTGGACCGGTGTAAGAAATGATTTTGTTAATCCAGATGTAGATTCGCGTAAAGCCGATAGAGACATGATCAGAAAATGGTTAACAGTTTCGGCTAATTTAGGGGCATCAATCATGAGGATTTTTACAGGTAAACATTCATATGAAGGATTCACCAAAAATGAGGTAAAAGAATGGCTTGTTGAGGATTATAAAATCTGTGCTGGTTTTGGGGAAGAAACAGGTGTTATAGTAGCTCTACAAAATCACAACGAGTTTTTATTCCAAAGTGATGAAATTATCGATATTCTTAAAAGGGTAGACTCTGAATGGTTTGGATTAATTTTAGACATAGGCAGTCTTCATGCTGAAAATCCCTATGATGAAATTGGAAAACTTGCTCCTTATGCAAATTATTGGTTCATTAAAGAACATGTATATCCCAATGGCAATGAAACACCGGTAGACATGAAAAAAATTGCAACAATATTAAGGAATCAAGGCTATCAGGGATACATCTCATTTGAAAGTCTTTCTAATGGCGATCCTAAGCAGATTGTTGCTACCATGTTTAATTCTTTTAGAACCGAGTATGAAAAACTGGGTTAACAAAAAGTATGCAGGCTTTTTTTTATAATTATGCATATGATCTTGCAATCATAGGACTTGAAATGTTCTGCTAATAAAAAATAAACGCCATTAGAACATGACCGTTTATTAAGGCAGTTATTCAAAGTGAACAAATCTCAAGTACATAGATATTATCAGGAAATTTTCAGATTCGTTATATGTCAAATAAATCAAAAATAAGAATCGCAGTAATAGGATTAGGGAGTATTGCTCAAAAAGCTTATTTGCCAATTTTAGCAAATCATTCGAAAATTGACCTGATTCTTTGTACTAGAAATACTGATACTTTAAATAAACTTTCAAATCAATTCAGAATAACTACAACGTATTCAAATTTAGATGAACTAATACGCACAAAACCAGATGCAGCAATGGTTCATAGTTCAACTGAAAGCCATGTCCATATTTTATTAACATTGTTAAAAGCAAAAATTCCTGTTTTTGTAGATAAGCCTTTAAGCTATTCGCTAGAAGACTCCGAAAGAATATTAGATCTAGCTTCAAAAAACAGATTGCCCCTATTTCTAGGATTTAATAGAAGATTTGCTCCCCTAATTAAATCATTATCAGGAGAATCAAACCCTATTCAAATATCATGGCAAAAAAATAGAGTTGACCTAGCCGGCGATCCAAGAGTTTTTATTTTTGATGATTTTATACATGTAATTGATAGTCTTCGTTTCTTAGGAAAGGGAGCAATTCATAATATAAATGTTGTTTCTAGGGTCAAAAGCGAAAAATTAGAAAACATTCAAGTCCAGTGGCAACAAGGGGAAACGCTTCTCCTAGGAGGAATGAATAGAGTTAGTGGTATTACTGAAGAAAGGATCGAATATTATACGAAGGGGAATAAATGGGTGATTAATAATTTAAATTCTGGAACACATTTCATAAATGAAAAAGAAAATACGTTGAAATTTAATGATTGGGAATCTACACTTCATAAACGAGGGTTTGTGAATATGATTAAGAAATGGATAAATGTTGTGGAAGAAAGAACGTTTAATCCTGAATCAATTGAAGATATTTGGAAAACACACGAGTTATGTGAAACTATTTTAGACGAAGTATTAATTAGTTAAATTTGAAACTATAAATGATCAGATGAATCCCGATAATTATCAGGATACATCAAAGTTAAAAGTAGCTTTAGAAGGGCGAGAATCTTTTGCAGGATTGGCCCAGAAGTATAAAGTATCGCCACCGTAAATGAGTTTGTGGAAGCGATCGTTTATTTAAGATATAACGACTGATGATAACCTATATTTTTGGCTAAAATGGGTTATAACTGAGTATCGCCATCTAATTTCCCATTACTGTTAAGTGCTTAATATTAATAAGTTAAAACGATAAATGTTCAACATATGAAGCAATCAATTTTGTTATTTATTTTTGCGATTTTTGGCAACTCCACTATATCTTTTTCACAAGTTAAACAACCGTCAACTTATGGGGATAGTGGTGTAAAAAAAGCTATAATAGAATTGTTTAATGGAAAAAATTTAGATGGATGGTATACTTTTCTTCAAAATCGTGGCCGTGACAATGACCCAAAGGAAGTCTTTACTGTCCAAGATGGGATGATACGGATTTCTGGAGAAGAATGGGGCTGTATTACTACTGATAAAGAATATAAAGATTATCGGCTTATCACGGAGTTTAAATGGGGTAAGGCAACCCACGCACCAAGGCTGGAAAACGCTAGAGACAGTGGTATTTTATTACACTCACAAGGAGAGGATGGTAGCAAGCAGGGAATATGGATGACCTCGATAGAATGCCAAATAATTGAAGGAGGAACCGGCGATTTCATTGTGGTAGGTGATGGAAGCGATAAATTTGAAATTACATGTGCCGTGGCAGAGAAAAAACAGGGAAATTCATTCGTTTTTCAACCTAAGGGTCGTAAGGTGACCATAAATGAAAATCGAATCAACTGGTTTGGTCGTGACCCAAATTGGAGTGATGTGATCGATTTTAGAGGCATGAATGATGTTGAAAAACCAGCAGGAGAATGGAACCTTTTGGAATGTGAGGTCAAAGGTGATGAAATCACTATCTTTCTTAATGGGATCATGGTAAATAAAGCAAGCCACGTAAAGCCTTCTAAAGGACGCATCCAAATACAATCTGAAGCAGCTGAAATCTTCTTTAGACGTGTAGGGCTCATTCCATTATAAGAATGATAATACAAATTACTGCAAGTTTTTTTTGCACCATGAGACTGAATAGCAAATATCTCGCGGGGCGGCTAATAATGCAACTTGTATACATTTGCCCTTCTATTTTTCAGTTCCTATTCAAGCCGTTTGTAACTTTCTAAAACTGCAAAATACAAAGCTTTGAATCGTGTCGAAAGGTGTCTTGTGGTCAACTGTTACACAAATTATTTTCTGAAATAACTTTTTCAGTCGATCGGTCATTGTCGTTTCAGAATATTGTTTGATTTCAATTCCACTGCATTTTTCAGGTCCTTCTTTAGAAAATGTCCCGATTACCAAAATACCTGTTGGATTAATATGCTGTTGAGCCGTTTCTAAATAACTGGAGATTTCTTGCTCATCCGTCAAAAAATGAAAGGCTGCTCTGTCGTGCCAAAAGTCATATTTTTCTGAGGGTATAAAGGTCGCAGCGTCTGCAACTATCCATTTTACTTTATTGGCTCGTTTTCCTAGCCTTTGCTTTGCCCTGTCAATGGCCACGGCTGAAATATCGAGAACTGAAATGTCTTGATAACCTAAGTCGAGTAAATGGTCAACTAAAAAACTGTCGCCACCGCCGATATCAATGATTTTAGCTGTAGTTGCAACATTAAATTGTTTAAAGAAGTCCAACGAAGCTTTAGGTGTGGGTTGAAACCAGCTCACATCTTTAAGTTCTTTCGTCTGGTATATATGCTCCCAATGCTTTTTTCGGTCTAAAGTCTCCATATATCGATTGTTTTATGTTTTCGTCTTTGGTTGTATCAATTATATGCTTTTAAAGAAGAGGAGATAGCTATTGTGAAGGTATGGATGAAAAATGAGTACTTCGGTTTGTTCTTGATGAAAAACTTGAAAAAGGACCAAACCTCATGGTTCAGCCCTTTAATGTCTTCTTAAGATTCAAGTTTTACTTCAACGTAGAAGGACAAACAAAAACTGTGGTCTTAAATAATTCAGATTTTGAAATGGCCGCATAACCTCCTGTTACATCTATCACATCAAAACCACGGGCTTTGAGAATACTAGAGGCTATCATAGAACGGTAGCCACCGGCACAATGAACGGTGTAGGTCTTGTTTCGGTCTAGTTCAGCCATGTTATCATTGATGTAATCCAAAGGGAAATTTGGGATAGCCTCTACATGCTCGGCTTCATATTCGCTCGGTCTTCTTACGTCTATCACGTTTATTTCGCCTCCAGACTGCATCCTTTTTGATAGCTCAACCGCATCAATAGACAGGATGCTATCGACCTCTGAGCCAGAAGCTTTCCATGCCGCTATGCCACCTTTTAAGTAGCCTATGGTCTTATCGTAGCCTACTCTAGCAAGTCTAATAACTGTTTCTTCTTCTTTTCCAGCTTCTGTAATCAGCAAGATTTCTTGCCTTAAATCAGGAATCAAAGCACCTACCCAAGGGGCAAATTGACCATTAAGGCCAATGTTGATAGAATTGGGAATAAACCCAGAACCAAAGTCTGAAGGATTTCGAGTGTCTAACACTACCGCACCAGTTTCATTGGCCGCAGCTTCAAAAGCAATAGGACTTAGGGCTTGTGCTCCTCTTTCCATCACTTTGTCAATAGATTCGGTACCTTCTTTATTCATCCTCACATTCTCTGGGAAATATTGTGGAGGAGGAGTGAGGCCGTCAGTTACTTCGGCAATGAACTCTTCTTTGCTCATGTCTGCTCTAAGTGCATAGTTAAACAGTTTTTGATTGCCCAATATATCAGTGGTTTCTTTGCTCATGTTTTTACCACAAGCAGAACCCGCTCCATGTGCAGGATAGACAATCACATCATCTGGAAGCGTCATTACTTTTTTTCTAAGAGAATCAAAAAGGTAACCTGCCAAATCTTGAATACTTAAATCAGACTTCTGAGCCAAATCTGGCCTTCCTACATCACCGATAAATAAAGTATCACCGCTGAAAAGAGCCTTTTCTTTTCCGTTTTCATCTATTAAGAGATAACAGGTAGATTCCATGGTGTGTCCAGGAGTGTGAAGCACCTTTATTTTAACTTTTCCAAGTTCAAAGATCTGTTGGTCTGTGGCAATAATGGCATCAAAGCCAGTTTTGGCATTTGGTCCAAAGACGATAGGAGCTCCTGACTTTTTAGACAAATCCACGTGTCCAGAAACGAAGTCGGCATGAAAGTGCGTCTCAAAAATGTACTTGATACTAGCCCCTTCTTTTTCCGCCTTTTTAAGATAAGGATCTACTTCTCTTAGTGGATCTATGATAGCCACTTCTCCTTCGCTTTCTATGTAGTAGGCCCCTTGAGCCAAGCATCCTGTATATATTTGTTCTATTTTCATTTCAATGAATTTATTAATTTAATAACTATTTAAATCTCAATTAAGTTTACAATATGATTTCCTTCACCAGTATATAAACCGCCATAATCAGCACGAACCAACCAAATGATTTCTTCAATTTTTCGCCAGGTATAAATATGGTTAAATAAGTACCTACGAAAATTCCCATGATGGAAAGGCCTGTAAAAATCATCAAGAATTTCCAATCAATTGCCTGATTTCCTAAATCACCAATGAATCCTATGAGAGACTTAGCGGCAATGATTAAAAGTGAAGTTCCTACAGCCATTTTCATCGGCAGACGTACCAATAATACTAAGGCAGGTATAATTAAAAACCCTCCACCAGCTCCGACTACACCTGTTAGAGTTCCAACAACCAATCCTTCAGCAGCTATTAATGGGTAGTTATATTTAAGTGCCTGGTTTTCGTCTGCTTCCGGTTTATTATCTGTTATCATGGAATAAGATGCCATAAGCATTACCAAGGCAAAAAGTACCATGATACCCAAATCTTTGTCTACCACGAAACTGCCCAAACTAAATAACTCTTGCGGTATTGCAGGCATTAAATATTTTCTGGTAAGAAAAACCGCAATAAAAGAGGGTATTGCAAAAATGATAGCTGTCTTATAGTTAACTAAACCCTTTTTCATATAGCTGACAGAACCTACCAACGAAGTGGAACCAACTATGAACAAAGAATAAGCTGTACTAAGAACTGGATTAATTCCTAAAAGGTAGACCAAAATTGGTAATGTTAAAATACTACCACCACCACCTATTAGCCCTAAACTAATGCCAATTACTGTGGCCAATGCATATCCTATTATTTCTGTCATTTATCCGTTTTTGTAAATATTGTAATACAAATTTAGCTCTTCAAATACCCCGAACTTGTGACGCTTGTCACAAAGCTGAAGAGTTTACATTGGAAATTTATCGCGGAAACGCCCGTAAATCCAAACTCCCGCTATGGCTGAAAGTAACGTAACAACTATGGCGATATAACCAGCTCCAATTTGTGCGTACAGCGGTCCAGGGCAAGCTCCTGTAATAGCCCATCCAAGTCCAAAAATCAAACCTCCGTAAATTTGGCCTTTGTTGAATGTTTTGGGCTTTATTATCACTTCTTCGCCGTACATGGTTTTAATATTAAATTTCTTTATCAAGAACACAGATATTATACCCGTTATCACGGCGGAGCCAATCACTCCGTACATATGGAAACTGTCAAATAAGAACATTTCTTGAATTCTGTACCAGGAGACTATTTCTCCTTTGATAAAAACAACTCCAAACATGGCACCTATTAAAAGATACTTAAAATTCGATACCAAATTCTCTTTTTCTTTTGAAGAATTTGGAGCTTCACAAGCTTCGGGTATTTTTTCTAATAATTCTGTATTGGTATTCATATCTTTTAGAATAGTTTAAAAATGTTTGGTAAAATAAGCCAGGTCATGGCGATACCGCCTATCATGAAGCAGCATGTGGCTATTAGTGATGGCCATTGCAAATTAGACAAGCCCATAATAGCATGCCCACTAGTACATCCGCCGGCATAACGAGTTCCAAAACCCACCAGAAAACCACCAAACACTAGAAAAAATAGACCTTTAAGTGTTAGAATTTGGGCTGTTCCAAAAATCTCATTTGGAGTGAATCCAGAAAAATCTGTTAAACCATAGGATAGTAAAACTTGATGTGTTCTATCGCCAATTTCAATTGGGTTTGGATTAGCCAAATAACTTGAAGCCAAAAATGCTCCTCCAATGATTCCAAGAGCAAAAAATAAGTTCCAAACTTCTTTTCGCCAATTATAATCAAAGAACTTAATGCCTGCAGGAATGCACATGGCACATACGTGTCTTAATGAAGAGGAAATGCCTAATGACTTATTTCCGATGAGTAATAATATTGGTACCGTTAGTCCAATCATTGGACCTGCTACATACCAAGGCCAGGGTTGTCTTAAAATTTCAAGCATACTTTAGTGGTTTAAAAGTTATAATTAAGAATGATATTTAAAATGTTCAGATTCACTTTGTTAAAGACAAATTTGGGGTTCTCCAAACTGTCTTGAGTTCCTTCTTTTCGGACGAAAAGAGCTTTTACTTTCGCTCCTTCGAGCCAACCTGTGAAGGAATAATTTGCCTCTACATTTAATTGATTATAAGAAGGCATTGCATATTTGTTTTTGTTTGCTTCTAAAGGATTTGGAAGCCAATATTTGCCTAAGCCGAGATTGAATGAAAGTTCTTTATTTACTTCATTCTTTATTTGGACTGTGACAGCATGTGTATCTGCTAATCCTTCATTTCTTTCACGAGGCAAGAAGGTGTAAAAGGGCTCTCGACCCCATTCTCTTGGCATTAAAAACCTTCCTTTATTAGCTATTCTTGTATAATTAATGTTGGCTTGCCATCTTTTAATCTTTTTGGCTATTTGACCACTAAAAACCAAGGAATTGTCACCCGAAACAAAATAAGACTGGTTGGTTTCTGGATTTAAGGCGTGCTGATAGATACCCATTGCATTAGCCGTCCAACCATTTTTGGAACTACTAATATTTGCATACCATGTTTGGAAAACGCCTAAAACAGACATTGAACCTAGTTTTATGGAAGTTTGAGTTGCCACTTTTTGATTCCACTCTGCTAGAAATATGCCTTTTGTGTCAATATTTCCTTGGTAATCTGAGGCTGAACCATCTACTGCTCTTCCGCTTGGGTAAATCCCGAATGTTTCGGAAACATTATACCATTTAACGGTAGAGCGGGGTGAAATGTCATGTATAAACGCGACCACCACTGCTGACTTTCCTTTTTGCCAATTTCCTTCAAAACCTCTGGTCATCGTTGGACTCATACGTCCATCTTGTGGGTTTATGAATAAATAATTGGGTACAAATTGACCATAGCGTAATTTCAAATGGTCTTTTTTGTACTGAATCCAAAGGTCCTCTAGCCGGTATAAGTTTGATTTATTTTCTGGGTCCGTTACATCAAAAAGGCCAAGTTCATATCTGTTGGGATTTTGAGTAATAGAATCAGGAATAGTGAAGTCAGAAGAATACGCATTGAGGATAAAATAGCCACTCATGCCTACAGAAAAACCTTTAAAAGTGGGACTAGTAAATCCTATACCTGCTCCAAAACCCAGTCCATGATAATCACTTAGTCCAGAGGCATTATCAGTTGCCATGTAATAAAGTCGACTCTTTCCATTCACTTGGCCGTCACCCAGAAACGATGCTAAGCTTTTATGCTTTATCTCTTGGGCAAATCCAGAATGAAAAACAGATAATGCAATGATGAAGTATAAGACGATTCTCAAAAGGCGATTTTTAATTGGGTATTTACAAAGCTAAAGCCCCTAAAAACAAAAAAGTGTAACAAACGTTACACTCAATTGTTGGTTTATTTAGGTTTAAGTAAACTTTAGCTAAATTGGTAATCGACTCCCCAAACTTGTGATAATAACTTAGGGTCACCATCCAAAATTTTCAATGAACCTTTTGGGGTAGGGGTTACTGGACTATGAACAGCTAAATAGTCTGATACTGCATCATGTAGAGTGTATGTCATAGAAGAGGTTTCCTTTACATTTCTCATTCTACACAAAGCATCGTCTGGATCTCCTTCTCGCTCACATGCACATACCGAATAATATTTTTCTGGGTCAATAGGCTGACCGGCTATGGTTACCTTAGCTACTTTCTCTCCGAGTGGTTTGAAGGCGTAAAACTCCAATTCCATACCTCTGAATTTTACAACCCAGCCACCAAATCTTCTAGAAGCTTCTTTTGCAAAAACATTTTCTAATTCTCTTTCGAGCCATGGAAAAAGCATTTCACCCTTAATTTTTCCAACTCGAACTGGAGCATTAACTGGCAGCATATCAAAGAGGTAGCCTTGGGTAATGGGTACCAAGCCATCTGCATTTTGGGTTCTTGGAGGACAAAATCTGAAACCATTTGAAAGAGCAATATCAACCCCAGTTTTCCATTTCATGGCGTCAATAACCAAGGTGTCCATGGTATTTTCTATTACGAAATTTCTATATAAGGGTAGTGTAGAGTATCCCAAAACAGTATTTATGCTTTCTAAATATGGTTTTTCATATTGCTTAATTATTGTAGCAATTGTCTTGTCGGCAGGATATTTATCAGGTTTTACTTCAATCAATTCGTATTTTTCACTTGTAATTTTTCCGTCTTTCACTTTAAGGTCAAGTCTTCCAACAAAAGAGCTAAATGCTCCAGGTTCTACTACTTTAGCATATTTGCATTGAATTGGCTTTCTAATACGCTCATGCGTATCTCCGCCGAAAATATAATCTATGCCTTCGCATTTAGGGTTATTTGCCAATGCAATCTGCTGAGAAAGACCCAAGTGAGAAAGGATAATCACAAAGTCACATTGTTCTTGATTGCGAAGCACGTCCACATAATGCTCTATGTTTTCTACAGGTTCCGTATATACAATTCCTTTACTTAATGCAGGTGGTTGTCTACGAGGCACCAAATGGTCAGTATATCCTAAAAATCCAATTTTTACTCCAAGTTTAGTAAACGTTTGATATGGTTGAAAAATTGACTCACCTGGAGTCCCATCGCCTTTATCATGAAACATATTTGCACAAACCTTCGGAGCATTCAGCCCACCAAGTAGCTTCTGCATCTTCTTTTTGTAATAGATTACCTCCCAGTTTCCTGGAGTATAAATATCGTAATCAATTGCATTTAGTATTGGGACCAGAGCATCACCTTGTGTTTTGTCAGATAGCTCACTTCCTTGAAACATGTCGCCAGTATCAATTGTAATCGTATTTGGGTTTTCTTTTCTGATTTCATTAATAAGGGTTGCCATATGGGCATATCCACCTGTTTTTCTAAAAACCAGCTCATTATTTTCCCAAAACAATTCATCGTGAGAATGAATCTGACAATGAACATCTGTGGTTTGTAAAAGTGTTATAGTACCACTTGTTTTTTTCTCTTGCTCCACAGTTGTTGTGGAATTTTGAGCTGCATTTAATCCTGCAATTGGCAAGGTTCCGGCAATTCCTGTTAAAACACTCTTCTTTAAAAAATTTCTTCTGCTCTTGTCACTCATGTTTTCACTAGTTTTTGTTTGTTAGTATCCTGCTTTAATATATGCGTATCCTGCTTCTTGTTTAAGTACAATTTCTGCGATTCCCACTGGTACAAAAATGGCTCCTTGAATAATATCTAATTCGGTTAAATTCTTTCGTTTCATTGTATTTTTACATACCGCGAAAGTGACACCACGCTCCATTGTTTTAATTATTGCCTCTTTATCTACACTCTTCTCATTCATCATGAATTCAATAGCCGCACTATGAACTACTACTTCAATTTCCGCATCAGGCCAATAGTCGAGCACATTACTTATTTGTCTGGTAAGCGAACCCTGCTCGTTCTCGTCAGCCGTAGCTAATTGAAAAACTATTTTGTGTTTATCTTGAGCTTGAATATTGATTGTATAAAATATAATTAAGCCTAGGGTAATTATTTTTTTCATTGTTTTGTGTTTTGTTTGTCGTACCAGTTTTTAATAGGTTTAAAAGGGCCATATTTATGCTGGCTTTCTGGGAATGGATCCGAAAAAGGCCCGAATGGATGGTCTATTGGCTTATCTGCCAAATTTGGCCAATCGTTTGTTTTATCTTTTTCAGGTCTTGGCATTGAATTTACATACGCAGCTAAATCCCATGACTCTTCATCTGTCAATTCTGGGTTATTATGCGAAACACCAAAAGGCATATTCATTTTAGCATAACCCGCAAACTTAGAAAGCCTAAAAAGTCCTGCACCATCATTATAAGATAAGGGACCCCAAAGTGGAGGATAAGTGAAACTTCTTTCGTTTTCGGATAACACACCTTGCCCATCTATTTGATGGCAGCTAATACATTTACTTTCGTAAAAGGCTTGGCCTGCAATGGGGTCTGCAGCTCTATCTAGAAACTCTATTGGATATATTTTAGAGCCTTCAGCTCTTTTTCCTTTAGGCACGTCTTGACCGAGCCAAGCAATATAAGCGGCCATTGCTTTCATTTCTAATACAGTAGAATCCATTGGCAAGCCATTAAGACTTCGCTGAAGACATCCATTTATTCTACCATTGATATCAGTTACTTTGCCCGATCGTTTTCTAATTTGGGGATATTTTGCAGCAACCGAAAGATAATTATTCCCCCAAGGTTTCTGACCACCGTCTAAATGACAATTCTGACAATTTAGCCCATTGGTAGACTTCATTTTTGTGCCATTAAAGCCAATGTAGTATGAAGTGTTTCTTATGAGCTCTTCTCCATATTTCAAAAGTTCATCATTATGCATTCTCCATTCTGAAGGAGAAGCAGCCAATTTCTTAACGGCCGTATAACCTACAGTAGTTTCATCTGACTTCTCCTTGGCTTCTGGCCAGTTCATTGATAATCCCAGATATAGTGCCGCTATAGGTACTAAACAAACTAAAGTTACCAATAAAAATTTCAGCACATTAAGTACTATTTGTGCTTCTTTAACTAGACTTTCTTTATTTTTCAAACAAGCAGTATTTAACAAAGCATAAAATTAAATTAAATTTAATCTTAAGAAAGTGATACTTGTTACACAGGCCTGACGGATGTCATTTATTTCGAATAAATCTGATTCATTATTTCCTTAGCCACTACAGGTTTATAATGATAGATCTCATAATAATTGGAAAGAGGGTTGGTAAATTCATTTTGACCCGTAAAATCTGAAACATTTTGATTGCCAAAAATGTCTTTGACTATCTCCAAGTCTACTGAGTTAACCTTTTTTTGGTCATAATTTGGGCCAAAAACTATTTTATAATTGGTTTTATGTTTATCAAAAATGTCTTTGATTTCTTTTAGATAATTGACCTGATAAGGCTTTATAGCGGGTTCTTGAATTTGTTCTGTTTTGCTTCTGGAATAAAATAAGTCTCTGGCGTAATACGCCGTAGAATCTTTACTTAATTGGTCAATATACCCTTTGAAAATAAAGTCATTATTTATAGGTTTATAAAGCATGTGTTTATTTTCAAATGCTCCATACATATAAGCTCTGTATTTTTTAAAAATAAGCTTATCGAAATACTTTAGGAAATACATTTCTTTGAAAAAAGCCTTGAAAAAAATCAACTGATACATAAATTCATTTTTACCACTCCATTCATAATCCTGAATATGTATGATGGAATTTGCAGTATCCACAACATAATTAAATGTTTCACCATCAAAGACGAGCAATGCATTTTTGATGTCGTTGCCTTGTTTATCTATGAATTTTATTTTTCCATAAATACCTGAAATAACTTCATTAGAAGCATCAAAGTGAAAAGGTGTTTTATCGTTAATATAATGCGACCAATCTTTAGTATAGAAAACACTGCTTTTGGAGCTTCCGAAAATGAATGATTTATACTTCTGTTCTCTGTTATTGTTTAAGAAAATTTGGGTGCCAATTCTGTTTCTGTTATAACTTTCTAAGTAATTGTCAGGATAGGAATCGTACGCTTTTAAAACATGAAATGGGTCAAATACGAAGTAGGAGAGGACTAATAGGATGACAGGACTAGTAAATAATACCAGCCTTTTTAGAAGTTTAAGAAATTGTTTTTTTTGATCCATTTAAAACTGAAAATAGATGAATTGAGTGTTTGAATAAACGGCAAAAAAGAGGAGTGAAGCTAATAGAAGGTAATAACCGCTCCATCTGAACCATTGAGGTTTGCTATCAAACCAAGCCGAAAAGTTGATATTTCGCTGCATCCAATGCACGCGTTCCATTAATACAATCGCCAAAAACGCAACTATAGCCTCTTTCATACCTATGAGTGTCAACACTTCTGAAAGAGAATGGCTGGCAGGTTTTAACATACCCTTCAAAAGGTATACTGAGTCACTAAACGTTCGTGCTCGGAAAAACACCCAAGCTAAACTTACCAGTGTGAAAACAATACTGGCATGAACCATTTTTTCAAGCATCGGTCGTTTTAAAAGGCCTATAACTCTTTGTTGAAACTTTCCAGTCAATTGTCCAATAACTAAATATATGCCGTGAAGAGAACCCCAGATAACGAAATTCCAACTGGCTCCATGCCAAAGACCACTAATCATAAATACGAAGAAGAGATTGAAATAACGCCTTGCTTCTGAAACTCTGTTACCACCAAGTGGGATGTAAACGTAGTCTTTAAACCACGAGGATAGCGAAATATGCCACCTACGCCAGAACTCCGAAATACTTTTTGAAAAATAGGGCCTGTCAAAGTTTTTCATCAGGTCAAAGCCCATAACCCTGGCCGCTCCAAGGCCGATATCCGTGTAACCCGAAAAGTCACAGAAAATTTGAATTCCAAAGAGAACAGTGGCTACAATGATGGGAAATCCGCTATAGGCATGCGGATTGTCATAAACTAGATCCACAAAAAACGCCAATCTATCTGCTATGACCACTTTCTTAAACATACCCCAAAGCATCAATCGGAGACCACTTATAACACGCTGATAATCAAATTTATGCTCCTCATAAAATTGATGAATTACATTTTGCGGTCTTTCAATAGGACCGGCTACCAATTGAGGATAAAACATGACATATAAGGCATATCTGAAAATGTTATGCTCTGCTGGTACTCTACCTCTGTACACCTCTATGGTGTAACTCATGGCCTGGAAAGTATGGAAACTCAAACCTATTGGAAGCAGAATGTTCCATAAATCAAAGGTTCCTTCACCCATTCTGAACAGAACGGCATTGGCGGAGTCTAAAACAAAGTTGGCATATTTGAAAACAGCCAAAACACCCACATTAGCAATGATTGAGATAATGAGAGCCCATTTTCGCTTTTTCCCTTCCGATTTTTCTATCCAAAGCCCAGCGAAATAATCTACAATGATGGTAAAAACGAGAATGAGTAGATATTCTACTTTAAACCAAGCATAGAAAAGGCAACTCGACGCTAAGAGAATCCACCAGCGGTATTTATGCGGTAAAGCAAAATAGAGCAGGGTGACTAACGGGAAGAAAATTAGAAAAGCGAAGGAGTTAAAAACCATGCCTCTTAAATAGCTCTAGAGATATCGAAATTTTCTAGATTATCAGAGACTTGTTTCACAAAAAGGCCACCCAATGAACCATCAACTACGCGGTGGTCATAGGAGTGAGAAATAACCATTTTATGACGGACGCCGAGCAAATCTCCCTGAGGTGTTTCAATAACTGCAGCTCTTTTTGCAATGGCTCCAAAAGCCATGATTGCCACCTGCGGCTGCATGATAATGGGTGTTCCTGCTAAATTACCAAACATCCCGATGTTACTGATAGTATAAGTTCCGCCCATGAGTTCATCTGGCCTTAATTTGTTATTTCTAGCCCTCCCTGCTAAATCATTCACTTTTTGGGCAAGCTCAGGTAAATCATATTTATCTGCATTATGAATGACTGGAACTATCAAATTACCATTTGGGAGAGCTACAGCCATACCAATATTGATGTTTCCTTTTTTTATGATTCTCGGTACATCTACTTGAATGTTAATCATCGGGAACATCTTGATGGCTTTAGCAACGGCCTGTATCAAAATGGGTGTGAAGGTGATTTTTTCACCATATTTTTCAAAAAAGGCATCTTTATACTTATTTCTCCAACTGGTAACCGACGTCATATCCGTCTCATGGAAGGAGGCCACGTGTGCAGCTATTCGCTTAGAGCTAATCATCCTGTCGGCAATCATCATCCTAAGTCGATCCATTTCTATGACGGTGTCTTCTCCAGCAGTAAACTCTTCTTTTTGAAGTTTAAATAAAGGTTTCTTTTTTCCAGATTTTATGAAGGCTAAAATATCCGCTTTGGTAACGCGACTTTCCATTCCGGTGCCGTCTAATTGCTCTAATTCTGAGCGACTAATGCCCTCTTCTTTGGCAATACTGAGGACTAATGGAGAGAAGAACCTATCACTTGATGGCTTTGTTTTTTCGTCAGATATATTCGTTTCTTTGGCGGCAATCTGGTTTTCTAGTTCTTCGGAAATTTCATGAGCTTCCATTTCACCTTCTCCATCTCCTTCTATGTCTATGATGCAGAAAGGTTTGCCAATAGCCGCAATTTCGCCTTGCTTTACCAAAAACTTGACAATTTTGCCTTCATGGGTGGAGCCAATCTCGGTGTCAATCTTATCTGTGGCCACCTCCAAAATCATGTCGTCAATGGACACGGTGTCGCCTTCTTTCACCAACCAATTAAGGACGGTGCATTCAAAGATACTTTCGCCCATGCTGGGCAAATTCATTTTAATTTCAGCCATAAGAACTCTTCTTATTATTTCACATGGTCTTCGCTTAGCATCTTTCTCAACAGATTCAAAGCAGTTTTACTGCCGTACTGTATGTTTACTATGCGAGTCTTTGTACTCAATATTTTTTTCGTAATCGTTCCATTTGGGCCTGCACAGGCCATCCAAATAGTACCTACGGGTTTTTCATCTGTTCCACCCCCAGGGCCAGCAATTCCACTTGTCGATAGGGCATACGTGGTTTTAAAAGCCTTTCTAGCCCCTTTGGCCATTTGGATGACGGTATGTTCTGAAACAGCTCCCTCAATAGCTAATGTTTCTTTCTCCACACCCAACAAATCTATCTTAGCATCATTAGAATAACTAATAACAGAACCTAAATAATAGGCGGAGCTTCCGGCATTGGCCGTTATGCTATGTGCTAAATATCCTCCCGTACAGCTTTCCGCTGTAGATAAAGTAGCTTTTCTTTCCAGTAGCATTTTACCAATAACGAGTTCTAATTCTTCATTATCCTTACTAAATAGTCCTTTGCCAATGATAGGGTACACTTTTTCGGCTTCGGAGTTCAATTCTGATTCTAGCTTTTCTTTATCTTTTCCTACTCCGGTTAAACGCAGTCTCACTTGACCCATACTGGGCAGATATGCTAATTTGATATGTTCGGGCAGGGCATCTTCCCAGCTTTCTATCATTTCTGCTAAGAAAGATTCACCAATCCCAACGGTTCGTATTACTTTATGGATGATAAATGGCGTTTTGAAATACTTTCTCAGCCTTGGCAAAACTTCATGCTCCATGAGGTATTTCATCTCAAAAGGAACGCCTGGCATAGAAATAAAGATTTTTCCGTTTTCATCAAACCACATTCCAGGAGCTGTGCCTACAGCATTATTCAAATAAGTAGCACGGGTAGGAATGGCCGCTTGCTGACGATTTATCTCCGTCAGCTTAAAACCTCTGCTTTCAAACAGCTTGGTGACATTGACCAGTGCTAATTCATTGATTTCTAAAGAGTCCTTAAAAAACTCCGCTAAAGTCTTTTTGGTGATGTCGTCTTTTGTGGGTCCTAAGCCACCCGTAAAAATCAGTATGTCGGCCCGCTTTTGTGCTTCTTCTAGAATGGCCAGAATTTCACTCTTCTGGTCGCCAATGCTCGTTTTACGAATAGTCTTAATCCCGATCTTGTCGAGTTCAGCACTTATCCATTGGCTATTGGTATCCGTAATTTGCCCATATAAAATTTCATCTCCTATGGTAATGACCTCAGCATAAATATGCTTCATAAAGTTCTATAAATTCTAGGGCTTTGGACTACTAAATTACCTCGGCTTTCGTTTGTTAAGTGTATCGCCTCAAATTTCTTTAAATTAGGGCGAAATTCCAATTAACACTACTTAATAAGCTTAAAAGCACTATGAAAAAAATCTTACTTCCACTTCTGTTTTTCTCCTTCATTTTTAATTCCTGTGCCCAAAAAATTAATCTCGGTAAGATAGCTGAGGCCGTTTTAGGTGAAAATGGTGGCCTAAGTACTTCCGATATTGCTGCGGGCCTTAAAGAGGCTCTCGTGAAAGGAGCCACTATGGGCTCTGACCTCGTTTCTAAAGAAGACGGCTATTTGGGCAATGCCCGTATAAGGATTCCTTTTCCTGAGGACATTAAAACGGTAGAGAATACTTTAAGAAAAGTGGGCCTTGGAAATGAAGTAGATAAATTCATTATGACCTTAAACAGAGGAGCAGAGGAAGCCGCCAAAGAGGCCAAGCCTATTTTTGTGAGTGCTATCCGTAAAATGACAATTTCTGATGCCCTAGCTATTTTGAAAGGAGAGCAGGATGCTGCTACGCAATATTTGGTAAGAACCACTTCGCCTGAACTGATTGCTATTTTCTCTCCGGTAGTAGAAAAGGCCTTGGCAAAGACCGGTGCAACTAAAAACTATACCGATTTGGCCAACACCTATAATAAGATACCATTTTCTAAGAAGATAGACCCGGATTTGAATGCCTATGCTACTCAAAAAGCCATTGACGGTCTATTTCTTATGATTGCGGACGAAGAGGCCAAAATTAGGAAAGACCCTTTGGCGAGAACTTCAGATTTACTTAAAAGGGTTTTTGGGAGTAATTGAGTTTAAGAATGATTCTCTTCATTTAAGCATTTTAAATCCAATTACTAAAACTTAGTTTAAATTGAAAAAACTATAAAGTGAACAAAACAATATTTGAAATTACCAAAATGGATTGTCCTTCCGAGGAAAATATAATCCGAATGAAATTGGACGGAATTTCAGGTATTGTGAATTTAGACTTTGATATAGCGAACCGAAAATTGGCCGTTTTTCACAGTGGAGAAATCGACCAAATCGAAAATTCAATTCTCCAATTGAATTTAGGAGGAAAGAAAATCTCTTCTGAACAAACCGACCAAACGGATTTTAAAGAAAATACAAACCAGAGAAAGCTTCTCTGGTTTGTACTTGTAATCAATTTCGCTTTTTTTATAATTGAAATGACCACGGGACTGATTTCAAAATCTATGGGACTAGTTGCCGATAGTTTGGATATGCTAGCGGACAGCTTCGTTTATGGAATTAGCTTATTTGCTGTTGGAGGAACACTAATAAAGAAAAAGCGGATAGCAAAACTTGCTGGATACTTTCAAATTACACTTGCGTTTATCGGATTTATGGAGGTTCTAAGGCGGTTTTTTGGGGCAGAGGAACTTCCCGATTTTTCGACAATGATTGCTGTTTCTATTTTTGCACTTATCGCAAATGGAATTTGTCTTTACATTTTACAGAAGTCAAAGAGCAAAGAAGAAGCACACATGAAAGCAAGTATGATTTTTACATCGAATGATGTCATTATCAATTTGGGAGTAATCATCGCTGGAGTTTTGGTAAACTGGTTGAGTTCTAGTAAGCCCGATTTGATCATAGGAACTATTGTTTTTGTCTTGGTAATTCAAGGTGCCTTGCGGATATTGAAATTGAGCAAGTGAAGATGAGGTACCAAGCACAACGTGTCGATGATATAGCTTAAAGACCTTAATTAGAGGGTTTTATTGTGGTAATCGTTACCCCTTACATTTACGATTATCAGACTTATTTCGTGATTCGGCTAAATTTTAAAATTGTTAGACCGAAGCTAAAAGCAAAAAAATTATCTTTGCAAAAAAACAAAGCACTGAATGAACAAGTCAGAAATCAATATTACCGTAGAATTAGACGAAAATAGAATTCCAGATAAGATATTTTGGGATGCTACAGAAAATCCAAATGAGGGCATAAACGAGACTAAGGCCATTTCTATTGGCGTTTGGGACCAATATCATAAGGGATTATTGGGTATCAATCTTTGGACAAAAGACTTGCCGGTAGATGAAATGAATCACTTCACGGTAGATTTAGTAGGGAATTTGGCTCAAATGATAAAAGATAGTACAAACGATCCAAAAGTGTTAGAGATCCTTCACGATGCTGGTATGAAACTTACAAAACATTTAGAAGAGCAAGCTAAATTAGAGCAAAACCAACAAGCACAGCAGTAACATGAAAACGGCCTTAATCACAGGAGCATCTTCAGGAATTGGAAAAGCAACGGCAGTGGCTTTAGACAAATTGGGTATCCAATGCATTCTCTGTGGAAGGAGAAAGGAGAAATTGGAAGAATTACAAGCCGTTCTGACAAATAAAAGTTCTATGCTGACTTTTGATGTGAGTGATAAGGCTGCCGTTTTAGCGGCTATAGGCTCGTTGCCAGAGGCGTTTAAAAGTATTGATATACTTATCAATAACGCTGGTAATGCACACGGTTTTGGCTCTTTGGCCGATGGTGTCTTAGATGACTGGGATGCTATGTTAAGTAGTAATGTGACTGGTCTGCTTTATGTTTCCAAGGCCGTTATTCCTGGAATGGTGGAGAGACACAGCGGACATGTGGTAAACATTAGTTCGGTGGCAGGCAAGCAAACGTATGCTGGCGGTACTGTTTATTGTGCTACCAAAAAAGCAGTGGAGGCCATAAGCGAAGGAATGCGTTTAGACCATACACAACATGGCATCAAAGTAACTAATATAGCCCCTGGGGCTGTAGAGACAGAGTTTTCCGAAGTTCGTTTTAAAGGAGATAAGACAAAAGCTAAAAGCATCTACGCAGGTTTTGAGCCATTAATTGCCGAAAACATTGCAGACGCCATAGCCTATGCGGTTTCTGTTCCAGACCATGTCACCATAGCAGATATGACTATTTATGCCAAGGCACAAGCTGCTCCGTCTACCATTTACAGAAAGGCTTAAACTCGCTCTAGTTTAATTGGATAAGTCTTTTTAGAGGCCCACTGGGCTATGTAAATACTTTCATCAGAGTCTACATAGACGTCATGCGGATGCATAAATACATTCGCAGGGTCTTCTTTTGATTGGGCTTTGAGTAATCCATTTTCATAAGTGGGGGCACTTCCACCTGGCGTACTTACCACTTTATTGTTTTTATCTACTATCTGTACGTAACCAGAGAATTCGTTCGATTCTAGGCCAGAGCGAAAAACAGCTCCATAGAGGTTCTCATTACGCATTACAGGTCTGCAAACAAAACTTCCCGGCATCTCTATTCTTTCCATGAATTTGCCATCCATCGTGTATCGTTTCCAGCAGTTTTCTTGTCTTGATGTTATGATTAAGCTTCTTGTTTGTCCTTTTCGTTCGTCTATAAGTACGCCGTGGTTACATTTATATTGATAGTTTCCTGTGCCTTTACCTCCCCAATGTCTGAGGTATTTGCCGTTTTGGTCGTAAACCGTAACGAAATTAAGGCCGTAGCCGTCTACTACATATATTTCTCCTGTTTTGTGGTCAATGGCAGTTTCGGTAGGAACAAACTGAGCAGGATGCTCGTATTCGCCAGTCTCTTTTGGGTATTCTATAACAAATATTTTATTCCCTTTGAGATCCGTTTTTATAACTTGATGACGCTTATTGTCACAAATAAGTAAGAACTGGTCTTTTCCGCTACCGCCAATAGTAAGACCATGAGCACCGGGATACGAGGTACCCCAGGCATCTAAAAGCTTTCCACTTTTATCATAAATAAGAACATTGTTTTTGGTCTCATCTGTGAGCATGAATAACCTGCCAGAGGCGTCTTCCACCATTTCATGACAATTATTGACCGGATTTTTCTCGGCATCTAAAATACCCCAACCCATGTTCACTTTATACTTAAAGTCATTATGGCCAATGATTATTTCATCTTTTCTGCCAAAACTTAGGCTGGGAGCAGCCAATGAGAGCATAGATAGACCGGTAAGTTTAAGGGCGTTTCTTCTAGTGAGGTATGTCATGGAGAGGGTTGTTTTTTTATGCAAAATAGTCAAAAGCATAAGGATTTGAGACTCAAATGGCAAATAAAAAAGCGGTCAAACGACCGCTTTTTCTGAAGACTAGGTTGGTTTAATGAGATTGTTCTTACTCCTTATCATTGTTTTTCATGTAGAAGAAATAAATCAAAAAGCCCAAAGAAATGAAGATAAGCTCTATACCTATAGGCAAGTGCATGTTATGATTAGAACTCATTGGTAAGAAATCTATGACAACTAGGCCAATTCCTGCGAATAAGAGAATTAAGCCCCACTTAAGATTATCGAACTTCATTCCTGCAAAATTCTGTGTGATGAGTTTTTGACTTTCGGCGTCTAAATTGCCACTTTGGATGAGTTTCTTTTTTAATAGATAGTTAGTGATGGCCACCACAGCTAATGAAATGGTACCGAATGTCATGATAATACCGACTATAGGAACAAGATGCATCATAATTTTGTGTTTGTTATTTGTTTGGCCATTTGACATAGTAAGCCTCTGAAAGGTTGCAGCTTTTCTTTGAAAATAAAATCACTGCCTTTGGAATGATTCGTGTAAATTGGATTGGAAAAGAAGTTTGCAACCTTTTTATAGGAACTGTTGTCCACTGAGTAATGTCTGATGAAGAAGCTTTAATTGAAGCTGTATTAGAAGGTAATCAAGAAGCCTATGGTCGATTTGTTAAGCAATACGAGCGTTTGGTTTTTTATGTGGTTCAGAAGCTCGTAGATAGGGAAGAGGATGTAGAGGATCTGGCCCAAGATATTTTCATGAAAGTTTTTAAGCATCTTAAAAACTTCAAGAGAGAGTCAAAGCTATCTACCTGGATTAGTCAAATAGCCTATCGAGAGTCTCTTAATTACCTGAAAAAACAGAAACGATTTACGGAATCAAAAGTAGAAGAGCATGAGTTTTTACAATTGGCAGATACCGCAAAAACACCAGAAGAATTAAGCACAAGCAGCGATATCGGAGTTTTGGTTAAGCATGCCGTAAGCCTATTGCCGGAGCATTATCGCCAGGTTTTGGTACTTTATCATATGGAAGAATTCTCTTATCCAGAGATAGGTGAAATAACAGGAATGCCGGAAGGTACCGTTAAGAATTATATATTTAGGGCACGCAAACTTCTTAAGGAACAATTGGATCCTTTGATGAAAAGTAAGCAATTATGAAAAAGGAAAAATGGCTTTTAGAACAAGAGGATTTTGAAAACACAGCGTTTTCAGAAGATGACGCCGACTTACATAAGCTCATTTTTAAAACCTTAAGTACGAAGGCCAAGTTAGAGGTGCCTGACCGTTTTGCATCAAAAATAGTCCTGAAGAAAATGAGACAAGAGATGGTGTGGCAGGATGTAAAGGTTTATGTCTTTTATGCCTCACTTTTTTTAATATTGGTCTTCGTAGGTTTTGGTTTTATGAGTTTTGACAGCAGCCCAAGTGGGAGAGCCATGTTAATCAAGTTTTCGAGCTATCTGTCTTATTTTGTTTTAGCCGCTCTTGGGTATTTCTTTATTCAGACCATAGACCGAATCTTGGTAAAAGGACGGGGATTAGTTTGAGGGTTTGATGATACAGACTAATCACGCTCCATAACAATGCCTTCAAAAGCTTTTAAAATGGAGAGTTTAAACTTTAAGAAACCATCTTGATAAGTGAAAGGAAGTGCTTTCTCTCCTTGCATGAGCCAAACTTTTTTGGGCTTAAAGCCAATTTTAATTTCAAAGTTTAGCTCATGTTGGTCATGAGGTTCAAAATAGGTGTTCCCGCTAAAGCCTGTCAAATTCACCAAATGCAGTAGATGTCACTGAGACTTAAAAGGAGTATGAATAGCCACCTCTGCCGTATTGAGCATAAAGTCTTGAAGAATGAGCTCTACTTGTGGATTGGCATTGCTTTTAATAAGCTCAAATGCCTCAGGATGAATATCTTGTAAAGCATCAAGGAAAATATATTTATGCTGCTCGTAGCCATGGATATAGTACATCTTGCCAATATTCAAAGGCATCAAGACGTTGTGACCAACTTTTTTCTTCTTTAATCCAAGTGAGAAATACCCCGTATCATCATGCCCACCTATCATTTCAGGAGGACCAGGTCTGCCCTTACTTAATATGGGAAGTAAAGTCTCCGTGGTTTCATCAAACTGATAAAGGCCCAAGTTGAATTTAAAGTGTACCATACTTTGACCTTCAAAACTGCGGAAGAAGCTCTTGTTTCTGGGACTCAGGTAATTTCCAGAACCATCATAATCTTTAACTATAATAGTAGCCCCAAATAATTGCTTTAAAGCCTCAGGAGCATCGAAAAGACTGGTATTGGTAGCCATCAACTGAACACCAGAGTTAGAGATTTCTACTAGGGATTCAATATCTGTTAAACTTAAATAATTGATATCTGGAAGTATAAGGACCTTATACTTTGACTTTCTTTTCTCTTTGAGATTTGCCAAATGATTATCCTGGATGATATCAAACTGCACATGAGCCTCTTTAAGCATTAATGAAATGCCTCTATACTCTTGCATTTCATCTCCCCCAGGCCAGTATCCTGTGCCACTATTGCTACGGAAGCGATACTTTCATATTTCCCAAAATAGGGTTCAAACTGCTTTTGATGAGCATAGATTTTTTTAATCGGAGCGAAGTTCCTTTCATCTTCGTAAGCTATCAAATCACCCATTAAACTCACATCCGTTCTAATTCCATTCGCTATGTTTTCATAAAGCCGAATACTGATTTCTTCTGGTTCTATAGCATTAAATCGGCTTTGAAACGAGATTTGTTGAATGCTAGCATTGCTCACAATTTTGTTTGGGAAAGTCTGCTCTATATGATTGGTATTATCCGAGGCGGAATAGGGCCAGTAGGGCAGTCCATGAGTTTGGCTCTCATGTCTGATAATGTCTGCGGATTCTTCTAGATAGGTGCAAATGGCTATTTTCTTTCCCGAGGATCGAATCACTTTCCCGTCAGCAGACGTTTGTGTCTCTGATGATTTAACTACTGCATGAAGGTTTCTAGACCATTTTTCTATACTTGACGTTTTGAATTCTAAATAGGCATTGAAAACAGGATCAGTTCTGTCTTCTTTGAGAGGTAAGGCTAGTCCACCGCTCCATGCTGCAAAAGCTCTTTTATCATACTCGTTCTGATCAATACCCATGTAAATGTTTTGGTAGGCATTTCTGGTTTGATAGCCTGGCATGTTTAAGAAAACACCATCAATATCAAATTTTGAATCACCTCTTCCACGATTCTAAAGGCCTTGTCTTGCACATAAGGGGCATTAATACTGACTACATACTTATCAGTATTTATAATTCGTTCGCCATTGGGCGAGATATAAAACCAGTCTGGATGGGCCTTGAATATAGTTTCATGTACCCTACTAAAATCAAATCTGACAATGACCCGAATGCCGTTTTTATGACATTTATCAATGATTCTTCCCAACTCGCCAGGTTTTATGAATGGGTTTATATACTCAAAATCTAGTTCAGACTTATAAAATGCCATAATACCAGCAGCATTAATAATAAGTGTGTTCGCCGAAAAATCATTTAGATCCTGTACGATTTCATCAGCATCAATATTAGCTGCTTCATAGGCAGGCAAATTCATTTGGATTAGGCGGAGGTTATTTCGTTTCCACCATTCTGAATCGTCTGACGATGAAATGGTTTTTTGACCTAAAACGACGGAATTACAAATGAAAAGAATGCCAAGAATATGAAGAAGTTTCATTCAATAAGATTGTATTGCTGAAATTTACGAGGCTTTGCGGGAAAGACAATGGAAATTAAGGCTAGAGCCAAAATTGGTAGACAACTTTTCCCATTCTTTAGAGGTCAGAGATGAACTTCTAACGTTCCTTTTTTCGCTTTCAAAGGACTTACGGCTTCACTTAATTTGATTATTTCTTCACCTTAGCCCTAGTGCCTTTGAGCACGACATATTCGTAAAAAATCAGTCAGTATGATAACCGTTCTATAGGAAAGATAGGTGATGATAGTCTGAAAGCTGACATAGAATTACTTAACGTACTTATGGCTCGAAAGACCATGAAAGCCAAGGTTTTTACCAACATAGTGTTCCTAGCGGGACAGCAATTGTGATTCACTGTACGCTCCAAAATTAGTCAGTTAGCGAAAATCACCAAAGATAGATTCTACCTTTTAGAAATCTTATTGTTAGAAATAGACCGTTGCCGAGTGCATTTAAAGCGTTGAATGTCATCACTTCTCTTTTTCAGGTGCTTTTTGCTTACACCGCTATTGACACGTTTTCGCCATAGATTAAAGGAAGTTCGCTTCAGCGTATTACGCATTAGCCCGATAACGTCAGATTCCTTTAGTCCAAATTGATAATCGATTGCTTCAAAAGGTGTTCTATCCTCCCAAGCCATTTCTATGATGCGGTCTTTGTCTATGTCAGTGAGTTCTTCCATCTATTTCAATTCAATTTTATCAATCAAAAGCTCAAAACGCTCTGCTTTTTTATTGCCTATTAGAAAGACAATTTCTTCTATTGATGCTCCTGAAAATTTAGGTAAATCAAGCTTTCTTCCTCTAAAGGAAGGATAGAACTCGTTTAAGGGAATTTGAATGTTTTGCCAGTCTCCGTTGGTAAAGAAAGGGAAAATATAAGAGTAATAGATACTTGAATTATCTTTGATTCTGAGCTGATAAGCTTTCTTATCTCCTTTCAGGCGGATAACAATTTCGTTTTTTTTACTTACATCAATTTTAGGGAATGCGTAACGTACAGAGGAAAACCCCCCGTTATTCTCAAGGGATATTTGGCCAGAAAATGAGGCATGACCTTCGGGATTGATTTCAAAGTTTCCGTTGGATCTTCCACCCATTACCCCATCGTTAACTACTCGCCATTCATCAATGTTGGAGGATGCATTAAAGTCGAAAACAGGTTGTGTTAACATGAAAAAGGAAACTAAAATGTAATAAATAATTAACACGTCTTTCAATAGTTAAAGTTTCCAGAATTGTCATTTATCTGTTAGAGAAATGATCTAATGATTACCTACTATATTCACTCTAACCCCAGCACTAAACTGTGGATGGGTGAAAAGTAGATCAGGAGCTAATTCTAAGTATCCTCCGCCATCTAAGAAAACGCCTATATCATTTCCAGGTAGATTATACTCAACGCCCGCAGCGGCCGCAGGTCCTAGAGAAACATGTTTTTCTCCGTTTTGTCTGGTGCCTACTAGATTGCCTTCAGATACATAAGTTCTGTAATTTATTTGACCACCAAATCCGTAATAAGCTTTCAGGGCATCGCCTTTTCCAAGAGGGTAATGCCATGAGTAGATACCTTGAACCATAAGGCCCGCTGGTTGTGAAGAAGTAAACTTTCCTTTATTATCTAATAAATGATAGCCGCCATCTCTGTATTTTCTGTGCTGACCATAAAACAGACCATAGGTACCTATATTAACATCAAAGGCCTTGTCTCCATATTGGAAATACTTGCGGATATTAATGCCGAGAGGTTCGCCTACTCTGAGACCTATAGCTAGATTTTTATCATATTGAGCAGAGGTTTCGAAAGCCATGGCACAGAGGCACAGGATAATTAGGGCAAGATTCTTTTTCATTTTGTGTTTTTTTAATAAATGGGGTTTTTGAAAGCTATTCTACCAAAACGGCTTCTTGTAAGATGTAGTTGAGTTCGTCTAGGTTGTCTTTATTTAAATCTAATCTTCCTACTAGCGTTACCCTATCATCCGTATCGAAACGTTTAGGTTTACCCTTAAATTTTATAGACATGACAGATTCTGGCCCTGCTCCCCCACAAAAAAAGCATGAAGCGTATGGGTTAGAAGACAAAACATAGTAATCTGATGATATGTCAATGGGGATCATGTAGCCAGTTATCTTGACCAACTTGTCTTTTAATGGAGCCACAGATGCACCAAAAATAGGTTCCAAAATAAACATGCCTTCAGCCTTATTCCATTTTTTATTAAAGTCTATATCACCTAAAATCTTCCATGTCAGCGAAACCGGTTCCTCATTTTTAAAGCCCGTGTTCAAGATCAAAGAGCCTAGTAGCGATAGATATAAGCCCAATAAAAGCGTTTTTTTCATAGATAATATGCTAGTCTCTCGCCAGCGTTTTAGAAATATTGATTTTGTAAATACCTAAAGCCGGAATAGCCGCAGAAAGTATTCCTATACATAACGCCATTGCCAAAAGATAAATTTCGCTTTGTGCAAATTCCCAAATTTCCAGTTGACTGATATTGGCTTCTGCTAAAACTTTTGAAAGAACCACCAGAACCAATTTTGATAGAAATATACCTAATATGTAGCCTATAAAACTGAGAAATAAACCCTCCAGTAAGAGCTGAATGAAAACCTTTCCTCGGCTAGCTCCCAGCGTAAGCATAAGTGCCTTCTCGTTTCGCTGTTCTTTTAAGGAGTTATAGAGAGAAATAAATACGCTTATACCCGAAATAAAGACAATTAAAAAGGCCAAATACCTCGCAATTTGAATCCCGGTTCCAAACAGTTTAAAAAGTCGGTTAATCTCAATGGAAGGCAAAGCGGCCTGCATTTTTGTGTTTTCATTAATCATTCTTGGTAGCGTCATCAAACCCATAGGTGATCTAAACTTTACCAAAGCTGCTGTTATAGACTCGTTTACATGAGCTTCTACTACTTCGTTGCCTTCGTCTGTTTCATGATTATGAATGGCCCAAATACTTTCAAGATTGCATAATATGAGTTGGTCTAAAACGGTATTGTTGGGTTTTAAAATACCTACGACGCTATAAGCCTGTTCATCATGAGACTGGCCTTCGGCATCCAAGCCATGTGCACTTTCAAAGCTATCACCTACTTTTAGTTCCAGAAGTCTTGCCGCTTTTGTTCCTAAAACCACCTCTAGCTTTTCAGTAACGAATCGACCTTCACTTATTTCTGCTTTATAATGGGAGATTAGAGTTTGGTCAGAACCCACAATTCTATATCCACGATAATTATCACCGTAGGAAAGCGGGATTATTTCTTTCACCAATCTGTTTTTTTCCAGTTTATGAACTTCTTCCAGTGGAATGTTGCCCGTGGGGGCATCAATATGAAAAACGGAAGAAAGAATGAGCTGCAGGGGGGATCCTTTAGCCCCGACTACCATATCAATTCCTGCAATTGATTTCGTGAAATTACCTTCCAATTGTTTACTTAAATTCGCCACCAGGGAAATGATGGCTACGCCAATAGCCATAAGCAGAATGCACAGGAAACTGCTTAATCGTTTATGCCATATTTTTTTCCAAACCAATTTTACTAGCATATCTGTAATTGGATTTGGGTTTTCACTTTTTCTTTTAATCGCTGGTCGTGGGTCACTATAATAAGAGCCGCACCCATTTCTTTAGAGCTTTCGCTTAGAAGACTAAAAACATTTTCACAGTTTTTGTCATCCAAATTAGAAGTGGGTTCGTCGGCCAAAATCACTTTGGGCTTATTCATCAATGCTCTTGCAATGCCTATTCGCTGCATTTCGCCACCGCTTAATTCAAAGATCGATTTCTTTAAAAGCGAAGTGATTCCAAGCCGATCGGCGATGAGCTCTAAGCCCTGTTTATCTGGCGTCTTTTTGGCATAATAATTTGCCAGGAAAAGATTGTCTCTGACATTCAAGGATTTCACAAAGTGATGCTGCTGAAATATGAGCCCAATATTCTCGGCTCTGAATTTCGAGCTTTTTTTGGCCGATAGGCTTTGAACTTCTGTTCCATTTATAGCCACTAAACCTTTCTGGACAGGAAGGATTAACCCTAAAAGGTGAAGTAAAGTAGATTTCCCAGAGCCGCTATCGCCAAGAATTAAAAGCTGATTGCCAGACCCACAAGAGATATTGGGATACTTAAGGGTAAGCTCCGAACCATAGCTGTATTCTAAATTTTCTGCTCTTAGGATGTCCATTCTGGGACAAAAATAGTGATATGAAAAAGGTATAGAAACATTTATGCCTTTTATGGATTTTTTAGTACAAATAATCCGTTAAGTATTCAAAGGATTTATTCAATTAAAACAACAATGAAATGACTCTAAGATTAGGAGATACCGCACCAGACTTTTCGGCCGAAACCACCCAAGGGCCTATCAATTTTCATGAATGGCTAGGAGACTCATGGGGAATGCTCTTTTCTCATCCTGCAGACTTTACGCCCGTGTGTACCACAGAACTTGGTAAAACGGCTCTATTAAAAGGGGATTTTGAAAAGAGAAACGTCAAAGTTTTGGCGGTTTCTGTAGACGATTTGGCTTCTCATAATAAATGGATTCCAGATATTGAGGAAGTAAATAATGTAAAAATGAACTTCCCGATTATTGCGGATCAAGACAGAAAAGTGGCTGAACTCTACGACATGATTCACCCAAATGCTTCTGTAAAAGCTACAGTTCGTTCTGTATTTATCATAGGACCAGATAAGAAAATTAAGTTAACATTAACATATCCAGCATCCACAGGAAGGAATTTCAATGAGTTGTTAAGGGTTATTGATAGCCTTCAGTTAACCGCAAACTACAGCGTGGCAACTCCGGCAGACTGGCAAGACGGTGATGATGCCATAGTGGTGCCAAGTATTTCTACAGAAGATGCCATTAAACAATTCCCTAAGGGAGTGAAAGAGGTGAAGCCATATTTAAGGTATACACCACAGCCAAATAAGTAGGAAAGAAATACACAAGATTAAGAGAAGAGTCGCGTTTAAATATGCGGCTCTTTTCTTTTGAAATTGACCGCCATTAAAGTTAACTTTGTGTAAGATTGAAAAGAAGAAAGAATCATACTACCCTGATAGATAAATTATTGAATCGTGTGTCGCGTTTCAGTTTTATCTATGGATTTGTCTTACTTCTTTTATTAGTCTCCTATCCTTCGTCTGTGATAGATGGCATGCGAAAGCCGCAAACCGAAGAGGTAAAGGTGAAAATGCCTATGCGACACAGCACCCATGGCATAGATATCTCCCATTATAACGGTGAAATAAACTGGGAAAAAGTTACTTCATTTAAAGAGCACCATTCAGCAGTAAGGTTTTGCTTTGTAAAAGCTACAGAAGGTACTGATTTAGTAGACCACCGTTTTCAAGAAAACTGGGAAGCACTAGAGGAGACAAATATTAAAAGAGGAGCGTATCATTTCTTTAATCCAGCAACCAATCCACGTCTCCAGGCTCTTAATTACATTCTTAGCGTAGACCTGCATGACGGAGATTTCGCTCCTGTGCTAGACTGGGAAGTACTGGGAAGGGGAAGAAATAGAAGAAATATTGCTGCAAATGTAAAAATATGGCTGGAAGTGATAGAGCAGCATTATGGTATTAAGCCTATCATATATACCAATAAGCACATCTATAGAGATTATATAAAACAGCATTTTGCGGAGTACCCGCTTTGGATTTCACACTACGAAGTACCCGAATTACAAGGTTATGATTTAGACCAAGTCTACTTTTGGCAGCATAGCATGACGGGTAAACTAGAGGGAATAGAAACACTCGTAGATTTTAATGTATTTATCAGAGAGGATTCTGAGATTGAAAGATTGATAGTTCGTCTATAATTCATTTTAAAACACATTTGCCAAATATTACTCACCTACTCAAGAAACAATGCTGCATTCTGTAGAATTTAACGAAACGGACGCTTTCCGAAAGCTGAAAAGCCATCAAAAAACCATTTCAAAAAAGACGATTAAAACTCTTTTTGAAGAAGACCCAAAGCGATTTAAGAAATTCACAATTCGTTTCAAGGACATTTTGTTGGACTACTCTAAGAATAGGATTTCAGGACGTACTATGATTTATCTTCAGAAATTGGCAGAGGAATGTCATTTAGAAGATGCGATTGAAAAGATGTTTGCTGGTGATAAAATCAATCAGACAGAAGGAAGATCGGTATTGCATACGGCATTAAGGAACCGCTCTAATACACCTGTACTCTTTGAAGGGAAAGACGTGATGCCAGAGGTTAATAGAGTTTTAGATCAAATGGAAGCCTTTTCAGAGTCGGTGAGGTCTGGCGAGTGGAAGGGGTATACGGGTAAGAAAATTAAGGATATTGTAAATATAGGAATTGGTGGATCGGACTTAGGTCCTGTGATGGTAACAGAGGCATTAAAGCCTTATGCTAAGAAAGACCTCAACGTACATTATGTATCTAATGTAGACAGCTCACACATAGCCGAAACGTTAAAGGGGCTTAATGGAGAAACTACATTATTCATGATAGCCTCTAAAACCTTCACTACACAAGAAACCATGGCAAACGCCGCTGCGGCGAAGAGCTGGTTTTTAAAAAGTGGTGGAGCAGAAGAGGACGTCAAAAAACATTTTGTGGCCTTATCCACGAATGAGAAAGGTGTTTCAGCTTTTGGTATTGACCCAAAGAATATGTTTGAGTTCTGGGATTGGGTAGGAGGCAGGTACAGTCTTTGGAGTGCCATTGGTTTGTCTATTGCCTGTAGCATCGGTTTTAAGAATTACACGGATGTATTACTGGGAGCTCATGAAATGGATACTCATTTTAAAACTACGCCTTTAGGAAGAAATATTCCTGTTGTACTAGGTTTGTTGGGTATTTGGTACAATAATTTCTTTGATGCAGATTCGCATGCCATTTTACCGTACGACCAATACATGCACCGTTTCGCGGCTTATTTCCAACAAGGAGATATGGAATCTAACGGAAAAAATGTAACAAGAAATGGTAAGAAGGTAGCCTATCAAACCGGTCCTATTATATGGGGAGAACCAGGAACCAACGGGCAACATGCTTTTTATCAATTGATACATCAAGGCACTAAACTTATTCCTTGTGATTTTATAGCTCATGCACAAAGTCATAATCCAATTGGCTCACAGCATCAAATCCTTTTGGCTAACTTCTTCGCACAAACGGAGGCTTTGATGAACGGAAAGACAGAAGAAGAGGTAGTGGCAGAATTAGAAGCCTCTGGAATGGCTAAGGCCGATATTGAAGCCTTAAAAACGTTTAAGGTATTTGAAGGTAACAGACCTACCAATTCTATTTTGGTTAAAAAATTGACCCCGAAAGTTCTAGGTAGCTTAATAGCGATGTACGAGCACAAGATTTTTGTGCAGGGTGTGATATGGAATATCTTTAGTTTTGATCAGTGGGGTGTGGAGTTGGGCAAGCAACTGGCTAAGGCCATTTATCCAGAGTTATTAAATGAAGCCGAGGTAAACTCACATGACTCCTCTACAAACGGCTTAATTAACCATTACAAGAAGTGGAGTAAATAGGAGATAAAAAACCTATATGTCCCTAAAATGACATTCGTCACCATATAGTCTTTTCAGTAATTACTGAAAAGACTATATTTTTAATATTTACTGTCTTTTTATTTGGAAGTATAAATTCAATAAATTATGTTTGAACTGTCAAACGATAAACAAGGGAATAACCCTCCCGAAAATTAAATGGTTAGTGAAAACTAATGAACTTACGTGCTTTTTTGATAAACCAAATTGAACCCCTTAGCCTGAAAAAGGCCAGACGTTGCCTGTTTGTTTTTTGCTTAATGCTTTCCTACGCAAGAGCAAACGGGCAAGTTCAATTACCAAAAATCCCGTATGAGATAGAATTCGCGGATGTTACTTTTCAGTTAAACGACGCCTCCAGATTTCTTTTAAGAGAAGAGGTTAGAAAGATGGAGAACGACAAGGTTGCCAAAGAAGAAGCTTTAGAAGCATTGGCTTTGTTTCTTCCAGAAGTAAGCCAAAAATTAAGAAATTCGGTAATTCCCCAAGATTTCAAATTCTTGGTGCTTTACAATAAATATCAGGTAAATATAGCTCAGACTAGCTATTTAGAACGAGGTGTTTTTTGGTGTCTGACAAAAGATTTGGCAACAGATTTAGACCTGAATATAGATTTTAAGATAGACGAGCGTAAAAACTTTTTTATCGCAACGGATGGAGCCATGATTGGTTTTCGTCGGAATAATGTTCTTTACAATAATTGGGGTACCACGCTGTTTTCTCAACTCGTAAGCAGAGAAGTTATTAATCTCATTGGGGTTAATAAAGACTGGAACGGTAAAAAGTACATGGTATTGGATGGGCCTGCCTACAGTTCGGTTTTAAGTTTTTTGGCATTCAAAATGGTGATAGAAGCTAGTCTTCCCACGTTTAGGCCGGTAGAAGAAAGGGTGATTTATAGATATTCTTACGGAAGCCTAAAAGACTTGAATGTGATAGCTGCTGACCTGAGGGTTTCACCACTTGAACTTAAAGAAAGTAACCTTTGGCTTAAAGGAAATTATATTCCTGAAACAGACATACCCGTTTTAGTGATTGTTCCTGCTGTGCGTTATAATAATGTGAGGATACTGGCAGAGATTTCAAGTAATACGGGTTTTCCGATAGGAGAATTGGGCTTTCCGGTTTTAGTAGCTGACCATTCGCTGGCACTAGATAAAGGAGGAAGCTTTTACCGAATTAATGGCAAAAGAGGCATCAAAGCAGATTTCTGTGATTCTTATGTAACTCTCTCTTATAAAGCAGATGTTTCCATAAAAAACTTCTTAGCTTATAATGATATGACGGAGCAAGATGTTACGTCTATTGGTCAGGTCTATTATTTAGAATCAAAAGATAACAAAGGACCTATTAAGAAGCATATTACTAGAGAAGGAGAAAGACTTTGGGATATATCCATGCTGTATGGAATAGCCTTAGACGATCTCTTGAAGTATAATAGATTGGAGAATATCCAAGACATTCAAAGAGGAAGAGTGGTTCTTTTGCAGGAAAAGCGACCTAAAAACGCACTGGTAGAATACGTCAAAATTGAAAGAAAGATAGCTTTTGAAGACTCTTTAAATGATGACCCTATTTTAGGAGTTGCACTGTATCCAGAGAAGCCAGCAGAATTGATGCCTAATACGGTAGAAGAGCTTGTAGAAGGAGAACCAGAAGACGATGTTATTGTCTTAGCGGACTCGGGTGTGGTGGCCAAAGAAATTGAGGTAAAACCTATGAGCCAGAAAAGCTATAGTAAAACATTGAAAGAGCATGTGCTTGGCGTAAAGGAAGAAGTAAAAGAGGAACCCAAGTTTGTGATACATACCGTAAAACGAGGAGAAACATTATATAGAATCTCTGTGAATTACAGAGTGTCGGTAAAGCAATTATATAGGTTGAATAGCCTTAGAAGTAACATTATTGAGATTGGAGACAAAATAAAAGTCAAATCCATCTAAAGATTTAAGTAGTATAGATTCACTCAGTAGCCGAATTGGCTCCTATCTATGATGGGAGCTAATTTTTTTTGTTCGATTCTAGTTCTCTGATGGAAACTCAGCCCAACCTTCTGGGACCGACTATCCAACTAAAGACTTATTTTAATTGCGAATAATTTTCAATTCTCTATTTTTAAAGCTTATTCTCAATAAACTCGTTCAAATATTTTCATGTCAAAGTTTACGAAGAACCCTTTAGGAAATAAAATAGGTAGTAAATTGTGTCTTATGGGACAGTTAGTCCTAATCTTGGGTTTTATGCATTTGCTTTTTTCTTGTGCAAATCATAATGGGGAGACTAAGAACACTACAAATGAAATAGCCCCAACGGGTTTTTCTGGAAAGAAATTGGCGGAAATGCACTGCTCCAAGTGTCACGCTTTTGTAGCTCCCACATTCTTGTCAAAAACTATTTGGGAGGAAGATGTACTTCCTGCAATGGGACACAGATTGGGCATATATGATGGAAGTAATCAGCCTGACAACCTATTTGGACCTCCAGAGAACAGAGCCAATATTGAAGAAGCACATATTTTCCCCGAAAAACCTGTCCTAGCCAGAGCCGATTGGGAAAAAATCATTTCCTATTATTCGGAAAATGCACCAGATTTCGATGCAACACCCATTCGCAAGCAGACTATTAAAACTGGTCTAAAACACTTCAAATACAAGGGAGTAAACTATGCCAACCGACCAGCGATTACCGTTTTGGTGAAAATATTACCTGATAAGCGTGGACTTGTTTTTGGCGATGGAAAAAATAGGAATAACGTTTTAACTTTTCTGAATTCAAAACTAGAACTCCAACGCACAATTCCGTTAGAGCAGACGCCTGTTCATTACCGAGAAAAATCAGGTACTGTTTTTTTAACTACCATCGGCAGAAATTTTTATCCCAACGACTTGAAACATGGTGCCCTTCAGAAAATAAATTTCAATAAGAACGATAACACAACTACGCTAATCTCCAATTTGCAACGCCCCGTTTCCATGACATACGGTGACCTTAATAATGACGGTTTAGAAGATATTGTGGCCTGTGAATTTGGTGATTTAACAGGGAAGCTGGTTTGGTATGAAAATAAGGGCAACGATACTTATGAAGCAAGAACACTGAATACTAGACCAGGTGCCATTAAAGCAATAATTAAAGATTCCAACGGCGATGGGTATAAGGATATATTTACACTTATGGCTCAGGGCGATGAAGGCATTTTCTATTATGAAAATCAAGGAAATGGCAGCTTCAAGGAAAAAAGGCTGCTTTCTTTTATGCCGCTCATTGGGTCCCAATATATGGAGCTGGCAGATTTTAATAATGATGGTTTTGATGATATTATGTATGTCTGTGGAGATAATGCAGACAAAACCCCAATTTTAAAGGCATATCATGGTGTATATATATATCTAAATGATGGGCAATTCAATTTTAATCAAGTCTATTTCTTTCATCAAAATGGTGCATATAAAGCCATACCTAGAGATTATGACCTAGATGGCGATCTAGATATAGCATCCATTTCTTATTTCCCCGATTATCTTAGCTCTCCTGAAGAAAGCTTTGTGTATTTAGAAAATAAAGGAAATTTAACTTTTAATGCCTTTTCATTTTCACAAGCATCTAAAGGAAGATGGATTGTTATGGATGTTGAAGACATAGATGGAGATGGTGATATTGACATAGCATTGGGTTCCAATGTTCAGTTTCTTGCCCAAGGCGATACCACCGGACTTAGTAAAAAATGGCTGACCGAAAGTCCGTCTGTCATTATACTAGAAAACACCCTGAAATAAAATTCATTGCAGTCCTACGTCACGGCATATTAATCATAACGTAACGACAGTTCGACAAAGGAAATGAATTTAAAAGCTCCACAGGAGCGTAATATTGGTAGCGTGGGGTGAAACCTAACGCAAATAATTAGAAAGTAAAATTGTTTGGCGATATTTTGGCCTTAAAAGGCCAAATCATGACAAACTGCTATATAATCATTCTAATTATAAGTGATTTATTTATTAACAATATGTCGAACTCAAGTTGACTTAATTACCAATAAAATTTTGGTATTCGCTCTCCAACTGTTCTCTACTAAATTTACCATTCAATATCTCGATTCGATAAGTAAATGTAACCGAGGAATTTGCTTGTAAGGAAAAGTTCAAGGATGCTTCTTTACCGTCTGTAAAGGCTTTTTGTCCTAGCGGATTGGCTGAAAATAGACCGTAACTACGGGCGTGCCAGTAGGTAGGATATCCTATATTTTGTGGCTGGTCCATTAGTACAAGTGTGACGTCTTTCTTATTTATGTTTCCCGCTAGTGCCATCCATTTGGCCCTAGTTCCCCAAACATCAGTTCCTTCTATCCCCTCGCTACTGATATAATGTCCGCTCACTCCGGCATTATCAATGACCCGATCCGTTGTTTTATTGCCATTGGCATCACTTAAGTTAACTGGACTATCACTTGGGTGCTCCAGTTCCCTGGCCGTTCTTATAGCAAACATACCTTCTTTGGTGTCATTAAATGAAACCACCTCCTCTTGTGCAGATAAAGTGGTAATTCTATCAATAATTCTTTTGTCTTTTTCGGCATAGAAAACAAATTTGGTTGCCTCCTTTAATAGCACGGAACCATCGGGTTTTAACCAATTAGCTTGTACGGCCATAGATGCTTTTTTTGTTCCATTTTCTAAGCCAGCTATTTTTTCATGCCGAATGGTACCCAGCTTTTCTTTTGGGGTTTTAATTTCATCCGAATTGCCCCAATAATCAAGACCGTTTACATCTCCAAAATTAAGCCAAGCACCAATATGATGTGGGTGGTCTATTCTTTCATGAGGTCGGGTAGCCAGAGGATATCCACGGGTAATGGTTTCTCCATTTGCAGCAATAATTGGATAAAGGGTAGTTTTTTTAAGGACCGAAATATCATCGGAATACAAATAGGAGGTAAACAAATTTCCATCAATCAATACATCTACCTTTTTATCGGTTTCATTGTTAACCATCGTTATTTGATTTTCTAAAACTCCTGCATTCTGTACATTCTTTTTATTGACTTTACAGCCACTAGCGATTATTAAGAGCATTAAAATTGAGAATCCTGTCTGCCGACAGGCAGGAATTGGCTTCATAGTGTTCATGATTTATAAGGTTGAAGATATATAGTTGCTTTAAAAATACTGCCTTTATCTAGAATCAACAAAGTACACAAATAAACCCATTTTAATTGTGAATAGTACAGAGTATGAGAAACAACAAAGCCTTTTCTGTACGCTCTTTCAGCAATTTGATTCGCTTCTTTAGCCTTAACAAAGGAGCCATCATTACTATCTATATGTAATTCCAGAACCAACATATACGAATCATTGGCAATTAAAGGAAGAATGTTTGATTGGCAGATTTCCCTAAATTTCCGCTACCAAAATATTACGATACTGAATATTCATCTCATTCCCAGGGTGTAGCTGAATCCCTATTGGGCCTTCGTCTGCGATGCCTTCTGAAGTATAGTTCATCACTTCTACACCGTTTAGCCAAACGGTATACGTGTTGCCCACCACTTTTACTTTAAGCGTATTCCAATCATCCTTTTTTAGGCTGGACAGATCGGCTTCTTTTGGGTAGCCCTTACCTGGTACGTAAGGAGAAGCCGTTAAGTCTCTTTTCAGAGAACCGGATATGCCTATTTGTATTTGGTCTTTCTCGGATCTTAAGAAGATACCAGAGTCTATGATACCGCTTACGTTTTTATAATCTGCTTGTACAATGAAATCTTTGTAGTACTTTTCTGTCCAGAGTGTTTTACCTTTTCTGGTGTCATCACTTTTTACCGTTAAAATTCCTTTTGAAACAGTCCAATTGTCATTATTGGGTTGTGGAATTACCCAGCCTTCGAGGTTTTTGCCATTAAAAACTTTCTTTAGTTTTTGGGCCTTGGCTTGGCTAAGAAATAAGGTACTGAGTACGATCGTAGCTAGAATGTTTTTTTTCATTTGATAGGGTTTAAGAATTAAAAATACGTTTAAAATTGAGATTTTCCTTCCAGAATTCCTGCTTATATCTTATCTCTGCCGAAGAAATATTTCTTAAAATAATAGCTTATTGGATTACTATACTTCTCGTTTTTCCATGGCCGGCTAGAGTGGGGCATATGCACCACCGAGAGTTCGTTAGATAGATAGTTGTCAAAACCAAGCTTCCTGGACATCTTACTTATGCTGACGTCAAACCAGTCTTTTTCTGGGTTCAAGGTATCGAAATCATAGGCTTTTAAGTAAGCATGCGTAAGTAGGGTGCAGCAAAAGCTAAGGCTCCTTTGCGTGATAAAAAGGTCTCCATCAGATTTTTTAATATGCTTATAAGGAAAGTTTATGCTGCCATCTTTTTCTGTGGTAACGGCTCCTATCATTCCCACATTCTCTAGTGTATCAGCGAGGTGGCCTAAAGCACTGATGGTGTTTTCTTTGACGAGTACGTCTGATTCTATGATAACTAAATGCGTCTTTTTCTCTAAGGCCATTTTTTGAGCCATGCGTAACACCGTAATATAGTTTGGAGACGGCGTTTCTATTAGCGTGGAAAGATTAATATGTTTATAGCCAAATTTTACTTGATTTTGTTCTAAGAATTCCGTGTTTACGTCGGCACTGAAATCATTGAAGATATAGTAGTTATAGCTTCCAGAGGCCTTTGAAATATGCTCTATGGTCTGTTTAGTGGTGGATAAAGAATCTTTAACGGGGGTAATAACTATCATGCTTCTGTTAATAAATTGGTTCTAAGGTATATATTTTAAACAAGAGTCGATCGTATAAACTGTGCAATTACAGGATTCCTATAAAGTCTGGCATTAGAGCATAAAGACAATAGTTATGATTGGCCTTATTATTGCCAGAATATATTCCTAAAAGAACTCCTCATTTCTCCCTATTTTTATGTAATCACAAAAGGACAATGCCTAGCATATGAAAAACCTCATCCTTATTTTTGCTGTTTTAACAGCATGCACCTCAACAATAGATAAAATGCCTTATTCCTGGCCCGAAGCCAAAGCTCCAATAGCAGAGAAAAAAGACCATATAAGAACAATTCATGGAGATTCTGTGGCAGACCCTTATTATTGGATGTATGATTATTTTGGAAAGGGACCAGATAGCCAAAACGTGGTGAATTATCTGGAAGCAGAAAACGCCTATCTCAAAACCAAAATGAGTAAAACGGAGGCTTTTCAAAAGGAATTATATGATGAAATGAAATCCCGCATCAAGGAAAAGGACGAAAGTGTGCCTTATCTTAAAAACGGATACTATTATTATACTAGAACAGAAGAAGGGCAGGAGTACTACAAATATTGCAGGCGAAAAGGAAATATGGACGCTCCTGAGGAAATTCTGCTGGACGTGGATGCCTTGGCAAAGGGCAAACCATATTACGCTGCAACGGGTTTTAGCGTTAGTCCTGATAATAAACTATTGGCATTTGGAGTAGATGAGGTTTCTAGAAGGCAATACACCATTCATATTAAAAACTTAGAGACGGGCGAAATGTTACCCGACAAAGTTGAAAACACAGAAGGAGAGCCAAATTGGGCTAATGATAATAAAACGTTCTTTTTTACCGCCAAACATCCGGTAACGCTGCTTTCTGAGAAAATCTATCGTCATCAGTTGGGAAAGAAAGAGGATGTATTGGTCTATACAGAAAATGATAATTCCAATTATATAGGCACATACAAAAGTAGAGATGGCAAATGGATATGGATTTATTCTATGGCCACTACTTCTTCTGAGATGCGGTTTATAGACGCCAATAAACCTACTAGTGATTTTAAGGTTTTTCAACCTAGAATGGATGATGTCCTCTATGATGTTGGGGCTATGCCCGGTAAATTCCTAATCAGAACCAATGATGACGCTGTTAATTTTAAAATAATGGAATGTCCAATTGGTGCCACTGGCAAAGAAAATTGGAAAGAATATATTCCGCACGATAAAGAGGTATTGATAGAAGGATTTACGGAGTTTACGGGTCACCTAGTCCTGGAGCAAAGAAGAAATGGTCTTGCAGAATTAGCGGTTAGAAATTTAACGACGAATGACACACATTTAATTGCTTTTGATGAAGCTACTTATGATGCCAGTGCCAGTACCAACGAAGAGTATAACAGTACTCTATTAAGGTATAAATACACCTCTATGATTACGCCAAGTTCTCTGTATGATTACGACATGAACAGTAAGGCCAAGACACTTTTAAAGCAACAAGAAGTGCTTGGAGGGTATGATAAATCTGATTACGTGACAGAAAGGCTGTATGCCACTGCCAGAGATGGAGTGAAAGTGCCTATTTCTATTGTTTACAAAAAAGGGTTTAAGAAAAATGGAACATCACCAGTCCTAGAGTATGCTTATGGTTCTTATGGATTGAGTATGGATGCCTCCTTTAGCAGTACTCGTTTAAGTCTTTTAAATCGTGGTTTTGCCTTTGCGATAGCACACATAAGGGGTGGCCAAGAAATGGGAAGACAGTGGTATCTTGACGGCAAACTGATGAATAAGATGAACACCTTCACAGATTTTGTGGATTGTGGTAAATATTTGATTGACGAAGCCTACACTTCTGCAGATCATCTTTATGCTAATGGCGGTTCTGCCGGTGGACTGTTAATGGGCGTAGTTGCCAACATCGCCTCAAAACAGTATAAAGGGATAATTGCCGATGTGCCTTTCGTGGATGTGGTAAACACCATGCTGGATGAGGACATTCCTTTAACGACGAACGAATATGACGAGTGGGGAAATCCCAACGAGAAGGTGGCTTATGATTATATGAAGTCTTACTCACCTTATGAGAATATTGAAGTAAAGGAGTATACCAATATCTTGATAACAACAGGCCTTCACGACAGCCAAGTTCAATATTTTGAGCCAGCTAAGTGGATAGCAAAACTGAGAGACATGAAGACAGATAGTCATATAGTTCTGCTTAAGACCAACATGGAATTTGGCCATGGAGGAGCCTCTGGAAGGTTTGATTACCTAAAAGAAGTAGCTCTGAGATATGCCTTTTTGATGGCCTTGGAAGAAAAAATAGATTAACTTTGAGATACCTTAAATTTTGACCTCCCTAAGCCCATGAAGCTAAAAAGTATTATAGTAGAAGATGATTTAATTGCACGTCGGACTCTTGAGCATTTGTGTGGTAATCATGATTCTATTCAACATGTAGAATCTTTTGAATCGGCAGAAGAAGCACTTCTATTCCTTGAGACGGTAGAAGTGGATCTAATTTGGCTGGATGTGCAGATGAAAGGTTTGTCAGGTTTTGATTTAATAAAAAGGCTGACTATTAAGCCTTTTATAGTTATGACAACTTCAAATCCTGAATATGCTTTCGAAGCATATCAGCACGACATTTCAGATTATATTCAGAAACCAATAAGTCTTATTAGATTTAAGGCTGCAGTGGATAAAGCTGTTACTCTAAAAAAGCTCAGTAGTAAGAAGGATATTGACTCTAAGGTGGTCGAAGACATTTTTGTAAAGGTGGATAAGAAGTATGTTAGACTTGGCATTAATGATATCTCCTATATTGAAAACCTAAGCGATTACGCGAAAATCTATACTTCTAGTAAAGATGTCCATGTAATCCATTCGACACTTAAAAGTTTGAATGAGAAACTAGGAGACCGTTTTTTTAGAGTTCATCGTACATATCTTGTTAACCTAAGCAAAATACAGGATGTGGATGAAAACAATCTGATTATAGAGGGTAAAGTAATTCCTATTAGTAGAAGGGTTAAGGCAGAATTCTTGGAAAAGCTAAATATATTGTAAGACTCCTAAATTATGGAGATCAAAAAAGCAGTGAAGATTTAATTTCACTGCTTTTTTTTAAGTCTTAAACTAGAACTCAGTATTTTTTTTAAGCCTTTGAAAAAGACAATGCAGGGTTAAACAAATTAGAGTTTGATAAACCAAATTTGTCTGCCTTTGGCTGAGCTTCAATTTTCTTTTCAGAAGCTTTCTTAGTCTTAATCTCTCTG
>JBLHOT010000023.1:0-44807 GCA_047623945.1 Arcticibacterium sp. | reverse complement strand
ACTTACTTAAGAATGGTGGGTATATAATTAAGGACACCGTAGTGATTGCTAACAACGATGGGAATTTCTTAGCAGCTACACAGATATGCTCACATGAGAATAAAAGGAAGGTTATTTTTCGAGACGGCGAATGGTATTGTACAGACCACGGAGCTCGTTTTGCCCTGAATGGTTCTGGACTTAATAAAGATGGGTCCAAAGGCCTTAGCATTTATCAGGTAAATCAATCCGGCGATATTTTAACTATTTCATAGGGGTTAAGCAGCGTTAAGCTGTCTATACGATATCTAAAACCAAATTTCAGATCATGGAAAAAATCAAAAGAAACGAATTTCTTAAAGAATTAGGGTTCAAAGGCTCTGCCCTTTTCGCTCTTTATTGTACAGGTGTCTCCTGTTTACCTTCAGATGTTCAACCCCAGGAAGCACTTGGTAGCTTAATTACAATTGACCTTGGTGATGCCGCCAATCGCAACTTACTTAAGAATGGTGGGTATATAATTAAGGACACCGTAGTGATTGCTAACAACGATGGGAATTTCTTAGCAGCTACACAGATATGCTCACATGAGAATAAAAGGAAGGTTATTTTTCGAGACGGTGAATGGTATTGTACAGACCATGGTGCCCGTTTCGCCTTAAATGGTTCTGGACTTAATAAGGATGGATCTAAAGGCCTTAGCATTTATCAGGTAAATCAATCCGGCGATATTTTAACTATTTCATAGGGAATAAGAACCCTTAATTTATCTTAACTCATGAGCTCATATCTAATTCAAATAAAACAATGAAGACCCTTTTCACTCTTTTCATTTGCACAAGCCTTTTTTTCAGTGACTCCGAGTGGAGCAATGACATAAAACAGGCTAAAGAAGTTGCAGCTTCTCAAAACAAACTCATACTATTAAACTTCTCGGGTTCCGACTGGTGTGCTCCTTGTATAATGCTTAAAAGGCAAGTTTTTGCCTCTTCCGAATTTGAGGCCTTCTCTTCAGAAAGGCTCGTGCTTTTAAGAGCTGACTTTCCTAGGCTTAAGAAAAATAAGCTTTCTAAAGCTGAGCTTTTGAAAAATGAAGCCTTAGCAGAAATGTATAATCCTGATGGCAATTTTCCTTTTACAGTTCTCTTAGATGCCAAAGGTCAAGTATTGAAGTCTTGGGATGGTTACAATGGCAAAAAAGAGGAGGTTTTGGCAGATATAATTGCAAGTGCTCAATGATAAATTACAGAAACATCAAACGAGTAGAAAAACTCATGGGTAATCGATTTGAAATTTGTTTAGTTCATGACAATGAGCAAACGGCTAACTCGCTGCTAGAAGAGGCGGTAAGCGAAATAAAACGTATAGAAAAGCTTTTAACCACCTTTAGCCCAGATTCTCAAACAAACCTTATCAACCAAAATGCAGGTATAAGGCCACAAAAGGTGGATGCAGAGGTGTTTGCACTCATTTCTAGATCTATTAAGATTTCTGAACTCACCCAAGGAGCTTTTGATATTTCGTATGGAGGTATTGACAAATCCCTATGGAATTTTGATACCACTATGAAGGTATTGCCCTCAGCAGAAATGGCTCTTGGCATGGTTCGTAAAATAAACTATAAAAACATAGAGCTTGAAGCTGAAAACCAAAGTGTCTTTTTGAAAGAAAAAGGAATGCGAATAGGCTTTGGTGGCATAGGCAAAGGTTATGCTGCAGACAGGGCAAAAAAGCTTCTTCAAGAGAAAGGAGTCAAGGGTGGCTATGTGAATGCTTCTGGTGACTTGGTTACTTGGGGTCGGCAGTTTGATGAAAGTTCCTGGACTATAGGGTTAAGTAACCCTGATTTTCAAAATGATAATTTAGGTACTTTGAAGATTGATGATATGGCCATTTCCACTTCAGGAGATTATGAGAAGTTTGCCGTCATTAATGGGAAGCGTTACTCACATACCATTGACCCTAAAACGGGTTTGCCAGTGACGGGTATTAAAAGCGTCTCCGTGATAAGCACCAACGCTGAACTGGCAGACGCCATGGCCACACCTATTATGGTAATGGGAGTATCTACCGGCTTAAACATGGTTAATCAATTGAATTTTTTGGAGTGTATTATCATAGATAATCAAAACAGAGTATTCACTTCAGAAAACCTAAAAGTTGCCTAAACTCAAATAGGTCTTTATCCAATATTTAAAATCTAGTAAAATGAAAATACAGCAAGGATTTGCTATAGGTGGATTGTTTCTTTTGGCCACATCCTGTGTAACAGTAAAGGAATATCAAAAGAGTAAAATTAACGATGCAGAAATGGAATTGTCTAGTAGGAAATCAGAGAAGTTTGAACAGAGTTTTTACCTCTATAGAGAGGGGCCTGCTGGAGCCAATGGAGGCAAAAGTGGTGGTGGATGTGGTTGTAATTAAGTAGACCCTATTTTCTTTTTTTATTCTTCAAAACTAATATCATGAAAAAAATAATCATAGCCATAGGCCTCTATTTTGCCCTCTATTGTGGTGCACAAGCACAAAATTTGGAGAAGTTCAGAGAAAAGGCGAATCAAAACTACTTCATCAAAAACCTAAAACTGGAGGAGATTAATTTTGTGACCAGTTATTACCAGCAAGATGGAAATACCTCTGCTGTAACCGGTGGGATAGGTACAGAAGCTCTTTTCAATGTTGGAAACTCACTCGATGTTACACTTTCTTTAAAAGATAAAATAGAGAGAGTGCATACGCTTAATGGTGTCGTAAATATTGATGCTTATACATCGGCGTCGTCAGATAATATTGACCCAGCTACCAATTCAGGTGCTTCTAGATCAGATGTTCATGTTTATCCATCGCTCACATATGCTGTTCAAAACCCTACAACTGGAATAACCAAAAGTTTCGGTATTTCTGGCTCATATGAATACGATTATTATTCCATTGGGCTTAATGCTGGAATTAGTAAACTATCAAAGGATAAGAACACAGAAATTGGTCTAAAAGCAGGTGCCTTTTTTGACCAATGGAAGGTAATACTTCCCTATGAATTAAGACCTCCAGGTCAAGGTGATGACGACGATAATTATGGAAATGCTCCGAGAAACTCTTTTAATGCTGGTTTAACTCTTTCTAGAGTGGTCAATAAGAATTTACAAGTATTACTCATGATTGAACCTTCATTCCAAGATGGGCTCTTAAGCACACCTTATCATAGAGTCTATTTTTCCGATGGGACTCATTCTACAGAAAAGCTACCTAGCCAACGTTTTAAATTGCCTATTGGCATGCGAGCCAGTTACTTCCTTCGAGACAATATAATACTTAGAGGTTTTTATAGATATTACATGGATAACTGGGGAATGACCGGGCACACGGCTAGTTTCGAGGTGCCTATAAAAATGACACCCTTTGCCTCCATAAGTCCGTTTTATAGGTTTAACAGGCAGACGGCGGTAGATTATTTCAATGCCTTTGGCGAAGCAAATGCTTCAAGTCAATACCATACCAGCGACTATGATATCTCAGGCTTTGATAGCCATTATCTGGGCCTTGGATTTAGAAAGTCAACACCAGGTGGAGTCCTAGGTATCAAGCACTTTAATGCTTTCGAATTTAGGGCAGCTTATTATAAGAGGAGTACGGGTATGCAGGCAGGGATTGCATCACTTTTGTTAAAAATAAAATAAAAAAAGAGGCTGTCATTTAATTTGACAGCCTCAAAATTATCTTCAAAGTTTTATCCGATTATGCTGGAGTTAATTCCCCTTCTCTTAATTTTTCGTAGAAAAGTGCTAAAGACGTGTATATGATAGGTAGCATGTAAAATACCCCAATCACAAACATCAATATACCCACAATCATCATCAGAAAGTGGATAAGGTTAAGCAGAAAGTATTTCACTTTCCAGCCGTCCATCATTTCCCAGCTTTTCTTAAGAGCATCTATTCCAGACATATTTGTCTTGTCATCTGCTAGAATGTAAAAGGTTTGAGACAAACCACATATTAAGATAATGCCCGGTATTATTAAAAGAATGAAACCAAGAATCACAAGGACTATCATAACCACAAAGGCTATTAATGAAGGTACATATTTCTTGAAACCGTCGAATAAATTTTCAAATTTGGCATCTCCTCCTCTGACTATGTTTAAGAAATATATGCTCATTCCTACAGCAAAGGCTCCACCGACGAATAGCTGAATTATACTTAAGCTCTCGTCTATACTATTGGGGATACTTGAGATAATGGAGTATACTATAACGAGGAGTATGGCTATAAGCCAATGGTCCTTCATCAGAGTTTGCGATTTTTTAATAAGGTCTAGGTTTGACATTGTTATTTATTTTAAGTGTTTAAGATTGAGATAGTAAAGCACACAGAAAATGATACCTAAAAAGGCAGCACCACCTCCTGCCATCATTCCCAGAAGTCCTTCATATATCATTATAGGAGCTATGACCGCCACTATAGTTCCAAATAAGTAGAGCGAAAAACCTTTTTTATCTAGGCCCCACATGAGTATGGCACCAATTAAAGTTAGCAGAGAACCTATTCCGTTGGCAATGCCTAAGTTCTTTACGTTTTCAACTGTGAGACCTTCTGATACAGCCCCCATCATTTTACTTAAAAATGCAGCATCGTCACCGTCAGACAATTGATCTTCAACATCGTCCATGGCTTGGTCCATGACTTCGTTAGTTATACCTACAGTCATTTCGGCATTTCTATAGCTTGAAATAGAATTAAAAATACCCATTCCGCTACCAATAAAAGTGAGTACACAGAGTATGGTAAGAAAAGTGGGTCTTGGGTTTTCGTTCATGATTATATAGTTTTGAGGTGTTTTTTTATCAAGAATAACACAATTCCATTTAGAATCAAAATACACCGAATGAATATTGGATAAGAGGATTTCGTGCGTTTTAAAAGGCATTATTGCCTTTATTCTTTCTAACTATTCAAACTTAGCAGCATAGTTTTTTTTAAGGATTTGCTTATAATATCTAGCTATAAAAGCAAGTCTGCCACGGTCGTTTTTTCATAAACGGCTAGATTTGCATCTCTAACTTGCCCTAAAATAGGCCTTAACTTACAAGCTTCTTCCGTCGTGCAATCTTCGCATTGACCATAAAAGTTAAGTGAAACACAGAGCAAAGGAGCAATGGGCCCGTCTATTATTCTCAAGACTTTAGCAAAAGTAATTTCCGAAGGGGGCATTCTTAGTAAATATCCGCCACCTTTTCCTTTTTGACTTTGAAGTAAACCGTTATTACGAAGCTCCAAAAGAATAGCTTCTAAAAACTTCTTAGGAATGTTTTCAGAACTGGCTATTTCAGAAATAAGCGTAGGCTTTTTATCCTCAAACTTTCCTGCCAAATGTTTTAGGGCTTTGAGAGCATATTTGGCTTTTTTGGAAATCATAAGGGTTCTTAGGTATTGACAAAAATAAAGTATTTTATGGAAAGCCCGTCTAACAAGACTTTATTGCTTCTAAGCTAGTTACCTTTGTAAAAAAACTACAGAGAAATTTATGCCTCGCATTCATCGTCCTATGTCCGAAGCCATTGTGCAAAATTTAATGGCTATTTTTAACCAAAATCAAAAGGCGGATAAAGTAGTGGAGCTTTCCCTTAAGAGTAATAAGAAATGGGGAGCCAGAGATAGGCGTTTTATTGCTGAAAACACTTATGAAGTCATTAGATGGTGGCGTTTATTAAAATTTTGTGCAGAGATAGATGCCAGAAAAATAAAGGAAGAAAACCTTTTTTGGCAATTGCTGGGAACTTGGTTTGTCCTATCGGAAATGGAGCTTCCTGAATGGGAGGAATTTGAAGGATTAAAAACAGAAACTATTCTTTTAAAAAGAAAAGAAGCCGAAGAAATTAGAAAAATACGCGAATCAATACCAGACTGGATTGATGCCATAGGTATAGAAGAAATGCCAAATTGGGAGGCCGAATTAGCCGCCTTAAATCAACCTGCAGATGTATATTTAAGAGTTAACACGCTGTTAGGGACTAAGAAGGATTTGATTGAAAATCTGAAGAAAGAAGGCATAGAGATAGAAACCACCCCTCTGGTAAAGAGTGCTCTAAAGCTCGTGAAACGAAGAAATCTAAAAAGTTTAAAAGCTTATACCAAAGGCCTTTTTGAGATTCAAGATGCAGGAAGTCAGTTAATCTCTGAGTATTTGGATGTAGCTCCCGGTATGAAAGTCATTGACGCCTGTGCAGGTGCCGGTGGAAAGAGTTTACACTTGGCTACTTTGATGAAAAATCAAGGAGAAATATTAGCTATGGACGTTAAACAAGCTAAGCTAGAAGAATTAGAGAGAAGAGCTTTAAGAAATAAGATTTCAATAGTAAGGACAGAACTTATAAAGGCAGACAACATTAGAAAGAGAGCAGAGTATGCAGATAGAATTCTAATGGATGTTCCTTGTTCGGGTCTAGGTGTTCTGAAGCGAAATCCTGATGCCAAATGGAAACTAAAACCAGAATTTCTAGAAGAGATCAAGGAGGCTCAAGCCAAGATTATTCAAGAATATGCTCCTATGCTTAAAATAGGAGGGAAAATGGTCTATGCCACTTGCAGTGTTTTAAAATCTGAAAATGTGGATCAGGTAGCTACGTTTTTAGAAAATAATCCGAATTATGAGTTGGAGAAACAAACAAGAGTATCTCCGGCCAATACAGGTTTTGATGGGTTTTACATGGCCTTAATCCGTAGAGTCTCGTAAATCAGAGAAAATCTTTTCGATTTAAATTCCTAAAATTTAGTCGTTTAAACACCCTTGTGCCAACTGAAGATGGTAAGGTTTTTGCTTATTCATTCCAGTCAGGAAACTTAAAGAGTGAATTATGTATAAAACTTTATTTATGAGGCATTTTTATGCCTTAGTATTGGGAGTATGGCTATGTTCGTTTGCCTATTTTAATATGGAAGCGGAAGTCGAACTTGAGAAGAATGAGCTGTCCTATTCGGACACAAAAATCGAATTAAATTTCGGGGGATTAGAAGAGCTTGTGAGTTCTGAGGAAGCAGCATGTTTCAGAACGGACATTTACCTTTCGGATGTAGATTTAAATGATGCCAATCTGAGTGATCGTGAGCAAATTGTGATGGTTTTAAAAAATTACATGTATGGCGGGGAGTTCAAAAACGGGACTTACAGAGTAATGGCAAATGCTAAATCTGGAGAATCTTGCGTGAAAGCAGAATTGTTTACGTTGAATGGTTTAGCGACAGCGGTAGAAGTTATCTCAGGTGATGTTAAGTATCTGGGAGAGTACCCTCAAGTGAATCTAAACTTTGATTTATTACTGTCCAATGGAGAACACATAAGAGGGAATTATTCTAAAGAAATGGAAACGTTTAAATACTTTTTCTAAAGGAATCTGAAGAACAAGAAAACTCCATGGCCATGGCTGTGGAGTTTTTTTTATGCCCAATGGTGATTTTTGTTTCTCAAGAAGACCTTTAAAAGGATAAGAATTCATTAATTTCAAAATTCTTAAAGAATTCAACCCTAACAATTATGACAAAAAATATATTAAACAGACGTCAATTCATTCAAGGAACGGCGGCTGGATTAGCTCTGACCTCGCTTTCGGCTTCAGGAATGATAAAACAGAGCAAAGCTCAATACCGAGTAGCCTTAATAGGCACAGGATGGTATGGCAAATCAGATTTATTTAGGCTCATTCAGGTGGCCAATGTGGAGGTTGTGGCTCTAGTGGACGTTGACACAAAACTTTTGAATGAGGCGGTGGATTTAGTAAGCAAGCGTCAGAAATCGGGTAAAAAGCCAAAAGCCTATTCAGATTACAAGCAAATGCTAAAGGAGCATAAGCTGGATATTGTGCTTATAGGTTCTCCAGACCACTGGCACGCATTGCAATGTATTGATTCCCTTAAATCCGGAGCCCACGTTTTTGTCCAAAAACCCATCAGCGTAGATGTGATAGAAGGCGAAGCCATGGTAGCGGCCGCCAGAAAATATAATAAAGTAGTGCAGGTAGGTACCCAAAGAAGAAGTACGCCATTTCTAAAAGAAGCAAAGGAGAAATATGTGGATACTGGGCTTCTTGGGAAAATAAGTCACGTAGAAATATGCTGTTATTTCCATATGCGGAATGGGAGTAATCCGCCTTTAATGGATGTCCCTTCTCATTTTGATTATGATAGTTGGACTGGTCCCGCCCCACTTAGACCTTTTGACGGCTTGCCTCATAGAAGATGGTGGCGAGCATTTATGGAGTACGGAAATGGCATAGTAGGAGATATGTGTGTTCACATGTTAGATGCTGTGAGGTGGACAATGGACCTAGGATGGCCTAACAAAATAAGTTCGCAAGGTGGTATTTATATGCAGAAAGATGCGAAGTCTAATATTTCGGATACGCAATCGGCTGTTTTTGAATATGACGAACTTAATGTGGTTTGGCAGCATCGCTCTTGGGGACGGGCTGCAGACACTAAATACCCATGGTCTTACAAGTTTTATGGAGACAAAGGCACTTTAGAGTGTAGTACAATGAGCTATGACTTCACTCCAGCTAAAGGATTGGGAGATCCAGTCCATGTGGATGTAGAAATAGATAGAGTGAATTACCCAGAAGATCTTACAGAAGATAGCATAGAACTTAATGCAGCTCCAGCTATGCGAGCCCATATGCTAGACTTTTTGGCGGCTATCGAAAACAATAGTAGACCGGTAGCAGATATTGAGGAAGGACATATCTCTACGGCTTCATGTATTTTGGCAAATATGTCTATGGCACTTGGAAGACCTTTGGTTTACGATCCCAAGACAAGACAAATAGTGGGCGATAGAGAGGCAACCTCCCTTTTGATGAGAAATTATAGGGAAGGCTATAAACATCCACATCCAGACAGTGTTTAATGACCTAACATTATAATTTGTACCTCAATTTATTGATCGGAATGAATTGGGGTATTTTTTACTTGATTCTAGAAATTACTTGACTAAAAAAACACTTTCCCTATTTGAGATCGGAATCAATATGAATCCCAAGAATTCCCAGGGATATTTTTTATATCTTCATTTCAAGAATCATATTTAACCCTGAAAGAATGAAAAAATACAATCTAAATCGACGTGATTTTATCAAAGGATCTGCCGTCACCTTAGCTTTCAGTAGCTTAGGTGCAAATGCCATGATACCTACCCAAAATAATGGGCAATATAACGTGGCTCTTATTGGAACAGGCTGGTATGGCACATCTGATTTGCTGCGATTAATTCAAGTAGCGAATGTAGAAGTAGTCGCTCTTTGTGATGCAGATTCTCAACAACTTGATAAAGCTGCAGTTCGTGTGGCAGAAAGACAAAAATCTAAGAAAGTCCCCAAGAAATATAGAGACTATAAAAAGCTTCTGAAAGAAAACAAATTAGACCTTGTCCTCATTGGATCGCCAGACCATTGGCATGCTTTAATGGCTATTGATGCAATTAAGGCAGGCTGTCATGTATATTTGCAAAAGCCTATAAGTGTCGATGTTATTGAAGGTGAGGCCATATTAGCGGCAGCTAGAAAGTATAATAAGGTAGTACAGGTAGGTACTCAGCGGAGAAGTACGCCATTCTTGGCAGACGCAAAAAAGAATATTGTAGATAAAGGTCTTTTAGGCAAAATTTCTCATGTAGAAATATGCTGCTATTTACACATGCGGAATGGTTCTAATCCCGATTTACAAGAAATTCCAGCTAATCTAGACTATGAAATGTGGACAGGTCCAGCACCACTAAGACCTTATGATGGTATACCTCACATTAGATGGTGGAGAGCTTTTAATGAATATGGAAATGGCATAATGGGTGATATGTGTGTTCATATGTTAGATGCTGTTAGGTGGAGTATGGATTTGGGATGGCCAAAACGTATAAGTTCTCAAGGCGGTATTTATGTTCAAAAGGATGCTAAATCTAATATTTCAGATACACAATCTGCCGTTTTTGAATATGATGAACTAAATGTGGTTTGGACTCACAGAACTTGGGGAGCAGCAGCAGACCCAGAATATCCATGGTCTTATATTTTTTATGGAGATAGGGGCACTTTAAAATGTAGTACTAAAAGTTATGATTTCATTCCAGTGGATGGTAGTGAATCTGTTCATGGCCAGCCTTTTGAGATGGAAAATAAATATCCCGAGGATAAGACTGAAGAAAGAATTGAAATTCATGCAGCAAATGCAAATAGAGCTCATATGGTTGACTTTTTAGAGGCTATAGAAAGAGGAGGAAGGCCAGTGGCAGACATAGAGCAAGGGCACATTTCTACGGCATCTTGTATTTTGGCAAATATCTCTATGGAATTAGGAGGCAGACCTTTAGTGTATGATCCAAAAACTAGAACTATAGTGGGTGATAGCGAAGCCACGTCACTACTAATGAGAGAATACAGAGAAGGCTATATCCATCCTCATCCAGATAGAGTATAAAGGTTGTTTGAGTTTTAAGTCAATATTTACTCAATTCGAAATGTCAAACTTTTACATGAAAAATATCTTAGGAGTATTGTTTATTTTGTTAGCTTCTTTTGGCCTTTCGGCTCAATACCTGTTAGGTGCAGATTCACAAAAACAAAATGGCGTTCCAGCAGGCACGGTGACAAAATATGTCTGGCAAAGTCCTTCTTATGATAACACTAGAGAGTATTATGTATATGTTCCAGCCCAATATGATGCTTCTATTCCGGCTGCTTTAATGGTTTTTCAGGATGGTCATGCCTATGTAAACAATTTGGGTGGATGGCGAGTACCGATAGTATTTGATAACTTGATTTATAAAAAAGAAATGCCGGTTACCATTGGTTTGTTTATTAACCCTGGGCACGACAGTGAAAATTTACCGGTAAATAGATTTAAAAGCTCTAACAGAGCAAACGAATATGATGAGATGGATGACAGATATGTGTCAATGCTCATAAGCGAGTTAATCCCAGAATTAAGAAAAACGTTAAATATTTCAGAGGATAGGAAAATGCATGCCATTTGCGGCCTTTCTTCTGGGGGGATTTGTGCCTGGACGGCCGCCTGGGAAAGGCCAGAGGTTTTTCATAAAGTTTTAAGTCATTATGGTAGTTTTACCAATATTAGAGGAGGAGATAGGTATCCCGGTATTATCAGAAAATCAGCTAAGAAAGATATTAAAATCTTTATGCAAGATGGTAGCACGGACTTAGATAATATCTTTGGCAATTGGTATTTGGCAAATCTTCAAATGGAGTCTGCCCTAAAGTTTAAAGGCTATGAAATTAAAACTGAATGGGGAAGCGGAGGACATGCTTCAGACCACGGCAGTTCTATATTGCCTATGTCTTTGAGATGGCTTTGGAGTGATGTGATGGACTAAAGAGTTGATATTTTTGATAATAAATTATAGACAAGGATATAAACAGCCACATTCAGTTTAATATGAGTAATAAGAGATTTTTAGAAGTGACCGTAAAAGATCACTTAATTCTTCATGGTTTTGATAAAAATCATAAAGAGATTTTGGAGCAGGTAAAGGTGGAGAAGTGGTCTAAGAAACTAGTAGCTAAAGACCGTATCCAGAGCATAGGTGAAAAATATGTCTTGATGTCTTATGCTTTTGAAAGATTTATTTACTGGGAATACAAAGAGGATTATGAAACACTAAAATCAAGACTTGATTAAATGGATTTATCACCAGCTTTTGCGGCTTTTGACGCTTACAATACGAAGGACCCAAATCAAGAGAAAATAGGAGACTTGCTGATTTCTAAAGAAGTTCTCTACGGACTTAGAATGAGTGAAAGACTTCATGAATATTCCCCAGAAGCCTCTTACGCAATTAAATTGGCCGCAAGGTGTCAACATATCGGTCGCTGGGAAAGTGCCCGGTCAGATTATCAAATGGATAGAAAAGGCTACTTGAAATGGCGTAGTGATTTGGCCATTCACCATGCAAATACGGCTGGTGGAATTCTTGAAAAATTGAATTACCCTGAGGGTTTAGTTAGCCAGGTAAAGTTTTTTCTTCAAAAAAAACAGCTTAAACAAAACGAAGAAACACAACTCTTAGAAGACGTTATTTTTCTGGTTTTCCTTGAGCATTATATAGAGGCCTTTGCGGCAAAGCATGAAGATTCAAAGGTCATAGACATTATAAAGAAGACGCTCAAAAAAGTGAGCCCATCGGCCATTAATGCATCCTCTTCCATCTCTGTTTCAGAGAGGATTGGAGGATTGATTAAGAAGGCTGCCTCTTTGATGTAAGATGGGCTCCTGACTTAATTAATTCCAGAAGAGAATTAGGAGTTAAATACTAACCAGAATCAAATAAGCGAATTTACATTGAAGGACTTCTTATTTTCCTGATTCATCTACTTTTAATTAATAAAGAATTATTGATGTTTACCTTAGAATCTTAATTGAAAATACGAATTATGAAAAGGATACTCTTATTGCTCTTGGTCTCTGGAATTTTTACTGCCTGTTCCTCGTCCGAGTCTAATAAAACAGAAGACGACAGATTTACAGAAGTTGTTTTGACTCAAGGACTTGACGAGCCAATGGCCATGACCTTTTTACCGGGGAATAAGGTCCTCGTCATTGAAAGAAAAGGAGGGGTAAAATTAATTTTGGAGGACTCTAAAGAAACCCTTAATGCAGGTTGGATAGAAGTAAATACCAAGTATACAAATAAAGAAGGGCGTACCAGAGAAGCAGAAGAAGGCGTGATGGGAATCGTTGCCGATCCTGATTTCGCAAAGAATAGTTGGATATATATATATTATGCAGATCCAGAAACTCCAAAACACGTTTTGGCCAGATATGAGTTTAAAAAAGACCATTTGTTAGACGAGACTAAGACCATTCTCTTAGAAGTTCCTACACAGCGTGAGGAGTGTTGTCATACGGGAGGTGGGATGACATGGGACGCCCAAAACAACCTCTATCTTTCTGTTGGCAATAACACCGTTAATCCTAGAAGCGGGGCTTCAAACATGAATGAACTTCCTGGACACGAAAATGAGGATGATCAAAGAGCACCATCAAATACGATGGATTTACGTGGCAAAATATTGAGAATTCATCCTGAAGCTGACGGTTCTTACACTGTTCCAGAAGGCAATTTATTCGCTAAAGGAACAGAAAAGACTAGACCGGAAATTTATACGATGGGTCATAGGAATCCATGGAGGGTGAGTATTGATAGTAAAACGGGGTATTTGTATTGGGGAGAAGTTGGTCCAGATGCATCTGAAGATTCAGATTGGGGCCCGAAAGGTTATGATGAATTCAATCAAGCCAAAAAAGCAGGCAATTTTGGCTGGCCTTATTTTATTGGTAATAACAGGCCATATAATAAATTTAATTCTGTGGATGGAACATATGGGGATGCTTTTGACGCCAATAAAGTGATTAATGAGTCTGTAAACAACACGGGTATTAGGGAGCTTCCTAGCCCCGTTCCAGCATTTCTCTATTATCCGTATGGAGCCTCCGAGGAATTTCCCTTATTAGGTACCGCTGGTAGAAGTGCCACGGGTGGCCCCATTTTTAGATCTGCAGATTTTAAAAATGCTGAAAGAGCATGGCCATCCTATTTTGAGGGGAAATGGCTTATTACAGAATTTATGCGTGGTTGGTTAATAGCGGTTACCATGGACGAGAACGGCGATTATGTTTCTATGGAGAAAGTACTTCCCAAAAAGAATTTCAGCGGTGCAATAGATATGGATTTTGGGCCTTCTGGAGATCTCTATGTGCTTGAGTATGGAACTGCTTGGTTTAGGAAGAACGATAATTCTAGGTTAGTTAGATTAGAGTACAACAAGGGTAATAGAAAGCCAAATGTGGCCATTGCTTCTGATGTTAGCTCTGGAAAGCTACCATTAATAGTGAATTTTACAGCAGAGGGCTCAACGGATAGTGATGATTATGATAAAGGGAAATTAGGCTACCAATGGACCATATTAAAAGGCCAGGAAGTTCTTACGACCTTAGATGGAGAAAAGGTGAGCTATACTTTTAACGAAGGGGGCGATTTTGAGGCAAAACTGACAGTGAAGGATTCCAAAGGAGATAAGAATGAAAAATCCCTTTTTATTACTGCAGGAAATACGGCTCCTCAAATAAGCTTAGATTTAAGATCGATTAATAAAAGCTTTTATTTCGGAGAGAATACCCTTGATTACAGTGTCATGGTGAAGGACGACGAGGACGGACAGATAGGAGCAGGAATAGAATCAGAGGAGGTGGCTGTTACTTTTGATTATGTTCCAGCAGGTTATGATCCAATTGAAATGGCCGCCAACCAAGCCTCTGCGGATGAGCTAGCATCATTTGCTGTTGGAGTTAATCTTATCAAAGGGAACGATTGTATTTCCTGTCATCAATTTAATAGTAAGTCCATAGGGCCTAGTTACGATGACGTGGCCAAGAGGTACAAGAATACAGATAAAAACAGGAGTTACTTAGTAGATAAAATCTTGAAAGGAGGAAGCGGTGTCTGGGGAGAACACGGGATGAGTGCACATCCAGATCTTGATAGAAATGATGCGGCCAGGATGGTAGATTATATTATTGGGAATATTGAAAACAAGAATGTTGCTCTTGGGACTAAAGGAACATTAAAGCCTCAAACACCAGATTTTGAGCAAGAGGCCGGAAGTTTTGTTCTACGAGCGTCTTACAAAGATAAAGGAACAGACCAAGCCAAATCTTTGAGAACGGAAGAACTTATTGTACTGAAAAGCCCCTTTTTAAAGCCGCATAATGCTGATTATAAAAAGAGTACTGAAATTCTTACGGCGGCTGGCAATGCTTATTATGCCGTGGGAGATAGCTCATTTATTGGATACAAATCCTTGGATCTGAATAACATAAGTTCCATTGTAGTTTATATTCAAAACTCGAGAAGGTCAGGGGCAAAGGGAGGTCATATTGAATTAAGGCTTAAGGCTCCTGACGGTGAGCTAGTGGCGACATCAACGGAGGTCACTTTTGAAGAGACTGAACAAAGAAGAAGACCACCTGCTGGAACTAATCCTGTGGAATGGAGAAGGCAAAATAGCCTTCAAGCAGTCATTAGGCTACCTACTAACATCTCGGGTTTCCAAGATGTATATTTTGTTTTCAGAAATGAAAAGGCGGCATCAAATGAATACTTGATGCAGGTGTTAGAAACTGGTTTTATGAAGAAATAGAAGTCTTCTAATAAATTAGAAAGAGCCCGGGCATAAAATGCCCGGGCTCTTTCTGTTTGGGTCTAATCAATTATTAATATATTTATCGATGAGGGTAAAGAAAGTTTGTAGATTATTCATTGTTAAATAGTTTTTTATTCTTCTTAACAGAGTTCAAAATGAATCAAGGTACTAGAGTTGCGTTCTGCACAGATTTTTCACACAACGCTAAAGTAGGTTTAGATAATTTACTCTTTAGCATTTGGAGTTTCGAGGTCGGGGTGGATATTATTCATCTAATAGAAGATAATGAAGAAGAATCTTTACAAAACATTAAAGAATTACGTGAAAGTTTAAAACATCAAGAAGACCATACTGGGAAAATCAAAATACTTATTTTTAAACCGGACGAAAAAGACAAATTGTTGGACCAATTGAATTTGGATAAGTATAATGGCGTAACCCTGGGTTTGACAGGAAACGGTCAAGGAAAAGGATTAGGAAGTTTTGTTAGATGGGTTTATGCAGAAGTTAAAAACGATGTGGGAGTGTTTCCCTCAAATCGATTTGAAAAAATAGATAATCGTGTCACGATACTTTTAGAAAAAGAACATATTGATTATTTATATCTACTAAGGAAATATGCCACTTACTTGCAGTTCAATTATTGCAAATTAACCATCATTTTAAAGTCCTCAGAACCTATTAGTGATACTGAAACAGAAGTCTATAAAAACAGAATAATGAAAATTATTCCTGGGCTTAGTTATGATGTCCGATTTATTCAAGAAGCGGAATGCAGCCTTTTGTTTTTAAGTTTGATGGAAGAAAATAAACCAGATCTACTTTTCCTATTTAGTGATGATTACTTCTTTGATTTCAGTTTAAAGTTTTTGGAACAAAGCTCTATCAGGAATAAATTTGATGCATCTTTGAACAGAGTATTTGCTTCCCCTGAAAAACGGGAACAGTACAAGACTTTTTCCGAAAAGGCGGATATAATGCGACTAAAGGAGTTTTAAAAGAATTACTTTTCTTTTATGGCCAGCTGACCACAAGCAGCGTCAATGTCCTTCCCGCGACTTCTTCTTACATTCACCGTGACACCTCTTTTTTCTAAGAAATTGGCAAATTTATCAATGGCCTCGGGGTCGGCATTTCTAAATTTTGCCTCAGCTATAGGATTGTATTCAATGATATTGACTTTAGAAGGAACACGTTTGACGAACTCCAATAGTTCTTTTGCGTCTTCCAGTGTGTCATTGAAACCATGAAAAACAATGTATTCAAGGGTAATAGGATTCCCCGTTTTAGTATAGAAGTAATTCAAAGATTCTCTTAAATTGTCTAAGGAATTGCTCTCATTAATGGGCATTATTTGATTCCTTTTCTTATCATTGGCGGCATGTAATGATAAAGCGAGGTTAAACTTTACACCATCGTCTCCAAGTTTGGTAATCATTTTGGCTATTCCGGCTGTAGAGACTGTAATTCTTTTCGGTGACCAGTTTAGGCCGTCTTCTGCTGTAAGCCTTTCAATAGACTTTAAGGTAGCCGCATAGTTAAGCAATGGCTCCCCCATTCCCATGTAAACCACATTCGTAAGTGGAGCTTGATAGTTATCCTCTGCCTGTTTTTTTATCAACACTACTTGGTCGTAAATTTCTGCAGCCGTAAGGTTTCTGGCTCTATCCATATAGCCTGTGGCACAAAACGTACAAGAAAGCGAACAACCCACCTGAGACGAAACACAGGCAGTCATACGGTTAGTAGTAGGGATTAAAACACCCTCGACAAGGTGATTGTCATGCAGTTTAAAGCCGGACTTTATGGTTCTGTCTGAACTGATTTGGGAACTATCTATTCGAACCGCATTAATGACAAAATGCTCTTTTAGTGTATCTCTGAGTGGTTTAGATAGGTTAGACATATCGTCAAATGAAACTGCAGACTTCTGCCATAGCCATTCCCAAACCTGATTGGCTCTAAACTTCTTTTCACCACTTTTTAAAAACCAGGCTAGAAGCTTGGTTTTATCTAGTCCTCTTATATCAATTCTTTGCTCTGCCATTAGGCTGCAAATTTCCGTATTTACAATTGATTAACCTAAGGATCATTTTTTGAAGCATAAATTCAGCAGATATGCAGCTTTAAATGTATATTTAATAACCTTATAAGTGTACAATGAAACATCTTTCATCTATAAGAACCATTTTCTTAATGTGCCTTTTTTTAGGAATGGTAGGTGACTCTTTTGGGCAGTTATTCAAAAAAAACAAGAAAGAACCGGATTATGGCTTTCATATAAAGGCCAAAAGAGGTAGCTATACTTTACCATTCAAAGTTTATTCAAACCTGATTGTTATTCCTGTTACCATAGATGGTTCTGACACCCTTAACTTTATTTTAGATACCGGAGTAAGCTCTAATTTCATTGTTGATCCTAAAGTAGGAGAAGCCTTGGGCTTGGAATATCAACGAACAGTAGCCATAAGCGGGGCGGGAGAGGGAGAGGCTTTGAGAGCATACGTCTCTGTAGGCCACGAGTTTAAAGTAGGCAATATTACAGGATACAGGCAGAACGTAGTGGTGCTAAGCGAAGATATATTGCACCTTTCGGAGTTTATGGGAGTGCAGATTCATGGTATTTTTGGGCATGCCATGTTTGAGCATTTCGTTATTACGATTGATTTCAATAGTCTAGTCCTAAATATTAGACGTCCAGAAAAATTTAGATACTCCAAAAGGTACGGGGATAAATATCCTATAGTAGTGACACAATCAAAGCCTTATACCGATGCCATTACAATAACCGAGGCAAACGATCAAGCAAGGAAAGTCAGGCTGGTTATAGATACAGGTGCAGGTCATGCTTTACTATTAAATTCTGAAGAGGGGCATATAGAGCTTCCTCAAAAAGTGATAAGGGCGAATTTAGGAAGAGGGCTAAATGGTGAGATTTATGGAAATATCGGGCGTGTCTCAAAAGTATCCATTGGTAAGTACCAAATGAATGACGTCATTGCCTCATTTCCTGATTCATTGACTTTTAGCATGAAATTTCCGCCAACAGAAGTAAACAGACAAGGAAGTATTGGAGGGGAATTTCTGAGACGATTTAAGGTAACGCTGAATTATAGAGAGGGTTACATGGCCTTAAAGCCAAATAAGACACGACTAAAGCAGCCCTTTGAGCACGATATGAGCGGTCTCGATGTTCGGGCAGACAAGGAAGATTTTACTCGTTTCTATGTGAGCGAGGTGGTGCCTAATTCGCCAGCAAGTGGGGCAGGCTTAGAAGCTAAAGACGAAATAGTCTTTATTAACAATCAGCAGGCCTTTAAAATGTCGGTTGCAGAGATTTATAGATTGCTGTCTAAAAAGGAAGGAAAAACTATTGAAGTGTTTTATAGAAGAAACGGAGCTCTGAGGTTTGCATCCTTTGTTTTAAAGCGGGTTATATAAAGACCTTGAGAACGAGATAGCTCCCAAGGTCTTTAATCCTAATTTAAAGCTTTAGTCCGAAAGTAATTCCGCCTGTTGGCTGCACGCCTTCTTTGATTACTAACTCCTCTATAATACCACCGTCTCGGTAATAGGAGTTGGTTCTTGAAGATTGTTGTTCTACGACATCTTCCCACTGGACTCTAATGCCACCTCCAATATGAAGATCTATATAGGCGTATTGAAAAATGGTAAACTGTACGCCAAAGTTTAAAGCAGGCATAATGCCTAGGTAGTTTATTTTACCATTATTAGCCAATAATTCAGAAGTTTGTGTTTGCGACTCCTGATCATATATATAGTTATAATAAGATCTATCATAATCACTTTGGTTATAGTCAACTCTCAAAGAAGGGCTAAAATATACACCACTTTGGCTACCCTCTTGATTAAGCATGTTGGACCCTTTGTCCTTAAATGCCGGAACATAAAAACGTCTTTCTACAGAGCCCATGATACCTCTCCAATCAGAGAATTGATTGATGAAGTCTCCACCGCTAACACTGGATTCAGCATATGAATAAGTCCTATCGTTGTCCTTTTTATACCTAATGCCCAGGTTAAAAACCATACTTCTCGACCGGTCCTCATTAAAGCTTTCTACGCCAAAGGCTAACATAGAAGTAGCCAAGGGCAATGGCTGAAACTTAAATACTTTCAATTTTTCTTGTGCCTGGCCCTTACTCATAAAAATGAAAATTAGAGTCAAAAGTGTAAATGCTTTTTTCATAATCAATTTTTGTTTTATGGATAATTATCTATTGCTTTAACGTAACACATTTACCATTCTTTTATGGCTTATAAAAATTATTTTTGGCAAAGATACTTAGGTTCGGCAGCCGCTTTCGCTATTGTGATAGGACTTATTTACCTATTGAATAATTCCGACAGGCTTAAAAACCTTCATGCAAAGCTAGGATTAACTGAAACTCAGCAGAAAACTAAGAGCCTCTCAGATGAATTGGCCTCTTTGAACTATCCGGAAACCATAGTGCCTATGCCTAATACTTTTGGGGAGTGGGTTTATAAGCCCAATTACATGCTTTATTATGATGAGGTTCTCACGCAGGCTCGTTTTACGCTTCATAAGCTAGAAGGCTCTTATACACGTGGAGAAGCCAGCCGATACGGCATTAGATTTGATGATGAGGAAGATTTAGCTTCGCAAACGGCCAAGTATTACGACTATTCTGGTTCTGGGTACGACAGAGGGCACTTGGTACCTGCAGGTGATTTTAAATGCTGTCAGGCAGAAATGACAGAGACTTTTTCTATGAGTAATATCGCCCCTTTTGACTCCATTTTAAATAGATACGCATGGAACGAGCTTGAGATAAAGACTAGAAGTTGGGCAAGGAAATTTGGAACGGTTTATGTGATCACAGGGCCCGTTTTTCAGCATAGGTTTTTATATATAGGAAAGCAAAATGAGGTAAGTGTACCCACCCATTTTTTCAAAATCATCTTTACGCTTTCAGCTAATAAATCTATCCCAGATAAGGTTATCGCATTTTTACTTCCTAATGAGCCAGTATATAAGTTTACAATGGAAAAAAGGCAGATTAAAATAGACGACATAGAAGAAATGACAGAATTGGATTTCTTCCAATTATTACCAGACGATTATGAAGAGAAATTAGAGTCGTCTAAGCAGACAGGAAGCTGGTAATGGCCTTTATTCCTGCTCTGAAATATCATTTTCTTACACGCTATTATGACTGTTTTATTCGTTTCTGGATACCAGAAAAGGAAGTAAAGCGTAAGACCATTTTACTTGCTGAAATAGTCGAAGGTGACTTAGCTTTAGACTTCGGTTGTGGAACAGGCGTATTGATGCAAATATTTGATAATGAGTGTACTAATGCAATAGTAATTGGCCTTGATGTGGATTTTGAAATTCTTGAAATAGCTAAAGCTAAGGGGATTCCAAATAAGAATTTGGTTTTATTTAATGGTGGTGCTATTCCATTTCCAGATTCACATTTTGACAAAGTGATTTCTACATGGGTCTTTCATCACTTAAGGAGAGAAGAAAAAATAAGAGCTTTCAAAGAAATACGAAGAGTACTAAAACCTGAGGGTAGTTTTGTGTTGGCGGATTGGGGAAAGGCCGCCAACATTTTAATGAGCATACTCTTTTTCGTTCTTCAAGTATTTGATAACTACATAACCAGTTCCGATAGCATTCCTGAGCTTCTTAAGATTTCAGGATTCTCAGATATTTCAGAGCAGGGTTACAGGAATACTTTTTTTGGAACACTCAGATACTGGCTCGTTAAGCCATAGTTTCAATCCAAATCTCTGTATTCTTAAAAGCAGGCGTGAGGCTTCTGGGGTCATTATCTGACGAAACCAAGACATTGGTTTCAGGGTAAAAACCCATGGTAGATCCTTTGGAGATATCAAAACTAAGAGCTTCGAAATTCTGTAGAATACCTGTTTTGCTCTTAATATTTATGCGTTCACCTTCGGCAATACTTCTCGCCTTCATGTCTTCTATATTCATTAAAAGCACATCTCTGTGTTTTGTACCCCGCCATGCGTCTTCTTCTTCGTAAATGATGGAGTTAAACTGTCCTTCGCTTCTGACAGACATCAGAGAAAGGCCGTTTGGTGCTAATTCTATTTTAGGTAATGCGTTACAAATGAACTTAGCTTTTCCAGATGGGGTATTGAATTCGGGTGTATGGAAAGTTCTTCCTTCTATCTGAAACTCCTCTTTAGTGAGGTCTATTTCCTTCAGTTTTTCGAAACCCGGGATTACAGAACCAATAACTTCTCTAATGTTTTGATGACTCGTGAATTTTGAAAAGTCAAGAACAGCTTTGTCAATGACTTTACTAGCAATAGTTGAGATAATCTCCACTTCAGAAAGCACATCTCTTAGTCTGTTTATTCCTCCATCACTCATCCTCATATAGTTAAACATGGATTCTTGTGTGGTAGCCTGCTTTTCTTCGTCTCTAGTAAGTACAGGTAAAACAATGACCTCTCCATCCACTCCATTGATATGCCCTTCATTCAATGTAGTATTCAAAAACACTTTAAAAGGAATGTTATTAAGAGCCTTCTCTGCAAAATTTAAATTCGGATTAGAGGCGTAAAGGTTACCGCCCAATAAAAAAGCCACATCCACATTTCCTTCGCTGGCCTCTTGCATGCATTTTATGGTATCCCAACCAGCCGTCGTGGGAAGTTTTACAGCTAAATGGTTTTCTATATTCTCAAAAACCTTCTGCTTCAAAGCAGGGGTAACGCCCACAGAGCCAATTCCTTGAACGTTTGAGTGTCCTCTTAAAGGCAAAAGTCCAGCATTTGTGCGTCCAAGCATCCCTCTTAGCATCGCCAAGTTGACAATGGCTTCTACATTCTCGGAGCCGTGCTTGTGGTGCGTAATGCCCATAGCCCAAGAGAATACCACGTTTTCTGCAGACCTATAAACCTCGGCCACCTCCGTAATCTGAGACTTAGAAATGCCAGATCCAGCTTCAATTTCTTCCCAGCTAAGCTTAATTATAAGATTCTTGAAATTATCAAAACCTTCTGTACACTTTTCTATAAAGAGTTCATTTAGGCCATTTTTTTCTATCAAGCTTTTACTAATTCCATAAATTACAGCCATATCGCCACCAATTTTAGGCTGTAAATAATGAGAGGCAATATCCGAGCCTCGACTAAATAAGGAACGCACGTCTGAAGGTATAGAGAAGTTTACTAGGCCGGCTTCTTTGGCAGGGTTAATAACCACGACTTTCCCAGATCGCCTGCGACAATGCATGAGTTCTGTAAGAAACCTTGGATGGTTGGATGCTGGATTTGCTCCTATCACAAAGACTAAGTCGGTCTTCTTTAAATCACTTAGTTGTATAGTGGCAGTTCCTGTGCCTAAAGTACTTCCCATACCTACTCCACTCGCTTGATGGCAGTAATATGAGCAGTTGTTTACGTTATTGGTACCGTAAATTCTAGCAAATAAATGAAGTAAGAATGCTGCCTCATTTCCACTTCTTCCTGAACTGTAAAAGAAGGTATTGTTGGGTTTGCTGGCTTTGAATTTTTCAGAAATTTTATCAAGTGCAATTTCCCAAGGGATAGGGGTGTAATGCTCAGCTCCTTTTTCCTTTAAAAGGGGCTGCTGGAGTCGACCCAGTTTCTCTAATTCACGAGGCCTAAGTTTTCTTAAGTCCGGAATGGTGTTTTCCTGCCAAAATTTTTGGGGAATAGGTTCCTGAATATCAGTAATGTGGGCTTGAAGGCTTTTCTTGCAGATTTCTATTTTATCATTTGCTTCATTCACCATACCACCTTTTTGCCCACCCATGCCATAGGCACACGTTTTACAGGTGTTTTTTGAGGTAATTGTTCTAGCAATACTTCCTAGACCAGCTTCTTGCAAAACGTGAAGAGAATAAAAAATAGATTTCCAGCCACCAACGTAAGATTTAGATTTCAAAGCATTGTCATTCTTGTTCAAAGTAAATTTACATCATTTGTCAGTATTTAATGCCCATAGATCTCATAATAGAACTATTGTTGAGTAATTGTCTATTATTTATTTATTGGGCGAATAGTCTTCATTAAACCCTAAATTTGCTGTCGAAAAGAAAAATCCAAATTACAATGATCAATTACGAGCATTTTACACTAGATAATGGCCTCGAGGTTTATCTACATCAAGATAAAACCACACCGATGGCTGCCTTTAACATTGTCTATAATGTAGGCTCCAGGGACGAGGACGAAAACAAAACGGGCTTTGCTCATTTATTTGAGCATTTAATGTTTGGAGGCTCCAAAAATATTGACAGCTATGATGAGCCTTTACAGCGTGTAGGAGGAGAAAATAATGCTTTTACTTCGCCAGATATCACCAACTATTACATTACACTTCCTGTTGATAATATTGAAACAGCTTTTTGGTTAGAATCAGACAGAATGATGAGCCTCTCATTTGACCCAAAAGTACTGGAAGTGCAAAGGAAAGTGGTTATTGAAGAGTTTAAGCAGCGTTATCTGAGCCAACCATACGGTGATGTTTGGTTAAAGTTAAGGCCACTGGCATATAAAAATCATCCATATAAATGGGCGACAATTGGCAAAGAAATTAGCCACATCGAAAACGCTACTATGGAAGATGTAAAGGCCTTTTTCTATAGGCATTATCTGCCAAACAATGCCACGCTAGTGATTGCGGGAAATATCAGTTTAGAAGAGGTGAAAAGACTTTCTGAAAAGTGGTTTGCTGCAATTCCAGCTGGAGAGAAAATGCAAAAAAACTTACCACAGGAAGCTAGACAAAGCAAAGCAAGGTTTTTAGAGACTGAATCAAAAGTGCCCTTAGACGCTCTATATAAGGCTTACCATATGCCTGGTAAGTACGAATCAGATTTCCAAACAGTAGATTTGATAAGTGATGTTTTAGGAAGGGGAAAGTCTTCCAGACTATACACAGCCCTTGTAAAGGAAAAAGGACTTTTCAATAATATTAATGCTTATGTTACTGCTTCTTTGGATCCTGGGCTGTTAGTGGTGAGCGGTAATCTGAATGAAGGCGTTAGTATCGAAGAAGGAAACTTGGCTGTTGAAAACGTAATAGAAGCACTTGTTTCTTCAGAAATGCAGACTAAGGAGCTTGAAAAAGCCAAAAATCAAGCAGAGGTTTCAGAGCATTTTTCAGAGGTTGATTTATTAAATAGAGCTATGAATTTAGCCTTTGCAGCTAACTACGGAAATGCTGAACTTTGTAACAGAGGAACGGAGGAGCTGCATAGTATAAGTCCAGATATCTTTAAGGCAATGGCAAAGGATATTTTAAGGCCAGATAATAGTAATACTATGTTCTATAGAGCCTCCAAAAATTAAGAATAGTTAAGGAATTTAAAAGATAAAAAAGTGAACAAAAAAGTACAGTTAATCATATTGGACGGATGGGGAATACCTAAAGCAGGTGAAGAATGGCGTTCGGCGATTGAAAAAGCCAATGTTCCATATTTTGACCACTTAATGAGAACTTATCAAAGTAGTACTTTGGAGGCATCTGGAAGACCAGTAGGTCTTCCTAATGGCCAAATGGGGAACTCTGAAGTGGGTCATATGAATCTAGGAGCTGGCCGTGTCGTTTATCAGCAATTAGAGAAAATAAACGTTGAAATAGAAGAAGGTAGACTGGCCAATGAGCCTGTATTAAAGGCTTCCCTTCAATATGCCAAAGAGAAAGGGAAGAAAGTACATTTCATAGGTTTAGTCTCTGATGGAGGTGTACATTCTCATATTGAGCATCTTAAGGGACTCACTAAAATAGCTGCGGAAGCGGGTTGTAAAAACGTGTTTGTCCATGCGTTCCTAGACGGAAGAGACTGTGACCCAAAGTCAGGGAAAGGCTTTATGGCGGATTTACAATTGCATTTGGCTACTCATGGGGGGCAAATTGCCACTATGACAGGTAGGTACTATGCGATGGATAGAGATAAAAGGTGGGACAGGGTAAAACTCACCTATGATGCCATGGTAAAAGGTGAGGGTGAGCGTGTTTCTAACGGGGGAATGTTATCTGCTATTCAGGCTGCTTATGATTCTGGAGTGACAGATGAGTTTATAAAACCAATTGTGGTGGAGCAACATGGCCAACCGATAGGGAATATTGAAGAAGGGGATCTAGTGATGTGTTTTAATTTCAGAACCGATAGAGGAAGAGAAATAACCCAGGCCTTAACTCAGATGGATTTTCCTGATCAAAACATGAAGGCACTAGATATAAAGTACATCACCATGACAAACTATGATGCTACTTACAGAAACGTGGGCGTCATTTATGAGAAAGATAATCTAGTAAATACGATAGGAGAAGTTATAGAAGCTGCTGGTAAGAAGCAAATCAGAATTGCTGAAACAGAGAAATACCCTCATGTTACTTTCTTTTTCTCAGGTGGAAGAGAGACGGAATTTGAGGGAGAAACCAGAATCATGGCACAGTCTCCAAAAGATGTTGCCACTTATGATTTAAAACCAGAAATGGCTGCGACAGCCATTAAGGCGGGTATTCTTCCAGAATTAGAAAAAGGAGAAGTAGACTTTGTTTGTCTTAATTTTGCGAATCCTGATATGGTAGGCCATACAGGGGTTTTTGATGCTGTGGTAAAAGCAGTAGAAACGGTAGATGCTTGTCTAAAAGAGGTAGTAGAAACGGGTTTGGCGAATGGTTATTCGGCCATAGTTATAGCAGATCATGGAAATGCAGACTATATGCTAAATGATGACAAATCTGTGAATACGGCTCATTCCCTAAATGTGGTACCTTTTATAGTCGTGGATCCAACATATCACAATAAACCTAAACATGGTAAACTAGGAGATATAGCTCCAACTATTTTGACGATGATGGAGGTTGCTATTCCAGCCGAAATGACTGGGGATATTCTGTTATAAGAACTGAATTGATTTAATGAAGAAAAAAGGGAGCCGAAAGCTCCTTTTTTTCTTTTAAGTTTTTTGGATTAAAACTTGTCCAAATAAACTTCTAATTTTTCTACAGAATGTTCAAAGCTATACGTCTTGAGAATGGAATTATAACCATTTAGTCCTTTTTGCCTTCTTAAAGCCTTGTTGTCAGCTAGTGTTATTAGATTTTCGGCCATCCCTTCTGTATCTAAATAATTAGCAAGAATACCAGCTTCATCTTTCACAAACTCAGAACAACCTCCTGTATTTTTAAATCCTAATATTGGTTTTTGACACAAAGCGGCTTCCAGCATCACGAGCGGAAAAGGGTCTTCTCTACTACTGACAATAAAAAAGTCTAGGGCATTGATGATTTCTACGGCTTTAGGTGTTGGTGGAATAAAGGTCAAGTAAGCCTCTATGCCCATCTTGGCAACGTCATACATGATTTGATCGTAGTACTCACCTTCTGGTTGTAGGCCAATCCAAACAAAATGTACAGGATTAGCCAGAGCTTTCCTACTTACGGTATTCACCAAATTGATGAAGACATCCAATCCTTTTCGCCACTCGGCATTACCACAGGCACCTGCCAAAAGTGTTTTTTCAGGTAAACCAAATTCCTTTTTTATCTCTGCTTTATCAGAAACCTCATGGAGCTTGAGCACACGTTCATTATCTACAAATGAATGAATGACTTCAGTCTTTTCAGATAGAGAAGGGTCACCATTGACCAGGTTATCTCTGACCGCCTCAGAACAGGCTATGATACCATCAGCCGAGCTCAAGAAATTATTTTTATCTGCTTTACTGGCATAGAGACTCAAAGAAAAGGAGAGTTCATGAATGTGGGCTATCAGCGGAACGTCCAAGGCTTCCTTGATTCCAAAAGCTGCTGACGCTGTAGCTATTGTATTTGCGTAAATTAGGTCAATGCCTTTTTTTGAGTAGCTATCTTTAATGAAATACTTTGGTCCTCCAGATTTGAATATTTTTGAAAGAACCATCTCTTTTCTAGAGCTTTTAGGAGGCAATTCTAGGACCTCACATAGGTCCTCAAAATTAGCCAAAAGTGGCCCCCATTTATTCAGACATAGTAAGTGAATGCCGAATCCCTTTGCCTTAAAATCTTTCATGATGTTCAGAAGGAAAAGCTGGGCTCCTGCTCTATTGGCATCGTGACTTACAAAGAGGATATTTTTCTTAGAGCTATTCAATTGCTTAAAACTTTGTTGATAATTTGACAGATTCTATCTACATCATTCATGGCTAAATCCTTATAAAGCGGAAGAGATAGAACTCTTAGTGAAACTGATTCCGAAACAGGACATTGATCTTGGCTACTTGCATATGACAGTTTATTTAGAGATGGATAAAAATACCTCCTTGGGGAAATATCTTGGGCTTTTAAAGCTGCTATAACCTTTGCCGTAAGGGTTTCGCTTGGTAAAACGATTGGGTAATAGGCATAGTTGTATTCAAAGTCCTTTTCTAACGATACAGGTTTATGTAGATTTTCAAAAGAAAGCTGACTATCGTATCGTTCAGAAATTTTCTTTCTATCAGCTATAATGGCATCTAAATGAGGTAAGTTGGCTAAACCCATAGCCGCATGAAACTCAGAGTTTTTGGCGTTTATACCTATGGATTCATAATTGTCATTTACATGACCAAAACTTCTGTAATACCAGAGTTTATCAAATAAAGCTTTGTTCCCATTCACAACAATGGCCCCTCCCTCTACGGTATGAAAAACCTTAGTAGCATGAAAACTACAAGTGGCCACATCTCCATAACTTAAAAGAGACTTTCCATTTAATTTCACGTTAAAAGCATGAGCCGCATCATAAATGACGGGGATATTATGTTTTTTCCCAATGGCGGCTATGGCTTCTACATCGCAAGGATTACCATAAACATGCGTGGCCAAAATCGCTGAGGTTTTGTCTGTTATTTTGGACTCGATGAGCTTGGCGTTGATGTTTAAATCTGTTGGGTTTATATCGGCAAAAACAGGTCTACAATTCTCCCAAAGAATAGATGTGGTAGTGGCACAGTAGGAGTAGGGCGTCGTTATTATATCACCACTCAGCTCTAAAGCCTTAATGGCTAACTGAATAGCTATGGTACCGTTAGAGACATATAAGAGGTTACTTATATCTAAATGAGACTTAAGTTTAGCCTCTAGCCTTTGAAGAAGTGGGCCATTGTTAGTCAGCCAATTAGACTTATATATTTCGTCTATATAGGCCTGATATTCGGCCTTTGGAGGTAAAAAAGCTTTGGTAACAAATATACTCAAACCAACTATTGTTTATTAAAAGGCGAAACTAAGCTTTATTGTTCAAACTCTTTTTGCCAAGTCTTAATTTTAAGATTAATCGGACGGATAACCCCTGGCCATTTGCCTAGCCACTCAGACTCTCCTCGGTGGTCTTGAATGTCAAACATTAAGGCCTCTTCAAAAAAGAATAAGGGACGAGATTCATCCTTCACCACCATTATGGAAATATAGTAGGATCCATCGTTTAAAAAGTCTCCGGGAATATTGAATTCAGAAGAAATAAGCCCCTTTTTGAAAACCTGACCTTCGTTGGCTAGATTGAAAACACATTGGCCAGTCACTTCATGCAGGAAAATACTGACATTAAGCTTGACTTCCTCATGATCATTCCAGAATTCATATTCTACTTTTAGCGGCGACTGTGTGGTAATTGCCTTACTTACACTGAGCTCTTCTGTTGATTTTAGCTCTATTCTATTGGCTACTATACCATTTTCTCCGGGAGCCTTGGACTTATCTGGCCAGATTTGTTTCACCTGAAAAGAAGATGCATTTTGAACGTAGTTATTAACCACAGAGTTAATGTCGCCAGAGTCTACTAGTTCACCTTTTCTTAAAAAGGCACCTTTATTACATAAATTTTGAACAGCAGTAAGATTATGACTTACAAAGAGAATAGTTCTTCCACTTCGAGAAACATCACGCATTTTACCAATACTCTTCTTTTGGAAATCTGCGTCACCTACAGCTAGCACTTCATCCACAATAAGTATTTCTGGCTCTAAATGTGCTGCAATAGCAAAGCCCAGACGAACATACATTCCTGAAGAGTATCTTTTTACAGGTGTATCTAAGAATTGTTGGATTCCTGCAAATTCCACGATATCATCAAACTGCTTTTTGATTTCCTGGTTTCTCATACCTAAAATGGAGCCATTTAGATAAATATTTTCACGTCCTGTAAGTTCTGGATGAAACCCGGTACCCACTTCCAGTAAACTTGCCATACGGCCATTGATTCTTATTTCACCTGTAGTAGGGGCAGTAACTCTACTCAGGATTTTAAGTAAGGTAGACTTTCCGGCTCCATTGTTCCCAATGATTCCCAGTCTATCTCCTTGTTCTACTTTAAGATTGATGTCTTTTAGAGCCCAAAACAATTCCTTTTCGGAGTTCTTATTTTTTTTAGAGAGCGTAGATTTGGCAAAATTGACAATATCCTCCCTAATGTTGTTTGTTTGGTTCAGCTTATGCTTAATCACATAGCTTTTAGAAGTATTCTTTATTTCTATTGCTGGCATAAGGTATTAAATGTAGTCTACAAAGGAGTTTTCATGCTTCCTAAAGAAACGGATGGAAAGAATAAGACTGACAAAACAGAAAATAACCAGTGGAATAAAGCTATCCCAGTTAAACGCAAAATGGTCACCTAACATACACCATCGCATGGCATCAATGCATCCAGTGACAGGGTTTAGTACAAAAAGTTTGTAAGCCAATGGGTTAGTCACCTTTGCGGTAGTGTAAAGCACGGGAGAAATGAAAAGCCCAAAGCTTAAAATAAATGGGATTAACTGACCAATGTCACGGTATTTTACATTTAATACCGCAGCAAACAGTCCAATACCACTGGCAGCCATGTAAGCAAGGGTAATGAATATAGGGGCAAAAACAATCTTGTAATCAGGAATAAAGTCACTGTAAACACAAAAGCCTAGAAAAACAATCATCCCGATAATAACGTCTAATAGCCCCAAGAAAAATGAGCTAAAGGGAATGATTATCCTGGGGAAGAAGACCTTAGAAACTAAATTAGTATTAGTGACCATACTTAGCCCTATTGTAGAGAGTGACTGAGAAAAGAAGAGCCAGAGGATGTTTCCTGATAGAATGACTAATATATAGGGTATCTCAGAATCGGCACCTAAAGAGCCTATTTTATTCACTCCAAAAACATAGACTAAAGAAGAGATGAGTGGACGTAATATGCTCCACGCTACGCCAAAAATGGTTTGTTTATAGCGAACCATAATGTCTCTTTTGGCCAGAATCCAAAACAACTCTCTATACTCAAATACTTCTTTCCAATACTCCCAAAAAGTGGGAGCCGCAGATATAACTTTTACTTTCCTATTATTCAAGGCAGAAATGGTTTAGGCATTCATGATTTTCTTATAAGAATCAGTCAAACTTATAATCACGATAGACAGGATTAAAAAGGCTAGGCTAATAAGCTTTAAGCCTAATCCTGTTTGTGTATTTTCTTTTTCTAATGGCAACCTCGTTTCTTCCACGATGGTGAAAATTGGAGTCTGCTCTATAATTACTCTTTCTAATCCTACTATGGTGTTTAATTGAGCCATGTACTGATTAGTTAAAAAGCTGCTTTTTCTAGTAGCCTGAGTTTGTTGCATATTACCCTGGGGATTTACCGTATAAGGGTTTTCAAACAGCAGACGAGCTACTCTAGAATCTACGCCATTAAGTTCTGATTCAATTTTTGAGAGCTGCTCTTTCTGAGTCGCTAGTAGGTTTCTCGTTTTCTTGGTTTTCATTTCCACATAAAACTCCTCAGTAGTTTCAAGCAGTACTTCGACCCATTTTTTTACGAGTAATTCATTGGTCATTAATGAGGTAAGTACCATGATACTGCTCGTAGTTTCTACTAAGTCTACTGAGGTGGCCTCCATTACTTTGTCGTAAATAGAGTTTATCATAAGGTTTTCCAGTTCGGTGAACTCATCTACATCTTTTTCCTTAAACGTATGATTTATCGCTGCCTCAAAGGGTTTTCTAAACAAAGTTCCTCCCCATTCGTTGCTTTTGATGTCGCTACTATCTGCTACATAGTTGATCATGAGTAGTGAATCTCCATTCAATACCACCGTTTTCATCAATGCCCTTTCCATTACCGCCCTAGATCGAAGCAGCGTTGGAAAGTTTTGACTAGTAAATAAATCACCTCCAGAAGCAGTATTACCACCTCCCATACCAAATGCTGTTGCAAAGCCACTCAATGCACTTTGTCCTGCACCGCCTCCTAATTCCAAGTTGAAAATTATGGTACTGCGATAAGTTGTGACTTTATCTACTGTTAGGTCAATAGCTAAGCTCAGACAAGCTCCTCCTAGTAGAGTAGCTAGCCAAATACGCCATTTGGAAGCCAAAAGGTCTAAGAAATCAAAGAATTGATTTAAAAGTTCTTTGGTTGAGACCAGATTTTCAGAGTTGTTTTTTAATTCCATTAGGACTTAATTTCTAATCTTTCAAGACTTTTATTTACCAAGTGTAAGTATACCGTATATAGAAAATATTGCTGTTAGAGTGCCACTTAGTGTACCTAGAATATTAGCTATACTAGTTAATCTATTGGCGTCATTTTCAATTCGCTGAGGTATTATAATCTCTGAACCCGGCTCTATTTTCGGATAAATATTAAAGACTAAAAACTTTTTAGTGCGATCTACAGAACCATTTGGATAGAGTACATAAGACTTACGTCTCAATGATTTCTTGGTAAATCCTCCAGCACCACTAATGTAATTTTTAAAGCGAGCCCCACTTAAATACTTCACAGTGGTAGGGTAGAGTACCTCTCCTTGTACTCTAATAGTTTCAAGTAGTTTTGGGATTTTAATAACATCTCCATCTTGAAGAATAAGATCGCCGACACTACCAGGGCTCTTTAGAATCTGTTCTAAATCAATGTCAATAAACTCTTCACGTGTTTCTTCAATTTCGTCTATCTCAATCACTTGTTCCTCTCCAGAAGCTAGATCATTAAGAGTTCTTCTTTTCTGCTCAAGTTCTACTTGGCTCAATTGAACTGTTCGGATAATAGTGGCTCCTGGTATATAAGCTTGTAACGTTAATCCTCCAGACCTCCTAACTAAGTCAGAAATACGTTCTTCTTTTCTCTCTATTCCGTAAGTAGAAGGGAATGCTATTTCCCCTTGTATTTCTACATAGGTTTGCTCTTGGTAGTTTGGAGAAGTCCTTACGAAAACTTCATCAAAAGGCTCTAAAATAGTTTCAGAAGCTTCAGAACTTATGCCAAAACCAGGTTTGAAGGGTACAATAATTATATCTGAAGTGATGGCATTTTCATTTCCAATCACAATATTTTTCTTCCTTCTAACTATTTCAATATTAGATAAACTCGCAGCTTCTGTAAATCCACCAACGCGTACCACAAGGTCTTGAAGCGAAAGGTTTTTTACATAAACAATTTCTACCCCTTCTTCTGCCTCTTCATTATTTATGGCTCCCCGAATTCTTACGTAGGCCTCTTCATTCAAATCTAGCATAGAAGGGACTATCACCAAGTCTTCTCTCATTAATGGAATATCTTCAACTTTCCCCGACAAAATATCTGAGTAATTTACAGATAGGTTGCTAATCGTAAGGTCATCGTTGGTTCTAACGATAGAAAGTCTGCCTATGAGGGCATCCGTCATTAATCCGTCAGAAGACTCTATGAGTGCTTTTAAAGTCTTCGCAGAACTTAAAGAATACTCTCCAGGACGGTAAACAGCTCCTTCTACAGTTACCATGTTTGTGAAGCGTTCTAAAACTTCGTCCACTACTATAGAGTCGCCACGGGTAATTTTGAAAGTATTGAAATCGTTGCTGAGTATGTCGTAAATCTCTTTTTCCCGATTATTGTTTCTGTATATTTTTAGACGATGAGAATATGCGTCAGGGGCAAAGCCTCCCGCATAACTCAGGGCATCATTCAATACTTCGTCGTTCTTAAGTTCGAAATACCCAACTCTTTTAGTTTTTCCGGCAATAATTATCCGATTAATATAAGTTGGGATAAGAATCACGTCTTGGTCACGCAATAGAATGTCTTTCTCAGAATAGCCTTTGATGAGAATGTCATACAGGTCTAAAACAGCAGCTACTTTGTTATTTCGGATAACTTTAATTTCTCGAAAGGAGCCTATTTCGTTTGGGCCGCCACTTCTATATAAGGCAGAAGAAACCGTGCTTAAAGAACTCATCGTGTAAGTTCCAGGAGTAATGGCCTCCCCGGTAATATTAACTTTGATGCTTCTCACATTGCCAAGGGAAATATTTAAATTTCTATTTGCTTGGCCAGAAAAGGTCCGTCTGAGGTGCTCTCTAATTTCGCCTTTTGCATCTTCAATGGTCATCCCACTCACCTTAATAAGCCCAGATCTAGGAATGCTTATAAAACCATCTGGATTTACTACAACCTCATGATGAAGTTCGGCCGAGCCATAAAAATCAATGATAAGTTGGTCACCGGCCCCCAGTACATAATTGTTTGGAGTTGGGATGTTGACTACTGCATTAGGGTCGTAGGTATTTAAATTGAAGAGCTTATGACCAAATATTTTTCGTCTAAGGGACTGAAGTGCCAGGTCCTCGGATTCTATTTCATCCATGGCCATGGCCACAGAATCTTCATGAGTCATAGCCTCTAAATCGGCATCTGTAAGTCCTACCTCTCTTGCTCCATTTTGAGTGGCCTTTGTTACAGGAGGCACTCCCACTGGGTTTTGACCTACTTGGTAACCAGGAGGTATTTGGGTAGGGAACCCTGGGATTATCTGAGGGTTTCCCTGATAAACTTGAGCAAGGCTGGAGAAAGAGATTGAGGAGAAAATTATAATACCAAATAGGGCTTTCGAGATTAAATCTGAATTCCTAACTTTGGACAAATTCATAGACAAACGTTTAATTAAACTGTAAACCACCTTTGGGTCTTCTTAGTATTCGATTCCTGCAAAATAACGGAAGATTTTCGATTTATAGAACTCAAAATGGTTTTAATATGAATAGAAAAAATAGTGCTGCTTAAACTTTTATAATGGCTGAAAATAAAGAACCTCAATATGATGAGGATAGTATAAGATCTTTGGATTGGAAAGAGCATATTAGGCTAAGACCCGGTATGTATATAGGTAAGCTTGGAGATGGTGCTTCTGCTGATGATGGAATTTACGTTCTCCTAAAAGAGGTGATGGATAATTGCATTGATGAGTATGCCATGGGTCATGGAAAGGCTATTTTTATATTCATTGATGAAGGTCAGGTGACTGTTCGTGATTATGGAAGAGGAATCCCTCTGGGAAAAGTAGTGGACGTGGTGTCCAAAATTAATACTGGGGCAAAATACGACAGTAAAGCTTTTCAGAAATCTGTAGGACTGAATGGTGTAGGTACTAAAGCTGTTAATGCACTTTCTTCCTACTTTAAGGTTCAGGCATTTAGAGAAGGAGAATCTGCTTGGGCAGAGTTTAAGGTAGGAGTGTTGCAGGAGCAATCTAAAAGAGAGATTTCGAATGAAAAGAATGGAACACTAATTGAGTTTGTTCCAGACAGCTCAGTGTTCAAAAACTACCATTACATTCCTCAGTACGTGGAAAGTATGATATGGAATTACTGCTATCTGAACGCTGGGTTGACCATAAATTTTAACAAAAAGAAATTTATATCACAAAATGGCCTTTTAGATCTTTTACTAAGAAAAACGGAAGAGGCTAACTTAAGATATCCAATTGTACATCTCAAAGGGATGGATATTGAGCTTGCTTTGACACATGGAAACCAATATGGCGAAGATTATTTCTCCTTTGTAAACGGTCAAAACACGACTCAAGGGGGTACTCATCTTTCGGCATTTAAAGAGGCTATAGTAAAAACGGTGAGGGACCATTATGGAAAAGACTACGCAGCCGAGGATATTAGAGCATCAGTAATTGGTGCTATCTCTATTAGACTTCAAGAACCGGTTTTTGAGTCTCAGACCAAAACTAAATTGGGTTCCATTACCATATCTCCAGAAGAGAATGCACAAACTGTAAGAACATTTATCAATGACTTTGTCAAAGAACAATTTGACAACTTCTTACACATGAATTCTGAAACAAAGGCTGCTCTTAAGAAGCGAATCGAACAGTCTGAAAGAGAGCGAAAAGAGCTGGCTGGAGTTAAAAAATTGGCGAATGAAAGAGCCAAGAAAGCAAGTCTTCATAATAAGAAACTAAGAGATTGTAAATACCATCTAACCGATCAGAAATATGAAGGTAATTTAAATACTACGCTGTTTATCACAGAAGGAGATTCTGCTTCTGGAAGTATTACTAAGGCAAGGAGCCCAGAGACGCAGGCTGTCTTTAGTTTGAGAGGTAAGCCATTGAATTGCTTTGGCTTAAGTAAAAAAGTAGTGTATGAAAACGAAGAATTTAACCTACTTCAACATGCCCTTAACATTGAAGATGGCATGGACGGCCTACGTTATAATCAAGTGGTGATAGCCACAGATGCGGACGTGGATGGCTCTCATATTAGATTACTTTTATTGACCTTCTTTCTTCAGTTTTTTCCAGATGTGGTAAGAGGAGGACATCTTTATATTCTACAGACGCCACTTTTTAGGGTTAGAAATAAAAAGGAAACCTTTTACTGTTACTCTGACCAAGAAAAGAGAAATGCGATGACTAAACTAGGCGGAAAACCTGAGATAACCCGATTTAAAGGTTTGGGAGAAATCTCTCCTCATGAGTTTGAAGCGTTTATAGGCGAAAATATCAGACTAGACCCTGTTATTCTGGAAAAAGAATCCAGTATCGCAAAAATTTTAGGTTACTTCATGGGTAAAAACACGCCTGAAAGACAGAAATTCATCATTGAAAATCTAAAAATAGAGAAGGATTTAGCAGAGGAAGATGTTGTTCCTGAATTAGAAGAAGTTAACTAGCCCTAAAATTAAAATTAAGATGAAAAAACTTGGACTTCACTGGCAGATAATAATTGGAATGGTGGCTGGATTGCTGCTAGGAGCGTTATTCCTGTTATTTCCATGGGGGAAAGACTTTGTGGTGGATTGGATAAAACCTTTCGGGACGATATTCATAAACTCGCTCAAACTAATCGCGATTCCGTTGATTATTGCTTCGCTTATAAAAGGGGTTTCAGATCTAAATGATATTCGACAATTGTCTAAAATGGGTACCCGAACCATTGGTATCTATGTAATAACTACTGTAGTGGCTATTTCTCTAGGCTTATTGCTCGTAAATACTGTTAAGCCGGGGCGTTTTATTGCAGAATCTACTCGGACAGAAATGATGCAAAGTTTCTCTTCCGAGGCAGACACTAGAATTTCAAAAGCGGCTGAAACTCAAGAACAAGGGCCGTTACAAGCCTTAATTGATATTATTCCAGAAAACATTGTGGCAGCAGCCAGTTCAAATGGCAATATGTTACAAATTATTTTCTTTGTGGTATTTTTTGGAATAGGCATGATTCTCATAGAGCCAGAGAAGGCCAAACCTGTTAAAGTATTTTTTGATGGTCTTAATGAGGTTATTCTGAAAATGATTGATGTCATCATGCTAGCTGCTCCTTATGGTGTTTTTGCTCTTTTGGCCACGCTTATGGTAGAAGCTCCCTCCGCAGACGTATTTATTGCTTTAGGTGCATATGCCCTTACAGTTATTGCAGGATTGTTAATTCTTTTGTTTTTGTTTTATCCTACTGTGGTGAAAATATTTACCGGTTTAAGTTTTAAACAATTCTTAAATGGTATTTCTCCGGCTCAATTATTGGCATTTTCTACGAGTTCCAGTGCAGCTACTTTGCCCGTAACTATGGAGCGAGTAGAAGAGCATTTAGGCGTAGAGAAAGATGTCGTTGCTTTTGTGTGCCCTGTTGGGGCAACCATCAACATGGATGGTACAAGCCTTTATCAGGGAATTGCAGCAGTGTTTATTGCTCAGGTTTTCGGAAATGATTTAACTTTTACGGATCAGCTGGTCATAGTATTAACAGCTACGCTAGCGTCCATAGGTACGGCGGCAGTTCCAGGAGCCGGTATTTTAATGCTGGTAATTGTTTTAGAGTCCATTGGTGTAAATCCTGCCGGAATTGCTCTTATTTTTGCAGTGGACAGGCCACTAGATATGATAAGAACCGCTGTTAATGTAACCAGTGATGCTACTGTGGCCCTATTAGTAGGAAAGAGTTTGGGGAAATTAAAAGAGCCTAAAGTTAAAAACTGGGACGACCACTATAAACCTGTTGACTGATTTGAATTTAGAAGATCTTCGTTTAGGGATAAACAAAATTGATAGCCAGCTGCTTACGTTATTGAACGAACGGATGGACTTGGTCAAAAAAGTGGGTGAATTAAAGCATCAGACTAATGCTGCCGTTTACAGACCAGAAAGAGAAAAGGCCATTATAACTCGACTCACAGAGGAAAACAGAGGTCTGTTGAATCAAAAGGCTATCGAGGCTATTTTTCTAGAGATTTTCGCTACGGCTCGAAACATAGAATTACCCGAGAAGATAGCCTATATGGGCCCTCAGGGAAGCTTTACACACCAAGCCGCCGAAAGTAGATTTGGAGCACTTGGCGACTACATTATGCTACCCTCTATAAAGGCGGTTTTTGAGTCTGTGGATACCGAGCGAGCTCGTTTTGGAGTGATTCCGATAGAAAATAATCAGGCAGGAATTGTCTATGAAACGGTGGATCTGCTCAATGAAAGAGACGTAAGTATTGTGGCGGAGTTAAAGCTCTCCATACATTTTGCCCTAGGTTCTGTAGCGGATAAACTTACTGATATAAAGCGGATTTATTCCAAGGATATAGCTTTTAGACAATGCCGTGGCTTTCTAAATAAGTATTTTGAGCAACAAGGGATTGAAGAAATTCAGGTAGAATCTACTTCAAAAGCGGCTAAACTTGCTTTTGAAGACCCAGAAAGTGCCGCCATTTGTTCCGAAATTGCAGCAAAGCTTTTTGGATTGCCTATGTTATTTCAGAATATTGAGGACAACAGTAACAATAGGACAAGATTCTTCATTTTGTCAAAAGATTTTGAAAACGAGCCAAGTGGAAACGACAAAACCACCCTTATTGCCAGACTAAGAAATACAGAGTCTTCTGGAGTGTTAGCAGATTTCTTGAATGAATTCAAGGCACATAATATTAATATTACTAAAATAGAGAGCAGACCTTATAAAGGTGATGAGGAGTTCAATTTTTGGTTTTTCATTGAGGTAGAAGGCAATCACCGAGATGAGAATTTGAGTGCCGTTTTAGCCAAATATGGCAAAGACATTAAGGTGCTTGGAAGCTACGTAAAGAACATTTAATTCTCACTCTCTTCCACACTTTATCCCCTTAAGATAGAATACGCTTAGCTTTTTCACAATCCATTTTTATTTGTTGGATTAAGGACTCCATGCCTTCAAATTTCATCTCAGTTCTAATATAGTCCACGGTTTCTACTTTTAGTACTTCACCGTATATATCATCATCGAAATCAAAAATATGTACTTCTTGTGTAATGCCATGCCCTTCTACGGTAGGTCTAGATCCAATATTCATGACACCCAAAAAAGATTCATCTCTTAAGAAAACTTTAACCGCATAAACCCCGATCATGGGTATAAGCTTATACTTTTTCCCAACATTTACATTAGCAGTAGGAAAACCTATTTGTCGTCCTAGTTGTCTCCCCTTTTTTACGAGGCCTTGGAAAGAGTAATTTCTACCCAGAAGATCGTTTGCTACTTTTATTTCACCGTTTTGGAGGGCCTGCCTGATTTTGGTAGAGCTTATAGTGAGATGATCTATTTCTTGCCTTGGAATTTCTACGATATTTAACTTAAATCGCTCCGAATTGTTTTTGAGATAATCAAAACCTCCTTCTCTGTTTTTACCAAAACGATGGTCATAACCTATTACAAGGGTTTTAGTCCCTATTCCAGAAATCAGAATGTCTTCTACAAACTTTTCAGAACTCAACTCCGAAAATTCTCTTGTGAATGGCAAAACGAGGAGATGATCCACACCCAAATTTCCCAGTAATTCTATTTTTTCATCAAGATTAGAAAGTAACCTTAAATCATCTCTATTGGGTGAAACTATGAGCCTAGGGTGAGGCCAAAAAGTAATAACGACACTCTCACCGTCTGTTTCTTTAGCTGTTTCTAAAAGTCTTGAAATGATTTTCTGATGACCGAGATGTACTCCGTCAAAGGTCCCACTCGTAACCACGGCATTTTTTAGGGCAAAAAACTCGATAAGACTTCTATATACTTTCACGTGCTTTACTGATTTTTTCTGCCGCCACTAATACATCCTCTGCATCACGTACGTCGAAATCGCCAATCTTGGTTCGTCTCAAACTAGATAAATGGGCTCCGGACTGGAGAAGTTTACCAAAATCATTAGCCATACTTCGTATATAAGTGCCTTTAGAGCATACGATACGGAACTTAATTATAGGAAACTCACTATGGTCTATTTCAAAAGTTTTAACTTCTACAGTTCTGACCTTCAACTTTATATCTTCACCTTTCCTTGCCGCGTCGTAGGCTCTTCTGCCATTCACTTTTACGGCAGAGAAAATTGGTGGAACTTGTTCTATGAATCCTGTTAGCTTAGATACTGCGTCTTGAATCAGTATATCAGTAATGTGTTTTGTGGGATGTTCGGAGTCAAATTCCGTTTCGAGGTCGTAAGAGGGAGTGGTATTGCCTAATGTAAAAGAGCCTGTATATTCTTTTTCTTGAGCTTGATACTTTTCTATCTGCTTAGTCATTTTACCCATACAGAGTATGAGTAGGCCCGAGGCCAATGGGTCCAAAGTCCCGGCGTGACCTACTTTTTTGAATTTCCCAGAAGATCTTATTTTTTTGACTACATCAAAAGAAGTCCAATTTAAGGGTTTGTCAATGAGTAAAAAAGCTCCATTTTCGTTAAAATAATCCATTAAATGCTTAAGTCATATCCCATGGCTATCATACTCAAAATCAAGAGTCCTAGGGCAATTCTGTAATATCCAAAAATCTTAAAACCGTATTTTTGAAGGAAAGAAATAAAGAACTTTATGGCTGCAAGAGCCACTAAAAACGCTACAATATTTCCAACGGCCAGCAGCTTTATTTCGTCTGAACTGAAAGCTAAGGCTCCGTCCATGTAACCTTTCAACATTTTATAAGCAGATGCCGCAAACATGGTAGGCACAGCCAGAAAGAATGAAAACTCCGCAGCTGATTTCCTGGACAAACCCTGAGTCATACCACCAATGATGGAGGCCGCAGAGCGAGACACACCTGGTATCATGGCAATGCATTGATAAAACCCAATCTTTAATGCTGTAGGGTAGGAGACATCCTCTTTCTGAGGCTTGCCTTCAAAAACTTTATCAATAAAAACTAAAACAATACCACCTAAAACTAACATCACCGCTACAACAATGACGTTTTCCAGCAGCATGTCAATGTAATCATTTAAGAGAAGCCCAATAACCGCAGCTGGCAAAAATGCCACTAAGAGTTTATAATAGAATTCAAAAGATTGTAGAAATCTTCGCCAATATAGTACAACGACAGACAGAATGGCTCCGAACTGTATCTGAACTTCAAATATTTTGGTAAAGTCTTGATTATCAATACCCATAAAGGAAGACGCGATAATCATATGACCTGTAGAACTTACAGGAAGATACTCTGTAATACCCTCAATAATGGCGAGAATTATCGCCTGAATTACATCCATAAGACCTTATCCTTTTTTCTTTAAAATAGCATAAAGCTCTATCATAAAACCGCTGAATACTACAATAGGGCCTAGTGTTATTCCTAAAAAACCAAAGCCAAATTCTTCCTTATCTAGCGTCATGATAATAAAACCTAAAAGGATGACCCCGATACCAATTAGCATAAAAGTGAAATTGCCTTTACCAAAAGCTAAATCTGCCTCACCGTTACTTGATTTTGTTGGATTCATATTCAACTTAGCTTTGATTTCTTGGGCAGTAATATTTGCCTCAGGAGTTTGTGTTTTCTTTTTTGACATCTTTTTACAATTAATATAAATCGTCCAAATCTACGTTTAAATATCTATTAATGGACTGAAAAGTACTTACCATGCCTATCAACGGCCCTAGGATTAATAGTATAAGGACGACATAAATCATCATCTCACTATTCTGTATAAGGCTTAGGCCTTCTACTTGCCTTAGAGCCAATTGTTGTGTTCCAATAATTAAAATTGAAGAAATAATACTAGCCAGCAAACCTTGAAATAAACCTTTTCCAACAAAGGGTTTTTGAATGAAGCTATTTGTAGCTCCTACAAGCTGCATAGTTTTGATGATAAACCGCTGGGAATACAAGGCCAGTTTAATCGTGTTGTTTATTAATAAAATGGTAGCCACCAAAAAAATAAGAACAATGGAGGCTAAAATAAGATAGGCCTTATTGGCGTTCTCTGTAATTCCGTTAACGAAATCTTTAGCATAGTCTGCTTCGTATACGCCGGGAATGGTTTCTATTTTTTTCTTAAGTATGGCTAGTTCGCCCTCATTAAGCAGCTCCTCTTTCACTTTTAGATTGAATGCATCTCTGAATGGATTATCTCCCAAGATCGCTTGGTAATCTTCATTTGTCTCTGCTAAAAAAGCCGTAGCAGCAGATTCGCTAGAAATAAATGAAATAAGGCTGGAATCGCCAGAATGCTCTATTTCCGGAAAACTGGAGAGCGTTTTTTTTATAAAATCAATCTTTTCTTGCGGTAGCTCTCTATCTAAATAGGCCTGAACTTCAATGTTTTGCTTGATGTATTTAATGAGTTCTTTTGATGAAAACGCTACCCATCCACAAAAACCGATAAGGAATAGGGCCACTGTAAGACTGGCCGTGATGAGTATACCTGGGTAGCTTCCTAGTTTCTTATTAGATTTCATTGATTGAAAAGGTTGAACAAAGATAAACTTCCCATTTATAAAAGAGGAGTGATTATACTTTTTTAAGAATTATTATTCTCAGCCTCGGCCTTCCACTCTGCAATATTTTCAGGGACGTTTTGCTCGATTATTTTGGTGACCATGTCTATAATATCCTCTAGTGGCTGGTCTTTCGTGAAATAAATAGGCTGCTTAAATCTAACCTTGAGATTAGTATTTCTTTTCTTATAACTCAGTCCGGTTTTATTAAAAGCTCTTCTGAAACCATCTATAACTACTGGGACTACTATCGGGTTATTATCCTTAATGATGTGTGCGGTTCCTTTCCTAATGGGAGCATAGGCTGTTGTGGTACCTTGTGGAAAAGTGACAACCCATCCATAATTAAGACCTTTCTGAACATTATTACCTGCAGAAGAATCTACATCTCTTTGAACTTCTTGCCCTTCGGCTCGCCAAGATCTATCTACCAAAATGGCTCCCGCGAGGCTAAACATCTTAGGAAGAAAACCAGACTTCATGGTTTCTCTGGCCGCTACGTAAAAGGATTTAGCTCTTGGAGAGAATAAATAGAAAGGGTACAGTTTTTTATACATTCCCCATTTGGCAGCTGAAAAAATATGGTAAAAGGAAATGACGTCTGCGAAGTAAGTCTGATGATTTGAAATGAATAGGACATTGGTGTTAGGAAGGTCTTTTAAATAATTACCTCCCTCAATGGTCATTTTATTGGCAACAGCCAAACGCCAATAGGTAGGCCAACCGGCCACAAAAATAATTATCCTCTTGAGCAGTAATGGATTGCCAAAGGGGTCTACCTGAAATATCCCAAAGACATCCAAATAGTTAAGTGCCCGAGCCAATGGCTTGTCTCCAATGGCTTTAAATGGTAAAAAGTTTCTTATGAGTTTTAGCATAGGGTTATTAAACTCCAATTTAACAAAATTAAAAGGAGTAAGGTGAAGATTTAGTTTCTTCGTTCTATCTCGTCTCTAATTTCAGCAGCCGTTTCGTAATCCTCGTTTTCTAAAGAATCCTGTAGCCTTTTACTAAGTTCATTGATACTCAGATCACTAAGCGATTTTGATTTATTTCTGTCTTTAACCTTAATGCTCACTTTTTGAGACCCTTCCGATTTACCTTCTGGGGCATCGCTTTGAATATCTTCTGTATTTACTCCTGCCTCATTTATAACCTTGGCATTGGTATATATGGAGGCATTAAACCTTAAGGCAATGGCAATCGCATCTGATGGCCTAGCGTCAATATTTTTTTGTCTAATCCCATCTGAACAAACTATTTTGGCATAGAACACGCCATCATCTATATCTGTAATAAGGATTTCTTCTACAGTGTAGTCAAAGGACTTTGAGAAGGAGACAAAAAGGTCGTGCGTCAATGGTCGTTTGGAATCAATTTTCTCCAGCTCAATGGCGATAGCCTGAGCCTCAAACATCCCAATGATTATAGGAAGCCTGACAGAGCCATTATTCGCACCCAGAATCATAGTAAAAGAACCAGCTTGAACTTGGCTTGGGGAAATATCTAATACGTCTAGTTTAATTTTATCCACTTTTACAAATATAGAAATTGGCTTCTAACCTTCTACGGAAACAGAAATATCGAATTTATTTTTTTTACCACTAGCTAGAACGAGTAATCCTTCATCATTATTGAATGCATTGGTATTACAGCTTTGTGGCTCTATGGCAATACAATTTCTGCTAGGAGGTATGTAAAGCACCATATAGTTGAGCTTATTTTTTCCCGTTTTTTGAGAAACTATTAGTTTCTTTTTCTTGAATCGCAGGGCTACTTCAGATTCGAGACCCTCATTTTCGATCGCATAAACATTATCTAAAATGTTGTTTTTTAGATCGATTATCTGTGCCTTTTCTATTTCATACTCACCTGTAGGAATGAACCTCTCGCTGAGCTCCATCTTCCTTCTTCTAGGTGCCTTAAGGGTCATTTCTCCAATGGCTGTACCATCAAAACCAAAATAGGGATGCCAACCAAACCCATATGGCATATTGCCTGTCCCAGAATTAAAAGCCTCGGCACTAAAAACTAAAGTGTGTTCTTTTAACTGGTATGTCAATTTAAGTTCAAAAGGAAAAGGATAGCCTTTGTGTTGACCATCATAAACATATTTAACTACCAATTTAGAGGGTGTTTGAAAAATAAGCTCAAAAGTCTCAAAAGCCACTAAACCATGAATGGCACTATGTGCTTCCAAGTCATTCATCTCCAAAGCGTATTCTTTTTCTTCGAATGTATATTTCCCGTCCTTAATCCTATTAGGAAAAGGGAAAAGTATGGCCGATGGATATCCTTTTCTTGGTTCCCCATCTTTCAGAGGATACTTTATAACATTTTCGCCGTTTAAATGGAGCTGTGTAATAGCCGCCCCCAGGTTCAGGTCTATGTGGGCAAAGTCTCCTTTTCTATTCTTTAGTACCAGATTCACTTAGTCTTATTTTGTGCGACGCAAAAGTAGAAATATTAGCCTTAAAAGATGCTTAAAAAGTCTGCTAAAAGATAATTATTATTAGATCTATAGTAACTATTCAGGTCAATAATTCAAGTTTGTAGTTTCTTTATTCACATGTTGAATTGACTTTTTTCAGTTGGCCTTAAATCACGCAGTTTATGCACAAATGATGATAAGTAAGTCTTTGATGTTAGT
>JBLHOT010000022.1:0-45657 GCA_047623945.1 Arcticibacterium sp. | reverse complement strand
AGTAAGTTTCACGGACTAAATGAGATAGAGCCTCCAAAGAGATCTAAATGTTTTAAAAGTCTTAAAGATGTTGTATTAAACTTGCAATAAAATATTTATTGTTTAATTAAATTACTACTTTTGTTAAACAAATATGAAGAAAATAGCAATTATTGGTTCTGGGTTTTCTGCTCTCTCCTCTGCATGTTACTTAGCTAAGGCTGGTAACGAGGTAACTATATATGAAAAAAATAGCGAGATAGGAGGCCGAGCAAGGAGATACCAAAGAGATGGATTCACATTTGACATTGGGCCTACTTGGTATTGGATGCCGGATGTCTTCGAGAAGTTCTTTGGTGATTTTGGTAAGCATTCAAAAGATTATTACACCCTAGAAAAGTTAGATCCTGGCTATGAAGTCTATTTCGGCACAAAAGATAGCTTTAAGATTTCCGGAAAGATTGATGAAATTGTAGAACTCTTTGAGAGAGAAGAAAAGGGTGCAGGAGATAAGCTTAGAGCCTTTCTCAAACAGGCTAGTGAAAACTATGACATTGCTGTCAAAGACATTGTCTATAGACCAGGAGTCTCTCCTTTGGAGTTAATAACGCCTCAAACAATTACGAGGCTCCATTTACTCCTAACTAATATTCAGAGTCAGATAAGAAAAAAGATAAAGAGCCAAAAACTCAGAAAAATTCTTGAGTTTCCTGTGCTTTTCTTAGGTGCTAAGCCAAGCAACACACCTGCTTTATACAATTTCATGAATTGGGCAGATTTTGGCTTAGGAACTTGGCATCCAAAAGATGGTATGTATAGTGTAGTTCTCGGCATACAAAAACTTGCAGAGGAATTAGGGGTGAAATTTGAAACAAATGCTAATGTAGAGCAGATAATATTAGAAAATGGTACCGCCACTGGGTTAAGGATTAGGGGTAATCAGTTACCGGCGGATATCATTCTAAGTGGAGCTGATTATCATCACACGGAAAGCCTTCTAGACATTAAGTATCGTCAGTATTCTGAAGATTACTGGTCTAGGAGAACTTTCGCTCCATCTTCTCTACTGTTCTACGTAGGATTTGATAAAAAACTCAAGAATGTATCGCATCATACACTCTTTTTTGATGCCGACTTTGAGGCACACGCGGTATCAATTTATGATTCGCCCGAATGGCCAGCTAATCCTCTTTTTTATGCCAGTTTCGCATCATTAACCGATGATTTTTTTGCTCCAGAAGGAAAAGAAGCGGCTACGTTCCTAATACCTCTAGCTCCAGACTTAGTTGATACTGAAGAAGCTAGACAGAAATATTTTGATATAATTTTGACCAGATTAGAAGTATTAACGGGTCAAAACTTGAAAAAAAGTATTTTGTTTAGTAAATCGTATTGTGTTAATGACTTTAAGGAAGATTACAATTCTTATAAAGGAAATGCTTATGGGCTAGCTAATATTCTAACTCAAACAGCTTTCTTGAGACCACGCATAAAAAGCAAAAAAGTAAAGAACTTATTCTTCACGGGTCAGTTAACAGTACCAGGACCAGGTGTTCCTCCAGCATTGATTTCTGGTAAAATTGCGTCAGAATCAATTATGAAAACTTTATGAAGAAATTATTTGATGAAGTATCGGCAGACTGTGCTAAATTAGTTACGAAAAAGTATAGCACATCTTTCTCTTTAGCTGTTAAACTATTGTCGTCTAGCATTAGAAGTGACATTTATAATATTTATGGATTCGTAAGATTCGCAGATGAGATAGTGGACTCATTTCATGAATATCCAAAGGAAATCCTATTTGATAGATTTGAACAAGCCTATAAGAATTCTATAACAGATGGTATAAGTTTGAATCCAATATTGAATGCTTTTCAAAAGACTGTTAACAAGCATACTATAGACCATAGTCAAATAGAGTCATTTATGCGTAGTATGAAAGCAGACTTGGCCAAACAAACTTACGAATCCAAAGAAGAAATAGATAATTACGTCTACGGATCCGCAGATGTAGTAGGTCTAATGTGCCTCAAAGTTTTTGTGCAGGGTGATGAAAATAAATATGAACACCTGAAGGAAACTGCCATGAGACTTGGTTCGGCCTTTCAGAAAGTTAATTTTCTTCGAGATTTGAAAGATGATTATGAACTGCTGAACAGATCTTATTTCCCAAACGTAGATTTAAAAAACATTACTCAAGTACAGAAAGACCTCATTATTGACGAAATTAAGGAAGACTTTAATGAAGCCTTTAAAGGAATTATCCAGCTTCCTATAGAGGCCAAACTCGGCGTTTATGTGGCCTACAAGTACTACACCCGACTACTTAACAAATTAGAAAAAATACCAGTCGAAAGATTGCTTAAAGAACGAATTAGGATTTCAAACACAACGAAAATGGTCATTCTAGGCAAGTCTTATCTCAGGTTCCGATTAAACATGTTTTAAAATGAATCTTGCGTTTGCTTTCATATCACTATTTATGTTATCATCAGCCGATGTACCAACTGTTATGCGAGAGTTTCATGACTTAAACTCAGAAAAACAAGAAAGCCTTTTTCTGAAAAATTACACTTCATCAACAAACCCTTCAGTTCTGGCCTATGTGGTCACCCTAGAAATAAAACAAGCAGAGTATGCTTTTAGTCCTTTAAAAAAATACAATATTTTCCAAGCTGGGAAAGATAAACTAGACAAACTAGTGACACAAAATCCAGAGAACATACATTTGCGTTATATGCGGTATCTTATTCAGAAAAGGACTCCTAGTTTTTTAGGTTATAATACCTTTTTGGACGAAGATGAACGTAAATTGAAAAGTTATTTGGCCTCAAGTATTGACTCCGATTCTCTGAGAATGTCCATTAGAAAAAACTGCTCTTTATGATATTTATATTGGCTACGGTTGGGACTTTTTTACTTATGGAAGGTATCACTTGGTGTGCTCACAAGTTTGTAATGCATGGTTTTCTCTGGTATTTGCATGAAGACCATCATCAGCCTAAGTACAACGGCATTTTCGAGAAAAACGATCTTTTCTTTGTGATTTTTGCTGTGCCTAGTGCTACTTTAATCATTATAGGCTCTCAAAACGGACTTACTCTTCCCTTTTTTATAGGTTTTGGGATTTTGTTTTACGGTCTTGCCTATTTTTTAGTGCACGATGTGCTTATTCATCGTCGTTTTAAATGGTTCGACAATACACACAATGCTTATCTGGTTGGACTTAGAAAAGCACATAAAACTCATCACAAACATTTAGGAAAAGAAGAGGGCGAATGCTTCGGAATGCTTTATGTTCCTTTTAAATACTTTAGAGTATAGCACGGTAGCGTATTTAGAATTTGACGCCACTTCTCTTTATTAATACTAAACTTAATACAAACTGTATCATGGTCAATTTCAAAAGTCATTCTGGAATTTATACGTTAGAATCAATACAAGAAGTCCCAATTCCATTGGAGCAGGCATGGGAATTCTTTAGCTCTCCAAAAAACTTACAGGTGATAACGCCACCAGAAATGGGGTTTATTATCACTTCAGATATAGATGCAAAGGCCTATGCCGGCCAAATCATTAGTTATACAGTTGGTATCCTACCAGGCATCAGAACAAATTGGGTTACAGAAATAACCACTGTCAAAGACCAACATTATTTTGTGGATGAACAGCGTTATGGCCCCTACTCTATGTGGCATCATGAGCATTTTTTTAAAGCTACACCCGAAGGAAATACACTTATAAGAGACAAAATATCATACAAAATACCCCTCGGTTTTTTAGGAAGAATAATGAATGGCCTTTTTATAAAAAGTCAATTAAATCACATTTTTAGTTACAGAACAGAGAAACTGAAGGAAGTTTTCCCAAACTAGTTTCCTTATTATTGAAAAGAAGAGGATGCCTCAAAAGTAAAAAGTGAAGTCTGAGAATCATATATTTGGAACTTTCTCAGATAGAAATAAAAAGAGGCTGTCTCATACTTTTGAGACAGCCTCTTCCCATTCATATATGTGCCCATTTTATTGGAGTTCGTCTAACCTTTTGTCGTAGAGCTTTTTACTTTCTAACACGGCCACATTAAGCTCAGCCATAATGCCATCTACCCTTCCCTCTATGCCCTTTAACTGCTCATTTATATTATCAAATGAATTAAGAGCCACCGCAACTTCTAGGGCTTTCACTACATCCACAGCGTCACTATGAAGCACACGTAATTTTTGAATGGCCTTCGAGGTTTTCACCAAAGTACCATTATATTTCACTCTTGCAGATTTAATAGCAGCATTCAAGTCTGCCTTACTTTTCGCATCTGCCAGACTATTGGTTTGAGTCTCCATAGCCGTAAAAAGCCCTTCAGCCTTTGCTTTTAAATCTTCGTACTCCTTATTAAGGTCATTTACACGTTTATCTACTTTTTCCCAGTCACCATACACTTTAGCAAATTCCTTATCTTCATTTTTTGCGGTCTCCAGAGCTCCCTGTAAGCCATTCAGTGCTTCTAGTCCGTCTGTCACATTTTCATTAGTCGTGTTTTTGTCCTTTTCAAAAGCCTCTACTTGTTTCTGGAAAGCCTCCTTTAAACGGGGAAGGTCTTCAGGGCTTTTATTTTTCCAACACGATGTAAGTAAGATACTCACTGCGAACAAAGGGGCTAAGATTTTTCTCATGTTTATTTTTCCGTAATTCTTCAAAACTACACTTTTCGCCAGATATTCCTAGACCATCCATTTAATAACTATTCGTTTTGAAGTTCATTATTCCTTAGTTTTGAGAAGCAAACCTTAATTCAATTTATATGCTTCGTAAAGCACTATTTTCCATTCTTTTTTTCAGCCTAAGTTTGGCTTCAATAGCTCAAGAAACACCGGCATTTTTGACCAATTATGACGCCAAGTGGGTAGACTCCGTATTTAATACGCTTACTCTGGACCAGAAAATAGGCCAACTATTAATGCCGAGAGGCAATATGTCTGGACAAGGTTATGAACCAGAAAAGCTCAGGGAGTGGGTCAGAGATTACCAAATTGGCGGACTTGCTATGTTTGCAGGACAGCCCAGCGTCCAGGCTCTAATCATAAATGAGCTTCAGGAAATGTCTTCTGTACCTATGCTTATAGGAATGGATTTTGAATGGGGGCTAGCTATGAGACTAGATAGTACAGTCCGTTTCCCCTATCAAATGAGCCTAGGTGCTATGAATGGAAACACCAACCTTATAGAACGTATGGGGGCGGAAATTGCAAGACAATGCAAAAGACTGGGCGTTCATGTGAACTATGGCCCAGTGGCCGATGTCAATGTTAATCCAAATAATCCTGTCATAAATTTCAGATCATTTGGAGAAGATAAAAACGATGTAGCCAGAAAAGCATTAGCCTACATGAAAGGGCTTCAAAGCGAAAATATTATTGCGACGGCCAAGCATTTCCCTGGTCATGGAGATACGGGTGTAGATTCTCATTATGACCTTCCTGTGATACCTCATGACAGAAAACGACTAGACGAAGTAGAACTTTATCCTTTCAAAACGATGATAGACGCTGGACTCTCGGGTATTATGACGGCACATTTAAGTATTCCCGTTTTAGATAATACCCCAAATGTAGCGGCTACATTATCTCCAAAAATTATCACAAACCTTCTCAGAAACGACCTGAACTTTAAGGGGCTTACCTTCACAGATGCGATGGATATGTCTGGCATCACGAAACACTTCCCTGATGGCCTAGCACTGGTAGAAGCGATTAAAGCTGGCAACGATATTTTAGAAACATTCTCTGATGTCCCTATGGCAGTTAGAGCCATTCGTGCAGCAGTGGAGCGTGGTGAAATATCTGTAGAAACGCTCAATGAACGTGTATATAAGGTCTTAAAGGCTAAATCTTGGGTTGGTTTAAACCATTATAAACCAACTCAAATAGAAAACTTAATTCCAGATCTCAATACTATTGAATCAGATTTTCTGAACCGGGAATTTGCAGAGAAAAGCATTACTCTGGTTAAAAACGAAAAAAACCTCCTGCCATTTAAAGACCTCCAGCAAAAAACAGCATTTGTCTCTATTGATAAGGCTGGCACCACTTCTTTCCAAAATATGGCAAGGAATTATACCGAAATAGACTTTTTCAATTTGCCTCAAAACGCGAGTGACCACCTGGTTCAGCTTATTCATAACAGAACCAAAGCCTATGACCAACTTGTAATAGGTCTTCATCTAAATAGTATAAGACCCTATAGCAATTATGGCGTGTCAGAAGCAAATCAATTTGCCCTGAATGCACTGCTCGAGAACCCAAATAGTACGGTCGTAATATTTGGTAACCCTTATTCTTTGGAAAAAATAGACGGTCTAGAAAAGGCAAAAGCCATAGTCATGGCCAATCAACTTACTGATTACATGGAAGAGGCTGCGACCCAAGCTATTTTTGGAGCCATTCCCTTTTTAGGTCACCTTCCTGTGACGGTAAATGAAGCATATCCACTGGGTAAAGGTATCGAAACCAAAGGTTTACAAAGGCTAGCCTATGGTATACCAGAACAAGTAGGATTAGACTCCAGAATACTCAATGCCAGAATAGATGCCGTAATAGATAAAGGCTTAGAAGAAAAAGCCTACCCTGGTGCGGTTATGCAAGTAGCCAAAAACGGCAGAGTTATTTACAGAAGGGCCATCGGATATCAGACCTACGAAAAAGCCGCCAATGGAGCGAAAACAGAAGCTGCCCAAGTCTTTGAAAAAGGAAACAAAGACGTTATGGATAATCATAATCCCTTTGAACCAGAAAGCCGTGTTGGCCCTCCCCAGATGATTGGAAATCCTGAGGCTAAAAAACTACAAGGTGCTGTGCACTTAAATGATGTCTATGGACTTGCATCAGTTACTAAAATAAGTACCTCAGCACTGGCCGTTATGCAGCTCATGAGTGAAGGCAAATTTGACTTAGATGCCAAGTTTGCGGACTATTATCCTGAATTCAGCGGAACTAATAAAGCAGATTTAAGTTTTAGAGATATGCTTACGCATAAAAGTGGTCTAAAGGCATGGATTCCTTTTTGGATGGACTGCATTGATACTTTGAGTACCGTGAACAAAGGCCTCGTAAAGCATCCTGAATTATTAAACGAATTTGAACATTTCCCAGTACCTGAAAGGAATTTCTTTCAACGTTTATTTGGAAGGAAGCCATTGCCTCAAATAGACTATTTAGGTTCTGTACAACGAAACAATGACTTGTGGATGAAGCTTTTATCTAGCAAAACCATCACGTGGAAACCAAATATCTTTTCCAAAACAAAGTCTTCTGTTTTCAGTGTGCAAGTGGCTGACACACTCTGGCTAAATAAAAATTATAAAAGCACCATTTTAAAGCAAATAGAGACCTCTCCTGTGAAGCCTGATCAGGGTTACGTGTATTCTGACATGCACTATTATTTCTACCCAGAAATAGTCCCTAAAATTACGGGGAAACCTTGGGAGGCATATCTTAAAGAGACTTATAAAGCCATAGGAGCCAATTCGTTGACTTATAATCCTCGTCGTTTTTATCCATTAACACAAATAGTGCCTACAGAAATGGATACTCTTTTCCGTGAAAGTCAAATTCACGGCAGAGTCCATGACGAAGGAGCAGCTTTATTAAACGGTATTTCTGGTCACGCTGGTTTGTTTGGAAATGCGAATGACCTTATGAAATTAATGCAGATGTATCTGCAAAATGGCACCTATGGTGGCAAAGAATTCATCAAACCTGAGGTAATAAGGGAATGTACTAATTATCAATTTAATCCAACAGAAAACCGTAGAGCTATCGCTTTTGATAAACTTCATCCAGATAAATCTATTGCCAATGGCCCACAAATGGGCTCAGATTTGAGTTACGGACATAGCGGTTATACGGGAACTTTTACTTGGATAGACCCTGAGTATCAAATGGTCTATGTCTTTTTATCAAATCGCGTATACCCTACCCGAGATAATAATAAAATCAGCTCTATGAACATACGTACTGAAGCTGGAAACGCTATTTACAAAACCATATTAGGAAAATCAAAATAGTCTATTAATCAAGAACCTCTAACTCCTTATGATAGAGGTTCTTAGAAAAATGAGTGTCCCTGTTTATGATTTGGATACCGCCATTTTTATAAATATTCCACTCGGGAAGACCCTGGCCATTCGGGTTTCCAGTCTTGATAAAATTTAGCCAATAGGTAGAAACCAACTTTTCCATTTTTAGGTCAATTTCTCTCCAAGGCCTTTCCCAAGTATGCAACGTGCGAAGGGCTAAAGGAACATCCGATGTATGAAATGCTCCATAATTCGGAAAGTTGGGCTTATCAACCGGGACGTGAGAAATTTCATAAACGTAGGTATCACTCTTTTGATAACCTGACAGTAGATGTACATTTCTTACTCCAAAGTCTAAGAGATTCTTTTTGCTTATGGAGGCCTGTATATCCTCCTCTGTATCGCCTGGGAATAGTTCTAGGAAAGCATCTGTCTTATCTCCCATTTGCTTACTCACATTTTCTTTATAACTGTCTACAGACATTTTTGGACGAGAGTATAACCTTCCGTCACCAGTAACCCAGCCACTTATAAAAGGAACATCATTATGATTCCCTGTACTGAAATGCTCTTTTAAATCAGTAGGTAAAACGATTCCGTCTAGTATGGGAGCATATCCAAAGCCTCCCGCATTTTGTACCATGTCATAGAGCTCTGCTCCCGGAATTTTCCTTAAATCTGAGATATTCCCTTTGTCCAATTTTTCTGTAAAAGCTAGGCCCTTACCCTCAGACTCTTTTAAACCTATGGCTCTATTGCCAGCGAGTAATCCACCACTTTGCCCTATAGCCTTATGAAATAGACCTTTTGCCAAAGGAGAGGCCACCAAAGAATGGATGCTCATACTTCCAGCAGATTGACCAGCAATGGTCACATTATCAGGGTCACCGCCAAGCTTTTCAATATTTCTTTGAACCCACTTGAGTGCTTCTATTTGGTCCAGTAAACCATAATTTCCCGAAATACCCAAGTCATTTTCAGCACTTAAAGCAGGATGAGCAAAATACCCGAAGATGTTGACACGGTAATTAATACTCACGAAAACCACGTCTTCTCTGGCATATTCCTCACCATCATAAATAACACAGGCCGAGGAACCTGAATTGAAACCTCCCCCATAAATCCAGACAAATACAGGTTTCTTTTTTTTTGAGTTTTTTGTCCAAACATTGAGGTAGAGACAGTCTTCGTTCAAGGGTTCTGGAGGTGCTATGAATTCTTCGGTCCACATCATAAAGGGCTGAGGAGTACGCTGCATTGGACTCGCAGAGAACTTTTTGGCTGCTAGCACACCTTCCCATTCCTCATGCTCCTTTGGTGCCTTCCACCTTAAATCATCTATAGGTGGAGCCGCAAAAGGGACCCCTTTAAAAATTAAAATTCCGTTTTCTTGATATCCTTCAATTGCCCCTTTATCAGTATTGACAATTAATGGGTTAAATGATTTACAAGAGAGAAAAGCAAAAGCACTGAGGAAAAGGAATAGAATATTTTTCATTTGGGTTGGCTGTTTTGGGCTGCAATTTTAGCTAAAGTAAGCCCGACTTTATTAAAATTAAGAAGTATAACCGATTACCTATTTCAAAAACTAATAATATTAGAGGCATTATGCTCTAAGCCTTCAGGCAAGCTATCTTTTATCGAACCAGCAAAAGCTTCAATCAATCGTCGTTTTACGAAATCTCTTTTTGTCACGAGGCTTACTTTTCTGACAGGTCTAGGATCGGCAAATTGTTTAACAGATTTAAGTTGTTCCTTTGTAAGATGCTTTGTCGCTAGCTCCGGCAATATGGTAATTCCCAGGTGCTTATCTGCCAAATATCTAAGAGTCTCCAGACTACCAGAAGTGTACTCTACTTTATTATTGGCCAGCTTCCGTAATTCGCAGAATTGAATAATCTGAGATCTAAAGCAGTGCCCCTCTTCTAAAAGAAGTAGTTCGTTTACATCAATATCTTCTGCCAAAAGAAATTCCTTATCAAAACGTCTTGGAGAGTACACCACAAAAGCCTCGTTATATAAATGAATTTCTTTGAGACTTTTATCATTTTCTGGAGGCACTAAAATACCCACATCCAATTCTCCCCTTTCTAGTCTTTCCATGATTTGATCTGTAATCAGTTCGCTAATTTTCAGTTTGACCTCTGGATATTTTTCCACGAAAGACTGAATAAAAAGCGGCAACAAATATGGAGCAATAGTAGGTATCACGCCTACTCTTAATTCACCTCCCATGTAATTATTAGCTTCACTGGCTATTTCCTCAAGCTTTTTAACTTCTTGGAGTATATTTTGAGCCTGAACTAGTAATTTTTCGCCTGCATCTGTAGGACAAACAGGATGCCTGCTTCTATCAAAAATTTTCAAATCTAACTCCTCTTCCAGTTTCTGAACCATCATACTCAATGTAGGCTGAGTCACATTACAGGCCTCGGCGGCTCTAGCAAAATGACGATGACGGTCGATGGCGAGAATATATTGGAGTTGTTGAAAATTCATGCACCAATATAGATAATAGCTAATAAGAATTTTAAAAACATGTTCCTGTCCAATCAAAAAAGAAGTATTCGGTTAAAACTATTTAATGATAACTTTGCAACACAAGTCTAACAAAGTGGTTCATTTATGAACTAGCAGCCTCTTAATTAAGTTAAGCTAAATGTAAAATATGGATTAAAGGCCCTTAAACGACACATGGATTTTTTCAATTTGATACGCCAAGGAGACATCGAAGGTGCTATGGCAGCCTTAACTAATAACGCCGAACTTTTAGAAAAGAAAGACCAAAGGGGCTTTACACCTTTAGTGATGGCCACCTACAGCGGCCACTTAGATCTTTCTGAGTTCCTGATAAAAACCGGGGCCATTATTAATGCCACAGATGCTGCTGGAAACACAGCCTTAATCGGTGTTGCATTTAAAGGTGATGCCGGCATAGCGGTAATGTTGCTAGAGCATGGTGCAGACGTAGACATCCAAAACTCACTAGGAGCTACTGCCCTTATCTATGCTGCCACATATGGCCAATCTGAAATAGTTAAGCTACTACTTGCCGTAGGAGCAGATAAAAACATTAAAGACCAAAATAGCAAAACTGCACTAGACCATGCTGAGTCAAAAGGACAAGAAGGCCTAGCCAGCCTTCTTAAAGACTAATAAACATTGTCTTCACCATCCTCAGGCAAATACTTATTTGGGTCAAAAAGGTTATCCAGTAAATCTTTAAATACCAATCCTTTGTCGAGTGATTTTTTACTTATTAAAGAAAACTCGGCTAAGCCATGAAGGGCAAATTCCATTAAAAAGGTTTTTGCCTTTCCTTTTATATCTGGGTGAAGTACTTCTATCAATTCAGACAAGCCATCTATAGACTTTAGTCGATTCTCATAATCTTTTTCTCCCAAGTCATTAAGAATATCTATTTCGTTTCCTCCTGCAAACCAAGACGTTATTTGAGTATAAGGATTCTTAACATCCTTCCTTTTTTTTATAATCTCTGGATCTGGAAAGTATTTTAAGAACTCCGTCCTCACGGCTTTGCCAATGAGACTTTGAGCTACATAAACAGGGCCTTCCACCTCGCCTTCATATACCAATTCTATTTTGCCATTTATGGCCGGAATAGCTCCATATAGATCTGCCACTCTAGCGTTAACGCTCTTCTCTTTGTTAATTAAAGCTCTTCGCTCAGCCGAACTCAATAGGTTTTCGTAAGCTGAAATTGTCATTCTGGCAGAAACACCGGACTTAGAATCTACATATTCACTTTCTCTAGCCTCTACGGCTATCTGCTCCACTAAGTCTTTAAGAATGTTGTCTGTAGTAATAGTCTCTTGGCCTATTTTAACAATGGCCTCTTGCTCAGTAATTTTTCTCCCTATCTCTATAGATTTTGGGTAATGAGTCACTATCTGAGAATCAATCCTATCCTTTAATGGAGTAACGATACTCCCTCTATTAGTATAATCTTCAGGATTGGCAGTGAACAAAAACTGAATATCTAAAGGTAAACGAAGTTTAAAACCTCTTATCTGAATGTCTCCTTCTTGTAGAATATTAAACAGAGCCACTTGGATTCTTGCTTGCAAGTCGGGTAACTCGTTAATAACAAAAATACACCTATTAGAACGGGGTATTAGACCGAAATGAATCACTCGCTCGTCTGAATAGGGCAATTTCAAGGTAGCCGCTTTGATGGGATCTACATCACCTATCAAGTCTGCCACGGAAACATCTGGTGTAGCTAATTTCTCATTGTATCGCTCATCCTTGGCTAGCCAAGATATAGGCGTTTCATCCCCATGTTGATTTATTAAATCTAAGGCATATCTAGAGAGTGGATTAAGGGGGTCATCATTTAATTCTGAGCCTTCAACAATAGGGATATAATCGTCTAGCAGATTCACCATCAGCCTAGCTATTCTAGTTTTCGCCTGACCTCTGAGTCCTAACAAGTTTATGTGATGCATGGAAAGAATAGCTCTTTCTACATCAGGAATTACGGTATCCTCATAGCCCCATATACCATCAAAGACCTTCTCTTTCCTGCTTAGTTTTTTAATTAAATTATTTCTCAACTCCAGTTTAATAGATATACTCTCATATTTGCTTTTCTTGAGTTCTCCAAGAGTCTTAATTTTGAGTAGCTTAGGATCAAATGCCATAGAAATTGAAAAGTTATTAATGATAAAGTAATATTGAGCATGCTTAGAAGTGCTCATTGTCAGTAAAACATCGTTTCTTACAAACGAATTCCAGATAATTAAAAAACTATCTAATGAATAATAAAATACTTCAGGCGAGGAAAAGAATAGCCTTAGTGGCTCATGACAACAAAAAACCTGAATTACTAGAATGGGCGTCTTATAATAAAGCTACACTCCAAAAGCATCAACTATTTGCCACAGGTACCACAGGCACTTTGTTAGAAGATGCTCTAGATGTTCATATAACTAAACTCCTAAGCGGGCCTATTGGCGGTGACCAACAAATAGGATCCCTAATAGCCGAAGGGAAAATAGACGTACTTATCTTTTTTTGGGATCCTATGTCTGCTCAGCCACACGATCCTGATATTAAAGCACTTCTACGTCTAGGCGTAGTATGGAATATTCCTATTGCCAATGATCGGTCCACAGCAGACTTTATTTTAACCTCCCCACTTATGCATGAGACTTACGAAGTAATTCTGCCAGATTACAAAGCTTATTTAAAGAGAAAAGTATAATAGATTAGTAATATTTCTACTTTTGCAAAAAAAGTCCTTTTGAAGTTTCATCTACTTGTTTTATTCTTGTTTCCCCTGATGGCTTTCGCAGAAAAATCTGGGCCAGAAGAAACCTATACTGTTATACAGGACCTAGGAGAAAATTGGTATACTTTCAATGAAGATTCCAAGGAATATTCTCCCTACATACAAGACATAAGTACTCCATACAAAGCACATACCACGTTTTTAAGGCTAAACCAAAACAAGCACTTTGCTTTGGTGGTTAAATCTTTATCAAAAGACAGTTATCTGTTTCTAGACGGTCAATTCTATAAAAAACTAATCAAAGGAGAGTGGCTGGTGATACCTATCAAGGATCTTATTTCCAGCCAAGAAGAGATAGCTATAACCTTTTATGGTGCCAGCAATACCGCGGCTAAAAACATTTTTGTAGGAGTAAAATCAACTCTAGCTCAGGATAACAGCCTAACAAAAAGTAATTTCTTGGGAATGAAACTACGGCAAAAATTACCCCAACAGGATACATATATTTTTCTACTCATACTCATTTTTGTTTTTATTAGTCTTTTGAGCTCTGTAAACGCAAAGGCCTTCAAAGAGTACTTTAGTCTTTCTGATATTTTCATCATCAAACTGAGGGACACTAAATTCCTGGTCAGTAAACCTTTGAATCAGATTAATATCTCTTTTTTGATCCTTTTAAGTATGATAACCAGCCTACTTTATGTCCTTCTAAGAGCTAAAGGAGTACCTATATTTGAGAATCAGCTTGGTTTCGAGGTTTCCATAGAAAAGTCGTCTGTGTCTCTTACCTTCATTAAGATTACAATCGTAGCTTTTGCAATTTATTTTTTAAAATTTTTCTTTTTAAAAATTACGGGAAACCTTTTTGGACTTGGAAAATCTGTTAATATCCACTACTTCAAAGTCATTCAATTTAGTCTGTTTTTCTCCTTGATTTTAGCCCTCGTTCTTTTTGCTTTTGTAATTTCTGACAGCAGCATGTCTATCTCAGCTATATCGAAAATAGCCCTTTGGGCAGCCGTTTTGGTCTACACGTCAAGAACAATTATAGCTTTTCTAAGTATTTTAAAAAGCACTGGTATTCAAAGTCTTTATTTATTTGCATACCTTTGTGTTGTTGAAATTCTACCTATATTCCTAGGCATTAGATTCGCCTTTTGAGCATAAGAATTTCAGCAATACCCATATCATTAAACTAATACGCTACTCAAAACGGATGAGTCAAGAGAACGAGAAAAGGCAAAAAAAGGTGGAAAGTATTTTAGTAACTCTCTCTGACCCCATAGCCGCAGGAAAAAAAGTTACGCCTTACGACAAGCTTAAAGACAAATACGGTCTAAAAGTGGATTTTAGAAACTTCATTTCAATTGATGGCTTAACGGGCAAAGAGTTCAGAAAGCAAAAGATAGATATCCTTTGTCATACAGCTGTAATTTTCACTAGTAGAAATGCTGTAGACCATTTTTTTAGACTTTGTGGAGAACTGAGGATAGAAGTGCCAATCGACATGAAATACTTTTGTATTTCCGAACAAACTGCCAATTATCTTCAGAAGTATATTACTATTAGAAAACGCAAAATTTTCACGGGGGAAAGAACTGCCGCACACCTAGAGCCTTTGATTGTTAAACATAAAAAGGAAAAGTTCTTATTCCCTTGCTCCAATATCAGGAATAACTCTGTACCTAATATTATGTCTAAACATGACATTCCTTTGACAGAGGCGATTATCTATGAGACTGGCCCAGCCAATCTTTCAGATTTGAATGACGTATTTTATGATGTCATTTGCTTTTTTAGCCCCTCTGGTGTGCAAGCCCTAGTGCAAAACTTTGAAGGCTGGCAACAGAAAGGCACCAGATTGGCCGCTTTTGGCCCTACTACGGCGAAAGCCATAAGAGATGAGGGTTTCATATTAGATATTCAGGCTCCTTTACCAGACGCTCCCTCCATGACGGGAGCCTTAGAGGTCTATATTAAAGAGGCTAACAATGTCTAGTTATCTTTTACTATTATTATAAACCCTTTTGGGATTTTATCCTTGTAAAATTTGTTATCCTTGCATAATTGAAATTACTTCGAAGCGTTTTATAAAAAAAACAAATACTTGCTTAAACTGTCAATCATCAAAAAAACTTACCTCTTATTCTTGTTGAGTATTGCTGTGCAGCAAAGTTTTGCACAGACAGACCCGCAATTCACTCAATATGTCTTCAATCAGTTTTACTTAAACCCTGGTGCCGCCGGTATGGGTGGCCAGACCAGTGTCTCCGCCTTTTATCGTACCCAATGGTCGGGCTATACAGCCACTTTTGACAGAGGAGGAGCACCTACCACTCAGATAGTCTCAGCATCTGTTCCGTTTAGTGGAGTAAAAGGTGGTTTGGGTATTTATATGATGAATGACGTCATTGGCGGAGGAAACGTAAACAGAGAATTAACTGCAGCCTATTCCTTTCACAAGCGAATAGGAAATAATCTCCTTGGTATTGGAGCTTCCGTTGGACTTTACAACAGGACACTTAATGGAGGCGACTTTCGTCCAAGAGAATCGGAAGACCCTTCTATTCCTACTACAAAGACTAGTGAGATACAGCCAGATATAAGTGCCGGAGTCTATTTGTACAATCCTTCATATCAGCTAGGCTTGTCCGTTAAACATATAAATCAACCTAGTTTTGGATTCTCCACCCTCACTGGTAGAAATCCATTAAACAGGAGTTTGTATTTAAGTGGTAGCTTATTAATAGGTATTTCATATACATTGGACATAAGCCCAATGTTTGTTATAAAAAGTGATTTTAAAACAGTTTCACCGGAAGTCGGGGCTTTAGTCTCTTATAATTCGGCCTATTGGGCTGGAATTAACTATCGGTGGCAAGATGCGGCGTCTTTCCTAATAGGTGGTAATTTTCTGAACAAAAAAGTAAGTCTGGGCTATGCCATGGATTATGTAGTATTTGGCCCACTTGCCAAAGCTCCTATTTCACATGAAATTATGCTCAAATATTCTTTGAGTGCTCTCCGTTCAGGAAAAAAATCTATTATTCGTACCCCGCGATATAGGTATTAAAAAAAAAGACCGTACAACGGCTTAATCCGTATATGGTTTTTATCAATATCATTTATGCAAATTGATTGGCATGATTTGTGCAAATCGAACTTAATGAAAAACAGTTAGTGGTTCCAGAAATGTGCTTTCCCCTTTTCTAAGAACTTTAACATATTTTCACAATAATAAAGAATCAGGCTACGTTTTTAGTCTGTTCTTTAGGACTAATACAGGCTTTAAATTCTAATAATTAATTTCTTGTTTTATGAACAAGCTTCAATTCAAAAAAATGTCAAAAACTTTGCTACTCGTTTTACCATTAATGGTATTGCAAAGTTGTGGCTTCCTTAATAAGGCCATGGAAAAAGTGGGACTTGGTAAAAAAGGGGGTGATGTGGTTAGCGACGGCCTCGAGGGGCTCTCAGGTGGAGAGATCATAGCCACGGCAAGAAAAGGTTACAAACAAACAGCTCCTGCAGGTATGGTACTTGTGCCAGGTGGCTCTTTTACTATGGGACAGGCCGATCAGGATATTTTGTCCTCTAGGGTTTCTATGAATAAAAGAGTAACTATTAATCCTTTCTACATGGATGATACCGAAATAACTAATCATGAGTACAGAACATTCGTAAATTATATGTTTGCCGATTCTGTATCTGTCCTTGGAGAAGAATTCATAACTAATAAACTGTCGCCAGATAGTACAGTTTGGACTAGAGACTTCTCTTATCATAACGGCGACCAAATGACGGAATACTATTTCTCAAGCCCCGCTTTTGATATGTACCCCGTAGTAGGCGTAAATTGGGAAGCAGCACAATATTTCTCAGAATGGCGTTCAAAACAGCTTAATACTGCTAGAGAAGAAAATGGTCAATTTAAATCTCCAAAATTCCGTTTGCCTTCAGAGGCAGAATGGGAATGGGCGGCCAGAGGTGGAAAAGAAGGTGCCAAATACCCATGGGGTAACCCATATGTAGCCAATGGCAAAGGATGCTTCCTAGCTAACTTTAAACCTTACCGTGGAAATTACAGAGCAGATGGCTATCCTTATACAGCCCCTGCCAATTCTTTCAATCCAAACGATTTTGGTCTTTACAATATGGCTGGAAATGTAGCTGAGTGGACTCAAGATGCATATGCAGAGGCATACATGCAGGTCACTTGGGATTTAAATCCAGTCTATGACGACCGAGATGAGCCTAGAAAAGTTATAAAGGGGGGGTCGTGGAAAGACGTAGCATATTTCTTGGAAACGGGTACCACTACTTTTGAGTACAAAGACAATACTCGCTCTTACATAGGATTCCGAAACGTCGTGCCTAGGCTAGGTGCTATTCCTGGAAGACAGTAACAATCATAAAAAAACAACCAAAGTGGCCTAGTAACTGCTTTGGTTTTATTAAAATAAACCAATCTAATTTATTATTTAATTTAAAATCTAATGGCAGCAAATCAAAAACCTAGCTTTTTTTGGGACAAGTTTATACCAGCAGCATACAGCATTGGAGCAGCATTTGTGATTATAGGTGCAATGGGAAAAATCAATCACTATGACTGGGCTGGAGCCGTTTTACCGGTTGCGTTAGGTGTGGAAGCAATGATTTTTGCACTTTATGCCTTACAGGTTTTTCTTAGACCAGATGATAACTATAAATGGGAAAACGTTTATCCAGAATTATCTAATGAATTTACCGGCGAAGGTAGAAAGACAAGTTCTACTGCTAATGTAGGTTTAACAGCAAAGATGGACGACATGCTAGGTGAGTCCGGTTTAGGTGCCGAGGTTTTCGAAAATCTTAAAACGGGATTTAATAAGCTTACAGACACTGTTAGTAAATTTGGAGACATTTCTGATGCCACTGTAGCCACTAAAGAATATGCGTCTAACGTAAATGCTGCTTCTGCAAAGGTAGGAGAAATGAATAATGCCTATAGCGTGGCAGTAACAGCTATGAACAACATGGCCGATGCCACTAAAGATGCAGAACAATACAGAGGCCAGTTTGTGAAGATTACACAAAATATGGGTGCTCTCAACGCGGTTTACGAATTAGAACTTCAAGACACCAATAAGCATTTGAAAGCGATGAATGCTTTTTATGGCAACCTTTCTTCCGCCATGCAAGATATGTCTGATGCTTCTAAGGATACCCAAAACTTTAAGCAGGAGCTTAATAAGCTAACAACTAACCTTACTTCATTAAATTCTGTGTACGGAAGCATGCTTTCTGCCATGAAGGGTTAATACAAACTCCTACTTTAAAAGAAATAATAAACCGTTTAAAACAAAGATATTATGGCTGGCGGAAAAGAATCCCCAAGGCAGAAGATGATAAACATGATGTACCTAGTGCTTACAGCGATGTTAGCATTACAGGTCAGCAATTCCATTCTTCAAAAATTCCTTACGATCGATAATAGCTTGGTAGCTTCTAACATGCAGTCTAACTCGTCAAATGCCCGTACGATTATGGCTATGCAGGAGGCGGTAGAAAATGGTGGCAATAAGCCTGAGTATGTAGCCTTACTTGGGGTGGCAGACAGTGTTAGAAACGCCACCAACGAAATCAATATGTATATCGAAAGCCTTAGAGAGAGAATTGTTCAAGAGGCCGGTGAGGGTATTGACCCTGAAACCAATCAAATTAAAAACCTTGCTGAAGAAGAAAAAATTGCAAATATATTTTTAGGATCAGCAAACAAAAAAGATGGTGTGGGCTATGAACTACAGAAAAAATTAAGAGCTTTTACCAATCGAATGACAGGGTATGGAAATAACGAAATAACTCTTTTGGATTTAGCACCTGACGCCAAAAATGACCCGGCTTTTGACGGAACCAAAGACCAAGGTGAATTAAACAAGGACTTTGCCCAGGTCATGTTCTTAGCCACTCCCGTTCCTGCCGCTTTAGCATCTTTAAGTCAAAAAATGTCTGAAGTAAGAAGACAAGAGGCTGAAGTATTGGGTAACCTTGCTAGTAAAGTAGGTGCTAAAGAAATTAAGTTTGATAAGATTTTTGCAGTAGTTATTCCAGATTCTAGAACAGTAGTTGCTGGCCAAACATACAAAGCAGACGTGGCTATTGGAGCATATTCCAGTGCCATTACACCTAAAATAAGTATCAACGGAAATCCTTTATCTGTAGTTGATGGGAAAGGAACTTACGAGACCAGAGCCGAAGGAGGACAATACAACGCTAACGGTCAATTGACCCGAACTTATAAAGCTACTATCTCCTATCCTAAGCCAGACGGATCTACTGAATTAGTGGAACAAGAAGAAACATACACTGTTTTAAAACCATCTGTATCGTTAGTTTCTGCTTCAATGCCCGCACTTTATCTTCAATGTGCTAATAAATTAGAGACAAACTCCCCAGGTCTTGGACCACTCTTTAAACCAACTTTCAGTGGTGAAGGTGCCGAGTTTATAGCCGGTGGCGGAGGAAAAGTTACGGTGGTGCCAAATAAAGCTAAAGTGGTCATGAATGTGAATAATGATGGGATTAACCTAGAATCTTTCCCGTTCAATGTTCGTCGTGTTCCTAAGCCAACTATCGAAGTATTGGCAAACAATGCAGTGGTGGGTAACACCGTAAGCCAAAGAGGTCTTACCGCCTCTTCTGTAAGAGCCATTAATGTAAGAGCTATAGCAGATGACGACTTCAAAAATAATAATCCAGAAGACGCCAATTTCAGAGTAACGGATTACGATATATTCTTAGCTTCCGGTGTAAGACCAAAAGGAAGTATGAAAGGTGTTTCTGGGAATCAAAATTTAAATGCACTTGCACGCGATGCTCAGGCTGGAGATCGTTATGTAATTACTATCAATAAAGTATTAAGGAAAAACTTTAAAGGACAAACTGAAGAAGTGGACGTAGGAGCCATGACGGTCACTATTCCTTTGAAATAAAGCTAAATTTAAAAAGTAATGAGAAAATTCAAATCGATCGCTGTATTGGCTGGTCTAGTACTCAGTCAGATGGTAATAGGTCAGGAGACGTCAGACAATGGTCTTAATCCATTATCTCTACGTCCAGTTCACGAGTCCAACGTAGCCTATAAAGTAGGTCTTTGGAGAAGAGTTGATTTAAGAGAAAAACAGAATCAACCGCTCTTTGCAAATAACAATGAAATCACAAAGCACCTTATTGAAGGTGTTAAATCTGGAATTTTGGATGCTTACGCTGAAGAAAACCTAGAGGATAGATTAACTTTAGATGAGTTCAACGGACGTATGTTTAAGCGTTTTGAAGGTGGATCTCTTTCTCAAGAGGAAATAGACGCAGGATTTGGTACTGAACAAGAGGATGACAGTGGATGGGGAGAAGACGCCGCCGGTACTGATGATGGCTGGGGAGAAGATACTGCCACTGAAGATAACACGCAAAATGGTACCTCGGCCCCGGCAACTACCCAGACTGCTACTGCCCAAGAAGGTGGTTATGAAATGTTCCCAAGTGAGTTTTACATATTGGAACTTAAAGAAGACTGGATTTTCGACAGACAGCGTTCGCGTCAATACTTCGATATTCAAACTATTAGTATTAAAATACCAGCTGAAGCCTCTAACGACGGTTTAGAGAAGACTCTCGCTACTTTTAAGTATAAAGATTTGGAGCATTTCTTTAGAAACAATCCAAACGCTGTATGGTATAATGAAGCTAACACCGCTAAGCATATTAATTTATCTGATGCTTTTGAGCTTCGCTTATTCCACGGCCGTATCGTTAAGAAGTCTAACTCCCTTAATAGATATTTAGATGAGCAATATAAGTCACCTAAAGAAGCTTTGAACAAATCTCAAGAGCTAGAATATGAGCTTATTGAGTTTGAGCACAACCTTTGGGAGTTCTAATCTTCTGTTAAAAAAACATTTAAAAGGGGCCATTTCAACTATCGAAATGGCCTCTTTTCATTTAGATATACTCAGGATTGTGACTACTTCACTGCTTTTGTTCACCTCTTCTACAATACATCCCTCCTACTTCTGACCTAGACATTTAGAGGCATAAAAGAGTAATAACATCTCAAGACTTACTACTTTAGGTGCGATAGATAGTGCTGCTTCTTTATTCACTATAGCCACCATTAAACTAAATCACTTAAAATACACATCGTTTCTATAGAACGGTTGAGATAGTTTATTGATTTTAATACGATTAGGAAGTGCCCAGCGGCACTAGTTCTAAAAAGACAAATAACTAAAAGTTATTTGTTGTTCGAAGTCTTTTAGATTTGAATTGACCAAACAAGAAATTGAAAACCAAGCAGTTCACCCTAGCAAACTTAATTGAAAATAATTTTGAGACCTTAAGCTGTTTTCTACATTTTACCACCCCGAATAAAAAATACGAACCAAGTAAATAGCTAAGTCTTAGCCGCAAAAAAAGACCGCTCCCAAAGGAAGCGGCCCAATAGGTCATCCTAAATTCCATGAACTCTATATCTCAAACTTAAAGTCAAAAGACACTTTGATTTCTTCATCAGTAGACATCCCCATTAGACTAGGAGGTTTAACCCCAAATTCGGTCATATTGACATCAAACTTCCCTTTTATAGAAAGACTTGTTCCATCTAAAACCTGCTCACCAGTTATAGTAAATGGTTTACTTTCCCCATGGAAAACCAATTTCCCTTTAGCAGTTACTTTATTCCCAGAATAGCTCACATCCTGAGCAGAGAAAGTTATGTTAGGATGCTTTAAAGCTTCCAAAGTCTCAATAACACGTGAATCTCGATTGGAATTACCACTATCAAAATTCTTAACTGGAACGCTCACAGCTACTACTTCTAACTCTTTAGATACTTCATTATATACACCTATGCATTTAAACTCCTTAGCCGTAGACTCAAAACTATGTAAAGGATGATGCAGGCCATACATAAAGGTGGATAGCTCGGTATTAGCCGTCACTTTCTTTTTGGCGGTTGGCTTTTCCGTGAAACTGCTTAGGCATAGGAATGCCACTAAAACAACAATTATGTTTTTCATTATAATATTAATTTAAAATTCGAATTTTATAGAAGCTATGGCGGCGGCGTAGGCTCCAAAAGTGGTTATAGCCGCTGCTCTATGCCATTTTTTATCCACCTTTCCTTGACTTACTTGATTGGCCAGAACATTGGTAGCCACCATTCCAGAAAGATGCACGATAGAAAGTAATTTATGTAATTTGATGTTGTCAAATTTCTTTCTGTTCACCATAGGTGGTGGTGAAGTAAAAGCGAGCAATGCCGTAGCACCATAGGCGATATTCGTACCTAAGGCAACTCTTTCATGAGCATTTTTTATTCCAAAATTGCCATTGTACAATTTGGGTCCGAGTATGGCCTGTGTTATCATTCCAGCCGCTGCTAATAAACCAGTAGCTTGATGAATCTTAAAGATAGTGCTTCTCGCTTTAAGCTCTCTTTCTCGTGTTTCTGCCGTTAAGACTTTCGGGGCTAAACCAATGCCCCTGTAAAGCCCTTTTTCTCCCCAAAGCATTCTTTGAGTAAATAACATTTTTTCTGGTAAATATGCTGGTTCCTCCTCTTCTGCCTCAATGTCCGATAATAAATCATCTAATGAGATTTCTTGAGAATAAGAAGTAAAACTAATTCCTAAGAATAATATTAAGAATAAAAACGTCTGTTTCATTTTCTGGCTTTTAGTTAAAGTTTTCATCTAAGATACATCTAATGTATTCTTATCAGCAGAAAGTTTCACTGTATACGCCTTGAGAGCATTTGATGCGGGAGCCATTGTCACCGAGCCATTGCTCGCAAACTCAGAACCATGATTAGGACATCTAAAGTCATTGCTATCCTTTCTAAAGGAAATCACGGTTCCTTGGTGCGTACAGTTTTTGGCCAAAGCCACAAACACCTCATTACCTATATTAGCAATAATTACATCTCCTGCATAAGCAAACTCACCATCTGCTTTAAGCTTAGAAAAAGTGGCATTTGTTAAATCAACAGTGAACTTAATGTTATTTCCAGAAGCCAAACCAGTAATTCCAGAATTGGCTACTGGGTCATCTTCCGGGGGTTCGTTAATGGGGGCTGGGTCGTCTTCTTTACTACAAGCAGATATGGCTCCCATACAGTAAAAAGCCATGAGAGCCTTTGAACTCATGCCCATTTGTTTTAGAAATTGCCCCCTGCTTAATTCTTTGTTTTGCATAATTGAGAAATAGTTTAGTGTTATACAGTCAATACGCCGGGACAAAATTAAAGGTTGCGTTTGCTATTTAATTAAAGCTATTTTGGTAGATAGAAATACCCCAACTGTGGCTAATTTCACGTTTCCGTAACCTACTTTCCCGATAGGGATTTTCGCAAAAGGCTCTGCCTGAAAGGTAAGTCTCTTCGACAATCTTTTTTCCAATCCAAAAGACAAATTAGATACTCCCGCAGCATAAAACCCAGTTTTCCCTTCCCACTTATACCACTTCTGAGCAGGGCTTTCTGCTGAATAAACATAGTCATACTGCTCATTAAGCATCAAATAACTTGTAAGGCCTGCTTGGGCAAACCACCTGTTTCTTCCTTGAGTGAAGTCGTAGCGGATATTAATAGGAATGTCTAACATATTACACCTAGCATCAATATGATCTAACTCTGCAGGTTTTTCACCCCAAGCCACCGGCCACCTGTATTGTGAAGGCCCTGCCGTGTAATACTTCAGAGACTTTATAAGGCCCGTTTGAAGACTCCATCTATTATTAATTCTATACTCTAAAAGAGCCGCCCAATTGTGCCCAATTTTAAAGAAAGCATTCTCTGGCACCGAGCTAAAGTCTGGAGAAATGGCAAGTCTAAGTGACAGTCTACTCTCTTGTTCCACGGTCTCTTCCTGCAAAGCCACTACTATAAAATGCGGTACAGAGAAACTTATTTTATAGTTTTTAAATCCAAAGCCTACCAATTCAGCTAAGGCAATATTGACTTTTAAAGCCACTGCCGAAACAACGCCAGCCCGTGTCTCCATTTTTGGAAAAACATGTTGGTCAATAGACACATCGCGAGTAGTAATTCCATTTGTAGCCGAAATGCTAGAGTTACTAGGTACACTACTTGAGTTTTCAATTCTTTCTCCGCCTTGCTCTATATTCAGCTTTTGATTATCCAGGCCCTGCCCTATCTCTTTGGCCAGTAATGGTCTATTTTCTAATATTCTCGAGGACTCCGCCTGGAAGGCTTGAGCGTTCTTTGCCGCACTATTTTTACTATTAAAAGCCATGGTATTACTGTTTATGGTAATGGGCACACCTTTTTCTTTGACTCCAATAATTGTATTTCCACTATTTAAATCCTTTCGCTTTTTCAACGATTTCGACAACTCTGGCCTTCCAATAGACAACTTATTTATGGGCACTTCATTGACTATTTCTCCCGAGGCTGGCGTTTGAGCACCTGAAATAATTGATTCGTTTTCCAATTTTGAACTGACATTCGCCTCTTCTAACTTGACTTTTAATCCTTTTGTACTTACTACTTCACCATTTTTATTTAATAACCCATCGTAAGTGAAATAACCAATTGAGAGAAGTAAAGCTATAATTGCGGAGTAGATCAATGGCTTCTTTAGAGCAAATCCTCCTTTGTCTGGTGCGGGGTCATCCAATAAGGCTTCCATCTTTCCCCAGGCAGATTCATCAAAATCAGGCAGCGTATTTTCTGCCGACTCCTTGAAGAGCTCGTCAAACGCTTGGTCCGATATGTTTTTAAAATCTTTCATTAGTTTAAACAATATTCATACGTACTGAACTCGTTTCCAGTTTAGTTCTTAACATTTTCCGTGCTCGTGATACGTTAGATTTAGAGGTTCCTACGCTTATTCCAAGTTGTTTTGAAATCTCATCATGCGAATACCCATCAATGGCAAAAAGACAAAAATTAGTCTTGTAAGCCAATGGTAAAGCATTCACGAGCTCCATTAAGTCCTCTTTCCTTAGATTACTATCGGCAGAAGGGCTGTGACTCTGGAGTGTGTAAGCTGTATTAATATCTTGATGATAATAATGCTTTTGCTGACTTCTATAAAAGTCGATGGAGGCATTGATCAAGATTCTCTTAAACCAATTCTTGAAGGACTGTGAGGTAACATATTTTTCCAGATTCTTAAAAACTTTAAGAAATCCATTGTTGAGCACCTCCTGTGCTTCTTCTTTAGTTTTACAATATCGGAGACATACGGACATAGCAAATCCATAGTGATCTGTATACAGCTTTTTTTGGGCTGACCGGTCACGCTCAAGACATTTCTCAATCAGCTCGAGAAACTCATTTCCAGAGGATTCACCATTCATTTGCTATCAGTACGTTATAAATAAATGAAAGGTTGTGAAAGAAAGGCAATAAGCCCACCAGACCTAGTGTGCAGGTTTAGATGCATTATATCCAGAGGCAAAAACTAAAGTCTCCAGAATGAGTCCTAGGATAAAAATGAATAAATCGCCAAAAATAGCCAAAATAGCCAAAACGGCTAAGTAGATGACAATCATTAACCAGGTAGGAGTTTTTGTTGCAACGCTTTCAGACATTTCTAAGATTGTTTTAAAATTTGAACGAATCTACGAAATTTACCATTTTTAAATAAATACAAGTTTCCTTTTTTTGACGAAAATGACATTTTAACAAGAATTTAGAAGTTTTGAGATCATACTTAAGCTGTTAGTTGATAATTTTCGTAGATAGCATCTGATATGAAAAGAAATCTAGGTTACTTACTTTTAGTCTGCATTGCCATTGGTGTTCAAGCCCAAGAAGTACCTTATTATCAAGCCCCGAGGAACAGAGAACTCATTAACAATGAAATAGCCCTGCCCAATCTCAAAACAGAAAAAATCTATTGGTATGTATCTGGAAATACGGGAATCAAAATAGCAGGAAAGAAGCTAGAAAGTAGTTTGGGAGGGGAAGTTCTGGCAAAAAACATATTAAACACTTTCTGGGAGGGCTACTTTGGCATAAATAATAATGATAAATGGCAGATTGAGTTAGGCTATATTGGAGATCCGCTTAGTCTAAAATGGCAGCTTATAGATAAAAGAACAGATAACCCAATTGCACCCTTTAAAGTTGCGAGAACAGAGAGTACAATAGCCTTACGTTTCAAAAAACGTCTTCTGACCTTGGATAGAGTTACTAAAAACTCACGAATAAATGCCATAGGAGGCATTCAATATACATTAGGTAGACAAAATGAAAATATCACAGAATTTAACTTTAGACAACCCACTTTATTCACTCGGGGTGGGTTTGAAGATACTATTTATGTAACAGGCGGTTTTAATCAAAAAGCTGCTCCTTTGGCTGCCGAAATTGGCTTTGAAATCATTGGACGTCTGGCAACTCCTATAGAAATAGGCTTTTTCACCAAGTATATAATTAATAGCAGAGAAGTTTTAAGTAGCCAAATAGATATTGACAGTTATTATGGAGAGCCTAGAAGCACCAAACTGTTCTTAAATGGAAGCAATTTAATGCTGGGTGTCACTTTAAGATGGAACTTCCTAAGTGGCATACGTTATTTGCCGGACATTAACTAATATACGTCTGAAAAACTGGTTTAGAAATATTGTTTGCACAAATAATTTCGGTAACATTGTAGAGTAAATATTCCCCAAATACAAAACATTATAAGAATGAGTAAATTTGCAGAATGCATGGAGCAGTACAAAGCTCAAAATTCAGAACTAGGCCTGGGCTTAAGTGAATCACTATTAACTAGTGTAGCCAAGGGCTTAGGCCCTTCTATTTACAACGCCGATTCTTCAAAAGTTTCTGGTTCTGACCCTGCTGAACTACAGCGTGTAAAAACGAACTACCTTATTAAAAAATTAGGATTGGCAGATAGCCCAGCCTTAGATGCCGCAGTAGCAGAAGTTATGGAGAAAATGGGTACCTCTAACCGTAATAAGTACAGAGCCGTTGTTTACGCATTATTAGCCGTTAAGTTTGGAAAACAAGGTATCTACAACTAAGCATTAATTTTAATATTTAGGGAGCCTTGGTTTTATGAATCAAGGCTTTTTTATTGCCCCTCATCAGATGAAATACATCGCTATATTAATTGTAAGACTCTACCAAGCAGCCATTTCTCCTTGGTATCCTCCTTCTTGCCGTTTTAGTCCTACATGTTCCGAGTACTCTGTACAGGCATTTAGTAAGCATGGCTTCTTTAAAGGCTTTTATTTGACTATAAACAGGTTAAGAAAGTGTCACCCTTGGGGCGGCTCAGGAGATGACCCCGTGCCCGACTAGTTTTGGACTATATTTAGGTTAATCTTAACTTATCTAACATTATTCCATTTTGAGTCCACTCCCAGTTTCTGAGATTAGAAATCTATTTAACTTTGATTCTTCATTTTCTTAAAACACCCTCCAAGTGAGCAGTACAATACCTAAAAAATACTTCGTCATAGATTTTGACAGCACTTTTTCTAAAGTGGAAGGTTTAGACGAATTAGCCAAAATTGCATTACAAGGCACTCCAGATCAGGATGCCATAGTAAAGCAAATACGTGATTTGACAGACCAAGGAATGAGTGGAGAAATCACCTTTGCGGAGGCCTTAAGTAAAAGATTAGAACTGTTAAATGCTAATCAAGGGCATATTGACAAGTTAGTGGCATTCTTAAAAGATAATATTTCTGAGTCTTTCAAGCGAAACCAAGTATTTTTTGACTTGTGTTCAGACCAAATCATTATTCTTTCGAGCGGTTTTAAAGATTTCATTGTACCTGTAGCTACAGGAATGGGTGTCAAAGAAGAGAATATTTATGCCAACACCTTTACTTTTGATGCTGACGGTAATATCACAGGAGCAGATACAGAAAATGTTTTAGCTGGAAACGGGGGCAAAGTAAAACTTATTAAAAGCCTAAAACTTGATGGCGAGGTACATGTTATTGGGGATGGTTTTACAGATTATGAGATTAGAGCTAACGGACTAGCAGAAGCTTTTTATGCTTTCACAGAAAATGTTTCTAGAGCGAATGTCATAGAAAAGGCCGACCACGTAGTAAGAACCTTGGACGAAATCTTATGGCTAAATCATCTTCCAAGGAGCCAATCTTACCCTAAAGCAAGGATAAAAGTCCTTTTGCTCGAAAACGTACACCAAGCCGCCGTTGACTCCTTCAAAAAAGAAGGATTTGATGTAGAATTTCATGTAGGTGCCTTGGATGAAAATGAGCTCATTGAAAAAGTAAAAGGCGTTTCTATCATAGGACTTCGTTCCAAAACAATCATTACAGACAAGGTTTTGGCCAATGCTGATAAGCTCATAGCCATTGGAGCTTTCTGTATTGGTACCAATCAAATAGCTCTGGGAAAAGCCACAGAACTTGGTATCGCTGTTTTCAATGCTCCCTACAGTAATACACGATCTGTGGTAGAACTGGCTATTGGTGAGATGATCATGCTTATCAGAAAAATACCATCCAACAGTGAGCGAATGCATCGCGGCGTTTGGAATAAATCTGCGACCAATTCTTTTGAAATAAGAGGAAAGAAACTGGGATTAATAGGTTACGGACACATAGGAATTCAGCTATCTGTGGTGGCGGAAGCCATGGGTATGGAGGTTTATTTTTATGATGCCATGGACAAAATGCCGATTGGTAACGCCATTAAATGTGGCTCCATGCAAGAGGTTTTTAATAAGGTAGATGTGGTGAGTTTGCACATTGACGGACGCATAGAAAACACCGACTTGATAACCACCAAGGAATTTGCACAAATGAAAGATGGTGTGATATTCCTAAACCTTGCTAGAGGTTTTGTGGTAGATATTCAGGCCTTAGTAGATGCCCTTAATTCTGGTAAAGTAGCTGGAGCAGGCGTAGACGTTTTCCCAAAAGAGCCTAAAACCAACAAGGAGCCTTTTGTGAATGAATTAATGGGAATGGAAAATGTTATTCTTTCACCACATATAGGTGGAAGTACAGAAGAAGCCCAAGAAATGATAGGCCATTATGTGCCAGAAAGACTCTTGGAGTATGTTAATAATGGGAGTACTACAGGTAGTGTAAACTTCCCAGAGGTACAATTGCCAATTTTGGGTGAAAGTCACAGATTGCTTCATATCCATAATAATGTTCCCGGTATTATGGCTAAAATAAATAGCCTTTGTGCTAAACATGATATCAACGTCACTAGCCAGCACCTTAAAACGAATGAGGGAATAGGCTACGTGATAATGGATGTGAACAGATCTTATTCGCCAGAATTTTTAGAAGAGCTTAAAGATATAGCCGATACCATTAAGTTTAGAAAGCTATTCTAGTTTTTCCAAGTCCTTCTTGGTTATTTTATAGCTATGAAGCGGCATTGGAAAGATAAAATGCATGAGATCATTTATGAGGCAGACACCAAAGAGGGCAAACTCTTTGATGTGGTACTTCTGTGGCTTATTCTTGCATCTGTTGTTCTGGTTATGCTGGACAGCGTAAAAAGCCTAGACGCCAAGTACCACACCTTGTTTGATACCGCAGAATGGGTCATTACAATTTTATTTAGCATTGAGTATATCTGTAGGATAATTTCAATAAAAAAGCCTTGGAGTTATATTTTAAGTACCTACGGCCTAATTGATTTCGCTTCTACCATACCAAAATATCTAGCTTTACTTTCTTTAGGTGGAGGAGCACTGCTTGCTCTCAGATCACTTAGGCTTCTTCGAATTTTTAGGATTCTAAAACTAGGCTCCTACGTTGGAGAATCTGAAAAGCTTCAAAAAGCACTGTATGCCTCCCGAACCAAAATAAGTGTATTTCTTTTCGCTATAGTCATCCTCTGCGTTATACTCGGAACTATCATGTATATGATTGAAGATGACGCTGCGGGCTTTACCAGCATACCAAAGAGTATCTATTGGGCCATTGTAACCATGACTACCGTTGGATATGGAGATATAGCCCCGCAGACAATTGTAGGTCAAATTATCGCAAGCATAGTCATGATTTTAGGTTACGGCATTATAGCCATCCCTACGGGTATAGTAGGCTCTGAGCTCTCCCGCCAATCTCAGGAAAAAACCCCACTTCAAACGCAGTCTTGCCACAATTGCTCAGCCGAGAACCACAACAATAGTGCTAACTTTTGTTATAGATGTGGTGAAGGCCTACCCTAACCTTCCTTTAGTTTTATAACAATAACTCCATTGGCAGCCCGAGTACCATAAATGCCTGTACTAGATGCATCCTTTAGCACGGAAATTGATTCAATATCAGTAGAGTTAAGTATACTGCTAACAGTGCTAAATCCTCCATTAACAGCCGCACCGTTAATCACAAACAAGGGTTCATAAGCTGCATTTACTGTTCCCATTCCTCTTATGATTATTTGTGCGGATGGGCCGCTACCTATAACAGATACACCAGATACTTTTCTAAGATAATCTTCCAAGGGCATCCACTGCTCTATGCCGTCTAATGTTTTGGCCGCTCCTGTATAATTATTAGTGTTTGTTATTGAGTAACCATCACTGATGGTTACTTTTTCATCCTTGTCCTTTATATAACCTTGCCTATTGGCACATGAGTTTATTAAAATAGTTGAGATACCGACAGTGAGAAGAACCTTTATTTTATTCATGTATTTTCGTTTTATACGATAAAATAGGCATCTAAAAGGGTAAAGAATACTCTTTCTACTTATTTTATTCTTTTTTATAGGCGACCAATGAGCTCTTTGAAGATAAGGGTCATTTTAGGTTCCGCCTTTTGTGCAGACGCAATGATATTCTCAATTTTGGCTTTTTGTAACGTTTCTGGTATGCCCATGTCAGTGATAACAGATATGGCAAATACTTTTAGACCCATTTGAATAGCCACCAATGCCTCAGGAACAGTGCTCATTCCCACAGCATCTCCACCAGCCATTCTCAATAAACGATACTCCGCACGAGTTTCTAAACAAGGTCCACTTACACTTATATAAACTCCCTTTTGAATTTCGTCTATCTTGTTTTCTTTGGCTACCTCCTCTGCCATCGTTATCATTTCCAGATCGTATGGGTCGCACATATCGGGGAAACGATCACCCATAACATTTTCACCTACCAATGGGTTTTCTGGCAAGAACAAAGAGATATGATCTTCGATTATCATCAAATCACTTACCTTAAAATCTGGATTCATGCCTCCTGCGGCGTTAGAAATAAATAAACGCTCTATCCCGAGTTTCTTCATTACTCGTACGGGAAACGTCACTTGCTGCATGCTGTGACCCTCGTAATAGTGAAACCGACCAGACATACAAACCACCTTTTTCCCTGAGAGCATTCCGAAAATCAATTTGCCTGGGTGAAATTCTACTGTAGCTTCTACGAAATCTGGAATAGCAGCGTAAGGGATTTCATGTAGCACCTCAATATCATTCAAAAGCCCTCCTAAACCGGTCCCAAGGATAATACCAATCTGAGGCTCAAAGTTATTGGTTTTGCTTTTTAAGAAATCAGCTGTTTTCTCAATTGTTTGGAGAAGGCTCATAAATGGGGCTTGATTTTAAGAATGTTAGAATCGATACGCAAAAATAGCTTTTAGTCAACAAAAAAAGGGTCAAGCCCGACGGCTCAACCCTAATTCAATATCTTAAAGGAATTAAAGAGAAAGAGTACCTTTCCTAGCCGCTTGAATCAAAGTAGCCTCTAGTCCTTTCTTATTGATAGTACGCATTACCTGAGTACTAACTTTTAATTCTACCCAAATACCTTGAGACTCAAGATAGAATCTCTGCTTTTGAAGATTTGGATAAAACTTTCTCTTCGTTCTATTATTAGCATGAGAAACATTATTTCCCACTCTTGTTCTCTTACCGCTTACTTGGCAAACCTTTGACATAATATCGTTCGTTTAGTATAATTCTGCCACTTTCACGAAGTAGCCCCTCAATTGGGCTGCAAATATCTCACTATTTTTATTGAATTACAAGACCTCTATTTCTTTTTTCCATTTAAAATCAGAATGTTCTTGGGTATTTGAAGACAAAAAGGAAAAGGAATCGAAATTCTAATTTTGAATCAAAAACACGATTTAGTTTTGGAAAGGAAATAGTTACTCTTTATATCTTAAATAGAGGTTGCTTCCCCATTAAAGCGGAATTCAAGCCATTATCTATCCAGAACCAGATTTTTATGTTAGACTAGATAAGAAAGGGCGAATCTCAAATTGAGATTCGTCCTTCAAATTTAACAAGTCAAGCTTTCGCAACTACATCTTCTCTGCAGTAACTTCAAACATGCCCATTAGGCTCCCTTTCATATTTTGCTCATCTTCCTTCTTAAGTTCCACATTAAGGTCATAGTTCATCATATTAAAATAGATGGTGATGCCATCCTCGTTTTCTTCTATTTGGTCAAGTTTTACAGGTTCCGCACCATCCTCTTCTGAAGTTATAGTTCCCATTAAATCACCATCTTCTCTTTTCAGGTCGAGAACTAGTTTAGCATCTCCTTGTGGCGTTCCTAAAAATGTAGTGTTCCATTTTCCAGCGAAGAAATCAACTTTTCCAATAACACGCTCAGAAATTACATCTATCATGTTCATCAACTTACCCGTCAGGTTATCATCTCCTTCTTTTGCCAGAGTCACATTGAGATCAAAGTTGATCATTTTGAAATAAATGGTAACGTCATTATCTGTTTCTTCTATTTTATCTAATGTAATAGTTTCGGCATCATCCATGACCGGTGTAATAGTACCAACTAAGTCACCATCATTTCTGGTCATATCAAGAAGCAGTTTTACGTCTCCTTGAGGAGTTCCTAAAAACATCGTATTCCATTTGCCCACAAAAAAGTCAGCACAACTGGATTCATCCGATGCAGTACTTACTTCTTCTCCTTCGTTTAGCATTTTAAATTCAAAACCCATGCATACCATCATAGATTGTGTGCCAGCCTCAGGGTTTACAAAAACAAGATATAAATCTTGTAGTTTTCGTGCCGCACCAGTTGGTAACTTCATTGCACCAGAGATTATTTTTGGCTCGAAATTCATTTCCTCTTGTGCCTCCAAAAAATCAGTTTGACCAATTAATTTGCCATTTGGGCTTCCCAAACGAAACTGGACTTTCCCACCAACAGCGTTCAATCTAGGCTTAGGTGCCACGGCAGCAACTTCAATGGCTTTAATACCACTTAAGTCAATCTGGTTTAGAGCAATATAAGCCCCATGCTTCGCTGGAATTGCTAATTTATTACCTCCAAAAGCCATTTTATTAACATCTTCATAAACGTCAAAATCATGGGCCGCCAATTTAGCATTTCTTAAAACAAATGACTGCTCAGAACGTAGCGAAGGCATGCCCAGTGCACCTTGATCTTCGTATGAAGCACGAACAATATAAACACCCTGGCCTTTGTCAGATCTCGGCACTTTGGCCACATAAGTTCCTTTGACAGGAAGGTTTTTTGCTTTTGGTTTTTCATTAGCAATATTCAAAATGTACTTCACCATTTCTGATGCCTCGTCAGTTGAAAGTTGTGGGTGACCCGCCATAGTGGTTTCCCCCCAAACACCACTTCCACCAGAAATAACTTTTTTGGTCAGAATCTCTAACGCTCCTTTATCTCCTTTGTATTTATCAGCTACTTCTGTATAAGATGGTCCAATTGATTTTTTGATTTTACTATGACATGCTAAACAATCACTTCCGTCAATTAACTTTCTGCCCTTAGCATTAGACGCTCCCGCATCTGCAGAACGATGCCCTTGGGCTATGGCTATCTTATCATAACCTTCTTCCAAATAGTCAATATTAACCGCAACTTGATCTTCCGAAATGCCGGCGGCCAATGTTCCGTCTTCTTTGTCGCTTACTTTGATGTCATAATCAAATGTTCTGTTTGCCACAAAGAAACTTTTATTGCTGTTAGGCATTTCTAAACTCAACACAGGTGGTTCGTTACCTACAGTTACTTCCATGCTTTGGGTGGCTGTGCCTCCCTTTCCATCTTTTACGGTTAACTCTACCTGATAGACACCTATTTCAGTCAAGGTCAAATCGGTATTTTGCATCTTAATAGCAGATGCGAAATTATCACCAGATGTAATCATCCAGTTATAGCTGAGTACATCTCCATCTGCGTCTTTGCTTCCCTCTGCAGACAATTCCAAGTTAAAAGGAGCTGAACCACCCATTTGATTTGCCATCATTTTAATTTGAGGCTGTCGATTCCCACCATTATATTCAATGCGAATTAAGCGAGCATCGTCATTAGCCGTAAACCAGCCAGAGCCATACTCTAACATATATAAATCGCCATTTTTAGCGAAAACCATATCCATCGGGTTATTGAACTTATAACTTGGCATGAAACGCTCCTGGGAAGTTAAGTTACCAGCTGCATCCATCGTTACTGCCATTATCCAGCCACGCATCCATTCGTATTCTAAGAATTTACCGTCATAATAATTGGGAAAAACTCTTTCGGCTCCTTTGAACTCTTCCGCATAAAAAACAGGACCTGCCATGGCGTTACGCCCACCAGAACCTACCAAAGGAAACTCCTTTGATTCTCCATAAGGATACCATACAAAAGCGTTTTGAGCAGGTGGTAGCACTTCTAAGCCAGTATTATTTGGAGATGTATTTGTTGGTGCCGCAGCATCCCACTTTTCTAAAGATTTCTCATTTGCGAAGTCATACTTATTGTATGCCTTGTTATCACCCACAAAATGAGGCCATCCGAAATTACCTGCCTTTCGGGCCTGCCCTATTTCATCATGTCCTGCAGGACCACGATCCTTATTGGGGTCATTAGCATCGGGGCCTACTTCACCCCAATACAAATAGCCCGTATGCTTGTCTAAATGTATACGAAATGGGTTTCTATGACCCATTGTATATATCTCAGGCCTTGTCTTGGCCAATCCTTTTGCAAAGAGATTTCCTTCGGGAACAGTATAGGTACCATCTGCCTGAGGTGTAATTCGTAGAATCTTACCTCTTAAATCATTCGTATTGGCAGATGACTTCTGAGCATCCCATGGCATTCTACCAGGTCTTTCGTCACTTGGGCTATAACCATTTGAGCCATGTGGGTTGGTATTATCTCCTGTAGAAAGAAAAAGATTCCCGGCAGCATCCCATTCTATAGAACCAGCCGTATGACAGCACTGCTCTCTCTGAGTTTCTACCTTCAACATCTCAATTTCAGAATCCAAAAGCAATTCATCTCCGCTCATCGTGAACCTAGAAAGAACATTAAAAGAGCCTTTAGTGGACGAGTAATACATGTATATCCAGTGATTCTTATCAAAATCAGGGTCTTTATTTAGCCCTAATAGTCCATCTTCAGCCACATTTTCTTCACCTTCTGCACTTATATACTTAAGGTTGACAGGAATTTTAGCTATCGTTTTTAATTCTTTCGTAGTTTCATTGTACAATCTTACTTCTCCTTTACGCTGTATAAACAACACTCGATTCTCATCTAAAAGAGTAAGCTCCATTGGTTCATCCAACTTGTCTTTCAAAACCACTTTGGTAAAGCGATTTTCTTCTGGTCTTGATTTAGAAAAGTCTACACCCTTTGGATTATCTCCACCAATGGAATATTTGATTCCTGCCCATAAATGATTTAAGAATAAGGGCTCCATAAATGTTTCATCTGTATGGCCCATTGAGGTATAAAAAGAACGACCACCGTCAAACTCCTGATACCAACTCATTGGATGATTATCACCATTGGTACCACCTATATATGAACTTTCATCAATCTTAAGAACCACATTTATGTTATAAGAGATATTTTTAAAGGCATAAAATTCATCAGTCCTTTCGAATGAATCTGGCATACCGGCCGTCATAGCATTTTTTTCTGTTACAAAATATCTACCCTTTTGAACATTACTAGGATTCATTGGATGATCTTTAAACCATGCTCCTGCAAGCTTGTTATACCATGGCCAGTCATACTCGGTATCTGTGGCAGCATGGATACCAACGTAACCTCCACCAGCTTGAATGTATCGTTCAAAAACGTCTTGTTGTTTGTCATTTAAGACATCGCCGGTAGTGCTAAGGAAAATAACGGCATTGAATGTTTTTAGATTTGATTCAGTAAAAAGGCTCGCATCTTCTGTAATACGCACAGAAAAACCCTTTTCAGATGCCATTTTCTTCATGGCTTCATGCCCCTTTTCAATGGATGCATGTCGGAATGCTTCTGTTTTGCTAAAAACTAGAACATTAATCCCATCCTGAGCAACAGACACTTGAAACGATAAAAGGCCAACTAAGACCAGCGATAGCGTTCTTTTAAAAAACTTCATAGGTATATATTTCATAAATAATAAAACAAAATTAATCGAAATGAATCTATTGTCTATTTTTTAGACAATAAAGTTTTGCCTAATTTTATATTCGTAAAGTACAATTGACTATTTAATACCGGCCGCCGTGATAATTTGATCAATCTGTGGGTAAAATTAAATCCAAGTCTAACCGCATAAAAAATATGAATCCATTTAATCCTCAAGAGCTTATACCTCAGCTTTCTATAGACAGTGTGATTTTTGGCTACAAGGAGAAAGAATTAAAGGTGTTGGTCTCACAACTAAATTTCCAGAAGAAATGTATTCATACGCTTCCTGGGGGCTTCATTAAACAGGAAGAAAGCATTAATGAAGCTGCTGGTCGTATTCTGAAAGATAGAACTGGTTTAACGAATATATATCTTGAGCAATTCAAGACCTTTGGGTTAGTTAATAGAACAAATAAGGCGGTTTTGGAACTTCTGAAAAGCCAGGATCTTCTTAATCCCGAAAGTTCTCCATTAGGTCCTTTTGATATTGATTGGATTTCAAAAAGATTCGTTTCAATAGGCTACTATGCCTTGGTAGACATTAACAAGGTAGAACCCGCCAAATCTGATGTTGATGAATCTGCTGATTGGATAGGGATAGATAAGCTGCCTGAAATGATAATGGATCACAATGGAATTGTCACTGAAGCTCTAAATTCTCTACGTAAAAACTTGGACGAAAAGCTAATTGGCTTCAATCTTCTTCCCGAAACTTTTACGATGAGAGAGCTCAAGGAACTTTATGAGGCTGTATACGATAAACCATTTGCTCGAAACAATTTTCAAAAGAAAATACTGAGTTTGAATGTACTAGAGAGGTTGGAGAAAAAGTTTACTGGTGCGGCTAACAAGGCCCCATTCCTATATCGATTCATTAACCATTAAAAAGTACTTATTATCATTCCAGATGACCGGCGACAGGAATTTAATGTTCCTACTTCGTACTAAACTGATGTTCTTTCTCCTTAAAAAGAACATTGAACGAAGTCATGGATCCATAGCATCTGGTAATGTATTGTTGGCAATCTACTTTAGCGGCATCATCAAGCTCACTTGCATTTACTTTTTGCTCTAAAACTCGGAGCTTATCTCTCATCATCACAATCTTGTGAAAGAAAGTCTCGATAGGAATTTCTTTTGAGGTTAGTCCATCCGCACCCGGACATAAAATGAGGGTTCCTCCTTTCCATTTATCAGCCATCAGAACATTTTCTGTTTGCCCATTCCATTTTTCTAGGATACTTTTTAAGGATTGTTCCACATCAAAAAGGCTCACCATATCATTTTCTGGAGCCACGTATTCTATAATTTCTAGCTCCTCATCTATGTCAATCCTTTCATCTCCTTGACTATAAAAGGTAATGTTATAATACGTAGAACGTACATTCATCACCACGCCTAGACCATAATCTGGATGCTTTACTCGTGAGCCAATTCCTAAAAACTTCATGTTGTTTTGAGCTTATTTTAATACTAGAGTTCAAACCTTGTGCCAATATTTAAGTACATTTTTAGATAAGTCTAAAAATTATTTTACATTTGTCTAAGCATTAGTTTTAAAACCAAGTAAATATAAGTTTTTGAGAAAATTCATTTATATATTCTTTCTTCTTTTTACTAGCCCATTTGTCTTTGGACAAGATGCTCTGCTATCAGGAACCATAGTAACCGAGCAAAATGAACCTGTTCCTTTTGCCTCCATTTCTATTGGCAAAACGGGGCAAGGTCTTTTAGCAGATGAGAATGGTTTCTTTCAATTTGAAAACTTGACGAGAGGTAAAACCAGCCTCACCATCTCTTCCATTGGTTTTGAAAAAAGCAAGTTCACAACTAACGCTCCAGCATCCGGACTTGAAATCACCCTTAGATCTTCACAGGCTTTCTTAGACGAGGTGGTGGTAACGGGAACTATGAAAGAAGTAAGCCGACTAGAAACACCCGTACCTGTGGAAGTCTACACACCGCAATTCTTTAAAAGAAATCCCACAAGTAACATTTTTGAAGGCCTCCAGAATGTAAATGGAGTTAGGCCCCAACTTAACTGTAACGTATGCAACACGGGCGATATTCATATTAATGGCCTAGAAGGACCATATACCATGGTTCTTTTGGATGGCATGCCCATTGTTAGCGGACTTTCTACCGTATATGGCTTGTCCGGAATCCCAAACTCGCTCATTGAACGCGTGGAAGTGGTAAAGGGCCCAGCTTCGTCCTTGTATGGAAGCGAAGCGGTAGGTGGTTTGATTAACATCATCACTAAGTCTCCGTCCAAAGCTTCCAAACTATCAGTCGACGTCATGGCAACCGACTGGCAAGACTTGAATGTAGATCTTGGTTATAAGCAAGCCGTTGTTAAAAAGATACAGGTTTTAACGGGCATTAATTATTATAATTACCAAAATCCACTCGACAAAAACGGAGATAATTTCACGGACGTTACGCTCCAAAATAGAGTTTCTCTATTTCAGAAATGGAGCTTAAAGCATAGTGGAGATAAATACATAAACCTAGCCGCTAGGTATTTTTACGAAAACCGTTGGGGAGGCGAAATGGACTGGAATGAGAGCTTTAGAGGTGGTACCGAAAAGTATGGCGAAAGTATTTACACGAAGCGATGGGAACTCCTAGGTAACGCACAGCTACCTACCAAGGAGGACATTAATATATCTTTTTCTTTTAACAATCATAATCAAGATTCCTACTATGGTGATTTGCCTTTTATGGCCAAGCAGCGTATTAGTTTTGCCCAATTAACTTGGAATAAGGTTGTCAAGAATCACGATTTATTATCTGGTATAGCAATAAGGCATACCTATTATGATGATAACACGCCTGCCACAGCTAGTCCTGATGACATTACCCTAAGTCTTCCCGAAAATATTTTATTGCCTGGTATATTCGTCCAGGATGAAATAAAAATTGATGAGAAGCAAAAACTGCTCCTAGGTTATCGTTTTGATTATCACAAGAAACACGGCGGAATTCAAACACCTAGAATAGCCTATAAATATTCCTTTAATCGCCTTAATATTATAAGATTAAACGCGGGTACCGGTTTTAGAGTTGTAAATTTATTTACAGAAGACCATGCGGCACTCACTGGAGCTCGTTCTGTAGAGATTCGAGAGGAATTAAACCCTGAGAAAAGCATTAATGTAAATCTAAACTTCATGAGTAAAATTATTACTCATAATAACGGATTTATTGGCTTAGATTTTAGTGCCTTTTATACCCGATTTAGTAATAGAATCCTTCCAGACTATATTACAGACCCTCAGAAAATCATATATGACAATCTAGACGGCCATGCAGTCTCCAAAGGAATTTCCGCCAATGTAGATTTCAATTTCAAAAATGGCCTTATGGTGCTTTTGGGAGGAACCCTCATGGAAAACCTCACGTATGAGAATGGCACGGCAATTCGTCCGCTTCTTACTGAAAGGTTTAGCGGAACCTGGTCTACAAGCTACACTGTTACTAAATTAAATCTAACCATAGACTATACAGGAAACCTTTATAGTCCAATGGATTTACCAGTTTTAGGAGATTTAGATCCTAGGTCAGATCAGTCCCCGTGGTGGAGCCTTCAAAACATTCAATTTACTTATAAGTCAAAGCAAAAGCTGGAGATATATGGCGGGATTAAGAACATTTTGAATTTTAGACCTGCTGTCAATAGTATTTCCAGATCCTTTGATCCTTTCGATAAAGAAGTTCAGTTTGATGCAAACGACCAAGTTTTGGCAACGCCTAACAATCCTTATGCTTTGACTTTTGACCCGAGTTATGTCTACGCTCCTAATCAGGGGACACGTAGTTTCTTGGGTGTGAGATGGAGTCTAGATTGATTTTAAACCCTAAGATTCTGCATTAGAAAACCTATTACGATTAACCCAACTTAAGCTGCTTCCCTTCTATAAAAGCTAGTAGGGCCACCGCTAAAAGTTGGGTTAATAGAAAACCTTTGCCCAAACTAGAGGCATTGTCAAAGTGAAGATAAATTAGGATAATGCTAATACCAGTCCAGGCCCAATTAGCCTTTATGAGCATGCGAACACAAAAGACGTTGACCTCTTTGGGTAGTGCCAAACTAAAGGCGACTAAGGCATAACTTAGCGTTACTAAACTTGCCCAGAATACAACAGTAAAGGAAAGTCCTAGAATTTCAGACCAATTATCTAGGAAAAGTAAACCCAAAACACCTGTAACAAAACCGCAAATAAAATCTACCCAAAGTATACGTCTTAGGAAGGTTTTATTTGCGATTTTATAACTCACAGTAATTATTTATGGTCTATCTATTCCCACGAAAGTTATCTCTTCCATTCCCTTCTGACCGCTTGCCCATATTTTTCCTTCTATTTTGAAAATGCTGCTTTTTAGCTTCTAGCTTAGCGACTTTGTCAGATTTAGATTCTGCCTCATCTGTTGGCTCAAAACCTTTTACAACTTCACTATCGAGACGCTGTTTTAACAAGCTCTCAATATCTCTTAAGTACGGTCTCTCGTCTATTCCAACCAAAGATATGGCCTCACCACTAGCTCCTGCCCTACCCGTACGACCTATTCTGTGAACATAATCTTCTGGCACATTTGGCAGCTCATAATTGATAACATGAGGTAATAATGGAATATCCAAACCTCTTGCTGCAATATCAGTAGCCACTAAAGTCCTTATATTTCCAGCCTTAAAACCTGCCAGAGCTTTCGTTCTAGCATTCTGCGTCTTATTTCCATGAATTGCAGCTGAAGAAATGCCTTGTTTCTCAAGCTTTTGGCTCAATTTATTGGCTCCGTGCTTTGTTCGCGTAAAAATCAACACCTGATTCCAGTCTCCCTCTTTTATAAGCTTTATTGTTAAATCTACCTTTTGGCCTTTATCCACCAAGTAAATTTTGTGAGAAACCATCTCAGCAGTAGTATTTTCTGGAGTGGCTTCTACCAGAACTGGATTTTTCAAAAACTCACCAGCTAGTTTCTTTATATCTTTAGAAAAAGTAGCTGAGAAGAGAAGGTTTTGTCTTTGTTTTGGAATTAAAGCCAAGATTTTTTTAATATCTCTCAAAAAACCCATGTCTAACATCCTGTCTGCCTCGTCCAAAACGAGTATCTCTACATTTGCCAGAGAAAGCACTTTTTGGTTAATCAAATCTAATAGCCTCCCCGGTGTAGCAATAAGTATATCAACTCCCTGCCTTAAGGTTTTGACCTGAGGATTCTGGTTTACACCACCAAAAATCACCGTAGAACGAATATCTACAAACTCCCCATACTCCTTTACATTCTCGTAAATCTGGGCTGCTAGTTCTCTAGTGGGTGTTAATATCAAAGACCTAATCAAACGTCTTCTCTGAGGTGGTTTTTCTGCTAATAGTTGTAAAATAGGAAGCGTAAAACCAGCCGTTTTTCCCGTACCTGTCTGTGCTGATGCTAAAACATCTTTACCTTCTAAAACGAGTGGGATAGCTTTTCCTTGAATCGGTGAAGGCTCTGTATAGCCCTTTTTGTCTATTGCTTTTAATAAAGCGGCCGACAAGCCTAATTTTTCAAATGACATAAAAACTGTTTGTGAAACAACAATTTCTGTTTGTCAAAAAGTTGTTTCGGATTATTTCACAAAGGTAAGGCTTAATTTTTTGTGAAAGTCTCTGGTAACCAGCATACTTTTTTACCCTTTAAAATGATATTTGACCACATACCAAATTTAGATTATTTCGTTTATTAAAAGTCATGTAAATTTGACTAGCTATTATTTATAAATAAAAACGAATTATGAACGACGAAAACAGCACAAAGCTGGATGTATTCCTATGGAATATAGCTGGCTTCAAAAAAAGCATTATTTCTAAATGCGGTATTGACAACTTCCATGCTAAAGTTATAGGTGTTTTACTCATTATGGTAGGCATATATGCCACCATGGCTTGGACTTTTTTCTTTCAAACTTTTAACACCAATATTTATATAGCTGTTATCGCAGGTTTATTCATGGGAACCTTTATTGTGAGTTTTGACAGGGCCCTTATTTCTTCCATGTCTTCTGGTAAAACCAATTACTATTCGCTGGGCTTTAGATTCTTTCTGGCTATTATGCTTGGAGTATTCCTGTCTCAGCCTATGATTTTGCGTTTCTATCAACCAGAAATAAGCAGGGAAGTAGAAATTTTGGCAGATAAAAAAGTGGCAGAAAGAAAAACAGAACTCGCCGCTATTTATCAAACAGATTTGGAGCGGTTGACTATTCAAAAAGCTGCTCTTCAAACTCAAATTGACGAAACGCAAAAGCTATTTGTTGCTTCTGAGCAAGATTTCAAAACAGAAATGGATGGTTCTGCGGGCACAAAACGCTATGGATACAGCACGGTGGCCAAACAAAAAGAACGAATTTTTAATGACTATCGAAATGAGCTGTCAAGGGTTAGGTTAGAAAACGGGCCTAAAATAGATAAAGTCCAAGGTGAAATGGATATTGTAAATGCAAAGATAAATAATGAAATTTCACTTTATCAAAGCGAAAACGAGACCTTCGGAACGTTGATACAGGCAGAGGCCTTAGAGTCACTTCTTAATAAAGATTCCAGCGGCACATTGAAGTTCAGGTTTTATTTGCTCTCTGTCATTCTCATCTTAATTGAGCTCTCAGCACTCATAGCCAAAATGCTCTTCAAAATGGAAAGTTATAAAAGCAGAGTGGCATTAATAGAAGTAGAAGAAGTACAAACTATTGAAAACGAAAAAGAAATCATTCTTGCCAAACTTGCAGAACTGAAAGACTTAAGAATGGACAGTGAAACAAACCTTCAGAAAAAGTACTTTGAAGACACCAAGGACTTAAGCCATGAAAAGTTAGCTGCTTTACTCAAAGCTTGGCAAAAAGATGAGTCAGGATCCGCAAATGAATACTGGGCAAAGTTTAAAAATAAACTTACGCTGGATGGGGTTTAGAATAGTCTTTTCTCTATCAAAATAGGCCTGCTAAAGGGTAGCTGTTCGGTATGTTCCCTCCTTAGCGGCTGCCTAATAAAAACTTTAAACGCCAGTAAAGAGTTTTTAGGCGATGCTAACATAAGCCAATGGCCAAAGACTGTTCAAAAAATCAAAAACGAATACCCTGTATTAACCTACCTTATCTCTGGACATAAGGATATTGGCCAGACAGAGTTGTTTGGTTATACCATTGGCTTGTTTAAGGAGTAATTTAATATTACATGGATATTTAAAGGAACCCGTAGTGCATTTAGGTAATAACGTTTTTTAGGTTGTTAATTTTCTTGCCCTGTCGGAAATTTATTAGCTGAATAATAGTGAGGGAGGTCAATTTAGTTAATAATCTACTTTTAAATCCATCGAAAGGTTTTGCATAATTTCGGCGTATTGAAAATTGGCCGCAAAGTTGACTAAATAAAAAAAGAACTCTCTTGATAGTTAAAACAGAATCTATCGGGAATCAATCCCTGAGACAACGAACAGAAAAACCAAACCCCTTATTGCTGTCGCTCCTGCTTACATCGTCACTGTTATAGTCCAGGTAGCGATACCAGGCATTTGTAGTATTGTTCGATGTAGAACTCCACCAGTCGCCGAAGTCGCCAATAAAGAAGAATGCTCCATTGGTGAAACGGATGCCGCCCGGAAGCCCTGCAAAGCCGCTTTCATTTGTTGCACCTTCATTTGGGGTAGTCCAATGGGCCAGACCTGCCTCTTTCATCTTACCTCCTGCCGCAACTGCTCCTCCCAAGTAGCTCTCAAGCGTTGTCCACTCGCCGTCTGTAGGCAAATGCCAGCCCGTAGGACATACATTCTTACTCCCATTTGACGACGTGTCTATAGCGTACCAGTTGTATAGTGCTCCATACGTTATCAAATTTGCAGATTCATTATCATACCATGTATAGGCAGGAGCTCTATCGCTGCTGGCTGTTTCCCAGTCTGTATTATCAGTTTTAATAGGAATAGCCTCCCCATCATTGTATCTCGTAGTTTTTAAATTCTCCGCCATCCACATTTGACTACCTATTTTTACTGTTTCATATTTATTACCATCTAAATCCTGTACACTTCCATTGTATGAAGCGTTAAGGAATTTAGTATTTAAGTGTATTATAGTTGCCTCTAGTAAATCTACTACCCCTTGGTCGCTGCATCTTGGGAAGCTGTGGGGGCTGCAAGGTTCGTTATTTTTATATTCCCGGCATCACTACTTTCAGTAAGTATTTCTGTGAGTGTTTTAGTGCCCGCCACATAACCTAATGCTGCTACGCCTACAGAGTCTATGTGTACAGTCAAATAGCCATTGTTTACTACAAAGCCGTCTACTTCACTTTCCGATAGTTTCGTATCATCCAAATATTGACTTAAATCTATTTCGGTGGCTGTTCCGTTTTTGGTAATCTTTAAAGTATTTCCAACTAAGGTTAAATCCTGGATCTCGTTCGCTGGATTGCTGCCATCTGTGGCTATCGTTGATAAATCGCGTACTGCCAAAGTGCCATCAGCTTCCTTCACTACTATATACTCAGCCGTATTGTCTGTGTCCATAACCTTGACTTTGGCTTTTCCTGCCACCTCAAAATTTTGACTAAATACTACTATTGGACATAGGAAGAGCAATAATAAAAAAAGATTTTTTTATCATGGTGTTTTTTTCAACAAAAACTGTCGACTGTTAAGGAGTAAAAAAGGTTTGATCTAAATACGGATTAATAAGTTTGTCTGCCCAGCGTAAGCATTAAAACGCTAATCTAAATACGTCTTGCTTGGTTTCAGGATTTCAAGGTAGAGGATTAAAAGTCATAAAATGTTTTTCGTAGTATTATTTTATGGAATAAAAAGGATTCTTATTTCCTCTTATCAATCAAATAAACTCAGAAAGTGACCTAAAGAATGATGCTTACTTCTGGTGATACAAAGCTTTGTCTTTTATTGAATGGTAGTGAGCTTATTGGATTGTAACACTTAGTATAAATCTCATATCATCCAAAAGT
>JBLHOT010000021.1:0-45898 GCA_047623945.1 Arcticibacterium sp. | reverse complement strand
TGGAGTTTGACAGTCCAGCAATTAGCCATTAAATTTGGGAATAGAATGGCATTGGACTTGACCGGCAGCCAGCCGGGGCTAGCCCCGGCTGGCTGAGTGCCTAGACAGAGTTTAGCTTACACTCCCTTTTAACTACTCGTATTGTTTCTTTATCCGCCCCAAAGCCAATTCCTTTAAGAATGCTGGGGTCTCTAACCTTTCCTTCCTTATCTACCACAAATTTCACAAAAACTCGTCCTGATATATTTGCACTTTGGGCTGCTTTTGGATATTTGATGTTTTTGTTAATGAACTCGTACATCTTTTTAACACCTCCATTTGGGAATTGAGGGGCTATCTCAACATTAGTTAAAACATCGCCTTCTATTTCACCAATTATGTTTCCAGAATTAATTGATTCTTCTTTTAGTAACCCTTGTGGGGCAAGCTCTTCTATTGAAGTGCTGTTTAAAGAGGATTCGGTACAGGCCGCTGTAAAAACGAACATTCCTAAAAAGAGGGGTGCTATTAGGCCATATTTCACTATCGCTGTTTTCTTTGATTTTTGCCTGGATAACATCACGATTCTTGTTTTGAGTATTGATTTATTATAAAAATTATTGACTAAAACATTTCCATTGGCCTTGAAATGAGAGCCCACCAAAACCAAGGCATAAGACTTTTTAGAACCCAAGAACAGAGCTGCTTTTTCATCTGCCACATATTCATGGACTAGCTTTATCTCTTTCTGCATAAAGTGAACTATTGGGTTAAACCAGCATATCACACCAATAAGCTCAAACCAAAAAACATCTAAAGAATGAAACTCTTTGCTGTGCACTTCTTCATGGTTTTTAATGGTTTGATAGTCATCAAGGTTCTTGTCAATAAATATTTTGCCAAAGACCGAAAACGCTTGACCTTCCAAATTATGCAGGTTGAAAAGCTGTTGGAGTTTAAATAGTCCAATGCTAAACCGCAACAGGCCAAAACCGAAACCAAAGAAATAGATACTGGCTAAAAGAAGATTCCAATCCCAAGTAGGAGTATCAGATAAATTAGAAATAGTAAACTCTTGCAATGGAATTACGGCAACAGCTGATGAGATTTGCTCGGTCACTGTCCATGATTGTATAATCCCAGATTGCCAAAAGGGTATAGCAAAAGAGATGAGTGATGTCGCGAGGAGATAAAACCTGTTGGCATGATAAAAGGTCTCTTTTCTGAGCAACAGCCAATAAAAACCAAATGTGAGTATTAGGTATAAATTGACTTGGAGTAAATAATTAATCCAATTCATAAGGGTGAAATTTACGTTTCAAAATACGGATAAGAGGCTTGAAGTACGATGTCGACTATCTGGTATAAGCTAGTCCTTCATCTTCTTTATTAACTTCATGAGTTCATCGGCTTCTTTTATATCAATCTTTTGTTCTTCAACGAAATAAGATACCATTTGTCCTACGCTTCCGTCAAAATAACTCGTCATTAACTTATTGGAAGCGAATTTGCGGTATTGGTTCTTACTAACCACCGGGAAATACTCATAGGTTTTTCCATAAGCCACATGGTCCACGAAACCTTTCTGTTCTAATATCCTTATAATAGTAGATACGGTATTGTAAGCTGGTTTGGGCTCTGGCAATTCTTTGATCACATCCTTCACAAAGGCTTTTTCTAGTGACCAGAGTTGCTGCATTATTTCTTCCTCAGCTTTAGTTAAATCTCTTAATTCCATTTCACGTGTTTTTTTGTATCGATAAGTGAATGTAAAACTAATTGCATAGTTTACAAACTAATTGATTAGTTAATTAATGCTAAATATGTGCTCTAGGTCATATTTATGGACAGGAATAGTCATGATGTTTAAAAAAAAGAATAGAGACTTTTATGAAAAAGTAAAAGGAATGAGGAAATTGATTTTAATGATGGGTTTGGGTTTAGTAGGGGTTTCTTGTACCAAAACCCTATGGATAGATAAAGAGCCAAATATAAATACGGCAATGTTTCGAACGTATAGTTGGAATACCAACAAGGAGGTAAAGGCAAATTTTTATTATAACCAAGCAGAAATAGAGGAACAGATAAGACGAGAGGTCAATAAATCCTTAGAGAAACTTGGCTATACATATAAGAAGGGAGAACCAGTTGATTTTTTTGTGAGTTATAACCTTTTTATTGAGGAGGGCTTTTTAGAAAATACGGTTTGCCCCTCTGGGTTTTATGGAAACCTGGGCTATTCACCTGATTTAAGCCATTCTCCTAAATGTGAAATGCCAGAGAGAACTTTCGTTTATGATGCAGGAAGCTTGGTAGTAGACCTTATGGATACTAGAACAGGACAAATAGTTTGGCGAGGAACAACAAGAAATTTGATTGATAATCCAAGATTTGCCCCAGAGATAATCACAAGAAGGATAGGTAAACTGTTGGGAAAATTAGAAGGCCCAATTTGACCACTTTCATGGAATAGGATTAGGGCAGTATTTTTTAGTATTTTTGTTCGATTCAAACTAACCAATACTATATGTCAACTAATGAGAAAACCCTATTCGGGCACCCAATGGGGCTTTACGTTTTATTTTTCACAGAGATGTGGGAGCGTTTTAGCTACTATGGTATGCGGGCCATCCTTTTACTCTTCCTCTTAGATGAGATAAATGGAGGTCTTGGGATGGATACTGGAGATAGTGGAGCCGTTTATGGCCTTTATACCGCTTCAGTTTACTTACTTTCTCTTCCTGGAGGCTGGGTGGCAGATAATCTAATAGGGCAGCGTAGGGCCATTTGGTACGGTGGTCTTACCATTATGATAGGTCATATTGTATTGGCAGTGCCGGGTTCACAAGGTTTATTCTTTCTGGGATTGTCCGTGGTGGCCTTTGGTACAGGCTTACTGAAGCCGAATATAAGTACAGTGGTAGGTGAGCTTTATCCAGAAGGCGGAGGTAGAAGAGATGCGGCATTCTCCATTTTTTATATGGGAATTAACCTAGGTTCTTTCTTAGGGATTACCATAGTAGGATACCTTGGTCAAAAGGTGGGTTGGCATTATGGTTTCGGAGCGGCGGCAGTAGCTATGTTCTTAGGCTTGATAGTTTATAAATTCTTTGGCACCAAATATTTAAAAGATTTGGGGATGACAGCTAAAGCTAGAGAGAAAAGCGTAAATGACGAAGGTTTAGAGATTTCTGGAGGTAATATGAAATTGACCTATATTTTTGGGTCCCTATTTGTGGCTCTCATGGTTCTTTTCTCTTTTAATGGCACTTTTGAATGGACAGGTAAATCAGAAGTAGTACGTTCTATAGGTATAATAATAGCCACTTTACTGCCTTTCTATTTCTTAAATATGATTTATGCTTCTGGCCTTAATAAGGTTGAACAAAAAAGAGTTGCAGTACTTGTAGTCCTTTTCTTAGGAGCAGTTACTTTTTGGGCTGGTTTTGAGCAGCAGGGGTCTACACTACAAATATTTGCAGATAGGCACTCAGTATTACCATTTGGAATGCCTTCCAGTTGGTTCCAAAACTTTAACGCTCTTTTTATTCTAATGTTTGCTCCTGTTTTGGGAGCTCTTTGGATATGGTTTGATAAGAAAAATATTAATTTTTCTACTCCCGCCAAGTTTGGTACTGCTCTTTTATTACTTGCTCTGGGTTTCTACATAATGGTTATGGGCTCTAAAATAGCCGTCACCGGAGTGAAAGTGTCGGCTTTATTTTTAACGTTTACTTTTCTCTTTCATACTTTAGGAGAGTTATGTCTAAGTCCCGTAGGCTTAAGTGCTTTTACTAAGCTGGCTCCAAAGAAGTTTATGAGTCAGTTAATGGGTATTTGGTTTGTGGCCACCTCTATGGGTAATTTAATAGGAGGGCTTTTCACTGGAGGCTTTGACGAAGAAAACCTAGCTCAAATGCCAGAATTGTACATGATGGTGGTTTGGGCCTCTCTAATTGTTGGGGTATTGATTTTGCTTCTTTCAAAACCTATTGAAAAACTAATGGGCGGCGTTAGATAGAGAATTTTCATAAATTCATGAAAAGGCGATTGGTTTTAATAATCAATCGCCTTTTTAATTTCAGGACGACTCATCAATTATAAAGTCTTATCTAACCACCCGCCTTTTTGGCCATATATCCTTCTAATAGAAGGAGTTTTAAGATTTTATCTCTATGGTCTCCTTGAATAAGAATTTCACCATCTTTTACAGCCCCACCACTTCCACATGAGCTTTGGATTTTTTTCTTAAGAACTGCTAAATCAAAATCATTACCTGTGAATCCCGCAATTCTGGAAACTATTTTGTTCCCGCCTTTTCTATCGAGCCATACTTTAAGGGTTTGACTAGATTTATCTGGTGTAAAAATGCTGTCATTGCCTTCATTATAGGTGTAATCAGGATTTGTGGAATAAACCACACCGCTTCTTTTCTTGTTTTTGTTGCTCATAATAAATGATTTCAAGGCTAATTTTATATAACCCTCTAGTCCTGATTGCAATTTATGACTTTCGATTTGTAATATCTTGGAGGACTATTGTTTTGCGAAATTCTTGTCCTAATTTTACTGCATAACTCAATAAAACTTAAATGGAGTCTCAAAAAATACCTATAGGTTCAGAATTCAAATTTAAATTTGGTTTTACTCAGAAGCAGGTCAATGACTTTGCAGAACTTACTGGAGATCATAATCCCATTCATACGGACGAGGCCTATGCGGCCACTACGAGGTTTGGTAGGTGTATTATTCATGGTCATCTTGGTAGCAGTGTTTTTACCAAATTTTTAGGTATGAATAAACCAGGTGGACCAGGTTCAATCTACTTGAAACAGGAAACAGAGTATTTGAGACCTATGTTTGTAGATAAGGAGTACGAGGTCATCTTTAAGGTATTACACATTAGAGACGGTAAGCACATTGCCGAGATTGCAACCGAGGTTTTCGACCCAGAAACGGGCAAAATAACCATTAGAGGTACGGGAACTTTAAAGAATACCGAACTTTACTAGCCTAAATAAAGAAGAGTTCCGATGAAGCATCGGAACTCTTAATATCTTTAGTGAGATTCGCAGCAGAGAATTAAGCGTCTGCATTTTTCATTTCTTGAACTTCACCTCTTGTAGTTTTTGCAAAAACTGCAAGGGCTTGCATTCCTTTTCTCACGCGTGTGCCAGCAGCTTTGTTCTTTTTGTCGTAAAACTTGTCAAAATCATCTTGCATTGACGCTACTAAATCAGATAGTTCCTGAAATTTGTCCATTGGAATAAGGTTTTTTTGAAACAATAATTATTTTAATCCTTCGCAAGATAAATTAATTCCCGAATATTTCTATAAAACTTTGGAAAAAGATTCACAATAAAATGGCCTCCAAGATGCTTAGAGGCCATTTTTATAAGAAAAGGTTAGTTTTTTATTTTACGGTTATGCTACTGCTGGTGTCTCGCTCGCATACTCTCCAGCCTTTAACCTTCTTTGAACTTCTTCAAAGCATTCCATAGTATAAGATACATCTTCAAGTGTATGAGAAGCTGTAGGAATGATACGAAGTAAAATAACTCCTTTAGGAACCACAGGATAGACAATGATAGAACAAAAGACATTCATTTTCTCACGCATGTCACGAATTAAATTAGTCACTATGCCCAAGTTATAATCTCCATGAAGAAATACTGGGGTTACGCAGCTTTCCGTCACACCAATATCAAAGCCTCTCTCTTTGAAGCCATTCTGAAGAGCCTTAACTATAGTCCAAAGTTTCTCTTTAAATTGAGGGTTGGCCTTTATCAGTTCCAAACGCTTTATGGCTCCTTTTACCATCGCTATCGGCAATGCCTTAGCATAGGTTTGAGAACGCATATTGTATTTTAAATACATAATAATGTTATGATCGGCAGCTACAAAAGCCCCCACCATAGCCATAGACTTGGCAAACGTGGAGAAATGAATATCTACAGCATCTTGAACACCATGAAATTCTGGGACACCAGACCCCGTTTCTCCCATTGTTCCAAATCCGTGTGCGTCATCTACTAGTAACCTGAAAGAATATTTTTTCTTTAACTCAGCTATCTTGTCTAATGAGCCCACAGCACCGGACATGCCAAAAACGCCCTCAGTCACGACCAAGATGCCTCCGTTTTGTTCGTCAGCAAGCTTGGTAGCTCTGATGAGGTTTTTCTCCAAGCTCTCCATGTCGTTATGCTTGAAAGTATACGTTTTGCCACCTTTGGCTTTGTGAAGTCTCACACCATCAATTAGACAGGCATGACTTTCAGCGTCGTATACTATAATGTCTTTAGGGTCTACCATGGCTTCCACAGCAGACATTACACCTTGATATCCGAAATTTAATAGGAATGCGTCTTCTTTACCTACGTATTCTGCTAGTTGTTTTTCTAGCTCCTCGTGAAGGTCAGTATTTCCTGTCATCATTCTGGCTCCCATAGGGTAGGCCAAACCAGTTTCTGCGGCTGCTTCTGCATCTGATTTTAAAACTTCAGGATGATTTGCAAGTCCCAAATAATCATTTAGCGACCAATTCAACATTCGTTGACCGCCAAAAGTCATATAAGGGCCGAGTGGACCAGAAAGCTTAGGGAATGAATAATAATGATGGGAGTAGTGTGCTTCGGAACCAATCGGCCCCATATTGCTCACTCTTTTTTCAAATAAATCTTTTACCATTAAAAAAAAGGTTTTAAAAATCGCTTGTAAGTGCTTTGTCCAATTAATAAGACTTAAGCGAGGCAAATTTAAGTGTTTTTAATGGATTTATGAAATGTTACTATTCCAAGAATAAAAGCTTTAAATACTATGAGATTATAGGACTTTGCTTATATTTTTTCAGAAGGATAACGTAATTGGAATAGTAATGTTAAAATTAATTAAGGTGAGAAAGGATGTGTAACCTACTCTTATTAAGCAAGATACTAATTTTAATAAAAAAAGTCTAAATTCTATTTGAATTCTGGGATACAATTACGCTATATTTGCACTCCGTTTCAAGGGTAGAGAGGGATGGGAGAGTGGCTTAATCCAGTAGTTTGCTAAACTGCCGTACCTCTAAAGGGTACCGCGGGTTCGAATCCCGCTCCCTCTACATAATTAGAGTCTAGTCTTAATGATTTGACTTTATCACTTGAAAACACTCGGGGTGTAGCGTAGCCCGGTCATCGCGTCTGCTTTGGGAGCAGAAGGTCGCAAGTTCGAATCTTGCCACCCCGACAATAAAGGCCTGAGAGAAATCTCAGGCTTTTTTGTTTTTAATGCATCTCAGCCTGCAATGTTTATTACATCTCGAAGACTGGGTCAAGCTCAAATTATCAGAGCTTTCAACCACAGTCTAAATGAGGAGTTTCGAAATCAAGTAATTAATCTTTACCCTAGAGTTTCCTTTTCTATGAGTTAGAGACTTTTGCGTGTTAATTTGTTTTGAAAACTTTATTTAACGGTATCACTAAGCCATATTTCCCTTACCAACTTAGTGCTATTTTGACTTATTCTGATATCAAATTGACAGCTTTTTAGGCTAAATGTTAGACACTTTTAGTCTCTATCTAGATGTGTAAGTGGGGGTTTAATCTTATGGAATTGTGTAATTCGCTGTTAGTTAGGTTTCTGGGTGCTTGTCAAAAAAAAGGACTGGAACAAAATGCTCCAGCCTTTCCCGCTACTAAATCCACACAACTTTTATTTTAGATATTTTTATTTCCTAGCTATCTGCGTCTATAGGTCAAAAGTAAATTTTATCAGTAGATATTACAAGTTTTTGTAATTATTTTATTGAGCTGTTTAATCCTAATAAGTATATGATTCCTACCATTCCCAAGCTATGATTCTCCTCTTTCCCTAGAAAGAGTAACAGAATATGACTATCCAAGGGGCTGTATTCAACCCTATCAGAATAGTTCAACTATTCTTTCATAATATGCTATTATATATTAACAGACACTACATAAGTATATTATATGCAATGGTTTATATTATTAACTGCAACATAATCTTGGCTTAACACTAAGTTAATATTGGAGCAATAGTTTTGCATCGAATTCAGAGTGCTAAATAACTCGGGCTTCAATAATAGAGGAATCGTACTTAACGAGACTAGTTGTCTCGAAAGAAATCAAGTTTAGAACCAAAAGTTTTAATCATTAAAAAAAACAATTTTCTAAAAGATGAAAATCTCAAATCTATTTTATTCAGTTTTTGCTTCAGCGGCGTTTTTGCTTTCTTCATGTGAGGATAAGGAAGAAGGCTGCAAGACAGTTTGTACAGGAGATACGGTATTAACTGTAGATTGTAATTGTGTGGCCGTTGTGGTTGATCCTTGTATTAACGTGAACTGTCCAGAAGGTTCTGTATGTGCAAATGGCACTTGTGTGAAGTTGGAAGTGCCTATAACGGCAGAAACTAGGGCTGGGTTATTGGCAGCAGACGAAACTTGGACTGCAGACAGAATTTATACACTACAGGGTAAAGTTGTAGTAGATGCAGGCATTACTTTAACCATAGAACCTGGCACGATAATTAAAGGCTCCAAAGGAACAGGTTCATTGGCTTCTGCTTTAGTAGTGGCCAGAGGAGGGAAGCTAATGGCAGAAGGTACTGCAGAGGCTCCAATTGTTTTCACAGCCTTAGATGATAATATTACTATTGGAGAAAAGTTCGGAACCAACTTAGATGAAACCAATAACTCGGAGTGGGGTGGACTCATTATCTTAGGAAATGCTCCTATCTCCGCACGAGGTGGTGCAGATGCCCAAATTGAAGGTATACCCGCTGATGACACTTATGGAGCATATGGAGGTAATAACCCAACTGATAATTCGGGAGTAATAAAGTACGTTTCTGTTCGCCATGGTGGTGCTTTGATAGGAGATGGTAACGAAATTAACGGGATCACTTTAGGTGGAGTAGGCTCTGGAACAGTTATAGAATATGTAGAAGTGGTTGGTAATAAGGATGACGGTATCGAATTCTTTGGAGGTACTGTAAACTTAATCTACGGTCTAGTTTGGGGTCAAAACGACGATGGTTATGATATTGACCAGTCTTACTCTGGAACGATTGATGGTTCTATTTATATCGCAGGTATGGAAAGTGACCACGCTATGGAAATCGATGGCCCAGAGAATTCAATAAACCCAGATGGTAAATTTACGATACAGAATAGCTCTTTTAAAGGGCTATCTGGAGAATACGCAGATTGGAGATCTGGTGCTCAGGGAAGTCTTCTAAATAATTACTTTTTCAACTTTACGGAGGGGGACGACATTGAATTAGATAATGACGGCGTTTCTGCAAATTACGCTGCTGGTAAAATTATCATCATGGGTAATGAATTCACGCTTCCAAAGGCTGTAACAGATTTCGCTTCTATTTTCGCGGACAAGGCGGAGAACGGCAATGATGCTAAATTCAAAGGAGATATGGTAGGAGCTAATACTGCTGTAACTACAAGAACAGTAGGTGCGGACCCCGCAAAATTTGCTTGGACTTTCGCCGCATCTAAAAATGCTTTACAAGGATTTTAATGAATAAACAGGAGGAGTGCCAATAGGGTACTCCTTACTATTAAAATAGGAATGTATTCGAAAACCAATATGAATAACAAGAAAACAACAACAACACTTAGCACAATCCTGATGGCGATATTGCTTTCAGCAAGTGCATTTGCCCAATCGGGTACACTTAGGGGAACTGTCATTGACAACTCAAATGGTGAAACTCTGCCTTTCTCAACGATTTATGTAAAAGAGGCTCAACAAGGAACCAATACAGATTTAGACGGTGCCTTTAGTGTAAGTCTAGCACCAGGAACTTACTCTTTAGAGATCTCTTTTGTAGGCTATGAAAACAAAACTGTTACAGGTGTTATAGTAAAAGCTGGTGAAGCGTCCATTCTGGATGTAAGAATGGGTACAGATGCCCAAGTATTAGCAGAAGTAGTTGTTAAAGCTCAAATTGTTAGAAATAGCGAGTCGGCACTTCTTACGATGCAAAGAAAATCGCCAAACATGATGGATGGTATCTCTAAACAAACTTTCAAAAGGATAGGTGATAGTGATGCTGCGGGAGCGATAAAAAGAGTAACTGGCGTTTCAGTAGAAGGTGGTAAATATGTTTATGTAAGGGGATTGGGTGACAGGTATACCAAGACACTCCTTAACGGACTGGATGTGCCAGGTCTAGATCCTGATAGGAATGCCCTTCAAATGGATTTATTTCCAACCAACATTATCGACAACATCGTGGTGCTTAAAACTGCCACGCCAAATGTGGCTGGAGATTTTACGGGTGGTATAGTAGACATAACAACAAAAGATTTTCCATTAGAAAAGTCATTCAGTGTCTCCATTGGTGGTTCATACAATCCAAGCATGCATTTCAATAATAACTATATCGCTGGTCCGATTAGCGAAACTGATAAATTCGGATTTGATAGTGGCATCAGAGATTTGAAGATTAATGCTAACCAAATTATACCATCAATTTCTACTAAAGACAAGGCTATTACAGAGTTGACAAAAAGGTTTTCCTCAGAATTAGGAGTGCTAAAAATGACCTCGCCTGCAGACTTTAATGCTTCTATAGCTACTGGAGATCAGATTAATCTGAAGAAAATAACCATCGGTTATAACCTAGCCGCTAACTATAGAAATACGACTTTATTTTATGAAGAAGCAGAATACAATGCGTTTGTGAAAGGTTTGGATCCTTCTAAAGACTATGAATTTGAATTAAATCAATCAAGAAAGGGGGCACTAGGGACCAATAATGTTTTGATGAGTGGATTAGCTGGCGTTGCAGTTAAATTCAATAAGCATAAGATTGGTATAAATTACTTAAGGATTCAGAACGGAGAGAGTAAGGCAGGTTTGTTTGATCAGCAAACCTTTATCTTCAATTCATCTAATTTGATTCAGGATAATATTGAGTATTCAGAACGTTCTATTGCCAACTATAACATTAAAGGTGAGCATAGTTTTGGTAAAACGGACGTATTTAGACTTGATTGGAGTTTTGCCCCTACTTTTAGTAAAATACAGGACAAAGATGTTAGAGTTACGCCATTTAGATTAGATGATGGTGAATATTCTATAGAGCCATCTGAAGGAGCGGAACCGAGGCGTATTTTTAGGAACTTAGATGAGTCTAACTACAGTGGACGTGCAGATTTTACTTATAAGTTTATAACGAACCATGGCGATTCAAAATTGAGGTTTGGAGGAAGTATGGTTGCCAAAAACAGGAACTATCAGATTCTTCAATACACCGTGAATTTAAGAGGGCAAAGTATATTAAACTTGAATGGAGATCCTGATAAAATACTTGCTGCAGAAAATATTTGGACACCAGAAACAAATATTGGAGCATTTATCGTGGGTAATTTCGAGCCAGCTAATACATATGATGCCACTCAGAATATTACGGCTGCGTATGTGATGAACGAGCTACAGATGACTAATAAGTTAAAAGCCATTTACGGACTTCGCTTAGAGAAATTTGACCATTACTATACAGGCCAAAATAATCTAGGAGACGAGGTCTTGGTAAATGAGAAAATAAATGAATCTCTAAGTCTTTTGCCTTCGGTCAATGTGGTATATGCCTTGAAAGAGCGAACCAATTTGAGGTTTGCGATAGCCAGAACAGTGGCCAGACCGTCTTTTAAAGAAGCTTCTATCTCGCAAATCTACGATGCCCTTTCTGACAGAACTTTTATAGGCAATAGAGATTTAAAGCAGACCAGAATAATGAACTACGATGCCCGATTAGAGAAGTTTCTGGATAATGGACAAATGGTTTCATTGAGTGCATTCTATAAGACGTTTAAGGATCCTATAGAGGTAGTTTCATTTAGTCAGGCTGCTCCTAATGATATTCAGCCAAGAAACGTTGGACAGGCAGTAGTTACAGGGGCGGAGTTTGAATTTCGTAAAAATATTGGACTTTTTATTAAAGGTGAGAAACCACTTAGTTTGGGCATGAATATGACTTATGTCTACTCACAGGTAGACATGAACCCTAATGAGTATTTATCCAGAATAGAGAACGCCAGAAGCGGCGAGAATGTGAAAGAGTCTAGACAGCTACAAGGCCAGTCACCTTTTATCGTAAATGCTTTCATGAATTATTCTCATAAGGAAAGTGGACTAGAGGCAAATTTGAGTTACAATGTCCAAGGGAAAAGGCTTTCTATTGTAGGGATAGGACGTAATCCAGATGTATTCGAAAAGTCCTTTAATTCCCTGAATTTTAAAGGAACTAAAAGATTTGGCAAGGCCAATAGAGGGTCTGTTAGTTTAAGTGCAAATAATCTGTTAGACGCTAAGCGTCAAAGAGTTTATGAAGGATTTAACGCCACGTCTCAAGTATATGATCTTTTCAAAGTAGGAAGGTCATTCGGTATGAGCTTAGGCTATACCCTTTAATACGCAAGTTTTAAACTTGATTCATATTGGTAATTACAAAACAGCCTGGACTTTCCGGGCTTTTTTGTGTCTAATACTTTCCTCTGGAGCAAATAAGCATAACAATTACTTAAAATTGGCTTAAAATTTAGCTTATACTTGAATCCTAATTTTGGGTAATTAATTAGGTAATCAATTTAGGGATGAAAGAGAAGATAAGTGAGTTTAAGAGCGTAATAGAGCATTATTGGCCACAATTAGCCTTTGCTATTTTTCTGCTTTGGTATTATAGTTTTCCAATCCCTCAGTATTGAATTGAAGAGTTTTTAGGAAAGTGGCTTAGGATCTAAGGCATCCAGTTCATGTAGAATTCTGTTTCTTCCTTCTGCTAGCCAAGAGTTAAACCGATTGCTTTGACTTTTGAATTCAGTTGAATAGGAGATGAATTTATCCATATTAAACGTTTCTTGTGCTATTCCAGCTCCAAAACGCTCCGCATCCAGGGCATTACAAGCTTGTTCAAAGTGATTAGGCACCAGAACCATCATTACAGGCTTGCCGAAGAATATCGCCTCGCAAACGGATTCAAAACCGGCCGTAGTAATTAAACCTTTTGCATTAGCCATCAGATGTAAGAACTTTTTGGTGTCAAGCTTATGAATGAAGAGATTTTTGTGGATTTGAGTTACCTCATTTTCATTAGAATTCTTTGTGAAACAATGAATTTCCAAATGTGTATTCTTTTTATGCCACTGGGATATTTTTTCTAAAAGATTACTATTTGTTAAATAGGCTACGAAATAGGTGTAATTGCCATTGGGCTCTTCCAAAACAGATTGCCTAAGGAGCGGAGGTACACTGACTATTCTCTTCTGGCTTTCTAAAGGAGAAAAGGAAAGAGCCAATAATTTCTTAGCTCTTATGGCCGTAAATCGACTGTTAAGGTTTACCAGAATACGGTCAAGTAGCTTCTTCTCTGGGAAAATGAATTGTTGATGAAGTAGTAAATATTGATGGCCTATGCAGACCATAGGGGGTGCAGAAAATGGATGCCTTAATTGATATACACCAGCTAGGAAATCATAGAAATTAATGACTAAATCTGGCTTATAAATGTCTATCCATCTTTTCATTTGCATCAGACTTTGCCGATGCTGTGGCAACCTTTTTAAATTATGAACTAAGGTTTTCTTTACGCTGAAACCTTTATTTTCTTGATTGTAGATGAGATTGGGGCTATTGAAATAATGTACTTTGGTTATTATCTCCTTTTCTAGAACAGTGGTGAAGGCATCTTTTTCAATCATTCCAACCAAACAAGCCACTACCTGGTGTTTACTTCCTTGTAGCTGTTGAAATAAACTAAGGGCCTGGGTTAAGTGTCCTCTTCCTTCACCTTGAATTATGAAGACAATCCTCATTTCAATTCAAATATGTGAGCATAAGACTCTGCAAATTCACTGTCTATTTCTTCCATGTCGAATTCAATAGGAAAATTCGCATTATCATTATTATCGGAGATGGTATTTAAATGATAGGCGTCATAAACTATTTCCCAGTTGCCATTAAAATCTTCTACTAAGGCGGATTTGTTTTCTACCCAATCTCCAGAATTCATATAAGCTATACCATTTATTTCCTTAATGGCTGGCTGATGAATGTGGCCACAAATGATTCCAGAACATTCTTTAGACTTGGCCATTTCCGAGAGTTGCTGTTCAAAATCTGAGACGTAGTTTACTGCCATTTTTATTGAGTTTTTGACTTTTTGTGAGAGTGAGTAGTAAGGTTTACCCTTTAGAATACGGTAATGATTGTATTTTTTATTGAGCCAGAGTAAGAAGATATAGCCCATATCACCGATGTGAGCCAGCCATTTGGCCTTAGTAGTTACCAAGTCAAAGACATCTCCGTGGGTTATATAAAATTTATTGGATCCGGAATTAAGTACCATTTCCTTTACTATTTTGAAATTTGGCCCCACTGTGAAGGGGATAAATTGATCTAAGAAATCGTCATGATTCCCTCTTATATAGTAGACTTCGGTGTCTTTTTGCTCAATGGTTTTGAGCACAGCTCTAATAAAGGCGGTATGTTTCTTTTTCCAGGCACCATATTTTTTGAGCTGCCATCCGTCAATGATATCACCATTAAGAATAAGTCTTTCACAAGAAAACTCTTTGATGAAGTTGGTAGCCTCTATGGCTTTACTTCCGGTAGTGCCTAAATGAACGTCAGATATTACTATTGTCCTGTAGTCGTATTTCTTTTGCATGGACAAATCTCCCAACTACACATTACTAAAACTTAAAGCATAGGCTAACTTTCCATTAAGAATTAGGCATAAAAAAAACCTTGCTTATTTCTAAACAAGGTTTTATTATCAAGAACAAATTCAGATTACTCTTCAGCTGCTGCTTCCTCTCCTCCTTCATCATCATCCTCTTCTTCAGTTCCATCGTCTACCTTAGCTGCCCTAGGAATTACGATACTGGCTACTGGGTTAGAAATAGAATCTAGTATAGTAAGACCAGGTAGGTCTATAACATCTACCTTAACAGACTCACCTAACTTCAACTTAGTTACGTCTACGTCTACATACTCAGGAATAGCTGATGCTGGACCCTGAAGTCTGATTTTACGTAGTTTGTGCTGTAACTTACCACCAGCCGCTAAACCAGCAGGAGTTCCTATAAGACGTACAGGCACAGAAATTTTAATTACTTTATCCGATGTGATTTCTAAGAAATCGGCATGGATTAAGGTGTCATTCACTGGGTGAAATTGACGGTCTTGAAGAATAGCACTGTATTCTTTTCCTTCAATATTCAAAGTTACTTCGTAAGCGTTCGGTGTGAAAATCAACGGACGGAATAAATACGCAGGAGCGTAAAAAGAAACTTGCTCTGAGCCGCCGTAAAGTACACAAGGTACTTGCCCATCAACACGAAGTTGATTAGAAGCTGAACGACCAAGATTCGCTCTTTTAAACCCTACAATCTCGGTTTTTTTCATTTTAAAATGTTATTTGATGTTGGTAATTTATAAAAAGTGTGCTTATGGATCCGTTATCTCTAATTCTTCCAATAGCTTTTGCAAAAAGCTCAGCTACGGATAGAACTTTGATTTTATCATTGTCTTGTTTCAAAGGAATAGAATCTGTGACGATTAATTCCTCCAAAATAGAATCTGTAATATTTTGATGTGCTTTGTGCGATAAAACAGGGTGTGTACAAATGGCTCTTACAGAAACTGCTCCCTTATCCATAATTATTTGAGCCGCCTTACATATAGTTCCTCCTGTATCTATTAAATCGTCTATAAGAATGACGTTTGCTCCTTCTACTTCGCCAATTAGTTGCATAGAAGCTATTTCGTTTGCCTTTTTTCTTTGCTTATCGCAAATAACAATGTCTGCATCAAAATGACTGGCAAATTTTCTTACTCTAGCTACGCCTCCTACATCAGGAGAAGCAAAAATTAGATTTTCTAAATTCCTAGTCTTTAAGTAAGGAACAAATACCGAAGTACCTTCAAGATGATCAACTGGTATGTCAAAAAAGCCCTGAATTTGACCTGCATGTAAATCAAGAGTCATGATTCTATCGGCACCCGCCGCCATAAGCATATTTGCCACAAGTTTGGCACCTACAGCCACTCTTGGCCTATCCTTTCTGTCTTGACGAGCATAACCGAAGTAAGGAATCACAGCCACCACATAATGAGCAGAAGCTCTTCTAGCAGCATCAATCATCAGGAGCAATTCCATTAGATTATCAGCATTTGGGAAGGTACTCTGAACTAAGAAAACATCGCATCCCCTTACAGATTCGTCATATGCAACAGATATTTCACTGTCGGCAAATCTTTTAATGGAAGTTTTTCCTAGTTCTTTTCCATAAAAGTCAGCAACCATACTTGCTAAGTATTTGGAGTTAGTGCCTGAAAATATCTTTATGTTAGCCATTTGCGAGGTGTTTTCGAAACAAGGTGCAAAAGTAGCTAATTTCTAGGTAAAATCCGATGTGTATTAATAAGGGAATATAAACTTTTGGGAAGAGTGATTAATCTTTTATTTTTGTGCATAATTTTTATTAGCAAAACATGCAATTATCTCTTATAGACGAAATTCCAGAATTCTCGAAAAGTTTCTTCTTGGATATTTACGCCGAAGCCGTCTTAGACAATAGCAATTCTAAAATGAGATTAGAAACCATTGATGGTCAGCAAGTTCCTGGTGACTTGAAAGTGAGCTGTCCACGAACTTATTTTTCTAAGTTTCCTGAAGGTACCATCTATAAGTTAGATACGAGGTTAGTAAGAAAGGAAGGCAGGAAACCTTATTTTATTGCTACGAATAGGAAAAATGTAAGAAGAGCCCTGGAGTTTTTCGAATACAATCTCAAAGTTCAGGGTGGCATTGGCTCCATTCTGCCTGCTAAGAAGAAAGTTTAGCGACTGCTTTCTTTTTTTTAAGCCTTAAAGGAATAATATATTTTTGCTTTTTTGAGACAATTAAAACTCAGATAAAGGGTTTAGGTGTTAATTCCACTGTGAAATGCCTTAAAGTAAATTATTACATTTAATCTATATTTCGTTTAGTTTTGTGGTTTTAAAAGAGCTTAATAGTCTTATTATTAGCAGTTTAATTATTGTTTGAACAATGCATGAAATCAGTTTTGAGAAAGGAATTGAGCATAATCTGAACTAAGTCAGTTTCTATTTAAGTTTTATTAGTACTTAATTTGTTTCATAATTAGGTCAAAGACAACGCAACCTTATATATATGTCGAAAAATTTAGTAATAGTGGAGTCTCCTGCGAAAGCGAAGACTATTGAAGGGTATTTAGGTAAAGATTTTATTGTAAAATCAAGTTTTGGACATATCAGAGATTTACCAGGAAAGAAGCTCGGAGTGGATGTTGATAACAACTTTGAGCCCACTTATGAAGTTTCAGCAGATAAAAAGAAAATCGTTACTGAGCTTAAGAAGTTAGCAAAAGGTGCTGAAGTTTGGCTAGCCACTGATGATGACCGCGAAGGAGAAGCCATTTCTTGGCATCTAAAGGAAGCCATGGGCTTGGCAGATGATACTAAACGTATTGTTTTTAGAGAGATTACGAAAAATGCCATTACCAAAGCTATTCAAAGTCCTAGGGGAATAGATATAGACCTAGTTAATGCTCAGCAAGCTAGACGTGTTTTAGACAGGTTGGTGGGTTTTCAATTATCTCCTGTCCTTTGGAAAAAAATAAGATTGAGCGGTGCAGATAGGAAAAACCTATCTGCCGGTCGTGTGCAGTCTGTAACCGTGAGAATCGTAGTAGAAAGAGAGCGAGAAATAGAAACTCATGAAGCTGTTTCCACTTATAAGGTAGTAGCTATTTTTGAAGTAGAGAAGAATAAAATATTAAAAGCGGAACTAGGTAAGAATTTTGCCGCAGAAGAAGAGGCTGTTAAGTTTCTTAATGATTGTGTAGGAGCTAGTTTTAAGATTAACAATCTGGAGGTAAAACCTACCAAAAGAAAGCCAACGGCCCCTTTTACAACTTCTACATTGCAGCAAGAAGCCTCAAGAAAACTAAGTTTTTCTGTAGCTCAAACCATGCAAGTAGCTCAGCGACTTTACGAAAGTGGTAAGATTACCTACATGAGAACGGATTCTACTAACCTTTCTGATGATGCAGTGAATAGTGCCGTAGGCCAAATAAAAGCTGCCTACGGAGATGAATTTGTTGAAGTAAGAAAGTTTAAGACAAAAAGTGAATCTGCCCAAGAGGCTCACGAAGCTATTCGTCCTACTGATTTTGCAATCACAGAAGCGGGAGCAGATAGAAATCAAAAGCGTTTGTATGATCTTATTTGGAAAAGGGCGATAGCCTCACAAATGAGTGATGCCAAAATTGAAAGGACTATTGCCAAAGTTGGGATTTCTACCAGACCGGAAGAACTAACTGCTACTGGTGAGGTTATTAAATTTGAAGGTTTTCTAAAAGTTTATCTGGAATCAACAGACGAGGAGGATGAGGATAATAAAGACATGCTCCCTCCACTAAAAGTAGGGCAGGTGCTTGATTTGCAAACTTTGAAATCTACAGAGCGTTTTAGCAGACCACCGGCCAGATATACGGAGGCTAGTTTGGTTAAAAAACTAGAGGAACTCGGTATTGGACGACCATCTACTTATGCACCCACTATCTCTACGGTGATCAAGAGAAATTATGTAGAAAAAGAAGATAGAGCAGGGGAGAAAAGAGAATACAAAGAGTATGTATTGACCAATGATAAAGTCAACCCCAATCATGGAACGGAGGTTTTCGGAACGGAGAAATCAAAACTATTTCCTACGAACATCGGGATGATTGTCAATGACTATCTAGTGGCCAATTTTGATGACATTCTAGACTATAAGTTTACGGCAAGCGTAGAGAACGAATTTGATGATGTAGCCGAGGGTAAATTGCCTTGGCAAAAGATGATAAATGGTTTCTACAAAGAATTTCATGATAAAATAGAGAAGGCAGAAGCCTCAGATTCCACGGCTGGTTCTAATGCAAATGAGTTGGGAATGTACCCAGAGGAAAATGGTAAAAAAGTTTTTGCCAAGCTCGGAAAGTTTGGACCTTATTTACAAATAGGAGAATCTACGGACGAAGACAAGCCTGAGTTTATTAGCCTTAAAAAAGGAACTATCATTGCTACTTTCACCATGGAAGAAGCCTTGGAGGTAATAAAAGGCCCTAAACTTCCCATAGAATTAGGTATTTACGAAGAACAAGCTCTAGTGATCAATGAAGGAAGATACGGGGTTTATTTGCTACATAATGCTAAATATTATAACCTAGAAAAAGGTGAAGATCCTTTCAAGGTAAAACTAGAAAGAGCTATTGAGATTATCGAAATCAAAAGGAAAGACCCTGAAAGCCAGCTGCCAAGAGATATGGCAGATTATAACGGTGAGCCAGTTTCTGTAGGGAAAGGGAGATTTGGTCCTTATGTGAAATACAAAGGAAAGTACATAAGTATTAAAGGGGAAGATCCATTAACTATTGATGACGTCAAAGTGGTTGAATTAATAGAAGCCAAACAACAGGCAGATGACAAGAAAACCATTAAGGTTTTTGAAGAAAATGATAAAGTCCAAGTTTTAAATGGTAGATACGGACCATATATTAAAGTAGGTAAGCGAAACATAAAGATTCCTAAGGATAAAAAGCCAGAAGAACTGAGTTTAGAGGAGTGCTTAGAATTAGCGAAAGGATAATAATTGCCTAAAACTGTTTTAGATAGATTATTATAAAATAAGTCTCCCGAATATCATTCGGGAGACTTTCTTTTTTTTGCCTTCCATATTTAACCAGCGTTAATACACCTCTGAAATAATCCGCTTATTTTAGGGAAAACGAGAGTGCCACCTTAACTTTATCAACGTGAATAGCAGATTTTCAGGGCTTAAATACGAATATGATCTAGTTTCCCCAATGATTACGCTAAATGTAATGTCAGACTTCTAAGGTGTAGTGCTCACAGCGGCTGTTTAAAGCCTTTGCCAAAGTGGAGGGTTAGCTGTAATGCAATTGAAGGTTTTCTCAAGGACCCTATTTTGGACTAAGAAAGGCGGGGAGAAGGCTAAGAGACATTGAACAAATTGACTCAAAAATGAACAAAAAATTGGTTGTCTTAACCGGAGCAGGTATAAGTGCCGAAAGTGGCTTAAAAACCTTTAGAGACGGGGATGGACTTTGGGAGAATCACCGAGTAGAAGATGTGGCTACACCTGAGGCGTTTGCTAAGAACCCCAAACTGGTTTTAGAATTCTATAATGCCCGAAGAGAATCGGCCGCTGATGCTGTTCCTAATCTTGCTCATAAAACTTTGGCAAAACTAGAGGCTCATTTTGAAGTAACTGTCATTACCCAAAACGTAGATGATTTACATGAGCGTGGCGGTTCATCTAATGTGCTTCACCTACATGGGAAGTTAAATCAGGTTCGGAGTATTTTAAATCCTAATAAAGTCTTCGATATCGGAAATAAGGCCATATGCCTTGGAGACCGAGCAGAAGATGGCGGCCAGCTTAGGCCACATATTGTTTGGTTTGGAGAGGAGGTTCCTATGATAGAAAAGGCATCAAAGGTTTGTGAAGAAGCTGACATATTCGTAATCATAGGAACAAGCCTCCAAGTTTATCCTGCCTCTGGACTCATTCATTATGTCCCCCAAAGTGCTAAAAAATATCTTATAGATAGGCATTTACCTCAGATAACGGATATTGAAGACAATATGATATTCTTGGAAGGATTGGCCACTGAAATGGTACCCTTGCTCATGAAAAAACTCACTGGATAGGTTCAAAATTGAACTTTCAGTGAGTTTTTTTCAAAAGAATTTAAGCTTTTACTAAGCGGTCTTTTGACCTTTATATTTGCCATCTAACCATCTGCCTGCTTTTACTTGGCCTACGTAATTGACAATTTTGATTTTCTCGTATTGCTTAATGGCCATTTCAACTTGCATCATGTTTTCTTTGCGAAGTTTGATGCCTGACTGGGCACCTTTATTCTTGACCTCTATGTAAAAACCTTCTTTGAGTGCTACCTTTTTGGTGGGTGGCCTACCTTTCTTACTTTGCGACATCTATTAAATTTAGCCTGTGAAACATATTGCTCAAGTATACAAAAAAAAACTGACACTAAAAGTTCATTTTTTCTTTAATTAAATGAAAAATATATACTCATGCATGTTATTTTGAATTTGATTAGAATATTTGGGAACAAGATAGTTCGAGGCGGAATAGTCCTTAAATCTTTTTTCTCTAGGAGAGAAAGAGCTTTTCTGGTTTAAACAAAAAGTCTTTGGTATAAAATTATAATATGAATTTTAGAGATGCCCGTACCGTCTTAGAGGGTATATTTCTTGCTAATAATTTTGAGTTAAGCCTCAAAAAAGGCTTGAAACATACCCAGCAAAGGGTTTTGGAAACATGTAGCAGTGGTACGATTATTTCTGTCTCATTTCCCGGCTATAAAGCACAAATGAAGCAAGGGAAAGTAGTTTATGATTACAGAATAGACATAGAAATGCGTGGCTTAAAAACGGCCCTTTCTCATGCCAATATTATTGTGGATATTTATAATAAAATAAGAAATGGAGGTTTGTTTGCTCTGGGAATGGGAAATGCTCTCATAGAGGTTTCTGAAGATTCACCTTTTGCTCTTAAATCTTACGGCTCAGATTTAGCATACAGCCAGATAAAACCGCCTGATGAACTACTTCATAAAATGGTGAGTGCTCATGGAGAAAAGAGTTTTAATAAGTTGGGGAATTCGTTTGATTTGACGCTAGAAGAACTTTTTAAGTCTATTAAATGGATTGTGGTGCAGGAAGATATCAACTATCCCATTGAGGCAGGTTTTGAGGGCAGAAGAATGGCTTTTGCCCGCTATTTAGAAGCTGTTTTTGTTTCGCAAAATGATACTTATCAGATCGAGGAGGTGATAGCAAGGGCTCTGGCTCATCGCCGAGTTAAACCATGGCTAGAAATGGATTATACATTTTTGAAAAACATTAACTAGTTCTCATCATAGAAAAGTTCGTTTAAGTAGTCCTGATATGGTTTTAGGATTCTACACCCTTCCACTATCTCATTTTTAAAGTCTTTTCTACAAACTTCCTTTTCGTGAAACCTTCGAGTGAAAAAAAGTTCTTTATATCTTAAAAGCTCTATTTCTGGATGGTCAATGTCATAATCTTTAGGTTTGGTTTTGAGCGTTGATCCTTCTATTTCATTAAAGTATCTCCTGAAAACTTTATTATCAATTATACCTTTTAGATTCTGGGAATTGTAGTCTATTTCCTGTCTGAACTTGGCTAAGTTTTCTGCCCCAGGGGCCCACATGCCTCCACCAAGCATGCTGCGGCCATTTGGTTCTATTTGAAAATAGAAATCTACACGTCCACTACTTTTCCCCCCAGGGCCAAAACCCGCCCCAAAGTAATTCTTATAAGGCCTTTTATCTTTTGAAAACCTAATGTCTCTGTTGATGCGGAGTATACATTTTTTTATATCTGTGTGTAATAAATCGTCTTGAAAAAGCTTTAAATCATCTAAGGCTTCTGCACAGAAATCTATAAAATTCTGACGACTCTCGTCATACCATTTCCTGTTGTCTTGAAACCATTCTTTATGATTGTTTTCCTGCAATTTTTCTAAAAATCGGAAACTATTTGAGTCTATCATGGCCTAAATCTCTAATTTTGCCACCTTATTTACAAACCTTTATTATAAAATTGAATGGCCAGAATTCTAACAGGTATACAAGCCAGCGGTAAACCTCATTTGGGAAATATTTTGGGAGCTATTGTTCCGGCGATTAAGCTTTCTCAAGACCCTAAAAACGAGTCTTTTCTTTTTATAGCGGATTTACATAGTTTAACCAGTGTTAAAAACCCGCAGGTGTTAAAGGAGAATACAAAAGCAGTGGCTGCTGCTTGGTTGGCCTGTGGATTTGACACGGATAAGAATTACTTCTATCGTCAGTCTAAACTAGCTCCTTATCATACAGAATTGATGTGGTATTTGAATTGTTTAACACCTTTTCCGATGCTCGCGAATGCTCATTCGTTCAAAGAAAAATCCGATAAATTATCAGACGTGAACGCTGGCTTATTTACATACCCTGTGCTTCAGGCGGCAGATATCGTCCTTTATCAGGCAGAATTTGTACCCGTCGGCAAAGACCAGAAGCAGCATTTGGAGATGTCTAAGGATATAGCAGCGGCATTTAACAGAACTTATGAAGAGGTTTTTGTACTGCCAGAGTCTCGAATAGACGAAACTGTGATGACTATTCCAGGAACAGATGGTCAGAAGATGTCTAAATCTTATAATAACTATATCGATATTTTTGAGCCAGAAAAGGCTCTTTATAAGTCTATTAAAAAAATAGTTACAGATGCCAAACCACTAGAAGAGCCAAAGAATCCAGATACGTGTAATGTTTTTGCTTTGTATGCCTTATTGGGTTCAGATGAGCAGGTAAACCTTATGCGTCAAAATTATGAAGGAGGAAATTATGGCTATGGGCATGCTAAAAAGGCACTTTTAGATTTAATTTTGGAGCGTTTTTCAAAGGAAAGAGAGGTCTTTAATTACTACATGGAAAACGAGGAGGCCTTAGAAACGAAATTGGCCGAAGGCGAAAAGAAAGCCGAGGTGATAGCTAAACAAACAATGACGACTGTAAGAAAGGCTTTGGGTTTTGATTAATTATTTTTATGGAAAAGATTATTGATGAAATAACCGCTCTGGATCAAAAGCTTTTTCTTTTCTTTAATGGGCTTCATACGCCATTTTTCGATGCTATTATGCCTTGGATTACTGGAAGGACGTCCTGGATACCATTATACGTGTTTATTATTGTTTTTATTGGCTATAAATTCCCACATAAGCAGGCTATTATTTCGGTCTTATTTATTATAGCAGCAGTGGGAGCGGCAGATTATGTAACCTCAGGTTTAATGAAACCTCATTTTCAAAGATTCCGGCCCTGTCATGAACCCGGATTGGCTGGGATGTTTCATTTGATTGTAAATTGCGGTGGTGAATTTGGCTTTGCTTCATCTCATGCAGCCAACTGCTTTGCCTTGTTTGGAAGTTTGTATTTTATTCTAAAAAAGTATCTCATTATTGTATGTCTGATGTTACTTTGGGCAATTTTGGTGTCATATAGTCGTATTTATGTGGGAGTACATTACTTTGGTGATGTTCTAGCCGGAGGCTTAATAGGTTTTTTAATAAGCTACACTTTTTATAAAATTTTATCAATTGCACTAATCAAATTTAAACAAGAATGAAAAAAATAATTTTTCTTTTTACGGTAGCATTATTCTCCTTTGGTGCTAGTGCTCAGTCTATTACAGAAGGGACATGGTTTAACGAGGAAAAAGATGGCAGGATCCAGTTTTACATGCGGGGTGATAAGCTTTATGGCAAAATAACTTGGTTGCAAAAACCTGAAGAGAATGGTAAGCCAAGGTTGGATGTAAACAATCCTAAGGCAGCTGAGGCCCAAAAACCTTTGTTAGGTTTAGTCTTCTTAAAAGGTTTTGAAAAAGATGGAGATAAAGCATGGGACGATGGTACCATTTACGACCCTAAAAGCGGTAAAACATATTCTAGTATCATAAATGTGGCAAACCCAGATAGTTTAGAAGTAAGGGGATTTATTGGTTTTTCTCTTTTGGGCAGAACCACCGTATTCACCAGAGCCACTAAATAGGGCTAAATTTAAAGACAGAAAAAAATGAGATACCGATTTCGGTGTCTCATTTTTTTCTGTGGTATTTATCTTAAAAACTATCTCATAAGCCGTCGTCAAAATACCTACTGCTGATTTCATCATCGTCCAAACCTTCCGGATTAGCGTTAGATATCTTTCTAAGAATGCTTATTTGGCCGGTGTGATAAATATCGTGATGAATAATGCCATGAATTAGAGTGTAATAGTCATACTCAGAGCCTGGTACTAATTCACTCAAGAAATTATCGTCTTTTTTTCCAAGCTCAGCTATAAGCTCATCATGACTTAAGCTAAGTTCCATAAGTAAAGTCTCTAGCTCAAATTTATCTACTTTAGGAGCAGAGCCAAAGTTTTTCTTTTCATCATCTATTTGGTACTCATCATCTCCTTGAAGTCTTTTTAGTGTAAAAATTCTCCAGCTAGTGATGTGATAAATTAGCTCCGAAATTGTGTGTACGGTTGGAGTTTTGAAACTAGCCTCTTTTGGTGTCAGGTTTTTTACTGCTTCTAATAGAGAAGGGCCGTGCCATGCACTGCCATGAAATCCTGCATCCAAAAGGGTTTTGATACGATGTACTAAAAGGTTTTCTTCGTTTATTTCAGCCATTGGTTCTTTTTTTATTCCCATAACACCCAAATCATACCTAAGTGGTAAGTGTCATGCTGTATTAAGCCAGTTAATAATTTGTAATAATCATAGTGCTCACCTGGAACACGTTTGGTTAAAAAATCGTCGTCTTTTTCTTCAAGAAGGTCTACTAACTTCTTCTGGGTATCTTTAAAAAGTTGAATTAAGGCTTTCCAATTTTCTTGTGACGTGGTTTCTGGGGTTCCCCAGTTTGCCTCATCAGTCTCTAGCGTAAAATGAATGTTATCCTTAAGTTTTTCTATGATGAACTTTCTCCAGGCTATCATGTGATAAGTTAGCTCAGCAATAGTTCTTTTTGAGAAGCCGTGTTTTTGGTCCACTTCATTAGGAGGAAGACTATTGAGCATTTCCAGAACTGACGGGCCATGCCAAGCATCTCCTCTAAAAACTGTTTCTAAATTATCAATAATTTTTTCTAGCTCGCTGCTCATGAAATATAAATAAACTCCTTTTGACAAAATTGATAAAAAAAAAGGACGATGGAAATGATTTTAAGAAATGCTTTTATCTATGTCGCATCAATATATCAAAAGAGGTTTCATCCTTGAAATGCTTATCGTAAATACAGCTTAATCACCTAAATGATTACCATCTCTCCTGTTTTAACCGACTCGTCACAGGCGAAGGCTACTTTTAAGCTGTTTACGGCATCATTCCAGTGTTCTGTTAAGTCAGTGTTCTCTTGAATGGATTTAAGGAAATAAGCCTGCTCTCTGAGGCAAAGCTCTTGATGGTCTGGCTCATCGTCTAAAACAACCCATTCGTCAGGTTTTGTGAATTGATTTTCTGCATCTATATCAGCATAATGCACTTTTAAAGATTGGGTTTTGCTGTGAGAGTCTACATCGTCTGACTTTCCAGATGAACTGGCATCTTTAGATACAATGGAAACAGAGCCTTTAGGGCCTACCACATCTTTGATAAAGAAGGCGGTTTCGCTCATCATGGGTCCCCAGCCAGCTTCATACCAACCTATAGAGCCGTCGTCAAATCTGATTTGCAATTGGCCGTAATTATAATTCCATGCTGGGATTTCATCTGTCAATCTTGCTCCTATAGCTGAAACTTTAATAGGTTTAGCTTTAGTCATAAGGCACATAATATCAATGTAATGAACGGCACAGTCCACAATAGGACTTAGACTGTTCATTAGGTTTTTATGAACATCCCACATATAGCCATGGCTTTGCTGGTTAAGGTTCATCCTCATCACTAAAGGTTTGCCCATAGTCTGGGCTATTTCTACAAATTTCTCCCAAGAGGGGTGGACCCGCAGTATATATCCTATTACTAGTTTTTTGTTTTTCTTTGCGGCTAAACGTACCACTTTTTCCGAGCCAGCTACTGTATCAGCTAAAGGCTTCTCTATAAAAACGTGACAGTCTGCCTCTAAAGCGGCCAGAGCATAGGCCTCATGCGTATCTGGGTAGGTAGAGATACTAACAGCATCGGGTTTTGTAGTTTTTAGAGCATCGTAATAATCGTCAAACAAAGGATAATTGGCCTCTAGGCTTTTGTTTAATTTACTTTTGCTATCACCTCGCGAAACTATGCCGCAAATCTCAAACTGGGGCATTTCATGGTAGGCTCTGCCATGCGAGGCACCCATGTTTCCGGCTCCTATTACCAGTATTCTTATTATTGACATGTTTATTATTTTATTAAATTAAAGGAGCCTGGCTTTAAGTCTTCTTTTGAGGCACTAAGTCTTATAAAAAAAGCTCAAAGATTTCTCTTCGAGCTTTCAAGATATAAACTCTTTTAAAACTTATTTTTTATACATCACTTCTTTAACAGCTGCTATGACTCTTTTCTCATTTGGAAGCGTAGCTTCAATGAGTGTAGAAGCATAGTTTAGAGGAATGTCCATGCTGTTTACTCTAATTACTGGGGCGTCTAGATAGTCAAAAGCATTTCTCTGCAAGTGATAAGAAATCTCTGAAGAAATGGCAGCAAGTGGTGGTCCTTCCTCTACTACCACACATCTGTTGGTTTTCTTAACGGATTCCACAATGGTGGCATAATCTATGGGTCTCACTGTTCTAAGGTCAATAACCTCTGCATGAATACCTTCTTTTTTTAGGGCTTCTACAGCGGGTAAAACTACTCTAGGTATCATTTTTCCAAAAGAAACGATGGTGACGTCACTTCCTTTTTCTATCACAGAAGCTTTTCCTATCGGAATCAAATATTCTCCCTCTGGTACTTCTGCCTTATCTCCATACATCACTTCGGATTCCATGAAAATTACTGGATCTGGGTCTCTAATGGCAGATTTAAGAAGTCCCTTGGCATCGTAAGGGTTAGATGGAATCACTACTTTAAGTCCAGGAGTATTGGCATACCAATTCTCGAAATTGGAGGAGTGTTGAGCTCCCAATTGACCGGCATTTCCTGTAGGCCCTCTAAATACGATAGGACAAGAATATTGCCCACCAGACATAGACATTATTTTGGCCGCAGCATTAATGATTTGGTCAATCGCTACCAAAGAGAAATTGAAAGTCATATACTCTACAATAGGTCTGAGGCCATTAATGGCTGCTCCAACCGCTATTCCAGAGAAACCAAGCTCTGCTATTGGTGTATCAATAACCCTTTCTGGGCCAAACTCATCAAGCATACCCTGACTTGCTTTGTAGGCCCCATTATATTCTGCCACTTCCTCACCTAGAAGAAAAACGTCCTTATCTCGACGCATCTCTTCAGACATAGCTTCCTTTATTGCATCTCTGAATTGAATTTCTCTCATTTAATTCGTTTTATCTCTATTCGGGAAACGCTATTGCCTCCGAATGCTGAAGTTGCGAAATTAGCTAACACTATTTAAATATGGAAGCATAATTTTAAGTAATTGGCTTGGTTCTCCTTTTATCTTGATTGTTTACCAATACTTCCTTGAAAAGATTATCAAAATGGCGAAGGTGTTTATTTTTCTTTTGGAACTGCCACGGTTAAATTTGCCACATGAAAATCTCTCAGATCTATATTTATCCAGTTAAATCACTTTCAGGAATACCCGTTCAGAAGTCTTACGTTACGGATAGAGGTTTAGCTTATGATAGAAGGTGGGTATTGGTGGATGATGTTAACGTTCATGTCACCCAGCGAGAGCACCCTGAAATGGTTCATTTAAAGCAAGAAGTATTAGAAAATGGAATAAAAGTGAGGAATGAACGGACGAAGGATTCCATTTTGATTCCATTTTTACCTGATTCTATTACTGCAGAAAAAATACAAGTCTGGGAGGATAGTTTTGATGCTACGGAGGTGTCTAAAGAGCTAAGTACATGGTTTTCAGATTTCTTAAAGAAAGAGGTTAGGCTCATGTACCAGCCAGATGAGAGTAAAAGAAGTATTGATGAACGATACAGGGTTCAGGATAAAGACGTCGTGAGTGCGGCAGATGGATATCCGATTTTAATAATTAGCGAAGGAAGCTTAAATGACTTAAATGCTAGATTGACGGAACCTGTGGAGATGTTGAGATTCAGGCCAAATATTGTTTTGGAAGGCATAGCGGCTTACTCCGAAGATAATCTAGAGAGGCTTAGTTTAGGTGAAGCGGAGATTATTGGTGTAAAAAATTGCTCAAGATGTATCATGATCACTAACAAACTAGACGGAAGCCAAAGAGATAAGGAGCCTTTAAAAACCCTTGCTAACTACAGAAGAGTAGGGGGGAAAGTATTATTTGGAAGAAATTTTTTAGTAGCGAAACACGGCGAGATAAACGGAGGTATGGAAGCAACAGCACTATGAATATTATTTCTAAAGCATTTCAATTCTTTAATGTTATAAGCTTAAACGTAGTTTTTGGAGCAGTGATAAGTTCTATCATGTTTTGGAAACTGCCAGATGGCAATGGCTCCTTAAATGAGGCCTCATTGATTCTTTTAGGACTTTGTACATGGATTATTTATATTCTAGATAGAATTTTAGATTTAAGAATTTATCCAGAAAATAAGAGTAAGAGGCACCTTTTTCATTCAGATCATCAATATAATTTATCTGTGCTTTTAATAGTGCTTGTTCTCCTTGCAGGTGTTTTATGTTTTTTTATTCCTAGTCCTATTTTTAAGTATGGTTTGGTGCTGTCTATTGTGCTCGCAGTCTATTTTTTAATTCTAAATAAAGTGTTAAAAAATAAAAAGATGCAATGGGTCAAAGAACCTACAACAGCCATTTGCTATTGTTTGGCAGTAATTGGGATAGCTTTTGTGGACCAATCATCAATCAACAGCAGCGGCTGGATTTTGGCTTTTATGTTCTTTTTGATTGTTTCGCAAAACCTTTTGACATTCTCTTATTTTGAGAATATTTCTAAGTCAAGTCAAGTTAACTCAGTTACTTTATTTGGAGAGAGGAATACATTGAGGATTATCAGGTTTCTTGGTTTTGTGGTTCTTTTTTTAGCCATTTTCTTGTTTTCTAGTGGCTGGGATTATGTAAATAAGGTAGGCTTAGTGTTAGCTGTCATGAGTCAGGTTTTATCCTTTCTACCAGCTCGTGTAACCTATTTTTCTATAAATGATAGGTACAGATGGCTAGGAGATGGCGTTTTTGTTTTACCTGCTTTACTGCTTATTTTTTAGACTTCTTTTTCCCTAAATTAGCTTTTGCTCTAGTCTCTAAGCTCTTTTTTTTTGGTTCTTCTTGGTCTTTTTGATTCATTTTGATTTGCCCTCTACGATAGAGATAAAACAAGAATCCAGACAAAGCAAACATGAGAAAGAAATAGCTATCCTTCAAGTCAACTCCTTTATAAATGAACTGGTCTACCCACATGATGAGTAGAGCTAAACTTCCGAATAATAAGAAAGTATTAAAGTATTTTTTCATTGGGTGCTATTGAATTGCTCCGCAATTTCCGAAAATATTTGGTTCAATTGAAGGAAAACTGCCCCGATGTCTTTGCACATATTAATCCTTGAGCTTACCTACCTTAACGAATTTTTCAAAGACAGAAGCGGTATGAGGTGCCTCAGAAAGCTCATCAGTAAGGTCTTGGCCCGCCCAATGCTCATAGTGTTTTCCGCTTTTCCATAGCCTAGAATCTGTGACGTCATAGATGATACCATCCAAAGCCACCCAGATTTCATCTCGGTCCTGACCATTTCTTAGGGCTAATTGTTGTTTTTTATACTCCTTTAAGGCATCCATTCGTTAAATAGTCACGTATTATCTATAGTCAACAAGTCTGACTGGAATTAGTTTTAAATAATTGGCAAAAAAATTGTCAGGTGAACTAATAACAAATAATTTCGCATATATTTAAAATCGAAAATTAAACGATTGAATGAAAAAATTAAGTGGTCTTTTAGCTGTCGCAGTTTTATTGGTGAGTGTTTCTTTTTCTTGTAAGGAGAAAGTGGCTCCATTTTCTGAAAGAATAGCCAAAATTTGGGTACCAAGAATTGTCCTAGAAAATGGGAATACGGTCTATTCAAATGGTGGATCAAATAATTTAAAACCATCATATGCGTCGTATAGATTGAATTTGTCTTCTCCACCACAGGCAACACTTACTGAGGTTGATGGTCAAACTTATTCAGGAACGTACACTATAAACGGAGAAAGTTCTTTAACCATATCAGGTATTTCTCCGGAGCCTACAGGGACCAGTGGAACCCTAGAGTACAGCATAAATTCATTATCAGAAACAAGTGATGAGCTGGTAATAACGCTTAATACCTTATATGCGAAAACAGGTAATACAACTAATAAATATACACTCTTACCACAGTAATTAGAATATTTGAAAGAAAAGGTAGGCTTTAAGCCTGCCTTTTTTTGTTTAAGCTTATGGAAAATAAAAGGACAGAATTAGGGGAGATTGGAGAATTTGGTCTTATCGAAAGAATAAAAAGTGGCGTGGTTCAGTATCAACCTTCCACTGTTTTTGGTATTGGAGATGATGCTGCGGTGATTGACTCTGGTAGTCATTATACATTGATTTCAACAGACATGTTGGTAGAGGGTGTTCATTTTGATTTATCTTATGTACCCTTAAAGCATTTGGGCTATAAGGCTATTGCCGTGAATATGTCTGACATAGCGGCCATGAATGGCATTCCAAAACAAGTAACTGTAAGTCTTTCTTTAAGCAATAGATTTTCTGTGGAAGCTGTAGAAGAAATCTACGATGGCATTTATGCTGCATGCGAAAATTATAAGGTGGATTTAGTGGGAGGTGATACTACCTCTTCGCGTTCAGGGTTGGTTATTTCAGTGACGGCCATAGGAGAAGTGGCCAAAGAAGCCATTGTTTATAGGAAAGGGGCTAAAGCAAATGATGTACTATGTACAACGGGTGATTTAGGAGCGGCCTATTTAGGCCTTCAAGTTCTTGAAAGAGAAAAACAAGTCTTTCTAGATAATCCTGAAATGAAGCCAGAACTAAACGACCATGAGTATCTGGTAGGACGTCAATTGCGTCCTGAAGGGCGTACTGATATTATTCATGACCTTAAAGAAAAAGGAATAGTGCCTACAAGTATGATTGACATTTCTGATGGCTTAGCCTCAGAAGTTATTCATATTAGTAAAGCTTCAGGTGTTGGCTTGACAGTTTTTGTTGATAATCTACCCATTGAGAACAAGACCTTAACAACGGCTAACGAATTCAATGTAAGCCCCATAACGGTAGTAATGAATGGCGGAGAAGATTACGAATTGCTCATGACTCTAAGCCAAGATGATTATGAGAAGGCTAAAGCTATTACCGAAATTACGCCAATAGGTTTCGTTACCGAGGATAAAAGCAATATTTTGGTGACTAATTCTGGCGAAAAAATAACGATTACTGCTCAAGGATGGAATCATCTAGAAAAATAAACTATCTCTTTTTACTTGCTTTTTTGTTTGTTGGCTGTTTTCAAAAAGACACATATTCCGATTTTCAAGAGGAATTAGGTCAATTGAAAAAAGATTATGCTCCGGATAGCCGTTCAGCAGTTTTTGAGTTTGAAATAGCAAAAGGAGTGCTAAGAGGTGAGGTAGATAATCCTATCCTAAAAGCTAAAGTAGATTCCGTACTCAAAGCCCAAGGTTTAAACTTAATAGATTCTTTAAGGCTTCTACCCGACTTAGAGGACACGTTGGCGTACGCCAACGTATCTGTGGCTAGTCTAAGAACAAAACCTTCAGAATCCTCAGAATTAGCTACGCAAGCACTTTTAGGGACGCCATTACGCGTACTAGAAAAAAAAGGCTCTTGGTACAGAGTTCAAACACCAGACAGTTATATAGGTTTTCTGGAAGGTTCGGCGATGTCATTTAATAATGATTTCGATTGGCATACAGGAAAAGCAATTTACATTGCACCTTATGGATTTGCATTTGAAAAGGCCAGTAACCAGGCTCGTAATGTTTCTGATTTGACCTTTGGCAACATTCTTAAACTTATAAGCCAAGAAAATGGCTATTCCAAAATTATGTTTCCAGACGGTAGATTAGCATATGTAGAAAGCAAGTCCTTAAAGCCTGTAAATGAATTTGTAAATGAAACAGACCCGACTAAAGCTGTTGTATCAAGCCAAGGTTTAATGGGTATTCCTTATCTCTGGGGAGGAACAAGCTGGAAAGGGGTAGATTGTAGCGGTTTTACAAGGACATCATTCCTAATGAATGGTGTTTATTTGCCTAGAGACGCTTCTCAGCAAGCCTTGGTTGGAGATGAGGTGAATACGTCGGATGGTTTTGAGGAATTAAATCAAGGAGATTTGCTATTCTTTGGTCGGGAAACGGAGCTTGGCCCTAAAGTGGTTCACGTGGCTATTTATTTGGGTGGTTTGAAATTTATTCATTCTTCTGGGATGGTGAGATATGGAAGTTTTGATAAGGCATCACCTGACTTTGACGCCTATAATTTAGATAGATTTTTATTTGCCAAAAGAATTATAGGCAGCGATAATATAAGATACCTTGACCAAGAAAATTTTTACTAAAATGATAAGAACTGTAATCACCTTGATAGGTGCGATATTCATCTTTTCGTGTAATTCAAATCACCAAAAACTATCTGACAGTGCTTATAATAGTCTCTCAGAAGATGACAAAAGGAGTGTTGAGTATGCTTTGGAGGGTATAGATTTAGAGGATAGTGATTTAGAACTTACCCTTTTTGCCTCCGAGCCTATGATGACTAATCCGACCAATATGGATATTGATGCCCGAGGCCGTGTATGGATTTGTGAGGGATATAATTACAGAAACAAGCTCAATCCTAAAAATGATTACAAAGGGAAAGGGGATCGTATTTTGATTCTGGAGGATACAGATGGTGATGGCAAGGCAGATAAAACCACGGTTTTTTATCAAGGAGAAGATATTAATTCTGCCCTGGGAATAGGCGTTTTTGGAAATAGGGTGATAGTGTCAAGGAGTCCTTATGTTTTTGTTTTTACTGATGAAGATGGAGATGATGTTCCGGATAAGAAAGAGGTTTTATTTCAGGGAATAGGTGGAGAAGATCATGACCATGGCATGCACGCATTCACTTTTGGCCCAGACGGTAAGTTCTATTTCAATTATGGGAACGCTGGAAATGGTCTTTTAACTAGTAAAGGGAAGCCTTTAAAAGATAAACAAGGCTTGGTCATTAATGGAGAAGGAAAACCTTACCGAGAAGGTATGGTTTATCGCTCAGATTTGGACGGCTCTAACGTAGAAATCTTAGGATGGAATTTTAGGAATAATTATGAGTTAGCGGTAGATTCCTACGGCCTCATGTGGCAATCTGATAATGATGACGACGGCAATAGAGGTACTCGTATTAATTATGTCATGGACTATGGTAATTACGGCTATAAGGATGAGATGACCGGAGAAGATTGGAGGACAAGACGAGTTAACCTTGAGGACTCCATTCCTTTAAGACATTGGCATCTTAATGACCCTGGAGTAGTCCCAAATCTACTTCAAAACTACGCGGGATCACCTACCGGAATATTGGTTTATGAAGGGAAACTGCTACCTGAGAGATATCAAAACCAAATGATACACACTGATGCTGGACCTAATGTAGTTCGAGCTTATCCTGTTGATAATCAAGGGGCAGGCTATTCTGCAAAGGTTTTAAACATACTTAATGGCGGAAAGAGAGATAAGTGGTTTAGGCCTTCAGATTTGACTGTCGCTCCAGATGGCTCCTTATTTATTAGCGACTGGTATGACCCCGCCGTAGGAGGCCATGCCTTAGATGATACTGATAGGGGGAGGGTATACAGAGTGGCTCCTAAAGGACATAAATACCAGGTGATCAAGCCAGGTTTTGAAACTATTGAAGGTAATCTTAAAGCCTTACAAAGCCCGAACGTGGCTACCAGATATATTGCCTGGAATAACCTTCACGACAGTGGGGAGGCTGCAGAAACTGCCTTAAATAGGCTTTGGGAAACGGGCGAATCTAGAATGCGTGCCAGAGCGTTTTGGCTGTTAAGTAAACTTCCACAAAAAGGAAAATCATACATTGAGCTAGCGGCGAAAGATGGTGATGGAAATATTCGTATAGCGGCTATTAGGGCGGCTAGAGAGCAAAATGGCAGCGACTTTTCAAAGCTCTATTTGGAACTCGCATCGGATTCATCTGCTCAGGTGAGAAGAGAAGTAGCTCTAGCTATTCGTCATGAAATCGCACCGAAAGTGTGGCAAAAGTTGGCTATGTCTTACAAAGGAGGTGATAGATGGTTTTTAGAGGCTTTGGGAATAGGGGCAGAAGGGCAGTGGGATTCGTATTTGTCTACTTATTTGAAAGCAATTGGAGAGGATTGGATAAAGCAAGATGCTGCTTTGGATATAGTATGGCGTAGTAGAAGTTCACGAACACTAGATTTATTAGGCCAAATCATAGAGCAGGAGCCTCTGGCCTCTAAATGGAGGTATTATAGAGCCATGGATTTTCAGTCCAAAGGCGATAAGAATAGCTTGCTTATGAAACTATTAGCTGGCTCGACTGAGACTAGCGAGAAAGTCGCAATTTTTAGACAATTGACTCTTCAGGATTTGGACGATTACCCGAAGCTGAAAGAAGAAATAGGAGCCACAATGTCGCTTGTAAGCACGGAAGATTTTCTGGATATCGTGAAGAAGTATGGTCTGAATGATCAAAAAGAAAGACTTTTAGACATCATCAGAAGTGATACGGAAAAAAGCAATATTCAATTGGCTGCCAATGCCTTTGTAGGTCTTTATGGTATGGATGAGGTTCGGAATTACTGTACAGAAAAAGATACAAGTTTAGCAAAGAACGCCATAGAACGTTTCGGCTTAGTTGATTCTGAGCCTATGACGGAACTCCTTATTAAGTTATTCCAAGACGAGTCGGTAGATATTTCCTTAAGGAAAGAGGCGATGTTAGCTATGAATGGCTGGGATAGTGAGTCAAAGCTCTGGGACCTTATTCAGGCTGGAGAAGTCCCCGAAATAGTTATGGATATAGCTAAAGATCATATGGCTAGAACGTGGCATCAGGATATTAGAGCTAAGGCTAGTGACTTCTTTGGAGATGAAGAGCAAGCTGCCGTAGATGTAAGTAAACTATTGGCTATGGAAGGTAGTGTAGCTGATGGTAAAACTGTTTTTCAAACTTATTGTACCACTTGCCATGTGGCCGAAGGTCAAGGGGTTGATTTTGGACCAGGCTTAAGCCAAATAGGAACAAAATTGGGAAAAGAAGGTCTTTATAAGGCTATATTAAACCCTTCTGAGGGAATGGGTTTTGGGTATGAAACACAAGAAATTGAGATGAAAGACGAGACTTCTTTTCAAGCCATTATCACTTCCAAAACAGAGAATGATGTTAACGTTAAATTGCTAGGACAGTCAAAAACTAGCAAGTATGCTTTAAAAGAAATAAAGTTTATAAAGCAGCTAGATGTTTCATTAATGCCTAAATATCCTTTTGAAGAAAAGCAATTGGTAGATTTAGTGAGCTATTTGTCGAGTTTGAAATAAGTTTTTAATTAATAAAGTTTGATTTTTTCGTGGGACCAAAATATCATTTAAAACCATGGGAAATAGCATGGCAGCGTAAACTGCGAGACTGGAAAGAATCACGATTTGGTTTGAAACTAATTCAGAGGATTCCCGCAAATTTATCAAGTAAAGTACCCTATGAAGCTATCCCTTTTTGGATAGCTTCTGTGTTAGTGGGTCTTGTATCTGTGGCCTATGAGAAATTATTTGAAATCGTAGAGTCTGCTAGTAGTCAAGTTTTTGAATTCAATCCCTACTTAATTTTTTTAATAGCCCCAGTTTTCATGTTTTTGAGCTGGTATATCGTCAATAGATATGGAAAAAATGCTGGAGGGTCTGGCATTCCTCAACTCATGGCGGCAGTAAAAATAGCAGGAACCAAAAATGGCTTATTAGTAGATAAGCTTCTGAACATAAAGATTATAGGAGTTAAGATCATTAGTAGCTTAGCTTTGCTATTAGGTGGAGGTGCCATTGGAAGGGAAGGTCCAATGCTGCAAATTTCAGGTTCAATATTCGAAACTGTTTACAGGCTTATTCCTGAGAAATGGCCAAAGGTTTCGCAAAAAGTGATGATTATTACTGGAGGAGCTTCTGGTTTGGCAGCAGCGTTCAATACACCACTTGGGGGGATTGTTTATGTGGTAGAGGAGCTTACCAAATCACATATTGGAAAGTTTCGAACGGCGGTTTTTGGAGCGGTTATTATATCTGGACTTACAGCCCAGTTATTTCTCGGTTCTTATCTTTTTTTAGGTTTTCCCAAAATTAATAAGCTACCCTTTTTAAGTTTATTTTGGGTAGCTGGTTTTGCATTTATTTCTGGTTATTTGGGATCTGTTTTCGCCAAGGGTATTTCAGAAATCTCGAAATTAGGGAAGAAAGTAAAAAAAAGAAGCCACAGGGTACTGTTCGTTTTGGGCATTTCAATGCTTTTTGCTGTCATGGTTTTTTTTACTGGTAGCTTTTCAATGGGTACTGGAAAGCATTTAATTAATGAGATATTGTTTACCACGGAGGATTTGCCTTGGTTCACATTCCCGGCTAGAATGATAGGTAGTTTGCTATCATTCAGTATTGGTGGTGCAGGTGGTATTTTTTCTACTAGCTTGTCTTCAGGTGCAGCACTGGGCCATTTATTGGTAAATACTCTAAGTATGGCACAAGAAAACCATAACCTAATGGTGCTTGTTTGTATGATTGGCTTTCTTACTGGAGTTACCAGATCTCCCTTTACAGCGGCTATTCTGGTACTTGAAATGACAGATAGGCACTCTGCGATTTTCTATTTCCTATTGGCTGGAATGGTTGCAAATGTTGCGGCCAACTTGATTTCCAAGCACTCTTTTTATGCTGAGAGAGAAACAGAGATTTTTAAAGATTTGGGTTTAAAGACTAGATCAAAAACCTAGGTCAATACGGGTTTGCGTATCATTATTTGGAAATCCTAAACCGGATGGAAGGCTTTCGGGTGTGTATCTCTCCAGGTTGGGGTCATAAAGACCATTCTTTATAAACAAGGTCATTAAATCTATCTCTTCGTTTGTAAGATTTAAAGCAGTAAAGGAAGAGTCTATTCGAGCCAAAGCCACATTGGTGTTTTCTGGAATAGCTTTGTTTTTATACTGAATAACCTCTCTAATCGATGTAAAAGAAGCTCCATGGCCGTAAAATGGAGAGTCCTTTAAATTATAAAGCTGAGGTACTTTAAACTTGAACATATCGGTAGCTACTTTGGTAAAACCACCTCTACCTTTGTGAGCCCCATCATTAGCAGCTACATTCACTACTTCTTTACCTCCATATGAGCCGTCTGAAAGGTCGTTCATCCCTAAAGCATGAAATTCCATGTTAGCTAGTGAAGGCCCATTATGACAGGAGGCACAATTACCTTTTCCAAAAAACAAAAGAGCTCCGTTTTTTTCAAAGTCTGTCATAGCTCCATAATTACCTTTTAACCATAGCTGGAAAGGAGACTCATTTGCTAATAAGGTTCTTTCATAGGCAGCGATGGCTAAAGCCCCATTTTTGTTCAATTCTTGAGCATTATTAAAACTAGAGGCAGTAAAGACCTGCTCATAAAGAGATTGATAGTTCCCGACCGAACTCATGAAAATCTTGTCGATAAGAAGTCTATGCACTTTCCTGCCTGCAATAGCCTGAGTCTCTATCCCTTCAAAACCAAGTTTATTGGTTTCGGTGGGATGCCCATTACTTTGCCAATTTGCTTCTGTACCCAAATTGATACCAGTACCGCCAAATTGTCCATTCCAAAGGACTGCTTCTTGGTATGCCAAATTCATGGCTGAAGGCGTTCTGAGGGGCTGAACGTCAATTTCACTTTTATCGTAGCCCTGATTTTTTTGACGGCCCTCACCGTTCAAACCAAAACCTACACCTCCTTCACCAATTCCCTGTGGTAGACAGGCTTGAAAGCCGGCTCTAGCATGGTGACAACTCGCACAAGAATAAGTGTTCATCCCTATGCCTTTCTTAGGGTTTTGTGCTATGCCTGTTTCATGAAAAAGCAATTTTCCTAGTTCCACCTTTGCTTTAGTCAAAGGATTTAATGGGTCCTGTGGAATGCTGGCGAAGTCTGTACTCTCGGGCAGTTTGTAGAATGATTTGCCTACACCACCTGAGGCATTTTGGAGTGTGACTTCCAAAGAAAGATCTAAATCAGAAGCACTTATTACTTTGTCAGGGGTCTTACAGGATGTAAACCCGGCTAAAACTGTGATAGTAACAATAAAAATTTGACTTTTAGCTTTCATGCATATATTCTAAGAATGTTCTGAAATCGACACAAAGATTGAACCAATAATCCCTTTGAAGTAGCCTATAATGCTATAGGGCTGTTTTTTTTATCTCTTTTGAGGAGCAGAAAGATTAGAGAGCTAATTTTTGTTCTAAAAGTTTAAACTACTACATTTCTAATCCATTTGCATTTTAGGATGAAAAACAAAGCAGGTATAAAGCTTGGATCATTTTTTTTGGCCATTTATTTTTTGGCTAACCTATTTTTGGTGCCTGCTGTTTTGCTAAAATTACTAGATCAGGAAAATGATATCGAGACTTCCTCTTTTTTAATGAATCTGGAGGGCCCTGAAGTTTTAGAAATAAAACTTCCAATGGCATTACCTTATGCTACCGAATGGGATAGCCCCCAAAAAGGAAATGGATTATTAGAGAAAAACGGTGAGTTTTATACTCTATTTGAAAGAAACTTTAAGAATGACACATTATACTTTAAGTATATAAAAAACACCAACGCCCGAGAGATCTTTAGCATGTTATCTGATAAAGTGAATAATTCTCAAGATTCAGACAAATCGCAAAATTCAAAAGGAAGCAGTTTACTTTCAAATTGGATGTTTTTAAAGTTTCACGATAATTCTACGGGTGAGTTTGGATATTTGAATCTAACCTTTCAAAGGCTAGGTTCTCAAAATTTTGCTTACGAGAGTTTATTTTCTACGATTTCATTGGCGATAGATACGCCCCCGCCACAATTAGTTTAATGTTAAATATTATCCGTTGAAACATCGATAAAGCTTTATCGGTGCATTACTATTTACATTAAATTATAATCAAAATGTTAAGAAAATTACTTGCAACAATATTGTTGCTTTCATTATCGTATACTTATGTTTTGGCTCAAGGTTGTGTGGCTATTAGGCATTTTTCTACGTGTTCAGGAAATCCAAATTCGTCACTTCAGACAGGAAAAGGTTACGCTCTTTTTAGTGCTAACTATCGTTATTTTAAATCATTTAGGCATTTCAGAGGGACTCAGGAGGAACCAGATAGAGTGACAAATGGCTCAGAAGTTATTAATTACAGCCATTCTTTAGATTTGAGTTTTACTTACGGCCTTGGGAATAAAACTTTTTTAACGGCCAATTTACCCATTGTTTACAATGAACGAAGTTCTCTTTATGAGCACGGGCGTTCTGAAAGGCATTCTAGCTATTCTAAGGGATTGGCCGATGCACGTTTTGGAATCGGATACTGGTTGAAAGATGTTACTGCAGCCAATGATGCAAATATGTCTATCAATTTAAGTGTGAAACTACCAACGGGACAGTATGGGGCTTCCAGTACATTTTATAACGTGGGTCTAAATGGAACCGAAGAGTTAAGACCTGTAGACCAGTCTATACAGCCAGGAGATGGTGGTTTTGGTATAACATTAGGGTTTCAGGGTTTTAAGCAGTTAGGGGCAAGACTTAGCGTATATGGTTCTGGTTTTTACTTGTCAAACCCTAAAGAGCTTAATGGGACAAGGACTTTTAGAGAAACACTAAGTCCCATTTTAAAAAACGAATCAATCATGTCTGTAACAGACCAATATTCTCTTTCCGCCGGGTTTAGCTATGCCTTTTTTGAGCCTAGCCTTAGCTTTAGTTTGGGTGGGAGATTTGAAGGAGTCCCGGTTAAAGACATGATCGGTGGTATTTTAGGATTTAGAAGACCTGGAATGGCTGGTTCATTAGATACAGGCGTAATGTTCATGAAAGATCAACTAATGTTCAGTTTAAATGTACCTGTAGTTTTTTACAGAAACAGACCGCAAAGTTTGACCGATTTGGAAACGGAAAGATTAACAGGTACTCCGCGGGTTGCGATGCTGCTTTTGCAGATTACTTGATCAATTTCGGCTTGACCATCGGTTTAGGAAATAAGGACAAAACACAACTATCTAATTAACTGATTGAGGAGGGAAATATATTATGGTATACTCTCCTAATTTAATGAGAAGGAGAGTGTGCTTTTTTAAAGAACAAAGGACTAGGGATATGAAATGTTATCGACAGATATTCTTTTAGGCTTGCGTTGCTTGAGTTAGATTTTTTACTTCAAGGTAGAAGCTTAGTCTGAAGTTTGGTTATGACGGACATATTTATCATCCAGTGTTCTGTATTGCAAAAGCTACCTCAGAATCGATACAACTAAATACCTGACATCAATCATACACATAGCGAGTGGTATATTTTACATAGAAATATACATTTGTAATGAAAAAAAATAATCTAAAGTGAAAAATAGTACAACATCAAGATCTGTCTTTCTTTCTAGAATGGCTCTGTTTATAGTTTTCGTATGGTTTGGTTTCTTGAAAGTAATCGGGATGAGTCCGGCGGAAGAGTTAGTGGGGAGGTTGTTTGACGAGACTTTGTCTTTTGCCCTTGCTAAAAATCAATTCATAGTGGCTTTCGGTTTTTTTGAAATGGCTCTGGGTACACTTTGGTTATTTGGAAAGTATACTAAAATAGCCTTTGTCCTCTTATGTATTCATATGTTTTGCACTTTTTTACCTATGGTTCTTTTATTAGATGCCACTTGGCAATCTTTCATGGTTTTAACGCTAGTCGGTCAATACATAGTAAAGAATTTAGTGCTTTTGGCCAGTGCGTATTTTATATTTGAGCAATGGCAATCATTGCGAAAACCTTTAGTAGAGCCACGAAATGCGTCCGAGTCTATAGGTAGAGAATTGGTCTTAGATTAGGTCTTAAGTTTTTTCTTTTTGGCTGCTGGAAATAGGACATTATTCAGAATAAGCCTATAACCGGCAGAGTTTGGATGCAGGTTTAAATCTGTAGGTTCCTCACCTACATAATGCTCATAGTCCTCTGGGTCATGACCACCATAAAAGGTCCAAAAGCCCTTTCCGATAGTGCCATGGATATATCTGGCCTCATTTAGATCTCTATTTTCAGCCAGAATAACAACATCTGGCTTAATGAGACTTTTTTTATAGGCAGTCGTTTGTCCCATAAAGCCTTTGATAAGGTTCTTGTGGTTTTGAGTCAACATCGTAGGAATAGGATCCCATTTGGCAGAGAATTCAAAAAGGTTGAAATAGTCGTTTTTTTCATTAACCCCTCGCTCTGCTTTAGTATGGTCTATATTAGAAAACTCTACTGTATAGGGATCATAAATCAATGAGAAGTCTTTAAAAGCGAACGTGTTATTGAAATTCAGTTTGGAATCTGCAGATTGGTCTGCTCCGTCGCCATCGTATGGGCTTTCTACGATGTCAAGTCCCGCTGCAGAAAGAGCAATGTCATAGGTATCAGTAGCATTACACATGGCAAACATATAGCCACCGCCTAATACAAAGTCTCGGACTTTTTGAGCGACCGCCAGCTTAGATTGACTAACCTTACTATAACCAAATTTGTTTGCTATTTGCTCTGCTTCGTTTTTCTGCTGCTGATACCAGCTTTGTCCCCGCATTTTTATAAACTTGCCATATTGACCCGTAAAGTCTTCATGGTGAAGGTGCAGCCAGTCATACTCAGGAAGTTTTCCTTCTAGAACTTCTTCGTCAAAAACTTTCTCATATTCAATTTCTGCATAGGTAAGGGCCATTGTTACTGCGTCATCCCATGGCTGAGTACTTTTGGGAGAATACACCGCTATTTTAGGTACTTTTTGGAGCTTTACTGCATCCATATTGGCATCTGGATTACGCACCAACGTTAGGATTGAAGAAGCATCTGCCTCGGAGATTACCTCATAACTTATGTTTCGTATCACACATTCATTAATGAAGTTTTGACTTACTGGAAACATAAAACTGCCACCCCTATAATTTAACAACCAGTCTACTTCCAGTTCATAATTTGCTAGAACCCAATAAACCAATCCATAAGACTTTAAATGATTTTTTTGACCTTCATCCATTGGAATCAGGAGCTGATTAGCCTTTAAAGACCCAGAAATAGTCAAAAAAATGATAAGCGGTAATAAGACTCTCTTCATAGGTTTGCTAGTTAAATTTGCTCTATCGATTTTTGTAAAGATAATCCTCTCGTGCTGAAAATGTGCTAAAAGGCTTCTCAAATGAAACGAAACTTCTCCAAAATTGATGCGTAGCATATGAATTTAAAAGAAAACTTTGCCGAAGGAATAAGAGCAATAAAAGGAAATATGCTGAGAGCAGTACTAACGGCAACTATTATTGCTTTTGGTATTTTGGCTCTAGTGGGTATACTTACGGCTGTGGATGGTATTCAAAACAACGTTAATCAAAGCCTTTCTGGCTTAGGAGCAAATACTTTTGACATCATAACTGAACAAAATCAGGGCAGAAGGCGTGGGATGCGTGAAAAGCCTAATCCACCTATAGTCTATCGGGAAGCTAAACTATTCAAAGAACTCTTCACGGAATCAGAAGATGCCTTAGTTAGCATTTATACCGGGGTATCTGGAAGTGCCGAGGTAAAGTATAAATCAGAGGTGACTAACCCTAATATCAGGGTTATGGGTGGCGATGAAGAGTTTTTAGGTATAAAGGGATATTCTATTCAAAATGGAAGAAATATTAGTCCTTCTGATATGCAATTATCTGCTAAGGTGGCTGTCGTAGGCTTGGAGTTAGTCAAAAAATTATTCCCTAAAGAATCTCCTTTAGATAAAGAAATTACATTTTTAGGTAACCGCTTCAGGATTGTGGGAGTATTAAATTCGAAAGGAAGCCTTTCTGGTGGAGGGGATGATAGAATAATATTAATACCGCTTAGTACCGGAAGGCAGTATGACACAGCGGGTAATTTTTCTTATGAAATAACGACTTCCGTAGAAAATGTTTCAGGCATAGAGGAGGCCATAGGCCAGGCCATAGCTGTTATGAGACGTGTGAGAAGAGACGGAACCACCGCGGCGGATAGCTTTAAGATAGAAAGGGCAGATAGTTTAGTGAAACAAACTGAACAGATAACTGGGGCTATGCAAATTGGGGGTTTAGTTATTTCTATCATCACACTTTTGGGAGCTGCTATAGCCCTTATGAATATTATGATGGTGTCTGTTACTGAAAGAACTAGAGAAATAGGAGTAAGAAAGGCCTTAGGTGCGACTCCAAGAAAAATAAGGATTCAATTTCTGTTAGAAGCAGTCATAATCTGCATATTTGGTGGGGTGGCAGGAGTTATATTAGGTATAGCTGGCGGAAACCTAGTTTCATCTCTCATGTTTGAGGAGTCTAATTTTATAGTTCCTTGGGGCTGGATCTTCACAGGCCTTGTGGTTTGTATTTCTGTAGGTTTACTTTCTGGCTTTTATCCTGCATATAAAGCTTCAAAGTTAGATCCTATTGAGTCTTTAAGATATGAGTAGCCCTAATGCTGTTCAAATATACTTTTTAGAAAAGTTTATTTGAAATCCTTTGAGATAGTCAAAGCAAATTCTACTTTTGCAGACCCATTCTTAAAAAGCCCAGATGGCGGAATTGGTAGACGCGTTGGTCTCAAACACCAATGGTAGCAATATCGTGCCGGTTCGACCCCGGCTCTGGGTACGAGCCCCTTCTTTTGAAGGGGCTTTTTTTATGGTTCAGCGGCTAATGAAATCTGATATAGGAGGCTCTACAAAGGGTAGAAATTATTTAATAAGATACTTGTTTAGAGTCTAACCATTAAGCTTATAATTTCGAAGAATATTGCCCAATTATCATTATTGATACTTGTGAATGGTTACGCTTAACTAAGCATCATATCTTATTATGAAGACTAGGGGATTTTATGATAATTGATTTTTATGTCTAGCTATTGGTCGGCTTTTTTAAACCAGATTTATTTATATACAGAGAGTTAAAGCTGTTTTTCATCAGGAGATATTTTTTTATATTTTTTATAATCCTCAAATTGATACTTCTATTTTTAGATTTCGTATAAGGAAAAGCGGCGTTTACTTGATTTGACGATTCTGTGCTTGCTTTTGAGTTGGAATTATCTGCTCCTTTCAAATAAATCGGTATGCGTTTTGTATTAAGCTAGGTGTGCTTCCAATAAAATAATTGAAGAAAATGGAAAATTACTGTCCTACTATAAATAGAAAAAGTCTTTGGAAATCATTAGCAGTCTTAGTCATAGTTTTTTTTAGTTATTCACCGGTAGTTGGACAAACCACTGTCGTTGGTTTTTGTTATGACAACGGCACTCCCTCAGATACTACAGACGATGTTATCGCATTTACATATGATCCTAGTTCGGACAGTGGCTGCGGGCTAAGTGCAGGTTTCTACGGAGGTATAGTAACTGGAAATGATAGTACCACAATCGATTCTACCTACGAAGCCTTCTATTTGTTCCCGGGTGAAACTACTTTTAATATGGCATCTTCGGCTCCAGGCGGAAACGTGACATATAGAATTAGAAGATCAGTAGGTGCTACAGGTACAGTGGGTTCAGGAGATAAATGGATTTACCTGACTAATGGAACTGTGGAGTGTTGGCTTGAGATAGTGGACCCTCTTAATCCTTGTTCACCGCCTTGTATCATTACCGCACTTTCGGGCTTACCAAGTTCTTGCAACCCTTCAGATAGTAGTTTCAGTATCAGCGGTGATTTTGTTTATACTAATACCCCTTTAGACTCAGTTTTAGTACGATATGGGAACAGAAAGGACATTTTGGTTTTAACAGGTAGCCCTATGTCTTACACTATCAACAATTTAGACTCTGACGGAATAATAAGGGATTTGATAGTCAGTTATATTCCCGATAATGCGTGTTCAGATACAATACAGATTCAAGCACCAGCACCATGTTCAACTCCCGTAGATGT
>JBLHOT010000020.1:0-50498 GCA_047623945.1 Arcticibacterium sp. | reverse complement strand
CACTTTTGCTCAGCAGGCTCCCATGAAATTATGGTATACTCAGCCAGCAGAGCATTTTGAAGAGAGTCTGGTTTTAGGCAATGGACGCATAGGAGCTACTGTTTTCGGAGGAACCTCGTCTGATAAGATCTATCTGAATGACATCACGCTTTGGTCTGGTGCTCCAAAGGATCCGAACATGAATCCTGAGGCTCATACTTATATGCCTTTGGTACGGGCAGCATTAAAGGCAGAAAACTATGCTCTAGCCGATTCTTTAATTCGGAATATCCAGGGCTCCTTTTCAGAATCTTATGCTCCTCTGGGCACTTTAACGCTAGATTTTGAGGTACAAAAAACCCAGAATTATTACAGAGAATTAAGTCTTGATGATGCTACAGCCACGGTCCGTTTTGACGCTGGCAACAACCACATCAGCAAAGAGTACTTTGTTTCCCATCCAGACCGTGTTTTTGTTATAAAACTCAAAGCCAGCCAAAAGAATAGCCTTAATTACAGCATCAACTTTAGTAGCTTATTAACCCATAAAAAATCGACAAAAGATAAGCTACTAGAGGCACATGGTGAGGCTCCTATAATTGCTCAGCCAAGTTATTTAGGAAATATCCCAAATCCGGTGATTTTTGAAAAAGGAAAAGGGACAAGGTTTACTAGCCTAATAGACATCAAAGAAACTGATGGAAAAGTGACCTATTCCGACACGGCTATCCATATTTCAAATGCCACAGAAACCATTATCTTGGTGAGTATAGCTACCAGTTTTAATGGACATCATAAAAACCCTGTTACCGAAGGTTTAAATGATAAGGCCATTGCGATGAGTCAATTGGAAGCTGCGAAAAAAATCTCTTTAGCCGATTTAAAAGATAGACACTTCAAAGACTACAAAAACTTCTTTGACAGGGTAAAACTTGACCTAGGAAAATCTCCAAAAGAGCTTCCAACCGACGTACGTCTTAGAGCTTATGGCAAAGGAGCATTAGACCCGTATCTAGAAGCTCTATATTTTCAGTATGGCCGTTACCTGTTGATAAGTAGCTCTAGAACCAAAGGAGTGCCTGCAAATCTTCAAGGTCTTTGGAATCCTTATATAAGGCCGCCATGGAGTAGTAATTACACCATGAATATCAATGTAGAAGAGAATTATTGGCCTGCCGAAACTACCAACTTGAGCGAAATGCATGATTCCTTTTTAAGTTTCATTGGCAACCTGGAAGGTAGTGGAAGAATTACAGCCAAAACTTTTTACGGGGCCCAGGGCTGGACCTGCGGTCATAATTCAGACATCTGGGCCATGACGAACCCTGTAGGGAATTTTGGAAAAGGCGGCCCTCAATGGGCGAATTGGGCTATGGGAGGTACTTGGGCCGCCACACACCTTTTTGATCATTATCAATTTAGTCAAGACAAAGATTGGCTAGCAAGCTATGCCTATCCTCTCATGAAAGGTGCTGCCGAGTTTTGTTTAGATATGCTCATAGAAGGTCCCGATGGTTATTTGATAACCTCTCCGTCTACCTCTCCTGAAAACATCTATATCACCGATACTGGTTTTAAAGCCGCTACACTCTATGGGGCTACGGCAGACTTAGCCATGATAAGAGAGCTCTTTACCCACATCATCAAAACTCAGAAAGTACTTAGAAATGACCCTGAATTTGAAAGCAAAATAGAAGAAACGTATGACAAACTACGCCCATATCAAATAGGTAAGAAAGGCAACCTGCAAGAGTGGTATCATGACTGGGAAGACCAAGAACCAAAGCACAGGCATCAGACCCATTTGTTTGGACTACATCCCGGAAATCAAATCACGGTCTCCAAAACACCAGAATTAGCGGCAGCCTCTAAGAAAACACTAGAGATAAAAGGAGACGAAAGCACTGGCTGGTCTAAAGGCTGGCGAATAAACCTCTGGGCTAGGCTACAAGATGGAAATCATGCCTATAAAATGTACAGAGAACTCCTTAGATATGTTGAGCCTGATGGCCTATCTACTAATATGAGCAATGGTGGAGGTACGTATCCTAACTTATTTGACGCCCATCCTCCTTTTCAAATTGATGGAAATTTTGGAGGTACGGCCGCCATCGCTGAAATGCTAGTTCAGTCGGACGAGAACAACATTTACTTATTGCCTGCTTTACCCGACGCATGGCAAGAAGGTTCCATAAAAGGATTAAGGTGTCGCGGAGGATTTGAAATAGATATAGCTTGGCAGGCAGGGAAACTCAAAACAGCTACTGTATCCTCTAAAGGTGGGAAAACCACCCAATTAGTTTATATGGAGAAAGCCCAAGCAGTAGACTTGTCTACTCAAGGCAAGAAGACTTTTGATGTATTCTAGTAATAATCAATGGACTCATTGATAACTTCATGAACTCGTTTACGAACATCCAAGTCCATGATTTTGCTATTATTACTGCTCGGATAAACACGATTTGCAAGCATAATAAAAATCAACTCCCTCTCTGGATCTACCCAGACCACAGTGCCTGTAAAACCTGTATGCCCATAAGTACTTGGCGAGGCCGTACTTGCTATACTAGACAAGTCCATATTCTCTACTGGTTTATTCCAGCCAATACCTCTATGGCTTTTTTCTGTATAATTGGTGGCAAAGTGTTTTACAGTTTCCGGGAAAAGATACCTTCTACCACCATAAACGCCATTTTGCAAATTCATTTGATATAGTTTTGCCAAATCCCAAGCGTTACTAAAGAGACCTGCGTGACCTGCTACACCTCCTAACAATGCGGCATTGGGGTCGTGAACAGTTCCCCATATTTGTCTACCTCTGAAAATATTATCATTTTCTGTGGGAGCTATCTGCTCTTTAGAAAAACGTGTTATAGGATTAAAGAGCGTATGCGACATCCCCAGTGGCTCATATAGATTTTGGTCTAGAAACTCATCCATTGGCTGGCCAGCAATTTTTTCAACCAGTCGCTGGGTCAAGATCATCCCTAAGTCACTATAGAGGTATCTAAACGCTCCATCTCGTGACCTTCTGGTGGTATAATCTGTTTCTATCAGCCATTTCCAAACAGAATCTCTTATGGCTGGTTTGATGTACAAATTATCTGCTACCTGAAGGTTTCCTTCGGGCGAATTAAACGCATAAAAGTCACCTTTAAAAGCTCCACCTTTTGTTTTAGTATGTGTCCAGAAAGCCTGAAAAGACTTTAAGCCAGCTTGATGAAATAAAATATCCCCAACAAGCATATTTGCTTTATTGGTCCCTTTTAATTCTGGCAAATAGTCAGAGGCCTTTAGATTAAGGTTTAAAAGCCCCCTTTCATTTAGCATCATAACGGCCTGAAGTGTGGCAGACACTTTTGTGAGCGAGGCCAGGTCATATAGGGAGTTGGTGGTCACTTTTTCGGGATGGTCATACCTAAGTGTCCCAAAAGCCTTATGATAAACCACTTTACCTCTTCTAGCCACCAAAACTTGAGCTCCTGGAAAAGCCCTTCTATTTATTGCATCTTCTACTATTTCTTGAATTTCCTCTAGCTTTTTACCACTCATCCCCACACTTTCTGGTAAGTCTTCTGTGAGCCTTCCTACGTTTGAAGAGGTTTCACCGAAACCATATTTCGCCATTGGTGAAGCCGTTACAGGTAAATAACCATTGGCAGAACCTGCCCCAAAAAGTATTTCTGAAACCGCCTTATAGGCCTGAGGATCGTCTTCAAAACCGCAAACCACATTTGGAAATTCATCAAAGAATTTTAAGCCATAAGGATTCCCGAAAGCCACCACTACCACTTTAGTCTTTTCTGATAGAGCTCTAATCATATCCACCGTAGTCTGTGATACCCCATAATCTCTATTTGATAGGCTATTCATAGTATGTAAACTCACTACCATGGCGTCATACGTAAATGCCTGCTCTACAATGTATGCATAATCCGAAGATAGCCTTGGTACCTTTGGCATTTCGTAATTCACAGCATTCGTAAAGCCGCTTATTTCTTGCTGAAAGGCATTCCCGACTGGTGCCCCTACAGCTATAGTACCTATACTCAAAGTGTCTAGCTGAACAAAAGGAATGACCTCTCTATCAGCCCTTAAAACCGTCACGGCGTTTTTGTACAATAACTCTTTTAATTCAATGCTTCTAGCGTTATTCAAATCTTCAGAAAGATGGGCCATTTGAACATAAGGCTTTTGATGTAGGCCCGCCCAATATTTAGCTCTTAGTATTTTATGAACACGCCTATCTAAGTCACTTATATCCAGATCCTCATTCTGAAAGGCAGCCAGAATTTTACTATATGCAGCTTCTAGGTTTCCGGTTTGAAGTAAAACGTCATTTCCGGCTATATAAGCTGCCAAATCTGCACCGCCAGGTGAAAACTGATTCGTAATACCCCTCATGTTCAGGGCATCCGTAAAGGTCAAACCATTAAAGCCCATTTGGTTTTGAAGAAGACCCGTTACTATTTTATTTGAGATAGTGGCTGCTCTATTAGGCCTACTGTCTAAGGAAGGCACAAAGAGATGTCCTGTCATCACACCTCCAATGCTGTCGTTTATTAATTGCCTAAAAGGCACTAATTCCTGCTCCGTAAGTCTTTCTGTACTATGATTAAGGACAGGCAGGGCCACATGAGAATCTGTACCTGTATCTCCATGTCCAGGAAAATGCTTTGCAACGGCTATCACACCTGCCTTTTTTAGACCCCTTGCGTATGCCAACGCTTTATTAGTTACGTCTTCTTTAGATTCTCCAAAAGACCTATAATTAATAACAGGATTTTCTGGATTGGTGTTTATATCTGCTACAGGGGCAAAATTTATATGCACCCCTAACCTTTTCATTTCCCAACCTATTTCCTCCCCCATTTTTTCAATGAGACTATTGTCTTTAATAGCCCCCAGCGTAATCTGTTTAGGGAAGGATGTGGTATTCTCTAGACGCATACCTAAACCCCATTCGGCATCCATGCCTATAAAAAGAGGCGTTTTACTAAGTGCCTGATACTCATTAGTAAGTCTAGCTTGGACTGGTGCCGTACCTTGAAAAAATATCAAGCCGCCTAAATGATACTTCTGTATTTTTTCTTGGATAGACTGGTAATACCTTTGACTCTTATTAGAATAGGTCTCTATCATAAAGAGTTGACCCACTTTCTCTTCTAAACTCATGCCATTTAGAAGGCTATCTGCCCATAGAAATTGGTTGCTTACAAAATCCCTTTTGTCTAACTGTTTTTTCTTTAAAATATGAGCCTTCCCCCCATTAACCCAGGGGAGATTGATCGCTGATGGGGTTTCGAAGTTTATGTTCTTGGAGACCGCCTTCTGCAAATCAGAACCAATGAAACTAAGGGTGAAAATTCCTAGAAAGAGTATGAAGAGTATAATATTACGCCTGTGCATTGAATTCGTTTTACAGATATAGCCATGCAAAATTACTACCAATTTTAAGAGGAAGTCCCCAAATAGACGAAGTATTAAATCATTCTGAACTTCATTTTGTACTTTCTTACGAAATATTTAGACACAAAAATGAATACAATTCCAGGGCCAACCCATGTGGCTATCATTATAAACATACTCGTGTCTTTTGGCATATAGCGTGGGAGAATATTGACACAAAATGCTGTTACGGCTGCAGAGTAGGCTCCAATCATTTTAGACGCATGGCCAAAAAACCATCCCATACTTCCTGATTCTCTTTTGCCATTAAACCTTAGTAAGTCACCTATTCCTTGAGCCATGCTTAAGGCTCCGAAAATATAAAAAAGAATAACTACAGAGCCCGTGTAGAATTGTAAATACAGACCATAAAAAATCATAGCTACACCAGAAGTAAGAATTAATGCTAATCCGATCCAATCGTTCCATTTTGGGTTAATGCTTTTTTTTATTTTCAAAATTCTGTCGCCCGAGTAGCATGGATAAAAACTTACAATACCAATGCCTAGGAAAAATTGATACCTAACTACGGTAGGGTATAGTACCACAAAGAGTATAGAAGTAACAAAGAGGAAAAACATAGACCAGTAGAAAACTACCCCTGATGAATTATGAAGTTTACCTCCCTTTTTTCTCGCCATCATGGCTATCATGCCAGCCGTCAATGAGGTTATTCCTGCTATGACATGAAAGAAAAGTGCTGTGTTGAATATAGTTTCTTTCATAATTAAAATGTGTAAAGGTTGATAGCTAGTTTCTGGTCACCGTCTAGTCTAAATGAACATCCTTCCCATGTAGGTGGCCCCATCATTATATAATTAGAAAAACCGAAAGGCTCAGCCGGCATACTTCCGTTCATATCCAAAACCCCATTGTCATTCAGGTCTTGAAAAAGTATAATAGCATAATCTGCATCCGCTGGAATATCTTTAAAAGTTAAAGTCACTTTATCTAGTTTTACGTCCTCCTCAGTAGAGCTCGTCACAAAATTAGCAGCCGGAAAACTGGTGGCATCATTGGTTAAAGAGGCAAATACTTTCCCCTTCACTTTTGAAATACCTGAAACCTGCACCGTAACACTAAAGGTGTCTTGTGCCATAGAGGTTAGTTGGAAAATTAGAAAAGTACAGAGTGCTAAGATTAAATTTTTCATTTGTTTTTGTTTTAGTGAATTAACATTGGCAAATGTATCAGCGGTCCTAAGTCCCGTAAAATCAAAGGGGGCAATGACAGCATTTAGGGCTAAAAAACAAGGTTTAGGGTTAACTGGTCAAGTTTTGGGCTGTATGACAAATTAACAAACTCCAAATCCATTCAAAAATCTTGGCGTCTAGAAACCATATTTCTTTAACTCTCTTCCCTATCAAGAAAATTAATACCTCGTGCCAATTAGAATTCTGGCTTAGCGTTAGGCCATAAATAATATGATAAGCATCAGTGCATTACTCCTCTGAAATCATCCTTTTAAGAACGAAAGAAGTCTAATTTTGGGAAAAAGTATAAAATGGGATCGAGAAAAATAAACCTTCGTGAATTCGGGAAAATCTTATTTCCCCTGTCCTGCATGCTATTGATTGCTTTTAGCTTCAGTTTTGACGCCTTCAATACAGACTTTTCACTAGCTTCTATATGGACTCTTTTCGTTTTATTGTTGGTAGAGTTGCTGCTTTTTGTATTTAAGAGCCATAGTCCTTTTTGGACTAGAATAAGATGGTTTATCTTAGGGGGCCTCGTCCTTTTGATTCTTATTGGATAAATGACTTTACTTTACAAAAGTGTTATCTCAATTCTTTCGAGATATGCTACATTTGCTTAAACCTCTCAACAATATGGCTATACTTTCTGGCCACTGGTACTAGTTTATCTACTTCCTGTAGATGTAATTTATAACCCTGAGCATTTCCAGATACTCTATCCACCATGTCTAGGTTGACAATAAAAGAGCGGTGACATCTTAGAATGTCCGGGTCGTGTATAAACTCTTCCATCCGTGATAGGCTTCCTCGCAACAATTCGCTTTGAACCCCGGCCCCACTTCTGAAAAAGATCTGTGCATAATTATCAGCAGATTCCATATACAGGAGGTCCTTCCCTTTAATAACTAGTTTATCTTTTTCATTTTCTGCCCATAAAACAACTTCGGTTTCTTTCTTTGACTCTTTTTTCTTGACTGCTATTTCTTGACCATACTTCCTAAGCTGCTTATTATAATTATAAATAATGCTGAAGCCAATGGGAAAAACACCCACGGCCACCACAGAGAAAAAGCTCCACAGAAAGGAAGAAAAAGCCCATTGAGACAATGGTGAATAATAGCTAGCATACGCGTAATTGGCCATGGCTAAAGTGGCCATGAATGCTAGACTCACTAAAATCTCCTTAAGAACAGTCCAGTTATCCTCTTCGAAAAAGTCTTCGAAAAGGATAACCAACACAAACTTAAAAAGAACAAGCACTAGAAACGTAACAACTCCAAAGCCCATAAGCAGCCAAATCTTATTCTCATTCTGCCATCTGCTGATTCCAAAAGGCTCAAAAAGTATAAGAAATCCTGCCACAAATAAACTGGTCAAAGTAATACTGATTATATTACTTTTCAACGATTTTTCTCGTGAAGGGTAAGGCTGCTTTAGTTTTTCTAAAAGTTTCAAAAGGAAGAAAGGATTTGATCAAAGAAACTTGCAATAGCCTTAGGCTGAGCCACCGCAATAAAGACGACACCCCATAATGCACCCCAAAGATGAGCCATATGGTTCACATTGTTCATTTGCTTCTTCTCCATAAAAACAGAATACGCTACATAGATTAGAGCGAAGAGATACCCCGGTAATTCTATCGGAATTGGAAAAATCATAAGCCCCATTAGTGGGTTTAAAATAACACAACAAAAAACTACAGAAGAAACCCCACCGGACGCCCCCAATGAATTAAAGCCCCTATTATCCTTATGCTTGATGAAGTCTGGCAAATTAGCTACCACAATACCAATTAAATAGAGAGCCAAGAAAGCTAAGATGGCTTTTCCTCCGAATAGGTAACTAAAGTATTGCTCCACATAATCGCCAAAAAGATAGAAAGCATACATGTTAAAAAACAGATGCATATAATCCGCATGAATGAAACCACTGGTTAGTAACCTATAGTATTCTTTGTTTTTATTAGCACTATATGCATTGTGAATCCATTTATCACGAAGAGAACTGTCTCGCCAGGCCTGAATACTAGCAAGAACTGTAGCGATAATAATAATAACCGTTACCGACATTTATTTTATTGTTTATTTTGGAGCATGAAAAATATTCCGAAAATTAACAAAACCACTCCTCCTAAACGAATAAAGTATATCCTCTTATACTTTTTTGGTTTAGGACTATCTTTGGCCTCTGGTCAATCAGACTATCAAAAGGCTATTGAAAAACATCGGGAAGAGTATAAAGCAGACTTTATAAAGGATGAAAAATCACCCCTGACAGCCGAAGATTTAGACTACTTACACTTTTACGAAGCCAAGGAAGCTTATCTAGTCACTTGTCGTTTTAAGGCCACTAAAGGAGGAGAGCCTTTTGAGATTCCTACTTCAAGTGGGAAAACCAAAACCTATGCGAAATTTGGACAACTTTCCTTTAAAATAAATGGTCAAAAACATCGACTAGCTGCTTACAGAAGTTTAGCCCTTATGAACCATCCTTTATATAAGGACTATCTTTTTGTGCCTTTCAAAGATGCTACGAGCGGAAATGAAACTTATGGCGGGGGACGATATTTGGATTTGAGAATGGGTGAGTTTGAAGAAGGTGAATTGATGTTGGATTTTAATAAAGCCTATAATCCTTACTGTGCATTCTCCACGGGATATAGCTGCCCCATTCCTCCAGAAGAGAATCACCTTTCTATCAAGATAGAAGCTGGGGAAAAGAACTTTTTGAAGGATTGGCATTGAATCTAAATTCAAGTGAATACGTTTATAAAACAGTAGTAAATCAATCTTAGAGACATGGAAGAAAACAAAAAGCTAGATAGAATTATAGATGCCAGAATGAAGCTGAAATCTCGATTTGAGAAAAAAATGGCAGACTCTCCATCCATGGCTGATAATAAGCCTCAGGGTACTGGCCCTATTAATAGACATGGCATGCCACAGCTTCCAAAAGGTCAAACAGAGACTTTCAAATGGCCCATTCTAGACCTAGGTTACCATCCCGCAGTGAGTCTGCAAAACTGGCGTCTTACCATAAACGGTGAAGTGGAAAACCCCGTGGTGCTTAAATGGCAAGACTTCATGGATCTTCCTCAAACAGAAGATACATCGGACTTTCACTGCGTTACCACTTGGAGTAAAATGGATATGTCGTGGAAGGGTGTTAGACTTATGGATTTGGCGGCTTTGGTGATGCCGAAAGATACCGTAACGCATATCGTGTGCTATGGCTACGACACCTACACCACAAATGTACAAATTGAAGAAGCCTTAAAACCTGATGTTCTATTAGCTCATACGGTTTTTGGAGCTCCATTAGAAAAAGAACATGGCGGCCCATGCAGAATGATAACACCACAGCTCTATGCTTGGAAAGGCTCTAAATGGATTAAGAGAATAGAGTTCTTAAATGCCAATAAACTTGGTTTTTGGGAAGAAAGAGGCTACTCAGATACCGCCTATCCGTGGAGAAATGACAGGTATTCTTAAGATAAATCGATTAGTTTGAAACAAAACAAGACCCCTAAGCTAGAAACTAAGGGGTCTTATTTTTTACTAGGCTGGGAAAGCCTTTGCAATATCTGTAAAGCCTCTAGAATCTAAAGAGGCTCCACCTACTAGACCGCCATCAATATCTGGCTGAGAGAAAAGCTCTCCAGCATTACCTGGCTTTACACTTCCACCGTAGAGGATAGAAATATTATCTGCCACCTCTGCTCCGAATTTTGAAGCCAAATGAGCCCTTAATTCTTTATGCATTTCTTGTGCTTGGTCACTAGAAGCTGTTACACCTGTTCCGATAGCCCATATTGGCTCATAAGCAATAACCACCTTTTGAAGCTGCTCTGCACTTAAATGAAATAGTCCATTCGTAATCTGGCCTTTCACAAAATCAAAATGAATACCGGCTTCACGCTGAGCTAGTGTTTCCCCGCAGCAAAATATTGGCGTAAGACCACCCTCTAAGATAGCATCTACTTTGGCTGCAATAAATTCGTCAGACTCATTAAAATACTCTCTTCTTTCAGAGTGTCCTATGATTATGTACTCTACACCAGCAGAAGCCAACATCCCAACAGACATCTCACCTGTAAAAGCACCAGATGCTTTTGGGTGACAGTTTTGAGCTGCTATACTTACTTTTTTGGTATTAATAAGTTTGCTAAAAGAGCTTAAATATGGGGCAGGTACACCCATTACTACTTTTACATTTGGATTTACCACTTCATCCTTTACCATATTGGTAACCTCTGAAAAAAGGATTTGTCCTTCCTCAAAAGTTTGATTCATCTTCCAATTACCTGCCGCGTATTTTTTTCTCATTAGATTTCTTTTGTTTAAACGTGCTGCAAAGATATTAAACCACCATTAGGCATACAAGCCACGCTAGGATTCTTGAAGAAACCTCTGCATTGAAAATAATTTAACAGCTTATTAACCTTTTTCAATGGCTACGCATCTAAAAGCCTGTACATTAAAACAAATAAATAATTATGAAAAAGTTAAGCGTATTAGTCATATTGATTATTGCCTCAGCGGCAACACTATCGGCACAGAGGCCTCAAGGAAAAGAAATGGATCCTGAAGCCAGAGCAGAGAAAGTCAGTCAAAAAATGAAGTCTGACTTAAGCCTAAGCGATGATCAGTATAAAGAGATTCTTTCTCTCAATAAGGAGAACGCAATTTCAAGAGAAGCGAAAAGAGAAGTCATGAAAATCGAGATTCAGGCAAAACGAGAAGCCTCTAAAGCCGAAAGAGAGGCTTACAATGAAAACATGAAGACCATTTTAACTTCTGAGCAGTATGTGAAGTATCTAGAAAACAGAAACGAGCATAGTATGGAGCATAGAAGAAAAGCTACTCCAAGGATACGAGGTTCGAGAGGAAATAGAAACTAGACGGCTTTGACTGTTAAAAGGGAGCTGACTGCTCCCTTTTTTTATACCTTTTAAAGGCTAAACCAATAGTTAAATTTAAATATAATAGCCCTGTTCTTATTCTGAAAAGAGTCTGTAAAATAATTATCAGAATACACCAAAAAGAAATCTGACATTGGGCTGTATCTATACTGAACTCTGCTGTTTATATTGAAATTATTACGCTGAGTATTAAACTGCAAAAAAGTGGTCCAGAAGAGTTTATCAGTAAAAGTAGCCTCGATCTTAGGCCCTAATAGCCACAATTTGGTTCGACCATAATCGTCAGGAAAAAGCAAGTCATTAAACTGAGCACTAAGAGTGGTACTGAAATAAGGTTGCTTTCTGAGCAATACACTTAGATTATATTGCCTTATCCTAGCATTGAAAAATTGACCAAAAAGAATACCTCCATTCACAATGAAATTCTTTCGGGCATCACCCATGTAATTAAGCTCAAGATTATTGTAACTATAGTTCCCTGGAGCCAAAGGCTTATTCTCTGGCAATGGGAAATAGTATTTGAGATTATCTTCTTGGATATTGTATTTAACCTCAACACTTGAGGCGTTTCTAAATCTAAGCTCACTGGAAAACTTATGTGCTCTGTCGCTAAGGCCTCCATTTTGAAACCAGACCATGTAATTACTAAAACCAAAGGCCAGCTGAATAACCTTCTTATCTTTTGGTCTAAAAGTTATTAAATTCTCATTATACATTTGTTTAAAACCTGCACGAATAGTGGTGTCTGCGTCATCATAACTATCCCCAATCTGGGCAAAAGTTTCTAAACGATTAACAAAACCCATGTCTGCGTAGTAATTACCTCCGAAATTGCTAAAATCAATAAAGCCTTCATAAAACTGCCCAAAATGCCCTCCCCCGATCTCATAAAAGTCATTATCGGTACGCACTCCCTCTTTCATTGAATTATGATACCCCAACCACGCTTGATTACTACCGGACTTATCTATAAGCCTTAGCTCCACTCCTGCGTTTCTACCAAATTTATCTAAGGGATTAACCTTTTCTTGGTCTTCCAAATCCGTAGCCTCCCTATTTAAAAAATAACCTTTAATCACAGACCGAGATCCAAAACGCTGATGTACGGAAGCGGCCGTATAGTTTTGGCCCGAAAACTCTCCTTTCCGAAGTGTTTGCATATTCATAACGCCAACCCGCGTTTTCTCACCAATATTTCCGCTCAAGCGTGCACCATAAAGAATGGGAATGGGATTGGCATCTTTATCTAAACCTAGTGATCTGGAGAAAAATGGCCTAAAGGGAGGTGCAGCAAATTCAGAAAATATGTCGCTGTTTTCGAGGAAAAACGTCCTCCTTTCTGGGAAAAATATTGAGAATCTAGTGAGATTGGTAACCTGCTCATCTACTTCTACCTGAGAAAAGTCAGGATTAAATGTTAAGTCCAAGTTCAGAGAGGCGGTTACCGCTACCTTTGCATCAAAACCGGCATTAGCCTTATACGTGGTGGGCTCTCCGTTCTCTAGATCACTTGTGGTGCTTCCCGTCACGTAAGGAATGATAGAAATGTTGTTTTTCTGTTTTACAATGTCCCCTTCAAATTGTAATAGTCCTAGGTAGCCTAAATCTATGCCGTTAAACTGGACAGGGATATTGGTCCAGGAGCTAAACTCATTCTTCTTTCTGTCACTTCTTAAAAAGTTTATGCCCCATTTCGTGTTCTCGGCATTATATCTTAACGTTTTGAAGGGGATGGCCATTTCCATAACATACCTATCATCTAGCCTTTTTACAGCAGAAAACCATTTATTATCCCAAGCAAAATTTAGTTCTTCTGAACCGGTACCGAATTGATATTCAGACTGCACATTATTTGGCGTACACGCAAAACCAAAGCCATTGGTTCTTTTATTAACAGGATCCAAAACAACGACAAGGCCGTCATTCTCAACAAGGCTTGCGTCACGCTTTAATGAGGGAGCAATGTACGTATTGGTGCTATCATAGCATTCTATAATGAAGTAAACGAACGTGTCGTTATAGGCCGCCTTAACTGTAGTTTTTGTCGCAGATTTTTTATCTGATGTCGGAAATTTCTCCCAAAATTCTCCTATCTGAACCGCTCTTTTCCATACGTCCTCATTTGCAAGCCCGTCTATATCATGTACCTCATCTGACTTATAGGCTTTGATGAAATAGTCATCTTGATTATGAGCGGGTACTTGTGAAAAGGTAAAAGAAGAGCTACAGAAAAAAAGCAGCAGTAATTTTCGCAAGTTTTTAGTTGTTGAAGTTAATCTCGCAAAGATACTTTTTGATACTGACAAAAACGAGTTGAAAAGCCTAAACCGTTAGTTTTTAGTGCCAAGACCTCTTTTAGAGGGATGAATGACCTCTTCCTGTATTTAACCTCAAGCCTTTATTCCAAAACCATATTATGATAAACGTTTTGAACGTCATCATTCTCATCAAGTTTTTCTAGTAATTTATCTATCTCTGCACCTTCCTCCTCTGTTAGAGTTTTAGTGTCGGTCGGTATTCTTTCAAAACCAGAGTGAACTATCTCAAATTCATTTTCCTCTAAATATTTCTGCACATCACCGTAGGAAGCAAACTCGCCATAGATGTTTATTTGGTCAGTTTCATCATCTAAGAAAACGTCATCTACATTAAAGTCTATCAATTCTAGTTCCAACTCCTCTAAGTCTATACCTTCCTTATTCTCTGTTTTAAAGACACACTTATGCTCAAAAATGAAATCAAGCATACCATTCGTCCCCAAGTTCCCACCCGTCTTTGAGAAGTAACTCCTAACATCTGCCACAGTACGTTTATTGTTATCTGTGGCACACTCTACCAAAACCGCAACTCCGTGCATCCCATATCCTTCTAGGATCACCTCCTTATAATCTTCTTGGTCTTTTGAAGATGCCCTTTTAATTGCATTTTCTACATTAGTCTTAGGCATATTGACTGCCTTAGCATTCTGAATTATAGCACGTAACCTGCTGTTGGCCGCAGGATCCGGCCCTCCTTCTTTCACAGACATTACAATATCCTTACCTATTCTAGTAAAGGTTTTGGCCATTGAGCTCCAACGCTTCATTTTCCTGGCCTTTCTAAATTCAAATGCTCTTCCCATAGTTCTAAATAATTTACATGCAAAAATAAAGGATTTGAGCAGAACCAATGAAAATACAAATCAATATAAGACCACACATTAAGTATTATCTTTAATCAACTAAACTATTACCCTTTAAATGGGACCCTATTCTTTTTTACCAGAAATAACAGCAAGAACACCTGCCAGCAGTTTCTCCCCAGAAATAAACGCGGAAGTTGTTAAGGAAACACTTAAAGACCCCGCTTTTCTTGAAGCTCTGTATTTAGCTTCTCCAAACCTTTACAGCTCGGCCCTTATACTGGAAAAGCTCAAAGAAAAGCATCAGAAGAAAGTCATTTTTGCTCTCGCCAAATACATTCTTAGAGGAAGTACCAGATCCACACCATTTGGCCTTTTTTCTGAAACTGGTATTCTAAAATGGGGAACGGATACAGATGTAAAAAAGGAGCAACTTTCTACCAGAAAAATACGAATAGCCTATGCTTCGCTCCAAAATCTGGCGACCAGCATATTCTCAGAATCTGAATATCAGCTAAAAGTAATGCACTTCCCTAACTCCACTATTTATGAATTACCCGAGGAAATAAGGTATGTGGAAGAGCGTATAGAAGAGGGAAAAAGTCATTTCCAAATATCCTCTGTAGAAAAAAATGATTTTATGTTGAGGGTCTTAAAAAAAGCTCACGGAGGGGCTTCAATCAACTCTTTGGTGGATTTATTAACTCAAGAAGGTGTTGGTTTCGAAGGTGCTAGGTCGTTTATTTTAGGTCTTATTGATTCCCAATTATTAGTGAATGATCTAAAACTACCTATAACTGGAACAGATCCGCTGGACTACCTTATTAATATGGTACCTCTTCATTCAGAGTATTATCCAAAACTCCTAAATACCATAGAAGCTCTTAAAGTTTTAGACAATCAGGCTCAAAACAAAGTCAAAGAGTATGAAGAACTGAAAGCCAAATTAGCATCGGATGAAGACATTTCATTTCATGTAAATAAGTTTTCCAATTATTATAAAAGCACGATTAACAAAAACTTACAAAAAGATATTCTAGAAGCTGTAACGTTTATTAATCAGCTGAGACTATCTGATAATAAAGACTCGCTAAAGGAGTTTAAAACAAGATTTTCAAGACGCTTCGGCAATGATGAAGTTCCGTTGTCATTGGCGTTGGATACAGAAGTTGGGATAGGCTACCAAAGTGATTTCGATGCTGGAAATTCTCCCTTGATTGATGGTATTTCATTTTTTCATTACGAAGGAGAAAAGAGTGACGAGTCATGGACTGTAAATCAAAAAACACTTAAAGAGGCCATCGAAGAGACTAAGAAAACACTTAAGCCTATCAAACTTGATGAATTAAACCTTCATCTAGGCTTAAATAAAATAAACTTGAGTCCTTCAAGCCCCGTTCTGTTTAGGATCATATCTAAGGACACTATCTACTTGGAGGGCATAACCGGCAGTAGTGCTGTCAATATAAATAATCGTTTGGCCTCAGACTTTGAACCCATTAAAAGGCTTACCGAACAAACTTTAAAAGATGAGGTAATAAACAATCCTGAAGTGATCTTTGCCGAGGTTGTTCATCTACCTGAACCCCATTTGGGAGATATTCTAGCACGAAAAGTTACACATAGATACCAAATTCCCATTCTAAGTAACTGCCCGGAAAACACTAGCATACCGCTAGAAGATTTAAGCATTAGCCTTTATGAGGATAGGATAATCCTAAAATCTATCTCTAAAAATAAAGTGGTGATACCACGACTTAGCAACTCCCACAATTACAAAAACGCTACCCTTCCTGTCTATCTTTTTTTATCTGATTTACAATTTCAGAATGTTTCCAAAAAAATAACCTTCGACTGGGGATCTTTAAAAAAGGATAGAAGCTTTCTACCACGCGTGTATCATAAAAATGTTATCATTAGCCTAGCAACCTGGCAACTTAATACAGCCACCGTTTCCAAATTAAAATCTTTGGAAGCATTCTCTGCCTTAAAAAAGGAACTTAACTTACCTAGATATCTTAATCTGATAGAAGGTGACAATGAACTCTTCATTGATACAGAAAATCCTTTCCTCATTGAACTATTTATTGACCATTCTAGAGGGCAAAAAGAAGTGACTTTCAAAGAATTTATCCTTGAAAAAGATGCTCCAATAAGAGATTATAAAAACGACGTTCTTTCCAATCAGCTTGTTGCTAACCTTATTAGGACAGAACCTGTTTTCAAACCAATTTCAGGACTAAGGGAGGTCACCAAATCCAAAACAAACACGATTACACCTTTTAACGAGGAATGGCAATACATCAAGCTATATTGTGGAAACACATCCGTGGACAACATTCTACTTAATTTTATAGAACCTTTTATTGATAATTGTACTTCACATGGACTTGTTGACAAATGGTTTTTCATAAGATACAAAGACCCCGATTTCCATATCAGAATACGTTTCCTTTTGGGAACAACAGAACACCTTAGACAGTTTTGGACAGAACTAAATGATGTTATTCAGGTTCTTCTAAGTAACCAACTAATTTGGAAAATAGAAGTGGCCAGCTATCTTCCAGAATCAAAACGATACAAAGCATTAGGTACGGGACTAGCCGAGCATCTTTTTCAGATAGATAGTGCATCATACCTTGAATTACTTAAGCAAACAGGTCTCCTTGAAGATGACAATTTCAGGTGGTTATTCGCACTTAGGGCCGTAGACCACTGGCTAGATTCATTTGGCTTTGATTTAAACGCCAAAAAGAGCTTTGCAGAAAAATCAAGAAACACTTTTGCTCTAGAATTTAATGTGGGCCTAGATGAAAAGAAAGAGATGGATCTAAAATATCGGGCTACTCGAAAGGATTTAGAACATTTTTTAAAAGGAAATTCGTCAGAGGCTGAGTTTATTTTAAAAAACAAGAAAATGATTTTAGAAAATCTTAATATATCAAAGCTGGAAATCGGAGCTGAAATATCAAACGCAATAGCAAGTATAGTCCATATGGCCATCAATAGGATAATGACTAACAACGCTAGGCTACATGAACTATTTGTCTATGATTTTCTATTTCGGCAATATAAATCGAGTCTTGCCAGAAAAATTTAGTGCACCATTTTACGCTCTAAAAGTTCGAAGAAGTTATCTCTATACGTTATTCCTAAAGGGATTTTATCCTCTGCGGACTCAAGAACTATTTCTCCGCCATCTATAAACTTTAGATGGTTTAGAGAAACTATGTAAGACTTATGCGTTCTTATAAAAAAGTCTGAGGGTAGTCTATCTACCAACTCCTTCATAGTAAGTAGTGTGATAATTTTTTCCCTTTTAGTAGTATTTATAGCCACATAATTTTTAAGTGATTCTATATATAAGATTTCCTCAAATTTAATCTTAACATACTTCCCTTTGTGCTCTGTTTTCACCATAATATAGTCGTCAATTTCCTCTCCCGTTTCCGGTTTAGACGAGCTAGCGTGTCTATTTTGGACTTTTTGAACAGCCTTTAAGAAGTCATCAAAAGGAATAGGCTTGGTTAAATAGTCTACCACATCATATTTGTATCCGTCTAGAGCATATTCAGAATAAGCAGTAGTAAGTACTACCTTGGTCCTTACTTTTAACAAATCCATAAATCCAAAACCAGTAAGGTGTGGCATATTAATATCTAAGAACACCACGTCTATACTATTTTCATTAACAAAAGTGAGAGCCTCAACAGGGTCTGAAAAAGAGGCTATATTTTCTATATATGGAAGCCTGCCAATATAGTTCTCCAATATTTTTATGGCGGCGGATTCATCGTCAACAATTACGCTTAATAACATTTCCCTCTAAAATTTTTATTTTTCCTTGAACTTTCGTATGCAATTTTAAGCAGATAATTCCGAATTTCCTATGAATCCTTCTTTCTTCCAATGGATGTCTAGCGACACCTTATAGGTATGCTTCTTCTCATCTACTAGTAATGTATAATCATTCTGATAGACCAAATCCATTCGCCTTTTAATGTTCGCCAAACCTACAGATGTTGTCTCTTTATCCTTAAAGTCCAGCCGTTTAGTATTGATACAAGAGAACACTAATTGATCTCTATCCACCATTAGTTTAATCACAATAGGGTTTTCAGGATCATCTATGATACCATACTTGAAAGCATTCTCTACTAGGCTTAGTAAAATGAGCGGAGGAATAGCGAAAATGGGTAAGAAGCCGGACTTTTCAAACTTAACAAAGACCTTCTGGCTAAATCTTAATTTCTGCAAAGTCAAGTATTCTGAAATAGCCTCCACCTCTTTTTTAAGGCCACTGCTTTCGCTTTTTGTACTCTCTACAGAATACCTAAGCAGTTTGGTTAAGGAAAGAATTGCCCTACCAGATAGATCGCTTTTCCCCACGACATCTCCATAAACAAAGTTTAGTGTGTTAAATAGAAAGTGAGGGTTAATTTGAGCCTTTAAAAAAGCAATCTCAGCCGTGTGCAACAGCTTTTCGGTCTGAGTTCTGAGTTTTTGTTCTTCAATTCTTTGCAAATATATCCAGTAGGCAAAAGCATATAAAGCTGCAGTGGAGAAACGCCAAACCTCAAAAACGTACATATTTAATGGGTGGTTCGGAAATCCCTCCACGGAGATTGGATTTTGGAGAACAAAAACATCCCACAATAAATTTAAATAAGCACTTGCTAAAAGAGTAGAAACACTCAGCAATAGCCCTTTTATTTTCCCATTAGGCAAATATCTTTTATAAACTTCTACTATTAGATAGAAGCATGTACAATATATAAAAGCAGTACTGAAATAGGTCAAAAAGAAACTCCGAGAAATCTCTTTAGTGAAGCCAAAAACAAACCCAAAGTCTACCGTATAGTAGATAACCCACGCTATGACAGGCGTTCCAAGTTCTTTCCAATTTACTCTATTCATACAGTTTCTACTGTTATTATTCTTTCTACTGTTATTATTCCTTGTAATACTATTGCTCTATGCATTAAATAACTTTTAGTATACTTAATGAGCCTATTCGTCACATTTTCTTTTCTAACCCACATTAATAATTACATTTATACTAGTTAACATTAATCACATATATAATTATCTTTCATTATGAAAAAAATTGATCTTCAAATCAGAAAAACAACAGTAGTCAAATTGACTAAGTCATCAAAGGATTCTTTAAAATCTTATAGCACAGTAACATGGCCAGGGTAGTCTTGGCACGGTAGTTGTCCTATAATAGGCAACATGAAAAAATTACCTATTTCGAATATTCATATCTTACACAGGAGCAATCTCATTTGCGAGGTGCTTCGTGAGTCTTTAGAACAACGTGGATATTCTGTAGACTCGTACGCAACCTCTGGAGAAGAGGGCCATAATAAAATCCAAAGTCACAAACCTGACTTAGCCATTGTAAGCAATTCATTGCCTGGCATTTCAGGGTTGGAAGTACTTCGGAGGTTAAAAGATTCTGGAAGTACAACTAAGGTGATTTTCTTATCTCAGAATGCTAATGAAGTAAAGTTAGTCTTGCGGTTTTTAGACGTGGAAGGGCACATTCATACTTACGACAGTATGAGTGAGCTCTTCTTTGGTCTGCAAGAGATAAGCAGCGGAAGGCAGTACATTTCGTCCACCGTTGAAAGGCAGATAAGTACTTTATCGAAAGAGGAGTTAGAGTCAGCAGAATTAGACACAACTGTTTTGGAATCTCTTACACCAAGAGAAATACAAATCATGCAGCTTTTGGCGGAATCCAATACAACTCCGCAAATTGCACAACAGTTTCTTATTAGCCCAGCGACGGTCAACAATCATAGGGCTAATATTATGAACAAACTTAATCTCAAGGGTAGAAACCAGCTCATAGGAGTCGCCATTTCGCTCAAACCCTTTTATAAAGTAGGCGTAATATGATTATTCATCTTGTCAATAAAGCTAATGGTACAATAACCTTTGAAAGTTATTGTCCTTTTACCAATATTTGGGTGGTCATTAGTAACTCTCACTCAGTTATTGACTAAAATTCACTCCGCTTTAAGGTTAAACTCTACAGGTCTCCTGTAGAGTTTTTTCTTTTAAAGGTTCTTTGGAAATACCCCTTTTTCTCATTATTGCCTACCTTTAACTCCTATCATTACACGCAAAAATATCGCTACATGGAAAATTTTGAAATCCTTTTTTATGCCAGACTAAGTATTGTCGTATTTATAGCTATCCTGTTCTTACAATCAGGTTTAGATAAAATATTGGACTTTAATGGAAATAAGGCTTATGTGAAATCGGTTTTCGAAAAAACTTTCCTAGCCAGCCTTAGCGGCCTCCTCTTTTTGAGTATCACCGTTTTAGAAATTGCCACAGGTATTGTGGCTCTAATAGGAGGCCTACAAATGTGTTTTAACCAAAAAGAGGATTTAGCATTAATGGCTCTTTTCCTTTCTTCAGCCAGTCTGCTGAGTCTTTTTGCAGGTCAAAGAATTGCCAAAGATTACGGAGGAGCTTCTGGTATAGTGCCTTATTTCATAGTTATTGTTTTAGGACTTTACCTGTTTGCTCTTTAAGACCCCTTTAAGCAACTGATTAGAAAGCTTTCTGCTGAATAACTTAGATTTCACAAAATACTTCAATAATACGTTTCATATCGTTTTATAAGACCCTACTTTTGCCCCGATTTTTATCAAGTCAGGTGAGGTTTTGATAAAATATACAGAAATAAAGAGGTGCCGATTTAGACTCAAGTTCCTACTTATTCCTGCTTAAATCATAATCCTCTACTGACGTATTAACCAAAATATCTAAACCAATGTCTGCAGCACATCAAGTATCTGAAAGAATCCAAGCTCTGGAAGCCTCAGCTACGCTTGTCATGTCTCAAAAATCTCGTGAATTAAGAGATGAGGGTCATGATGTTATAAACCTATCAATCGGTGAACCTGATTTTAAAACGCCGGATCACATATGCGAAGCTGCTAAAAAAGCTATTGACGCTGGTTTTCACTCTTACACACCAGTTCCTGGTATTCCAGAACTTAGAAAAACTATATCTGATAAGTTTAAACGCGAGAATAATATAGATTGGGAGCCCGCCAATGTGGTAGTTTCTACGGGTGCGAAGCATTCGTTGGCAAACGCCCTTCAGGTTATGGTAAACCCAGGAGACGAGGTTATCATTTTTGCTCCGTATTGGGTGAGTTACTCTGAGATGGTAAAACTAGCAGAAGGCACCGCAGTAGTGGTGGAAGGCTCTTTTGAAAGTGGCTTTAAAGTTACTCCAGAGCAGCTAGAAGCCGCTATTACTGACAAAACTAAGGTTATCATGTTTTCCTCACCATCAAACCCTACAGGTGCGGTGTTTAGTAAGGCAGAATTGACTGCAATTGCTGATGTGCTAGCCAAACACGAAAACGTTTTTGTCTTGGCTGATGAGATTTATGAATACATTAATTTCATGGATGAGGGTCACTTCAGCATTGGCTCTATTCCTGCTATAAAAGACCGCGTAATCACAGTGAATGGCATGGCTAAGGGTTTTGCCATGACGGGCTGGAGAATAGGATATATCGGAGCCGCAGAGTGGATAGTAAAAGGAATCACAAAATTGCAGGGCCAAGTAACTTCTGGCACAAACCATATTGCTCAAAGAGCTTCGGTGGTAGCATGGGACGACATGTCCGCTTCTGAAGGAATGAGAAGAGCCTACCTGGTCAGAAGAGAACTAGTGGTGAAGGGCCTTAAGTCTATTGAAGGTTTTAAAGTGAATGTCCCTGACGGTGCCTTTTATGCCTTTCCAGATATCAGTGCATTCTTTGGAAAATCAAACGGAGAAACAACCATAAACAATAGCGACGATTTTAGCATGTATTTGCTGCTAAGAGCTCACGTGGCCACCGTAGCCGGGGAAAGTTTTGGAGCCCCTAATTGCATTAGAATTTCTACCGCAGCGTCAGATGAGGCTCTAGAAGAGGCTATTGAAAGAATTAGAAAAGTATGTGCTGAACTTAAATAAAAGCACCCTTGACCATAATCAAAACCTCTCTAGAGAAATCTGGGGAGGTTTTTTATTTGCTTAGAATTCTCATCGCAGCGTTTCTCCCTGGAATACCACTTACTGCTCCACCCCGCATTGCTCCCGAGCCACAGATATTAATCCAAGGGAACACCGTTTCTACGCCCCATTTATCAATATCCGCATCTGATTCTGCATAAAACCAACTTAAATCATTGTGGAAAATATTGCCCTTAGGCAAGCCCAAATCATGCTCCAAGTCCAGAGCACTTTTACATTCAAAGCACAGTTCATTTCGTGAATTAACCGCTATGCAACTCTCAAATGGTTCTTCTAAAAAAGAATTTATACCATTCAAGAACTTTTCCCAAACGATAGCTTTTAGCTTTTCGTTGCTGCTCTTGTCAAAAAGCCTAAAGGGCAAATCTAAACCAAAAACCGTGATAGTATGATAGCCCTTAAGTTTAAGATCTTCAGACAGGATACTCTGGTCCGTTAGTGTATGGCAGTACATCTCACAGGAGAAAGCCTCCGGTATTTTTCCCTCTAAGGTTTCTAAATAAGCCTTCTCTTGCTGCGAATAGGTCTGATTGATATGAAAAGTACCGGCAAAGGCTTCTTCTGGGCTAACATTCGCGTTTAGTTTAGGAAGACGATTTAATAAAATATTGATCTTAAAAGCCGTTCCGTCTTGAGCCTCATACATAGATTTCTGAAAACCGTACTTCTTTTTAAGAAATTCTGGCACTAGTTTTTGAAGCAATTGTGGAGCGGCATTTAATAGGACATGGTCACACTTGATGAATTGGCCATCTACTAAAACGACATGTTCTTCTATTTGTTCAACAGTAGCATTTACTTCAAAATCCACTCCCAAGGCCATGGCCTTTTTATACAATTCTGCTACCAAAGCCCCCATACCACCCTCTGGCACACGCCACTCTCCCGTTTTGTTTCCTACGATATGATAGAGAAAAGTTTTATTCTGAAGTAAAGATTTGTCATGAGCATGTGATTCCACACCAATTTTGGCGTCTGTTAATAAAACTCCTCTTAAAACATCCGATTTGACATAGTGTTCTATTAATTCTCCAATGGGCTTTTCTACCATGGCCAGCCATAAGGCTGCTTCACCGTGCCGCTCAAAATACTCTTTCCACTCACTTTTAGGTTTTAGTGGCGACAAGAATGACTCCCATACAAGCTCTGCAAACCTAGTTTGCAGAGCTTGTATTTTTTGATAGCCCTCCCATTCCGAAACCCCAAAACCTAGATCCAAAACTGAGGCTTTTGATACCTCATCTGATAGATTGCTAATTAAAAGCCCTTCACTTGAACCATATGGTGTAAAGGATGCTACTTCTCTTTTGAGTAAATTAATGTTTAAGCCCAACTCCTCCACAATCTCTTTTGGGAAAAGGCTCACCAAATAAGAATATCTAGACAAATAGGCCTCAAACTCTGGAAATGTCTTCTGGGAAGTGGTAGCTCCTCCGATATAATTGTTCTTCTCAAGCACAACCACACTTTTACCTGCTTGTGCTAAATAGCACGCGGCCACCAATCCATTATGCCCACCTCCAACGATGCCCACATCGTAATACTTCTTTAATTTCTCTCTCATATTCTTAGCCTCAATATCGGGAATAGAGCTTACATCTCAATGAACTAATGACCCGCAAGAATGTTTAAGTACATATGAAAAAGAAAATCAACATAGATATCGTTTCTGACGTAGCATGCCCTTGGTGTTTTGTTGGGAAAAGACGTTTAGAAGAAGCTTTGAGCCAGCTGCCAGAATATGAGGCCAAGGTTAATTGGCATCCATTTCAGCTGGACCCTACCATACCAGTCACTGGAATAGAAAGAGAGACTTACTTTAAGAATAAATTTGGCAGTAAAGAACGCTACGAAATGTTAGCGGAGAACCTTATCGATGCCGGTCAAGGCGTGGGCATTAAATTTGATTTTAAGGGAAACCCTACCGTTCCTAACACCATGAAAATGCACCAATTGCTCCATGTGGCTAGCCAAAAGGATTTCGCCGATTCTCTTAAAGAAAGGCTCCTGAAGGCCTATTTTGAAGAAGGTACGGACCTTACGAAAGACCAAGCTCTAATTGATATTATGGTAGCGTATGAATGGTCACCAGAATACACACAGTCCGTGATAGACAATGCGGAAATTGCCAATTTGGTAAGTCAAGAAATTAAAAATTATCAGAAAATGGGAGTAACAGGAGTTCCCCTTTTTATCTTTGACAACAAATACGCCTTTAGTGGTGCCCAGCCTCCTGAAGTGTTTATTAATGCTATTAAAGAAATAGAAGCTAAGGAAGAAGAACTAGAAAAAGCAGAAGCATGTGCCATTGACGACCCAGACTGCTAATGTATCTTTAAAGGATGAAATACTTGGCCATTGGCATAGCTCTTTTTTTTTCTTTGAATTCATGCAAGGTCCAAAACGTATCGAAAACGCTTTTTGAACCTTATAAGGAGGCACAACACCATTTTGGTTATTTGTTTATTGATGTTCACTCTGGGGATACTCTTGGACAAAAAAACGCCGACAAGTACTTCATACCTGCCAGCACCACTAAACTATTCACTTGGTATACTAGCCTAATCCTTTTAAATGATAATCTTGCATCTTTCCGATATAAAGAAACCTCAGATTCTCTGATTTTTTGGGGTACAGGGGATCCGAGCTTTCTAAGAAAAGATTTCCATAAAGAAGAGGCCTTTGATTTCTTTAAAATTAGGCTACACAAAAGCCTTATATTCTCTGATAGTAATTTTGACGAAAACCCTCACGGTAAAGGCTGGATGTGGGATGATAATTTAGAGGCTTATCAAACAGAAATTTCCCCTTTTCCCATGTATGGCAATCTGGTCACATTTGAATCAGAAGTCGTAAAGCCTCCCTACTTTACAAGCTCGACAAGCAAGGTGAATGGTCACAGCCATTTAAGTAGAGCCCAAGATGAGAATGCATTTTCCTTCGGAAACGAATCTATAAAAAGAGACACACATATTCCATATAAAACCAGTGGACAGCTTACTGCTCTTCTTTTAGCAGACACCCTAAAGTCGGCCATTTCTTATCAAAAATTCCCTTTACCCAAAGAAGCTAAAACTTTTTTTGCCGCCTCTAGAGATAGCCTTTTATTTCCTATGTTACGCTATAGTGACAACATGCTTGCAGAACAGCTTTTGCTGCTTTGTAGCCAGCAGTTGTCTGACACTTTAAAAATAGCCAAAGCCATTAATTACATGCTTAAAAATGAGCTTTCTCTGCTCCCTCAAAAACCTAGATGGGTAGACGGTTCTGGACTATCTAGGTATAATCTATTTAGCCCAGAGGACCTTGTATTCCTTTTGGAAAAGGTAAGGAATAAGTTAGGCGAATCTGAAACTTTTGCCTTCTTAGCTTCAAATGGTCAAGAGGGCACCTTGAGCCAGTTTAATGAGGATGAAGAAGCCTTTATTTATGCCAAGTCGGGATCTATGAGTGGTGTTTATAATTTGTCCGGATATCTGAAGACGAGCTCTGGCCGCACGCTTGCTTTTGCTGTGATGAATAATAATTTCACGAAACCTGTGACCGCGGTAAGACAGGAAATGGCTCAATTTTTACTAAAAGTAAGAGCAGACTATTGAGTCTTTCTGTACACAGGAAAACTTGCAGTATTGTTAAACTCCCTGAGACACATCATTATTTGGTAGGTGAGGTCATAGTCATTGGCCTCTAGAATAAATGCATCATTGAGTTTGCAGTAATTCATAAACTCTTCCAAGTCTGGATCTTTTAGATTGGTAATGTTAGCCACCTTTCTTTTGTTATATCTCAGCTCTATATAAAATCGTTTTAAGTCTTGATACTCCAACTCCGCGGACTTTCTGTTCGCCTTGCCTTCTTTACTCCAGAGATCATACATGGCGTCAATAGATAAACCCGCACCACCTCCAAGCCCCCCTGCCGAACTAGTTCGTACTAAGTTGCCCACTATGTCTCTTTTCATGGTTTGGGCATTCCTTGGATTTTCTAAAAAATTCTTTATTTCTCTTTCAATAGTCTCTGAACGCTTATCTCTGACCACCACTTCTTCTAAGGCAATAGCCTGCTGCTCTATCCCGATAGTAGGGTTGCCCACAGACTTATCCCAAAATATAGCCGTTCTGCCGAATGCTATTCCTGTAATTATTAACGAATCCCCTTCCGCTGCTCTGATATAGAAATCACCACTTTTATTGGTGACCACCACATGCTCTGTTCTTTTATTAATGACCTTAAGGGAATTAAGTGGTTTATTGGTTTGAGCGTTTAAAACCTTCCCATAAACAGACCATAGTTTTTGAGCTTGAACCCTTGAGGTCCAGCCAAAAAAGAGGAGTAATAAAATTAAACTGGTTTTTCTGGTCAATGTTATTTTAGACAGGCACTTGCTCACCATTTATTATCAAATGACGTAGAATGCCGTTTTGCGTTAATGCGAAATTAGCCTTTTTCTCAAACTCTAAACGACCTATCTCCTCTATACTGAGTCTATAGTTTGTTAATTTTTCCAAAAACCTATTTAAAGGCTCTGCCTTCATGCCTTTGGCGTCAATTTCTCGAATGCCCCAGAAGGTAGTCAGGTCGCCCATATCCTCCACAACACTCTTAAATTCGAAGGATGTAGCATGCTCTGTATTCACCTCATCTAGGTTTATGCCAATATCCATCTGCACGCCCTCTACCTCGGCATTTCGTATCAAGAGGTCAAACAAGCATTTCTCATTGGCGGGAATAGCCTCGTATTCACTCAAAACTCGGGACTCATAATTATTGGAACAAATGCTTTCAAAGGCCTTTAATATGATTAAAAAATTGAGCTTGCGTAGGTACATTTTTTCAAGATCATTCCCATAGCCACCAGACTCTATCAACATTAAGCTACTTCCCCATTTTTGGATATTATCTCCAAAAGCCCTTGGCTCAAATTCATCAGAAAACCGACCAACCTTATCAGGAATTATTGTACTCAAACAAGCATTCATTTCACAAATAACCTGCATAGCCTTGGTTCTGTTCTCATTCCATTCTGTGGCTTCGTTATAAGCTGTAGCCAAAAAAGATATAGCGGCTTGGTTTCGCGTTTGTCCTGCAGAATATCTTACATTTTGGTCATGAAGATTAAAAGAAAACTCCGGTTTTAACTCGCTTTGCAGTTTCTTTAAAAGCTTGCTTTCTGGACAGGCCAACGCAACAGCGTCTCTGTTCATATCTATCTGCTGAGCCGTCCTTCTAATAAACCTTTCTGCACCATCGGGATTTAACATGGGCACAAAATGCAAAGTGAGCTCGCTCAAGATTTGCTGAGTAAAAGCATTTTCTGTTTTTTGGAAAAAACCTAGTATATCAAAAATAGCCATGGTAGCGGTGGCCTCATTTCCATGCATCTGAGACCAGAGCAAAACATGCCTTTTCCCATGACCTAATTTGACCTTAACAATATCTCTCCCTTTAAAAGATTGACCAACGACCTCTTTTTCAAAGGAATGGCCCTCCAAAAGCTTCACTAAATCACCATGCTTAAACCTCCTCGTTGTAAAAAAGAGGTTTTTGCACTGCTCAAAAACAGACAACAATTCTTCGCTAGTCAATACCTCTTTATTTTAATACCAAACTCACTACACCCGTACTCACCAAAGCATAGTCCTCTACCTTACCAAAACCACTGTGCCTTACACTATAGCCTTTGTTTTCTAAAAGCGGCAGGGCGTCTCTTAGAGTCATTCCAGATATATCTGGAATACCGTCAGAATCCTTAATCGCTTTCCAATAAATGGAATCTTGAAGGGCAGTTACTAGTTTTACCATTTCTCCTTCTACTGGATTCATGCTTATGTTTAACCCCTCCGCTATTTCTTGAAAATCTGCGAGCATACCACTCCTTTCTTGTTTTGCAATTCTTTTCACTTCTTTCTGATTTTTGGAAGCGGGATGAATAGCCACGTCATAAGCAAAAATATTGTCTGCTATTTTCCTGAAAACGGGGGCACAGACTTGAGACGCATAAATCTTGTCTCCCTTAGGTTCATCGATGATTACAGCTGCCGTATACTTTGGATTATCGGCTGGAAAAAAACCAATGAAGGAGGTAGAATATCGTCCTTTGTTATACCCGTTTTTGTCTAGCTTCTGAGCTGTACCCGTTTTTCCAGCTACTAGACAAAAACCATTACTAATTTCTTTCGCAGTCCCGTCACTCACTACCCCTCGCATCATTTTTTGAGCCATTTCTATCACATTTTTTGAGGCTATTCTTCTAGATACTTTCACATTGCTGTATGCTTCCACTACATGACTACCGTCCCTTATCTCCTTAACTAAATAGGGCTCTACCCAATAGCCATTATTGGCCACAGCATTATAAAAAGCCAGCATCTGAATAGGAGCTATCTGACTTTCATAACCAATGCTCATCCAAGGCAGGGTAAACTGGCTGTAGGTTTTATCGTCTATCGTCTTAAAGTAAGGTTTCTTTTCGCCTTTAAGCTGAAAGCCAATGGGTTTGTCGAGCCTATAGTTTTCTATATAACTCAGGTATTCCGTGATACCCTTTGGGCCAAACACCTTTTCTATAAGTCTATAAACGCCAATATTACATGATTTCTCAAAGACCTGCTCTACGGTTATATTACCATGATGGTGGTCGCATGTAAACTCTTTTCCCCTATGCATGATAACGCCCGTACAGTTTGCCGCCCAATCTGTCAGCTGCATATTTCCTTCTTCTAAAATAGCCATCATAGATGCCAACTTAAAGGTAGACCCAGGGTCTGTAGCTTCCAAAACGGCATAATTCATATCCTCCAGATAGATGGATTTGTCATTCCTGACACGCCTAGAAAGGTTAGCCAAGGCCTTAATTTCCCCTGTTTCTATTTCCATGACCACTACCGTTCCAAAATTAGCATTGGTCTCCATCACCTTTTCTTTCAGGGCACTTTCTACCATGTCCTGAAAATTTACATCAAGAGTGGTCACAACATCTAGGCCAGGCACAGACTCCACATTATCCTCCGAATTTAAGGGAAGGTTTACGCCACCTGCCAGTCGCTTAAAAAGAGACTTTCCCCTCTGACCGGCCAAATAATTATTGTAGCTAAACTCTATCCCAAAGAGCCCCTTTGTTTTAGATTCTCTATCCAAGCTTCCAATGGTCCGTTTAGCCATGTCATTAAATGGCAACGAACGCGTAGAAATTTTATCAAAGACTCCACCTCCACTATACCTTCCTTCCCTAAAAAGCGGAAATTCGGATATCTTCATTTTCTCTTGGTGAGAGATTCGCTGCGTAGAAAGTCTCAGGTACCTGCCGTTTTTAGACCGACGTTTCCCTATGATAATGGCCTTATACTGGTTCCAGCTTTTGTCTTTAAAGTGATTTGATAGCTCCCTAGAAAGCTCATCAATGCTCTCGTTAAATAGCGTTTCTTTGGCCTGTTTTACATCAATACCTACATAGTAATAGGGCACTGAGGTTGCCAATAAGCTCTTCCCGTCTGAGGCGTAAATATTGCCCCTAACCGCTGGAGTATCCTTAGTATAAATGAGGTTTTCTTCTACTCTTTTATTCACCAAAGTTTCATTGTGCTGAATTCTCCAAATACCCCAGAGGATACTAAGACCAATGCCACCCATGATGACGAAAATCCAGAGAGACCTGTTTTGTATCTGTCCTTTAATGCTGCTCATACTATCTGGAGTTTATTGCTCAGTCACAATTTTTATTGGCGGTTCAATGTTTCTATTCAGTCCCCTTGAATCTAGGGCTTTAGAAACCTGAGAGTGTTTACTCTCAAACATATAGGACGATTTGTGTGAAATATATGCCGCTCTTTTTTCCTTAATCTCACTCTCCGTTTTATCCAAACGCCTTATAAGATTATCAAAATTATGTTGGAAATATATATATATGATCACCAAAAAAAAGGCAAAACCAACCTTGCGAAGCATACCAGTAGGAAGCTCTTCTGTGATGTTAAGTTTCTCCTCTATCCAGTCAAAAATATTGAGCTTGCTAGCCATTCTAGACCAGAATGGCACTTTCCGCTCTCCTTTGGGGACGTTGAAAGCCATGATTATGTTAGATTATTAGGAATGTTATTTTAAAAGCACTTAACCAAAGTTAAACATTCCTTATTCAATTAACCAAAATCATTTTAGAGAAGCTCTTCAAGTAGTTTTACACCCAAAACAGAATAGGCGTGATAAATCCTATTCAATAGGCTTCTGGGCAATCCTCAATTTAGCACTACGTGATCTTGGGTTTCGCTCCAGCTCAGCAGGGTTAGCGGTAATGGGTTTTCTAGAAACTGCCTCCAAAGGTTTAAGCACATTCCCAAAAAAATCCTTTTCCAAGTGCCCATCCAAGTAGCCGCTTCTCGTATAGTTTTTTACCATTCTGTCTTCCAAGGAATGATAAGACATCACCACTAATCGTCCGCCGGGGTTTAATAGATCTGGACTTTGAAATAGAAACTCTTCTAACGCTTTCATTTCTTCATTCACCTCTATCCTTAAAGCCTGAAAGACTTGAGCAAAATATTTAAACTCCTTAAATTTAGGAGCCACTTTATTCAAAACTGCCTTTAACTCGTCAATAGTAACGATCTCTGCCCCCACACGTGACATCTCAATGGCCTGAGCAGCAGTCTTCGCATTCTTGATTTCGCCGTACATTCCTAAAATTTTATGGAGCTCTTGTGCCGAATAGGTGTTCACCACGTCTTTTGCCGTAAGGCCTCCGTTTCGGTTCATTCGCATATCTAAATCTGCATCAAAACGTGTAGAAAAACCCCTCTCTGCAGTGTCTATTTGATAAGACGAGACCCCCAAGTCGGCCAATATACCATCCACTTTTTTAACGCCATGCACCCTCAGAAACTTCTTAATATGCCTAAAGTTGGCCTGAATAAAAGTGAACTTTGATTTATCAAAGCCTTCAGCATTTGCCTTGGCATCCTCGTCCTGATCAAAACCATATAAATGACCCGTATCTAACTGATCCATTATGGCCTTAGAATGACCTCCTCCCCCAAAAGTAATGTCTACATAAATGCCATCAGGTTTTATGGCCAAGCCCTCTAAGCATTCTGAGAGCATAACAGGTACGTGATAATCTGGATTTGACATTGAACTTAAAAGGGATTATTATGATTTTACAAAGGTAGTTCTTTCAAAACTTAGGGTTTGAAAACCTCTATTTATTATTACAATTCTCGTACTAGATTATTCTATGAAAAAAGCTTTACTGTTTCTTCCTTTACTCTTCGTTTTGACGCAATGTCAGAACACTCAAAACCAAGAAATAGATGGAATTTGGCGGGCAGAAGTACCTACGGCCAACGGACCTATTCCTTTTAATTTAGAAATAGAAACCACGGATGCTGGTATTCAAGTATATGCTATTAATGACAAGGAAAAATTAGAGCTAGATAAGGCTTACTTTGAAAACGATTCCCTTCATATCACCATGGAGGTATTTGACGCAGAGATAATAGCTAAAGTTAATTCTGGAGAAATGCATGGTGTTTACACAAAAAAGCTAGGCGACTTAAGCGATAGAACAGGCAAGTTTCATGCTAAGCTTGGCCAAGAATTCAGGTTTGTACCAAAAGCCGCTAAAGCAAAACATGACATTTCAGGAAAGTGGCGAACCACCTTCATAGAGCCCGAAGGTATCATTTATGAGGCCGTTGGTGTTTTTAATCAGTTGGGAAATAGTGTTAATGGCACATTCTTGACCCCTTTGGGAGATTACCGATTTTTGGATGGAAACGTGGTGGGCGACAGCCTTATGCTTTCCTGTTTTGATGGAACTCATATTTACCTGTTTAAGGCCAAAATCAAAGGGGACTCCCTTGTTGGCGGTGGTTTTACCTCAAGCCTACTTTATCAAGAAACCTGGGACGCCGTAAAAGATAAAAATGCGGCTTTGCCAGATGCTGATGGCCTTACTTTTCTGAATGAAGGGTATAATGATTTTAGCTTTTCATTCTCAAACACCAAAGGCGAAATAGTATCTCTCTCTGATCATCAATATAAAGACAAGATAGTGCTGGTGCAATTATTAGGCAGCTGGTGCCCAAACTGCATGGACGAGAGTAAATTCTACTCCAAATGGTTAAGTGATAATCCAGATGCCAATGTTAAAATTATTGGATTAGCATTTGAAAAAAGCCTTGATCCTAGTTTTGCTTTTCCAAAGATAGAAAGGATGAGAAATCGTTTTGGTATGCCCTATGAAGTATTATTAGCCGGCTTGTACGATAAAGTGGAAGCTCAGAAATCATTACCAATGCTCAATCAAGTCTTAAGTTTTCCTACAACCGTGTTTTTGGATAAAAAGCACAATGTCAGAAAGATTCACACCGGATTTTCTGGCCCCGGAACGGGAGAATATCATGAGAAATACGTGGAAGACTTTAATAGATTCATCACGATGCTAAGCAACGAATAGTACGATTAAGTTTATCCATAAATTGAAACGATACATAGGCATATATTGTCCTAAGGGAAGCGTAAAAGTCTCCGAATGAACTTCAAAGAAAAATTACTCCTTTTTGTACTGGCCTGTGTAAATTTTACTCACATCATGGATTTCATGATATTGATGCCCCTGGGGCCACAGTTGATGGAAATTTTCGAAATTAATGCACAGCAATTTGGCTTTATGGTAGCTAGTTATGGTGTAGCTGCAGCGATTTCAGGGTTTAGTTTAGCTTTTTTTGCCGATAGATTTGACCGAAAAAAGGTCCTTCTCTTCGCTTATATCGGTTTTGTTTTGGGGACTTTTGCTTGTGCTATTTCACCCTCTTTTTATACGCTTATAGTTTCTAGAACCGTCGCTGGTCTTTTTGGTGGTATGATTGGCTCACAGGTTCTTTCTATTGTGGCTGATACTTTTGATTACGAAAGACGTGGGCGGGCCATGGGGGTCATCTCCGCCGCATTTGCACTTGCCTCTGTTATTGGTGTACCGGGTGGACTCTACTTAGCGAACCTTTTCAGCTGGCATGCTCCTTTCTTTACCGTGGGAGGCATGGGTATTATTATTATCTTTTTGCTATGGTTTTTAGTCCCTAAAATCGACGGCCATTTGAACGCCTCAGAGCCCAAAACCAGCAAACGCCTTGTTATTAAACAGATATGGAATACGCCCAATCAGCTGTGGGCATTAGCCCTTTCTGCAGTTATCATGCTCGGGCATTTTAGCATTATTCCCTACATAGCACCCACGCTGGTTTCTAATATTGGCTATAAGGATGAAGACATTTACCTTATATATCTCATAGGTGGATTGCTTACTATATTCTCTGCTCCCATCGTGGGTAAACTGGCCGACAAAAAAGGAAAATATCCCGTTTTTGTAATATTCCTTTTACTCTCCCTTATTCCTATATACCTGATTACTAATCTTATTCCAGTACCTCTCTACGTTGTTTTAATTATCTCTGGATTATTTTTCATCTTCTCTAACGGTCGCTTGATTCCTACTCAAGCTATGGTTTCGAGTGTGGTTACTCCAAAAAATAGAGGCGGATTTATGGCTATAAATTCATCAGTACAACTGATGGCTCAGGCCATTGCTTCTAGCATAGGTGGTTCTATCTTGGTACAACGCTCAGATGGATACCTAGAAAACTACGAGCTGGTAGGGTATTTCGCTATGGCAATGTTGCTGATAAGCCTTTTTGTAGCCAAGAAAATCAAAACCGTTTCTTGATTTTAACCGCCGATAGTAGTCATACTTTCTGTCACCAAGGAGCTCCTACTAGCCTCAGCTTCAAAACCATCTTTGGCTCTATGTATAAATGCCTGAGTAAGCTTTTCTTTAATAAGTCCGTCATCAGTGGTTTCTCTTAATAAGTCTCTGATGTTTAATACACCATCATCGTACAGGCATGTTTTAAAAGTCCCAGTAGGTGTCACTCTTATTCTATTGCAAGTACCACAGAAAGTTCGGCTATAGGCCGCAATGACCCCAACGCTACCCAAATGATTTTCTATCCTATAATTATAGGAAGTAGAACTTGCCTCGTCCTTAATTTTGATTAAAGAAGGATACGCTTCCTCTATTTTCTCAACGATTTTATGATAACTCATAAAGGCCTCTTCGTTTAAGCCACTACCGTTAAACGGCATTTCTTCAATAAACCTTACAGACACTGGCAGGGCCTTAGTGAGCCCCACTAAAGGTAGAATGTCTTGATCATTTTTACCCGCCATGATTACAGCATTGATTTTCGTTTCTATGTCGTTTGCCAAAAGAGCGTCTAAGGTTTTCAGAACAGTGGGCAGTTCATCTCGACGTGTCATTTCTTTAAAACGCTCCCTATCTAAGGTGTCTAGGCTGAGGTTTATGGTATTTATTCCTAAAGCTTTAAGCTCTGGAATTAACGGTTCTGTAAGTACGCCATTGGTGGTAATATTAACTTTTTCTATCCCTGGAATAGCCACCAGCTTTCTCAAAAACTGCATGAGTTCCTTTCTTACAAAAGGTTCGCCACCGGTGATTCTAACCTTGCTTATGCCCATTTCCGCCATAATTCCGACCATTCTGAGCATTTCCTCAAAAGTCAATAAATGAGGTTTTGGCAAAAACGAAATCCCCTCTTCAGGCATGCAGTAAAAGCAGCGAAGATTACAGCGGTCTGTTACCGCTAGTCTTAAATAACTTATAGGTCTTCCGTGATTATCTATGAGCATAAATTCTTTACTGTTTCAATGACATGATCCGCCGCCATTGCCATTTCTTTTTCTGTGGTAAATCTACCAAAACTAAAACGAATAGAGCTATAAGCGGACTCCTCTCTAAGACCCATGGCCCTTAAAACATATGAGGGTTCGGTAGAAGTCGTATTACATGCGGAACCATTAGAGACCGCTATTTTATGTAATCTCATAAGCAGCTCTTCCCCGTCTAGTCCATTAAAGGTAATATTAGAAATAGAACAAACTCGCTCAACATCCACTGCGTTAATAGTCACGTTTTTTAGTGACTCTACAATGCGTCGCTCGAATCCATTTCGAAGATTTTCTAATCGCTTACTTTCAGACAAATCTATAAGGTCGACAGCCTTATAAACACCGGCGATTCCAGGAACATTCAAAGTCCCGGAACGTCTATTCCGTTGCTGTTTTCCACCGTGAATTTGAGCCTTTAAATTTACATGTCCTTTAGCTACCAAAACACCAACACCCTTAGGCCCGTAAATTTTATGAGCAGAAAAACTAACTAAATCGGCCTCTATCGGAAAAGGAACTTTCCCAAGACTCTGGGAAGCATCTACATGTAATAAGACCCCTTTTGATTTACAGATTTCTTGAACTTGAGCTAGGGGAGAAATTAAGCCCGTTTCATTATTAACATAAAGAATAGAAACCAATCTTGTCTCCTTAGTAACTGCCGATTCTAAATCATCCAGATTGACTTCGCCATTTGAGTTTACCTCTAAATAAGTAAGACTTACCCCATGACTTTCTAAAAATTCAGCCACATCTAAAGTGGCCTTATGTTCTGTCTTGACAGTAATTAAGTGGCCTTTAAAGTCCCCAAAAATACCTTTTAATGCTAAATTGATAGATTCCGTGGCACCACTCGTAAAAATAATATCATTCTCACGGCAGGAAAGTTTATTTGCGATTCCCTGACGGGCTTTCTCTACTAATTCTTCTGCCTCCCAGCCAAAAGCATGAAACCTGCTTGCTGCATTGCCATAGTGCTCACTGAAATAAGGCATCATAAAGTCCAGCACTCGAGAATCTACCGGAGTGGTAGCTGCATAGTCTAAATATGTAATTGGCTGTGTCATGCTGTTTATAATATGAAGACTTGCATCCCTACATTTCCTAGGCCATAAACCATACGTTTATCCTAGCTCCGCAATAACAGTCTCCCCTCCTACTGGTTTATCATTCATTTGGCAAAGGATTTTGGCATCAAGCGGCAGGAAAATATCTACTCTAGAGCCAAACTTAATAAATCCAAATTCTGAACCCTGATCGGCTTTTTGACCTTCTTTAGAGTAGGTCACTATACGCCTGGCCATAGCTCCTGCTATTTGTCTAAAAAGAATCTCTGTACCATTTTTATGCTCCACCACTACCGTGCTACGCTCATTCTCTGTACTAGATTTAGGATGCCAAGCCACCAAATATTTGCCCGGATGGTACTTCACATACTTTATCAAACCAGAGATTGGATTAAAGTTTATATGAACGTTAATCGGCGACATGAATATAGAAACCTGCTTTCTAGGCCCTTTAAAATACTCGGTCTCCACCACTTCTTCTATCACCACCACTTTGCCGTCTGCTGGAGCTATGATATGGTTGCTGTTTTGAACGGTAGTTCTGCTAGGCTTTCTAAAAAACTGTAATACAATTATCATCAAGAGCACACTAAACACAAGCCATGCCGTATGAACCAAATCATACTCCGGCAAAAAGTACCTCAAAACAAGGTAGATGGACAAAAGTCCAAAAAGCGAAATCAAAATGGTAGGGGTACCTTCTTTATGAAGCGTCATGCTTTTAGTTTCGATGAATATTATTGCAAATATACTAGGGCAATTTTGATTTACACGTCCAAGGATAATTTTGGCGTTATTTGCAGAGTTAATATTATCTGACCTTACCTTTTTAAATGATATCCAACCTGGCTTTCTGGAGAAACTGGTCTCCTACTCTAAAACTTGCTCTAGCCTTCTGTTCTGTTCTGGCCCTATGTGTCTTGGGATTAAGCTCTTACTGGATCATAAATGGCCTTAATAATACCCTTCATTGGGATGTGGCTACAGAGCTTCATGAAAAATTCATAGCCACCGATGCTTTTGTAGAAAAAGGCCTGCTGTTTACCAATAACGAACTGGTTTACTACTTAAAAGAATGGTATCTGCCTTCTGCTGAGCAGATAGGCATTCTTTCTTCCATCGTATTGATTGGCTCTATTTTAATAGGATTGAGTCTAATCCTTTCTGGGCTTTCTTTTCAAAATAGCTTTTGGTTTTTAGTAGGACTGGTTACGCTCGCCCTATTCTTTGTTTTTGCTCGAACAGAAATTATTTTTCAAAGCACCCACAATTGGCCATTCATGGTAGGTTTTGGGCTTTTGGGCATTCTGGTCTTTCTTTATAATTCTTTTCTGAAAAGGGTAGGTTTTTGGGGGAGGTTTTCAAGTATTTTAGCTGTTTTTGTCCTGCTACTTTTCTGTGCAATTCGTTTCGCTAATATTGATCAGCCATTAGTTGCTCTTTCTAATCATATCCTTCCTTTTGCACTCATCCTGTTTGCTATTTTCGCCTTTTTTATTGCCCATGAAATAGTCGCCTTCTTTGTTTTGGCTGTGGCAAACGCCTCCCAAAAGGGTAAAAGCTCATTAGCAGCCTACCTTGGTATTGGTATTATTTACCTGTTAAACTGCCTACTTATATACTTAGAAAACATTAGAGTCATTGATGGCAGTGCCATGGTAATAAGTCCTCTTGTTCTCTTCCTTATTTCTGCCATTTTAGGATTTTGGGGTTTCCGAAAAGAAACAGAAGATACAGGTTTGTTTAGTTTCCAACGTACTGGGGCTTGGCTATATCTGGGATTAGCCATCATCTCTGTGGCACTGCTGGGCTTTGTGTACGCTACCTCAAATGACCCCCTCATAGAGTTACTCAATGACTACATTGCCATTGTTCACCTTGCCCTAGGAGTGGCTTTCTTCTGCCATGTTTTAATCAATTTTGTTGGCCCTTTTAAAGAGGGATTGAATGTTTATTTGGTCTTGTATAAGCCCAAACTCAGCAGGTGGCTTTTGGCGAAAATTATGAGTTTATCTCTTATTGCCTTTATGTTAATTCAAAAGAACATTTACTCCTATAGCCAACTTCAGGCAGGTCTTAATAATGCACAAGCAGATTTCTATTTGGCCGAAGGGGATAAAATAGCAGCCGAAGCATTTTTCAAAGAATCTATTAAAACTGATTACTATAATCATAAGGCTAATTACGCCTTAGCGAGTATGGCCAGAGATGTGGGAGATGGCGTAACGGCGGCGTCCTATTATGAAAGGGCTCTTCAAAAAAACGCAAGTGAGTTTGCTTACATAGGCCTGAGTCAGCATTTAGAGCGTGAAGATATGTTCTTTGACGCTCTTTTTACACTCAGAGAAGGCGTCAGTAAGTTTCCCAAAAGTGCTGCCCTGGCCACAAATACTGCTCGTATTCTAGAAAAAGCTAAAGCACGAGATAGCGTATATTTATATGCCGAAAAAGCACTGAGTATCTGTGCTTCGTGCGATGTAGAAAAAGTAAATCTTCAGGCGTTTTGGATTGAGAATGCTCTGCCTCAAAAATTAGATTCTGTCAGTTCATCTTTGAGTGACATTAAAAACTCTTCCAACCTTGCCAATCAATTGGCGATCGGAAGAATGACAAGCTTGGCATCAAGTTCCTTAAAAAAGAGTCCCGCAAATAAAGCATTAAACACCACCGAATTTGCTGCTCTTTATAATCAATTAAACCTCCAAGAAAATGAAATTCGGATAGCAGACTCTACCTGGGATGCCCTGATAAATAACCCCTCCAATATTTCATTTAATGAAGACTTGAGGTACTTGAAAAGTTTACAAACCTATCAAAACGGAAACAAGATTGCGGCTATTAAGCAGCTGACCTATCTCGCTCAAGACAGTACCGAAACGGGGCTGCTTTACAGACGAACTTTGGGGATGTGGTATTTGCAGGAGGGCATTTTTGATAGAGCCGTACTTTATTTTAAAGCCGCTGGCGACGCGGCTTCCGCCAATGTGCTGATTGAGAATGATTTTGAAGGCCACTTAAAACTAAAACAAATACAGCAAGCCGGAGAACTCCGCCAATTGGAAATAAACGAAACTACCTACAAAAGCCTGTATCAACAAGCTCCTCTAAACCCTTTCCTCATAGCGGACTTAAGTGATTACCTCACATCCATTAAAAAAGACTACGAGGCCTATACCCTCGTTTTTAATGCCTTAGAGTTTAATGAGAACTCTGTGACGCTTTGGAAAAAATATGTCCTTCTAGCTCTAAAGAATGGTGTGCCAGATTATGCCGAGAATGGCATGAGCAAACTTCGTGTTTTATTATCAAAAGAGGCCTATCAAACATTTAGTGCTGTGTATGCCGCCGAGCAAAAAAATAGATTTGAGCGTGCTAAAACGTTTTAACTTCATCTGCTTTTACACCGTCTAAGGCATTTTCTTGACCATCTATCATTCCGCACAAACACTGGTATAAAAACTTTAAAGGGATTGGATTGAAGAACTACCTTTGTTTTGGTCAATTTTAATTTTGGCCTAATATCCTAACTTTTGCGAAGCATGAAAATAATAGAAACTAAAGAGATAGCTAAGAGATATATCATGGGTACCGAGGTTGTGGACGCCCTTAAGTCTGTTTCTATTTCTATAGATAAAGGAGAGTACGTCGCTTTTATGGGGCCTTCTGGTTCTGGAAAATCTACCTTGATGAATCTCATTGGCTGTTTAGACTCACCCACAGGCGGAAGCTATACCTTAAATGGTAAAGATGTTTCGCACATGTCTGAAAACGAGCTAGCAGAAATCAGAAACACAGAGATTGGCTTCGTCTTTCAAACTTTCAACCTTTTGCCTCGTCAGTCTTCCTTAGAAAACGTGGCTTTGCCGCTTATTTATGCGGGATTTAGTAAAAGTGCCCGAACAGAAAGAGCTCAAAGTGTACTTCAAAGTGTAGGTCTAGGAGACCGCTCACTCCATAAGCCAAATGAACTTTCTGGAGGTCAACGTCAGCGTGTAGCTATAGCCAGGGCACTTGTAAACAATCCCTCTATACTTCTAGCAGATGAACCGACAGGAAACCTGGATACAAAAACCTCCTATGAAATCATGGAGCTTTTTGAAGAAATACACGCTACAGGAAATACCATCATTATGGTGACCCACGAAGAAGATATAGCTAAATATGCTCATAGGATTATACGCCTTAGAGATGGTTTGGTAGAATCTGACACCATAAATGAGAACCCAACGGATCCACGAGAAATGGCAGCCCAGTTATTAGCAGAAAAAGAAGACTAGGGTTTAAGTTCTGAGCTTCTTAAAACTAAAGCCACTTTTGTTTCGTTACTATACCGTTCATGATTTTATTATTATGGCCCTTGGCCACAATTTGAATCTCTGTAAGGACGTTTTCGATTTTATTTCAAAAACAACAACAATGAAAAAATTACTATTTGTAGCCGCAGCATTACTTTTTGTAAGCTCCTACTCTTTCTCCCAAGCTAGCCCAAAGAAAACGGCTGACTCTGACAAGGTATCGGTAACCTACAGTGCTCCTTCTATGAAAGGACGTGAGATATTTGGAGGTCTAGTGCCTTTTGACAAAGTATGGCGTACAGGTGCTAATGATGCTACAGAAATAACTTTCAAAAAAGACGTGAATTTTGGTGGACAAGAAGTAGCGGCAGGTACTTACACTTTATTTACTATTCCTTCTAAAGATGGTAACTGGAAAGTAATTCTTAACCCGGCCCGAAAGCAATGGGGAGCTTATGGCTATGAGAAAATTAAGGATGGTGATTTGCCACATATTAGTGCTAAAGCAAAAACTACCGATGCGAGTGTAGAGCTTTTTGATATTTCCGCAGATGCCAATACTGTTACCATAGCATGGGAGAATACCAAAGTAGCTATCCCGGTAAAATAGATTATTTGATTTATCGATGGAAAGACCTTGCCCAACGGCAGGGTCTTTTTATTTAACGGCTTCCTAAAATATTCTTGCCTAAATTTGATCTTAGAATATCCTTTATAAATGAAGCACAAAAATACATTAGGACTTCCTCCTGGCACCATAAAATACACCGGAAAAAAGGGTGGAATCCCTCTTAAGTTAAACTATTTAGAATTTAATGCCACTTCATTCCGAGGTGAAACATTTGAAGACGTTAGAAAGGCCATAATTCATAAAGCCAAGGATAACTTTGTGCAATGGTATGACATTAGAGGACTGCATGACGAGGCCTTCATACAGCAGATTGGTGATGTTTTTGAGATACATTCGCTAGCTTTAGAAGACATAGCAGATGTTTATAAAAGGCCAGAATATAGCGAATTTGTTAACGGCCACTTTTTCTCTCTAAAATTTGTACAATTCCAAAAGGGTGTTCTTCACATTCAGAATGTTTCTATTTATTTCGATGCGGGGTTTGTACTCACTTTCCAAGAAGACGATGACGATATTTTTATAGCATTAAGAGAGCGAATAGAGCAGGCTAAAGGTAGGGTTAGATTAAAAAAGGCTGATTATTTGGCCTACGCCATTATAGATTTTGTCATCGATAACTATTTTACCGTTTTGGATGAAATAGAAGAGCGTATTGAGTACTTGGAAGAGGTTTTAATATCCGATATTGAGAGTTTTGATAGGGGCCAAATCTTTGTTCTTAAGAAAGATTTACTCAGAATAAGGAAGGTTGTAGCTCCATTAAGAGAGGCTCTTAATGCTTTTTCCAAATCAGATTCAGATGATATTGAGGACAAGACCAAAGTCTATGTAAGAGACGTTTATGACCACACGATTTCCGTAGTAGATAGTTTGGATACCATGAGGGATATTCTTACGGGACTACAAGAAATTCATCTCTCAGAGATGAGTATGAAAATGAACAAAGTCATGCAGTTTCTAACCATCATTACGGCTATTTTTGTTCCTATAACTTTCTTAGCCGGTATTTACGGTATGAATTTTCAGCATATGCCAGAACTTGCTCATAAAAATGGATACTATGTATTATTAAGTGTCATGGCCCTGCTTTCAGGTGTTATGCTCCTCTATTTTAGACGGAAGAAATGGCTTTAGAGGTGTCGTTTAAGTAAAGGTTTTTTCATTAATTTATATACAAGTCCTTATGTAAATATTATTGGATTTCCTTTACAGATGCGGGTCTGTCTGTAAAGAATCTGTCATTTTGTTTACTTAAAAAAAAGACCCAATCAAGCACTAACCACATTCAGAGCCTTACCTACCTGCCAGGCTTTTATATTGTCTGTTACTATTTTAAAGAGCTTTTTCCTAGCTTCTACGGTAGCCCAGGCTACATGAGGACTCACTATTAAGTTTTTAGCTCCAAAGAGAACGTTTCCTTTAGTTGGTGGCTCTGCCGAAATTACATCTACTGCGGCTCCTGCAATAACTCCCTTATCTAGGGCCACACGCAAATCTGCCTCATTTATTAAAGGGCCTCTTCCTGTATTTATCAAAATGGCGGTAGGTTTCATTTTTGATAAATTCTCCATGTTTATAAAACCTTCATTCTCTGCCGTAAGTGGACAATGTAAACTAACAAAATCTGACTCCTTAAGCAATTCTTCCAAAACGACCGTTTTGTGTTTCGGGTGTGGCTTAGTCGATTTTCTGTTTACCAAAATATTCATTTCAAAAGCTTCTGCTACTTGAGCTACTTTCTCACCAATATCTCCTATACCCACCAAACCTATCGTTTTGCCAGCCAGTTCTGTCAGTGTATGATCGTAAAAACAAAAGTCAGGTGATTTAACCCACCTTTCTGGTTTGTTATGGTCTGCAATTCTATTGGTAAAGCTTAACATCATCGCAAAAACATGCTGTGCAACGGACATAGAGCTATAATTCTTTGCATTAGTAACCGTAATTCCAAGAGCATTCGCTGCCCTGATATCCACCACATTATATCCCGTGGCGGTGACTCCTATGTATTTTAGTTTTGGTAGTTGACTCAGCACAGTCTTATCTAAAATAGCCTTATTTGTCAGTATAATCGTGGCGTCTTTTGCCCGCTCCACCGTTTGTTCATAGGGTGTTCTGTCATAGCTTATGAAATTTCCTAAACTTTTCAATTCCGAAAGGTCTAGTTCTTCTGTATTGCTCGTGTAGGCATCTAAAAAAACGATATTCATGCTTTGTAAATTCTCTTAGGTAAATTGCGTCGAATTCTGATAATAACCAATGCCAAATATACTTAAAAATACATCTTTAAAACCCTTCAATACCTTTGGGCTAGAAGCCTCCGCCAAGTATTTTACTGAGGTCAATTCGGTAACGGAGCTGATAGAAATTATTGAGAATGACGTATTTAAGCAAAACCCCTCTATGATTTTAGGAGGAGGAAGCAACATCTTATTGACCAAAAACTTTGATGGCCTGGTTATCAAAAATAACATCATAGGCATTGAGGAAACCTTCAACACCGAAGAAGAGGTTATTCTAAAGGTAGGCTCTGGAGAAAGTTGGCATTCGCTTGTATTATATGCTGTAAAAAATGGTCTTGGCGGTATAGAAAACCTCTCACTAATTCCCGGTACTGTTGGAGCTGCTCCCATGCAAAACATTGGAGCCTACGGTGTAGAAATAAAGGATGTCTTCGTTGGCCTAGAAGCTCTAAACTTAAAGAGTAAAAAGCTGGAAAACTTTGACCATCCTAGCTGTGAGTTCGGCTACAGAGAGAGCGTTTTTAAGCACGCTAAAAAGGGCAAATATCTCATCAGTCATGTCTCCTTTAGACTACAAAAAAAGCCACTTCTTAAGCTTGACTACGGTGCTATAAAGGACACTTTAAAAAAGCAGAATATAGAGCAACCCACTATTAAAGACGTAAGCGATGCTGTTATCAAGATTAGGCAATCTAAACTGCCCGACCCTGCCAAAATTGGCAACTCTGGCAGCTTTTTCAAAAATCCCGTTATTCTCCTCTCTCAGTTTAATAAACTAAAGAGAGCTTATCCAGAAATGCCTTCTTACCCTGTGGATGAAAACCAGGTTAAAGTGCCGGCCGGCTGGCTCATTGAACAAGCGGGATGGAAAGGAAAGACGTTTGGCCAGATTGGAGTTCATAAAAATCAAGCTCTAGTCTTGGTTAATTATGGTGGGGGAAATGGAGCAGATATCAAAGTTCTTTCAGAAAGAATTCAAAGGTCAGTATCAGAGAAATTTGGAATAAATCTTCATGCCGAAGTAAATATTATTTAAATTGATTTTGTAAATTCCTTTTCAACATGCAAACTTCACACGTTATCTCTGATGTCGTATTAGGCTTAGTAGGTCTTTTCGTTTTTTTTAGATACCTCCAAAAGCTAGAACTATTTGAAACACTACTCTGGGAATCATTCATCCTGTCTGTATCAGCAGCCGCATTTTTAGGAGCAGCAGGCTTCGCAGGAATAGAAAATGCTGCTTATATCTCATCCTTCTTTCAAAACCTAGCAGCCACAGTAGGTGCCCTAGGATTAGCAGTAGCTTCATGGTTTAAAATCTGGGAAGACGATACATTAGATGCCAAAATAGGTACGACTGTGCTCATCGTTGGTTTTGTCATATTTGCCATTCACCAGTCCATTGGTATTCCTCTGATTATTTCATTAATTCCAGTCATTTCTATGATTCTGATAGCGGCAGCAGGAGTAGCTGCCATTATGAAAGGCCGGATGACACTAGGAACTTGGCTTCTGGCTGGTGTTCTTTTTGCAGGCTTAGCTACTTTTAGAGACACCTTTGTTCCGGACCCAGAAAACAGCATTGATGCCTACCATTACCTGCTAGCTATTAGCGTTTTATGCTTTGGATTAGCGGCATCCAGAAGAACAGACTAATCTGCCAGTCTGCGAAGCACTTCCCTTGCCTTACCACTCTCTAAAGAGGCTTTAGCCAGAGCAAGACCTTGCTCAATTGTCATGTTTTTAGCAACACCCAATCCGATGGCTGCATTAGCAAGCACAACGGACGTTTGAGCCTCCGTACCTTTATTCTCAAGGATATCTACCAACATCCGAGCAGATTCTTCCAAGCCTCCTCCACCATAAAGATCTTTGGCTTCAAAAGTTTTTAAACCAAAGGCAGACGGACTAAATATTTCTCCTTCATCTGCAGACGGGAAGTGGGATGAAAACAGGAAATCACCTGTCAAAGAAATCTCATCATAGACTGCTAAATCGAAGATTATCCCAAATCGTTTGTCGCTTTGTCTAAAAACCTCCTCATATATTTCGAAAACACATAAATCATAGACCCCTGTTAGTTGCTTTTTCACTAATCCAGGATTAAGCAGAGGCCCTAACATATTAAAGAATGTTTTCATGCCTAGTTCTTTCCTAACAGGGCCAACATGACGCATAGCTGGGTGAAACAATGGAGCATGCAAATAGCACATGCCAGCCTTTTCTAATTTGTTCTTTAGATACGTCTCGTCATTAGTAAACTTTATGCCCAAATGCTCTAAAACCGTACTACTGCCTACAGCACTACTCACCCCGTGATTTCCGTGTTTTGCTATTTTCTGACCTGCTCCGGCTATAACAAAAGCAGCCGTGGTAGAAATATTAAAAGTGTCTTTGCCATCTCCACCGGTACCGCAGACGTCCATGGCATCAAAGTCTGACAAGTCTATCTTTTGAGCGACTTCCAGCATCGCATCTCTAAAGCCAGTAAGCTCATCTGCCGAAATACCTTTCTGTTGGATTCCCATCAAAAAGGCAGCCGTTTGAGAAGTATTCACTTCCCCTGCCGCTATTTTGGAAAGAGCGGCAAAAGCATCCTCTTTTGATAAAGATTGGTTTTGTATTAGTTGGCTTAGGTAGGTTTTCATTATACTAATTCAATGGATCAGATATCTCAAAATTACATAACGTCGCTCTTAATAGCTCTTTATTATCAAAATGCCTGGAGATGTCCATAGTTTTTGATTTAAAATCATTTTCATTTTCACCGTTGCCCCATTTATGATAAAAAGCATGAATTTTTTCACAATTTTTGTTTTCAAAAATGCTTTTAAGCATTACACTATCAGAAAGTCCGCATGAATGACCCCATATCAAGACATCAAACTTTCTTTCTTCAATAAAATTTAAAAGTTTTTGGTAATTGCCCGTTCTAAAATATCCAAAAGATTTAAAATAATTTAAATATGCATTTATGTTTAATCTTTCAATCTTTTTAAAATATGAGTCTTTTTCATCCCCATACCCAAAAATCAAAGGATTGTTTTGGTTTTTCAAACTACCATGAATATGGTTTACATCTAACCATTCTTGATCATGAGAATAATTGAAAAAGGTATTTGTGTAATTGAAATTTAAAACGTGTACAGGTTTAGATAATCCTTTATTGTATTCATTCATTACTGCTTTCCAAATCTGTATTAAGCAACTTTCGATAGCATTTATAGATGTGACTCCAGTTTCTATTGTATTCAAATAGTCAACCAAGTGTGTTTTAATTTCTTCAAACTCATGATTTAGTTTCTTCACGAACTTTTGATGAATATCTTTCTTTGTATAGATATGAGTGTCATAAGCCACCCCATCATTCTCGACCATTTCATAAATTCGCTTTATTTCTTCGTAAAACAATGATTCAATATCAACCCAATTTGATCTTTCACTATTAATCATTTTTTGAAAAAATGAATTCTTAACTTTAACCTTTGTCTCGTTAATTTTGAGCCATTCTCTAACAGAAGCTAAATTTTGAAAGGGTTTTATTTCATCTGCTTCGTATAAGTTACTTATTTCAAAAAGCTCATCGTTGAATGAATGAAAATGGTTTCCATCTTTCTTTTTTTCGATGGCCTTATTGAAATAATTGAGAATAAAATGAAAATAAGACGTCTTAAGACCATGAGCTAAATCAAAGCCATTTCCTATAATTATAAGCTTGTTGTTTGATGTGAATTCCGTTTTCATATAGTCTTATTTAAAATTACGTCATGGTTACCAAATGGTAGACATTGGGCTTCTAGCTTCTAGCTTCTAGCAAAACATCAACCCTTCATCCAGTTCTCCACCATCTTTACGCCATGCTGCGTTAGGTAGGCTTCTGGGTGAAACTGAACTCCCCTTACATCATATTTTTGATGGGCCTCCGCCATCACATAACCGTTATCATCTTTTGCCGTGATTTTTAAATCAGAAGGCATCGAATCGGGTAAGACCGTCCAGCTGTGGTATCTACAAACATCAAAACGGTTTGGGATTCCTTGGAACAGCAACTCCTTCTCATCAATGACCTCACAAGGTGTGGTAACTCCATGAAGCACCTCCCCCATGTTTTCTATTTTACTACCAAAAGCCTCGCCAATGGCCTGATGCCCAAGACACACCCCAAAAATACTTTTCTTGGTTTTGTATTCTGCCAATAGATCCATCATAATTCCGGCCTCTTTGGGAATACCTGGTCCCGGTGAAAGCAAAATCTTGTCATACTTATTCACCGCTTCTAGGCTTATTTTGTCGTTTCTGAAAACGTCTACATCTCCGCCCAATTCTTTGAGGATATAAACCAAATTGTAAACAAACGAATCGTAATTATCCAGTACTAATATTTTCATTTTTGACTACCTCCGCTTTAACAGAGGTCTATTTATGTTAACTTTTTACTTTCTTTTTCCCTGCCTCAGACCTTATCCAGCTTGGATCTCTTTTTAATTCTTTCATTTTCTCTGGTCGTCTAAATCTCACTGCCGACCAGTCTTCATCTATCGCTATCATTCTTACTCCTTCAAAACCCAAATCCCCCAAAACTTGCCAACCGTTATCTCTATTAAACGCACAGTTGTACTTTTTTGAACTCTTTTTAGGGTAGGCAAACCAGAACAGGCCATCTTCCACCAAATGCTCTATTATTTTGGGTGCCAATTGCTCTATTTCAGAGAGTTTGGTACAAAAAATAAGACTAAATTGAATCTCACTCTTATCTATCTCCGTCCTCACGCCCAAATATTGACTAAAGTCCTCAGCTGTTCTCTTAAACTCCACTGGAGTATTCAAAACCAAAATTGATTCCTGCGTTTTGAAATTTAGCTTTTTGAGTAAAGTATTCATTTTTCAATCTATTACGTTGTGAACGGTAGCCCTATGGGCTAAATACCTTCTGCCATGTCCATGGCATCTCTTAAGGCTCCCAGTTTATTTCCAACTTCGTCCATTTCTAGATCCACATCAGATTTGGCCACCACGCCCATTCCCGCCTGATAAAACAAGGTATTGTTCTTACTAATAAAAGTACGAATTGCTATGGCGTGATTGAAATTGCCTTTGAAATCCATAAAACCTATAGCCCCCCCATAAATACTTCTGTTGGTATTTTCCAATTTATTTAAAATCGTCATAGCCATATGTTTTGGTGCACCAGAGAGCGTACCTGCCGGAAAGGTATCTGCCACAAGTTGAAGTGGATTGGTTCCTTTCATCATTTTGCCAGTCACCTTTGAAACCAAATGAAGCACATGAGAGTAATACTGTACCTCTTTAAAAACCTCCACTTTTACCTGCTCAGAGCTACGGCTTAAATCGTTTCTTGCCAAATCTACGAGCATCACATGTTCTGCGGTTTCTTTAGGGTCAGCATCTAATTCTTTCGCTAGTTGGGCATCTTTTTCGTCGTCTCCCGTCCTTTTGAAAGTTCCAGCTATGGGATGAATCTCTGCCTGATTGCCTTCTATATGAATCTGTTTCTCTGGCGATGAACCAAAAATGCTATAATCTCCCCCATCAAAATAAAACAGATATGGCGACGGATTAATGCTTCGCAATGCCCTATACACATTGAAATCATCTCCTTCAAAATCCTTTGAAAACCTTCTAGAAGGTACTATTTGGAAAACATCTCCTCTATGACAATGCTTTATACAGGTATTGACAGTAGCCCGCATCTGCTCATCAGTTACATTACTTTTCTCTTCGCCCAAAATCTTAAACTTTCGACTACTAAACTTGGGAGAGTTTACAAAAAGCTCAATGGTCTCTAAACCATTTTCTACGGGATTCTTCTCCTCGCCGTAGGTGTGCTCAAAAATATGCAACTCGTTTTTAAAGTGATTAATAGCAATAATGTACCTATACACACGGTAAATCAAAGAAGGTACTTCGTTTTCCTTGCTCTTGCCTTGGATGTCAATATCCTCAAAATACTGAACCGCATCATAGGCCATGTGCCCAAAAAGGCCATTGCTAATGAAACTGTTCCCTGAGTCCTCTGCCACGAAACGTTCTGAAAAACTTTTCAAAACACCTACCGCATCTTTGCGATTTTCCAAGTCAAAGTCTTCTCTACTGCCATCAGGAAATACCTGTTTTACTTTATCGTCATCAATGACGATACTCGCCACGGGATCGCAGCCGATGTAGCTAAAGCTATTTTGCATGGCGTGATAATCTGCACTTTCCAGTATTACTGAATACTTATATTGGTCACGCAGCCTCATAAAAATACCTACGGGTGTTAGGGTATCTGCCAGTTGCTTTTTAGAGCGGGTTTTAATTTTAAATGTCTTACTCATCTTGATTTTCTAATTTTTATTAATTGGTCAATGGCTACGCTTTGACACAAAAAAGCGGCTTCCTGTTTAACAGAAAGCCGCAAATATTTTTTAAGCATAGCAAATTCTGTTCAACTCGTTCGAGTAGAAAGCCACCACCAAGAATTTGTTCTGCTTTGATTGTTCATGCCGTAAAACTAGAAAGGAAATTTGAAATTGCAAGATTACTTTTAAAAAAGCTATAGGAACAACTTATAGATATCATTCCTTTTCAGCAATCTCGCCACTTCAACTGTATCTCCTTCAATAAAGAGCCCTAAGCGATAGTTCCCAATTCTAAGGCGATAAGCATTATCATAACTTTTCATTTTCACCAAGCCTTGTCTTTCATTTAAACTCTCGGAAGACTTAATCACTAAAATTACCTTCTCAAGTGTTTCTTTTAATTTACTGTCCTTTATACCCTTAACGTCTTTAAAAAAAAAT
>JBLHOT010000019.1:0-54873 GCA_047623945.1 Arcticibacterium sp. | reverse complement strand
ACCATTATAACCCTCAAAACAAAACCGTCAATCTAAGCTCAGATGTCTATAATGGTAGAAGTACAGCTTCTGCTGCTGTGGCTGCTCACGAGGTAGGTCACGCGGTGCAACATGCTACAGCCTACGCAGCTCTTAAAATGAGAAGCACCTTGGTTCCTGCAGCTAGTATTGCTGGAAGAGTGATGGGAATGCTAAACATGTTTTTATTCATGGGAGGTTTTTATATGATCACGCAGGGCTCAGCCATAGGGAATATACTTTTAATTGTATTAATAGTCGCCAATACAGCTATTACAGCCTTTTCTTTAATCACATTACCCGTAGAATTTGATGCTAGTAACCGTGCATTAAAATGGATGGAAACCAGAAACATAGTTAATCAACAAGAACATGCTCAAGCAAAAGACGCTCTTAAATGGGCTGCTATGACTTATGTGGTAGGTGCACTTGCTGCCGTAGCCAACTTAGCTTATTTCGTCATGTTATTTTTAGGTGGTAGCGACGACTAATTCTCGGTGAAAATATTTTTCAAATTAAAGGAGGGCTTTGGTCTTCCTTTTTTTGTTTAAATTCATCTGCGACTAACGAAATCCAAATGGCTTAAAACGACATATCATATAAGATATGAGGTGCAATTTTTAAGATATATAATGAATTAGGCCCTGGACTTTTTGAATCGGTTTATGAAATAACACTTTGTTACCAACTAAAGAAAGAAGGACTTAAAGTTCAAAATCGGCTGGCTTTTCCTGTAGTCTATGACGGAATAAAAATGGATGCAGGTTTCAGAATAAATATTCTTGTAGAAGACAAAGTGATTATAGAAATAAAATCTGTCGAGTATATGGTAGAAGTCCACCATAAATAAATCCTGACTTACTTACGCCTTGCCGACAAGAAACTAGGAATATTAGTCAATTTTAACTCATCAGATATATCTAAGTCTATCTTCAGGAAGGTGAATAACTTATAAATCAAGGAGGTTTGTAGGAAAAGGAAGTCAATATTTCGCCATAATTATTGCCCGCGGATTTCGCAGAGCACCCAGATTATTTATGCTTTAACAGTGAGATAAATGTTCAATCAGCGTAATCCCCGCAATCTGCCGGAAAAGTACTTTGGTAGATGGTAAATGAGCGAAATATGGAGTAGAAATAAGCCTCTAATTATTCGCTTTATACATCTCCCCTAGCTCATTAAATTTATCAAAAACCTCGCCCATAGAAGGTAAATAGCCACTGACTTTATCAACAACAATTGGAGCAAAACTTTCCAAAAAAGGATAGACCTCTGAATCTACCAAGAAGCGGTCTGGTATTCCTACGCCAATGGCCGATCCAATCCAAATTAATACACTCAAGCCGAAAAACCATTGCACAGCACCCAAAGCCGCCCCAGCAAGGCCATCAAACATTCCCAAAAAAGTAATCCTCAAGGCCTTTCTGAAAATCCAACCAATCTTGTTAATCGCATAGATAGATGGAAAGAAAATAAGTAGGAAACTTAAATAAGGGAGCATTCTACCACCTAGACTTTCCCCTATAAATTCAGAAACGAAATCCATACTTAGGCCCAAAAATCTAAACCCCAAAAAAATAGCTAATACAAAAGCCAATATTCCGATGATTTCTACCAAAACACCACGCTTATATCCCGTATAAGCCCCCATGATAACAGGGATAAGTAACAGAATGTCTATGGAAACCATAATTCTAAAGAGTTTCTATTTGTTAAATCAGCCTCCTGCCAAGAGGGCTTTCACCATAGTAGAAATTGCTCGGCCATCTGCCTTTCCTGCAAGAGCCTTTGTGGCAGCACCCATCACTTTTCCTATATCCGCAGGCGAAGTAGCACCCACTTTGGTAATCACTGCTTGTATCACTGCCTTCAAATCTTCCTCAGACATGGCCTCTGGAAGATATTCAGATATGATAGCAATTTCGGCTTCCTCTTTTTCTAATAAATCGGGCCTGTTTTGTTCTTTGAATATTTCTGCAGAATCTCTACGCTGCTTCACAGCTTTTTGAAGAATAGCCATTTCTGTGGCTTCACTTAAATCTCCAGAAGCACCAGGTTTAGATTCCTCTATCAAGATTACTTTCTTAATATCTCTAAGAGCCAGCAACCTAATTTTGTCTTTGGCTAGCATGGCTGCTTTAATATTCGCGTCTATCGTAGATTTTAAGGACATATTTATATATGATTATGTTGTTTTCAGGTCATCAAAAAAGGATTGATGAATTGAATACGTAAATTGCAAAAAATGAAAAGCCTCATGGGCTCAGCGAGCAAAAATGACGAAATTATCTGTCAATATCAATAAAATAGCGACCCTAAGAAACTCTAGAGGTCATGACATGCCAAACCTTGTGAAGACCGCTTTGGACTGTGAGCGTTTTGGTGCAGAAGGCATTACCATACATCCAAGACCAGACGAGCGTCATATAAAATATCAGGACGTCTATGACCTCAAGAAGGTAGTTACGACCGAGTATAATATTGAGGGAAACCCTACAGAAGGGCGTTTTATAGAAGTGGTGTTAGCTAATAAACCTACTCAGGTAACTCTAGTTCCAGATGCTCTTTCCAATGTCACTTCAAATGCCGGCTGGGATACCATTACCCACCAAGAAAAGCTAAAAACGCTCGTAAAAACATTCCAAGATGCTGGAATTAGAGTCTCTATTTTTGTGGACCCAGATGAAAAAATGATAGAAGGTGCCAAAGCTACAGGCACAGACAGGGTAGAGCTCTACTCAGAAAGCTATGCGGACGGGTTCGATACAGATAAGGAAGCTGCTATAGCCCCATTTATAAAAGCGGCCAAAAAAGCTAATGAATTGGGCTTAGGTATTAACGCAGGTCACGATTTAAATCTAGATAACCTCTCCTATTTCCATCAAAATATCCCTGGATTATTAGAAGTTTCCATTGGCCATGCACTTATTTGCGATGCCCTCTACCTTGGCCTAGAAAATACTATACAACTCTACTTAAGGGAGTTAGGCAACTAATGAGCTTAGAATCGTTGCTATGGATTAGGGATATCGATATTTTCAATATTTATTGAATTTATCATCACAATAGTACATCCATTATTAATAATAATTATTGTATAAGCCATATCTTCATTACTTATCATTTATTCTGTAATTTTCATTATTAATATACTTATCATATTTATCATATATAACGAACACTATATGATGGCTAAGCACAGATGCGGTAGGCATTTATCCTATATTGCTTGCGAAGCAAATAAAACACTATGCCCATTTTTAAAAGATTTGTCATTTTAACCCTGTGTACGATAGGCTTATTCAGCTGTAAAACAGAGACTAAACCTAATATCATATTCATTTTAACGGATGACCAGCGTTGGGATGCCCTCGGCTTTGCCGGCAATGAAATCATTCATACACCTGAAATGGATCAGCTCGCTAAAGAAGGCACCTACTTTAAAAATGCCATGGTAACAACGCCTATCTGTGCCGCCAGCCGTGCCACCTTGCTTACGGGCCTCCATGAAAGAACACATAATTTTGATTTTAGAGCCGGAGATGTCCGACAGGAATATATGGCTGCTTCCTATCCCCTACTCCTCAAAGAAAACGGCTATCACACTGGATTCTTTGGGAAGCTTGGCATTAAGTCAGCGATAAAAGACACTTTATTTCATCAAAGCGAGTACTACGACAGAGCCAACGAACCCGACAGAAAAAGCTATTTCTACAAGACTTTAGGAGCAGACACCGTTCATTTGACTAGATACACCGGACAGAAGGCCTTAGACTTTATTGACCAAAGTTCAGGCGATGAGCCTTTTTGCTTATCTCTCAGTTTCAGTGCTCCACATGCCGCAGACGGAGCAGAAGACCAATACTTTTGGCAAGAGGAAACCGATTATTTGTTTCAAGACATCACTATTCCTGAGCCTCTAATTAGCCATGATAGTATTTTCAATAAACTGCCAGAAAAAGTAAAAACAGGATTCAATCGTCTTCGTTGGACTTGGCGATACGACACCCCAGAAAAATACCAACATAGCGTGAAAGGCTATTACCGCATGATAGCCGGCATAGACCTAGAAATAGGGAAAATAAGAGCGAAACTGAAGGCCCAAGGTATAGACAAAAACACCGTCATCATTCTTATGGGCGACAATGGCTACTTTCTTGGCGAACGCCAGTTGGCTGGAAAATGGCTCATGTACGATAACAACTTAAGAGTACCCCTCATTATCAATGACCCTAGAACAACCAAAAGTTCTATCGTAAGTGATATCGCCCTTAATGTGGATGTACCCGCCACCATCTTATCATTGGCAGGTATAGCCAAACCCGCTACATGGCAAGGCAACAGTCTGCTGCCTTATGTTAATCAGGATACTAATATAAAAGGCCGTGAAAGTACATTGGTGGAGCATCTTTGGGAATTTGAGCATATTCCGCCTAGTGAGGGCATTAGAACCAAGAACTTAAAGTACATGAGGTACATAAATGATAAGACGCTGGAGGAGCTTTACGATTTAGATAATGATCCAATGGAGTTATATAATCTGGCGGCTAACCTTTCATGGGCCTCGGCCAAAAGTGAATTAAAAAACACCCTAGCCGCCTATAACACGGCCTATTCAGACGACTACTCTAAGGGGCCCTATGCATTAAAAGTGAGCAGTAATTCTCAACCTTTGCTTACCTGGGAAATTCAAGAAAAGGCCATTTCTCAAAAAGCCTATCAAGTCTTAGTAGCATCCACTGCAGAATCGCTAGAAAATAACACTGGTGATTTATGGAACTCAGGCCAAGTTAAATCCAGTGAGCTAAAGACCCTATATAAAGGATTAGCACTTAAAAAGACGGAAAAGTACTTTTGGAAAGTGCGTATTTGGGATGCCGATAATTACACCACCAACTATTCCGAAAATATGACTTTGAGCATAGACCAAACCAAAAGGCCGCTTTAGTATATTCTCTAATTGAAATTTTTCCTAAGTTTCACTTTTAAACACAAATGCGTCTAGGTCACCTACTTTCTTATGTATTACTCCCTCTCCTGCTTGCCTGTGATCAAGCTCCTGAAGAAAAAACGACAAAGAAAAAGGTAGATGATATTTCTGTTCTAGGGGCATTGCCCTTAAAAGCTCCATTTCCTAAAGACAATCCTTTTTCGGAGCCGAAGGCACAGTTAGGCAAATTACTCTTCTTTGACCCCATTCTTTCTGGTAATAAAGACGTAGCCTGTGCTACCTGCCATCATCCAGAATTTGGTTTTGCGGAGAGCCTTGAGGTTTCTATCGGTGTGAATGGTTTGGGATTAGGATCGAGACGAAAGTTTAGGCTACCCAACGACATTCCTCTCGTAAAACGCAACTCACAAACTATCTTAAACACGGCTTTCAATGGCCTTAAAAATAAGAAAACCTATCATCCTGATGTAGCTCCTATGTTTTGGGACTTAAGAGCAGAAAGTTTAGAAATGCAGGCTCTAGAACCTTTAAAGGCCTTTGAAGAAATGCGAGGCCACGGTTTTTCTGAAGAGAATATCATACCAGAATCTGTCAGACGAATAAAGACCATCCCAGAATACCGAAAACTTTTCAAGGACGCTTTCCCAATCTCTCCGGAAATAAGTGAGCAAACTTTGGCCAAGGCCATAGCTACTTATGAGCGAACTTTGATTGCCAATAATACTCGATTTGACCAATACATGAGAGGTGACCAAACCGCTCTTTCCGCAAATGAGCTTTTGGGTTTAAATGCATTTTTAAAATCTGGCTGTACCAAATGCCATAATGGCCCTATGTTCTCAGACTTTGAGCCGCATGCCTTAGCGGTGATTGATAATGAAAGACTCGGCTATTCTGATACCGGATTAGATAGTACCTATGCCTTTAGAACGCCTAGCTTAAGAAACCTGCGATTCACAGCCCCATATATGCACAGTGGCAAAATAAGGACGCTGAAACAGGTTCTCGAATTTTATGAAGACCTCTCTGGCGGTAAATTAAAAAACCCCCAAGTCAGACCAAATCAATTAGATCCACTCATCCATGACTTGAATGTCAATTTCAAAGACATCAGTCTTATTGTCGAATTCCTAAATACGCTTAATGACCAAGATTTTGACAAGTCCATGCCTGAAAAAGTGCCAAGTGGATTGCCCGTGGGCGGGGATATTTAAAGTATTCCTTTAAAAGGTTTAGTAGGTCAAAAATGCTATGCTTAATTTCAGGTCAAATTTTCAACCCAACACCTATGAAATTTTTACTCCTAATTTGTCTTTTTGTTTCAACTCTTAGTTTTGCTCAGCACGAGCGGTTTGAGTCAAAAACTTTTACAGACAGCCAAGAAACAAGTCTAAACTATAGAATTCTCTATCCTGAAAACTACGACGCCAACAAGAAACACCCATTAGTTCTTTTTCTTCATGGTGCTGGAGAAAGAGGAAGTGACAATAAAGCTCAGCTGACACATGGTACTGATGCTATTCAGAAAATGGCCGATCAAAACTCTGCCATCATCATTTTGCCACAATGCCCCAAAGAAGACTACTGGGCTTCGACAAAGTTCAACAGAACGAAATACCCCATTGATTTTGACTTCAATTATACTTACCCAGAAACCAAAGCTCTACATGCAGCCATAGAACTAGTAAAGAGCTTTATTAAGAATAAGACATCCAGCAAGAAAAGGACTTACATCACAGGACTTTCTATGGGCGGCATGGGGACTTTTGAGGCTGTAGGCCGCTATCCAAAGTTATTTGCGGCTGCCATGCCTGTTTGTGGTGGAGCTGACCTTAACTCTTATGGTAAGAAACAAGCCAAGATACCTTTTTGGATTTTTCATGGGGATGTGGATGGTGTAGTACCAGTTAAAAATTCCAGAGATGCTTACAAACACTTACAAAATTTAGGAGCCAATGTAACCTACACCGAGTACCCAAAAGTAAATCACAACTCCTGGGAAAATGCCTTCAAAGAAGCCAATTACACCAACTGGTTTTTTCAGTTTAGGAGGTAACTTAAACCAAAATCGGGTTCATACAAAGATAGACTTTAAGGTCTTGATAGTATATAAGGCACTATCAAGACTTTTTTATACTAAGCATTTAGCTATTCTAAAAGCCAATTAGATGTGGCACTAAAATATATACGAAACTAGCTAGAACAGCATAAAATCTATCAAAGACGAATACGTTGAGTTTATAGAAAAATTTAATGTGGAATTCGAAAATGAATATTTGTTTGATTAGTAAGAATAAGGTTTTGCTCCGATGGAGCTTAGATCATTGGGGAATAATAAATCCCACAAAGACATTGCTCTAACGGAGCAGAAATATTGGCATAGATAATCGTACAAACTATCCCTAAACTCTTCATCAAGAGTCATCCGATTTGTGACGATCGTAGTTCCGTCTGGTGTTTTCAATCCTCAGGCTTATGATTCTCTTTTACAATTCTACCTATTAGTGAGTGGCCGCAAACCACTCCTAACAATCCTGAAAAACTTGTGGGCCGAAGCATAAAATGAAATTTAAGAAAACCCTACTCCACCACCCTCAACTTAGCAAAACTAAGCAGTAAGGTCTTCTCCCCCACCTTATCAAAAAAAAACGGTCGCTTTGTGGCTATTGCCCATCATGTCCACGGTAGTTATTCTTCCAAAACCAAATTTGGCGTGCTCTACCTTGATACCAACTTTAAGATCCGAAGGATTACTCGGTATAAAATTAGTAGCAGGCTTCTGTGCTGAAGTAGCTGGGAAATAGCATAATTCATATCAAAGGACATAAGTATTACAGTGGAATTAAATAATATGAAGTTACCATATTGGTAACTTTTTACTACATTTGCTTCAAACGATTACGATTTGAGGGTAATTGCAAAACGAATTCTACGATATTTTTGGAAAAAACACGCTGCCAGCGAAGAGCAGTTGAAGTCGTGGTATAGAGAAACAGAAAAATCGGTATATAGCAACATTAATGAGCTAAAAAGGGATTATCCAAGTGCAAGCATTCTAAGGGAAAATAGAACTTTTTACAACATCAAAGGCAATAATTATCGCTTGATTGTAAAATTCAGTTTTGACTATCAAATATGTTGGATAAGATTTATTGGTACTCACGCAGAATATAACAAAATAGACGCAAACAACATCTGATTATGAATATAGTACCCATAAGAAACGAAAAGGCATATCAAAAGGCTCTAAACCAAATGGAGATGATTTTTGATGCTAAAAAAGGGACTGAACAAGGCGACGAATTAGAAATCCTTTCTATCCTTATTGACCGTTACGAAAACGATAATTTTCCAATTGGAATGACAGACCCTATAGCCGCCATAAAATTCCGAATGGAACAAATGGGAATGAAGCAAAAGGACTTGGCAGAACTTGTAGGATTTAAGAGTCGCGTAAGTGAAATTTTGAATAAAAAACGTAAGCTAACGCTGGAAATGATCAGAAAACTACATACTACGCTCCATATTCCAACAGAAGTTTTAGTACAAGACTATTAATCCACCACCCGCAACTTAGCAAAACTAAGCAACAACGTCTTCTCCCCCGCCTTATCAAAAACTACGGTGGCTTTATGGCTATTGCCCATCATATCCATGGCAGTTATTCTTCCAAAACCAAATTTGGCATGCTCTACTTTAATGCCTGCTTTAAGCTCGGATGGGTTACTCGGTATAAAATTAGTGGCAGGCTTATGTGCCTCCGCAGCTGGATTAGGCCTAGCCACTTGATTTACGGGCCTTAGATTACTTATAATCTTGTCACGCTTGCTGTTTGTGGAAGAACCTGCAGAAGAGCTTGTACCGCCACCAGAACCCGCATTTCGGTTTGCCTGGAAAGAACGAAGCACGTCGCTGTCGGTGTTAAATGATTTGGCCGCAGGCTTGGTGTCCTTTGGCATATCTAGATAAGCCTCATCTATTTCCAAAAGAAAACGGCTTGGCTCACAATAGGTGAGTCGTCCCCAGTTATAGCGGCTATCTGCGTAGCTTAGTGTTAAATTCTTTTCTGCTCGTGTAATCGCCACATAAAAAAGACGGCGTTCCTCTTCTAAATCTGCTCTATTATTGAGCATCATTTGAGACGGAAATAGGTTTTCTTCTAGCCCTACCACAAAAACGTGCGAAAACTCCAGACCCTTACTTCCGTGAATGGTCATCATGGTAACGCGGTCCGGGTCGCCATCATCATCATCGGCATCCGCGGTACTATAAAGCGATACGGTTTGCAAGAAAGCCGTTAAGCTTTTATCGTCAGTTTCATCACTGTCTACAAACTGCTTGATAGAGTTTAGCAGCTCTTGAATGTTCTCATAACGTGCCAAACCTTCCACCGTTTTATCTGCATATAGTTCGCGTAATATACCTGTAGTTTTGGCTATATGTGTGGCGAGTGAATGAGCATCATTGTCTTTTTCTAATAGCAGAATATAACTCTGCACCAGTTCAGAGAAACCCAGTATCTTTTTAGAGGCGGCACCTTCAATAAATTCTGGGGCATGGCATACCACTTCCCATATAGTTTTGCCAGACTCGGCGGCGGCCACCATAATTTTGGCAATACTGGTATTTCCAATCCCTCTTTTAGGCAAATTAATAATTCGCTTAAAGGCCTCTTCGTCCTGCTGATTCACCACGAAACGGAGGTAAGCCAATATGTCTTTGATTTCCTTTCTTTGATAAAAAGAAAGCCCGCCTATGATGCGGTATTTGATATTTATCTTCCGTAAAGCTTCCTCAAAAGCCCTCGACTGTGCGTTGGTTCTATAAAGAATCGCAAAATCTTCATTACGAAGGCCGTCTGTCAACTTAGAATCAAAAATCTTATTGGCGATAATTCGGCCTTCTTCGTTATCAGACGCGGCTTTTAAAACAGCTATTTTCTTGCCTTCATCATTATCTGTAAAAATGTTTTTGTCAAGCTGCTCTTTGTTCTTTTTAATGAGCGAATTGGCCGCGTTTACGATGTTCTTGGTAGAACGGTAATTCTGCTCCAACTTCACTGTAGTAAGCTCAGGATAGTCCTTTTTGAAATTCAGAATGTTCTGAATATTGGCACCACGGAAAGCGTAAATACTCTGAGCGTCATCACCCACCACACAGATATTTTGATGCACCGCAGAGAGCTTTCGTGTAATCAAATATTGAGATACGTTAGTATCCTGAAACTCATCTACCAACACGTGCTTAAACTTATGCTGATACTTGTTTAAGATATCTAAATGGTCTCTAAAAAGGACATTGGTATTATAAAGTAAATCATCAAAGTCCATGGCATTTGCCTGAAAACAGCGAAGCACATAGGCTTTATAAATTCTACCTATTTCTGGCATTCTGGCTCCCGCATCTTCTTCCCTAAATACCGAGTTCTCATTGTACATTTCCCAGGAAACCAGCGAATTTTTAGCGTTGGAGATCCTATTCATAATAGGACGTGGTTTATAGACTTTGTCGTCTAGGCCAAACTCCTTCACAATGGTTTTCACCAAAGACTTAGAGTCATCAGAATCATAAATAGAGAAATTGGAAGTATAGCCCAGCACCTTCCCTTCATAACGAAGAATCTTAGCGAAAACAGAGTGAAACGTACCCGACCAGAGGTTGCGGGCATTGGGTCCAATAATTCGCTCAATCCTCTTCTTCATCTCTTCTGCGGCCTTATTTGTAAAGGTCAAAGACAGAATATTGAAAGGATCTACCCCTTGCTCTATCAGCCACGCAATGCGATACGTGAGCACTCTAGTCTTACCAGACCCTGCACCTGCAATAATCATTAATGGGCCATTTGGGTGCGTAGCGGCTTGGCTTTGAGGCGGGTTAAGTTCGTCTAAGTATTTAATCACAGTTCCGGGTAAATGTAGAGTGACAAAGATAGGAAAGCTTGAACAGCCCCTCACAGATTCTTAGCAATTTCTCAGCTGCGTCTTAGGATAACTTATCACAAAGCTTGTAGGCACTTATTTAAGCTTAGCAAATCCAAAAGGTATATATTGCAAAACATAATGGCAAAATTCCTTCACATACAGCAGTTCAATAAGGCCCTAGACTATCCAGATTTGCAGCCATTGCTTCGCCAATTGAATTATACCCTCTTGGGAAACGGACAGAGTTTTCAGCAATTCGGCCAAAAAGCCACCAAGATAGATGAAGCCAAGGAAAGTTGGCTTTTAGATATTTATCCTGAAAACGGTTTCAAACCTTTTGATAACCTCTCTGAATTAGACGCCGAATTTTCAGGCCTTTATTTCCATAAAATGAAATTCTCTATTGATTTATTTAGAGACGTTTTTGGAGTGAAAAGCTTGTATTATTATTTCAAGGACGGGCTTCTTATAGCATCCAATGAATTGAGAGCCATCATCGCCTGCCTACCCAGAATGCCAGCCCCAGACGATGCCGAAATAGACGCTTATTTCAATCTAGATACAGCAGATGATTTTATAAATGAAACTACTTTCTTCAAAGACATCAAAAGGGTTTTGCCCGGGGAATTACTTCATTTTAGAGCCGGAAAAATGGAGCGAAGCTTTTATTGGGAAGCCAGCTTAAAAATAAAAGGAAACGCTCAAACCTTAATTCGGGACTTTAAGGCCCGGTTTGAAAGCATTATTCGTAAAAAAACTGCAGACCAATCAAACATAGCCGTCAACCTTAGTGGTGGCCTAGACTCTTCCAGTATTTGTGCTGTCATAAGCCATCAATCCAATAAAAACTTAAAAGGCATCTTTTTCGACTCTGAAGGCGATGCCTCCTATGAAAAAACATTTGCTAAAGAAGTGGCAAGTAATGGAGCTTTTGAATTAGAATCCGTTCTTAAATCTGAAGACTTATACGCATCTACCAAAAAGATCACAGCCCTTACCTGCAAACCAGAAAGCATGGTTATCCCGTCGGCTATTTTTCTGCCTATTATGAATGCCGCCGCTCAGCATAAGAGCCAAGTTTTGGTTTCAGGGCATGGTGGCGACAGCACGGTGGGTTACGGGCATGAATTCATTCATGACTTAATGGCCAAAAATCAGCTTAGAAAAGCTAGGGAATCCTTAAAAAGCAAATGGTACGTTCAAAAGTCCGAAGTCCCTTTTGAGCATTATTTTATTCAACAGTTATTTTCTCATTCTGGAATTCCTAAAGGAAGGCTATTTATCCAAATGACACTTTCTGGCATGGTGTCTTTTAAAACACTCTGGGATTTATTCAGAAACAAGGTTCAGAGAAAAAGTAATACCGCTCCAGAGGTTTCCATTTTGCTTAAAAAGCAACCGCCCATAAAAAGGAGAAATCAGCTGAAGAACTGGTATCAAAGTCATAGCAACAGGTATGAATTCCGCTATTTAAAAAACAGTTTATTGGCTCTAGGCTGTCATGCTCTGGAAACCTTAGATGCTGTGGGACGTCAATATAATCTCGTCAGCACCTATCCGTTTTTGGATAAAGAACTCTTGGCCATTTCGGCGAGTGTAGCCCCAGAAACCAATTATGCTGGTGGATATCTAAGGGGAACTTTACGAGAAGCTATGCACGGCACGCTACCAGAAAATGTACGTTTAAGGACTCAGAAAGCTGCTTTTAATGACTTTGGCTATAAGATGATGTTAGAACTTGAGGCAAGCTGTGATGGTTTATTCCTGGAACAACATCTGCTCTGGACCTATATAGACAAAAAGGTTTATGAAGTGCATTTATCAAAAGTCAAAGACCAAAAACTTGATTTAAAATCGAAGAATAGACACATTTGGCTTTGTAGCAAAGTACTCTATTTAGGCATATGGCTAGATGAATTTTATCCTGCTTCGTAATTGGGTTTCTTCTCTAAAAATGAGCTACACAGCGGTTAAATTATAAGGATAACCTATTTAAGCATAATTAGAGAAACGCAAGTAAAGGGTTCTTGGGGGCATCGGAGAAAAGGCCGGCTTGATATTCCCCGAATCCATCATTTCGCTTGAGAAGTATATTTCCTTTTCACATTTCTAGAAATCGTCAAAAGTCCAAGTACCTACATTTCTAAGTTTACGCCCGCCTTAATAAATATTGCTTGTAATTCTTTACCAATAGGAAATGACTTTAATGTCGGAACGTTTGCTCCTCCTGGGTTACCCAGTGGAACTTTTCCAACAAAGGATTTTACACCTCCAAAAATCAAACGAGGTATTTGTCCTAAAACTTCTTTTCCGCTTTTGATATTAAATCCGAATTGAAGCATTTTCCTGTGTACGAGTGTATGAGCATAAGGATATCTTTGTCCAATAATGTGAGCTCTTTCTAAATGATTCCAAGCCTTTTTTAGATTTCCGTTTGAGAGTTCAATTCTATATTTTTCCAATTCTATATCGAAATATTGCTTTAGCTTTTGGGGGAATGTTGTGTAAAATTTCATTTTGCTTATTCAATTTACATCATAATGATATAATATTCGCCCTACGAATATAAGGTCCATTGGGATTTGGGCATAAAAAAAGAGTTGCTTTCGCAACTCCTTTTTATAAAATATCTTTGTTCAAAATTTTAAAGACCACTAAAATCAAAGGTATCTAAGAAGGCCGTTGTAAATATACCCGACTTAAACTGCTCATTCTCCATTAATTTCTGATGGAAAGGAATGGTTGTCTTTATACCCTCAATATAAAATTCATCTAAGGCACGCTTCATCCTTACAATAACCTCTTCACGAGACTGAGCTGTCACAATAACCTTAGCTATTAAGGAATCATAATTCGGTGGAATCGTATAGCCAGCATACACGTGGCTATCCACACGTACACCATGCCCTCCTGGAAAATGCAAAGATTTAATGGTACCCGGCGATGGTCTAAAACCTTTCCCTGGGTCTTCGGCATTTACTCTACATTCCATAGAAAACTTTTTCGGATAGTAATTTTTCCCAGAAATAGGAATCCCAACAGCCACTTTAATTTGCTCCTTAATGAGGTCAAAGTCTGTTACTTCTTCTGTAATCGGATGCTCTACCTGAATACGCGTGTTCATCTCCATGAAGTAAAAATCTCCATGCTTATCTACCAAAAACTCTACAGTTCCTGCACCTTCATATCCAATGGCTGTGGCTCCTTTAACTGCTGCGTCACCCATTTTTTCACGAAGTTCGGGCGTAAGGACTGGTGAAGGAGTTTCTTCTAACAGCTTCTGATGTCGACGCTGAATAGAACAGTCTCTTTCTGATAAATGACAGGCCTTCCCAAAACTGTCACCCACTATTTGGATTTCAATATGGCGAGGTTCTTCTATAAATTTCTCTAAGTATAAAGCATCATTTCCAAAAGCAGCACCAGATTCCATTTTGGCATCATCCCACATTTTTTGGAACTCAGAATCTTTTCTTATGACACGCATTCCACGCCCACCACCACCAGCTGTTGCTTTTACTATCACAGGATAGCCCATTTTATTGGACAACTTTATCCCTTCTTCCACACTTTCTAGTAAACCGTCTGAGCCAGGAATAACAGGTACTCCCGCTTTTTTCATGGTCTTTTTGGCCGTGGCCTTATCACCCATTTGGTTTATCTGTTCTGCTGTGGCACCAATAAACTTGATACCGTAATCGTCACAGATTTTGGAAAACTCGGCATTTTCTGACAAGAATCCGTAACCCGGATGGATGGCATCTGCATTAGTGATTTCTGCTGCCGAAAGTATATTCGGAATACTCAAATAAGACTTTGAGCTTGAAGGAGGACCTATACAAACCGCCTCGTCAGCAAAACGAACATGCAAACTCTCTTTGTCAGCGGTGGAATATACGGCTACCGTTTTAATTCCCATTTCGCTGCAAGTACGCATTATCCTAAGGGCTATCTCCCCCCTATTTGCTATCAATATTTTTTTAAACATAGATACTTATTTAGAAAGAAAATTGACTAATTAAGATGGGTCTACTAAAAATAATGGCTGATCATACTCAACCGGCGTAGCATCTGCTACTAAGACTTTCACAATCTTACCAGTAACCTCTGCCTCTATTTCATTGAAAAGCTTCATGGCTTCTATGATACAAATCACATCACCTTCACCCATATCCTCCCCAATTTCCTTGAAATTAGGTTTTCCTGGCCCTGCAGACCTATAAAAAGTACCTATCATAGGTGATTTAACCTCTATGAGGTTAGATGCAGGAGCTTCTGTTACCGCAGGTACTACTGGAGCAACAGCCGCCGGAAGTGCCACTGGAGCAGGAGCGGCTGCCACGTGTTGGGGAGCTGCTGCTGTAACTACTTCACCCGAATTTCTTTTAATATGTAATTTCAACTCGGATGTCTCAATATTGACTTCGTTTAAATCCGACTTTGAAATATAATCTATCAGTTTTTGAATTTCTTTTGTTTCCATTTTCGAAGAAAGGGTATGTTAGGTTGTTATTACAAATTTAAAGGATGAAGCCCAAATAAAAAATTGCTTGGTTAGGCAGATCTCTTATATCTTATTCCTTTACTCGAGAATCGTACTCGTAGGTATTAGTATTTACCTTAATGAGTTCATCTGTTTCTATAAACAAAGGAACTTTAATAGTAGCACCTGTCTCCACCTCAGCAGGCTTCATTGGGCTATTAGCTGTATCGCCTTTTAGACCCGGCTCTGTATATTCTACACGTAATTCTACATAAAGAGGCATGTCCACGATAAGTGGTATTTCTTCTTCAGCATGAATTAAAATATCAACGACTTGCCCTTCTTTTAATAAATCATAAGCCGTTACCATCTCTTGAGGAAGGTTTATCTGCTCAAAATTCTCACTATTCATGAAATGATAGCCGATATCATCACTATACAAAAACTGAAATTTCCTTCTTTCTACTCTAGCTGTTACCACAGAAACACCAGAGGTAAAGGTATTGTCTAAAACTTTACCTGTTTTTAGGTTTTTAAGTTTAGTTCTTACGAAGGCCGGCCCCTTACCAGGTTTTACGTGCTGGAAATCGGTAATTATATACAGGCCATGATTGTATTCAATACATAAACCGTTTCTAAAATCTGCTGTAGTTGACATTTCTTAGTTTTTATTATAATTTAATAGGCCCATTTAATGTAGACAGATCCCCAAGTGAAGCCTCCGCCAAAAGCTGCGAGAACAATGTTATCCCCTTTTTTCAGTTTAGACTCATAGTCAAACAAACATAAAGGTATAGTGGCCGCGGTGGTATTTCCATAACGGTCAATATTCATCATAACTTTATCAAAACCAATGCCCATTCTTCTGGCAGTGGCATCTATAATCCTCTTATTCGCCTGATGCGGCACTAAGTAGGCTATATCATCACCAGATAGGCCATTTGCCTCCATGATTTCTGCAGCAGTATCGGCCATTTTCGTAACCGCAAATTTAAAAACTGCTTGCCCCTCTTGTCTGATGTAGTGTAAGTCTTGTGCCACACTTTCTAACGAAGCTGGATATTTACTTCCTCCACCTTTCATTATCAAATGATGCTCGCCTGATCCATCTGAGTGAAGTTTGAAATCCAAAATTCCACAACCTTCGTCATTCGGCTCCAACATAACAGCACCCGCCCCATCACCAAACAAGATACAAGTAGTTCTGTCTTTCCAGTCTACAATCGACGACATTTTATCTGCCCCTACTACTATTACCTTTTTATATTTGCCTGTTTCAATAAACTGACTAGCCGTAGAAAGGGCATAAATAAACCCGGAACACGCTGCCATGATATCAAAACTACCTATAGACCCTATACCGGTCTGAGTGCAAACTAAATTTGCAGTAGATGGGAAAAAATAGTCTGGCGTAACTGTAGCCACTATCACCAAATCCACCTCAGAGGCCTCTGTATTAGTCTTCTTAAGCAAGCCCCTTACAGCCTCCGCAGCCATATAGGACGTTCCTAAATTATCTCCCTTTAAAATTCTTCTTTCTTTGATTCCTGTTCTACTAACAATCCATTCGTCATTAGTATCTACTAGTTTCTCCAGATCGGCATTAGTCAAAATGTCCTCTGGGAGGTAAGCATGTACCCCAGTAATAGCGGCTTTTAAACTCATAAAAGGTTTAAGATTCTTTTAGTTTCTAGACAATCAGTCTCCGAAAACTTCTGCAATTTTAGCATTTACTCCCGAATCTACCTGCCTTTTGGCAAGTAAAATCATATTTTTTATAGCAAGGGGTGAAGATATGCCATGAGCAACAATGACATTTCCCTTAACGCCAATGATAGGACTTCCTCCTCCTACTTCGTAATTCATACGGTCAATCAAGGGGTCAGAAATGTTTTGGCTATGGGCATAATCATAAAAAGACTCCCCCATTTTAAAAATAACGTTTCCAGTAAACCCTTCAGTCACTATCACATCTGCATTCCCCTCAAAGAGGTCTCTGCCTTCGATATTACCTACAAAATTTATGTATTCATTATTTTTAAGCAATTGATGCGTAGCCAAAGCCACCGCAGAACCTTTCGTTTCTTCTTCGCCAATATTAAGTAAAGCTACTTTAGGCTCCTCAATACCAAACGATAACTTGGCATAAAGAGAACCCAGCTCGGCAAACTGTACCAGAACATCCGGCTTACAGTCTGCATTAGCTCCTATATCTAACATTAAACTGTACTTCCCGCTTTTCAATGGAAAAAAACCAGCGATAGGTGGTCTCAGTACATTGCCGTAGGTTTTAAGCACAAATAAGGCATGAACCATCATGGCTCCGGTATTTCCCGCACCGCAGAAAGCATCGGCCTCACCCGACTTTAAAAGCTGAAACCCAACGCTAATGCTAGAGTTGGGTTTCTGAGAATAAGCCTTTGTAGGATGTTCGTGCATAGCCACCACATCTTCCGCATGCTTTATTGTGAGTCTATTCTTGTCATAATTTTTATGCTCTAGAATAGCCAATATTTCATTTTCTCTACCCACAAGGCATAGCTCAACACTCTCAGGAGAGTCCAAAAGAGCCAATAAAGCCCCTTCTACTACCGCCTTTGGAGCGAAGTCTCCCCCCATTGCGTCTATAGCAATGACCGTCTTACCTGATGTAGGTGACAAATTGATAAATAGATTATTTAAAATCTTCAGCTACCAATCTACCTTTATAGAAAAGGTTTCCTTCATAAACGTGTGCACGGTGACGAACGTGAATTTCGCCCGTAGTAGCGTCAACAGCTAGTGTCTTAGTACCTAGGTTAACGTGTGTTCTACGCTTATCTCTTCTTGTCTTTGAAATCTTCCGTTTAGGATGTGCCATTACTTACGTCTTTAATAAAATCTTTATAAATCTTTTTTCAAATTTTTTAGAGCCGCCCATCTTGGGTCAATCTCTTCCTTAGAACTATTTTCTTCCTCAAAATCATCAGAATAAATTAGTCCGCCTTCATCATCATCTCTATAATCAGGATGAAGCTTTTTTATTGGAACGGCCAAACAAATGCACTCAAAGAGGTTATTCGCAAGGTTAATTTCCACAGACTCAGTAGGAATAATTTCCATATTTTCTGAAACTACTTCAAAACGGTCTCCAAATTTGTAAACATAAAGCTCACTTAATTCCAAAACCTCCTCAAACTCCTTTAAGCTTCTATCACATACAAGAGTCAAAAGACCCTGTATGTCAATTTTCAGCCGCATCATTGTATCAGACTTTTCTAGACTAACTTTAGCTTTAAAACTGCCTTTCTCAATGATGTCCTGCTCAAAAGACTCGAAGAACTCTTGGCTTCCATCAAATTCAAACTCATGTCTTTTATTATCAAGACCTTGAATGTTTATTTGATATGTAGCGTGTAGTTTCTTCACCTTCTCCTTTACAAGGTTGCAAAACTACAACCTTTTTTATTCTTGGTGAAATTTTGATTGGATATTTATGTTTAGGAATTACTCCAAACTAACATATTGAAGACCGTTGAGAAGGAAATTTTCTGATAAGTACAAATTAATGATTATTTTTCCCAAAAAGTAAAGAAATATGCTGGTAGCAGATATTGGAAATACAGATATCCTCTTTGGTGTTTTTGACTCATCTACACTGATAGATACCTATAGAATACCCTCTAAGAAAAAGGAGAATGCTCTATTCTTTGAATATACACTGCAAAACTTTTTCCTTGAAAACAATATTTCGGCAGAGCTATTAAACCAAGCTGTATTAAGTAGTGTGGTGCCTGAACTCACAGATACTATTGCAGAAATGCTGTCTCTTATCACCGGCCAAACAACTATCGTAGTGAAATCTGATATCCACCCTGATGTAAAAGTGTGTATTGATGACCCCGAGGAACTTGGTACAGATTTGTATGCAAACGCCGTTTATGCATTCTCTAAATATGCCTCTGCCTGCATTATTGTGGATTTCGGGACGGCTTTAACTTTTACAGCTGTAAGTGCCAAGGGTGAAGTTTTGGGTGTTTCCATAGCTCCAGGCCTAAAAACCGCGGTGCATGCTCTGTTTTCTAAGACGTCTCAGCTACCTCATGTCCCTCTAGAGTTACCTGAAAAGGCTATTGGCACCAATTCTCTTAAATCTATCCAATCCGGGGTGCTGATAGGTTATGAAGGTTTGGTTAAAAATTTACTAACTAAAATAAAACAGGAAATAGGTACTGAGTGCAAAGTTTTGGCCACTGGTGGCCTATCTTCTATTCTCTCTGGTCTTAAGGATGAGTTTGACGAAGTAGATGTGCACTTGACCATCAATGGTCTGCGTATTATTGGCGAAGCCTTAAGGGCTTGATTGACAGCGTTTATAAATAAAAACCTTCTAAATCTATGTACTTCTCTACCTCCTCCTTCACCATGTAAGTAATAGGCTTTTTGTTTTTTATAGACTTTCTGATATACGTAGCCGAAATGTCTAGTAAAGGAGCCTCGACAAAAGTGACCTTAGGATGATTTTTGAAATTATGGTCAGCCGTATTTGGCCTTTGATAAACATAGAGCTTGTAAAATTCCAATATCTTTTCGTAGTTTTTCCAGTTCTCAAACTGTACCAGATTATCCTCTCCCATGATGAGCACAAACTCATGCTGGGGGCATTTTTCTGCTAAAACCGTTAGCGTATCAATGGTATAACTCGGGCGTGGCAAATTAAACTCCACGTCTGAGGCCTTTAGTTTCGGATTATCTGCTATGGCTTTTTCCACCATCGTGAGACGGTCAAACTCATGTAGGAGGCTTTTGTTTTTCTTAAAGGGATTTTGCGGCGAAACAATGTACCAAACCTCCTGTATATCAGTATGTGTGGCCATAGCGTTTCCTATGATTAGGTGTCCTATGTGAATAGGGTTAAAAGACCCAAAAAACAATCCGATTTTCATGTCCTTAATTTTAGATACGATGAGGCCTTTTGGCAATGCTAAGCTTATCTGACTTAAAATCTACGTAAAGTTTTTCCGCTTTTTGCTGTGACGAGTCCAAATCATCATTAAGAAGGACTACGTCAAACTTATCTTGGAAAGTCATTTCAAACTTCACTTTATATAACCGCTTAGAAAGGCTCTCTTCGGACTCTGTTCCCCTTTGACGGAGCCTCTGCTCCAAAACATCCTCAGATGGCACTTTTACAAAAATGGCTAAGGCATCTTCTCCAAAATATTTTTTTAGCTGTAAGCCCCCTTTCACATCCACATCAAAAACTACAATTTTGCCCTGAGACCACATTCTTTCTATCTCTGTTTTGAGGGTGCCGTAGTAGCCTCCTGGATAAACTTCTTCCCACTCTATAAATTTATCTGCTTCTATGCTACTTCTAAATTCTTCAATGCTCAAGAAATAATAATCTTGACCATGCACTTCGTTTCGGCCTCTTTTATCACGGGTACATGCCGAAATAGAAAAGCCCAGATCGTCGTGAGTGGCTAAAAGATGTTTAACTAAGGTGGTTTTGCCAGAACCTGAAGGAGCACAAAATATAATGGCTTTGCCCATGATTAAAGTTTGATTGCACAAAAATAAAAAATCCACCGAAAGGATTTCAGTGGATTTCAATATCTAAAGTATGTCGCTTCTAAAAATATAGATGCAAAAGAGATGCTTCCATTAGGCCTAAACCTACAATTAAACCAGCTACGCCTATCTTTTCCTTAATTTTCGCGATGGTACCTTCTGGACAGCATTTTTTCTCAATCTTGTCGTGCAAGGCTTCCTTGATACTTTTTTGAAGGTCGTGGCCTTCAATACATGGCAAGCAGGTGGACATTTCACTTTTAAAATGTGCCATTTCTTCTTCTGTGGCCGAACCATCCAAAACTGCCTGAATCATTTCCATGCAGCGTTCATGATTCTCGCAATTATGTTTTACTTCAGCAGTCTTCTCCACACTCATCTCGAACAATTATTTATATACTTTCTGTTTGTATCCAATAAGCTCCATAACGGAACTTAAATTCTTCAGATGTTATACGTCTGAGGTTCTTTTAAAGTTCCCAGTTGGTTAAACACCACTTAAAAATTTTAACGTAACTCTTTGTATCCCATGCTTGTAGCATAAGAACGTAGTTTCTCTTTCAATAAGTTCCTAGCTCTGTGTAATCTAGATCTCACAGTTCCTATAGGGATATCTAAAATTTTAGCCATCTCCTCATATGTGAAACCTTCTATGTCGCACAGGATAATCACGGTTCTAAAGTCTACGGGTAGGCCATTTAATGACATGGCCACCTCATCTCCTATTAAATCATGAACCATCTCGGTTCTAAGGTCTACCGTACCATTATACTCTGGCTCGTCCGCCGAATTATAAACAGACTCCACCTCTTGGTAATCTACCTTGGCTGGCTCTTTACTCTTTTTACGATAGTCGTTTATAAAAGAGTTTTTTAATATTCTAAAAAGCCATGCTTTAGCATTAGTCCCTTTTTGAAACGAATTTATAAACCTAAAGGCTTTGAGATAAGTGTCTTGTACCAGATCGTTTGCACCGTCTTCGTCATTGGTCAATCTAAAAGCAAAATTATACATAGAATCTATGTGGGGCATAAATTCGCTATCAAAGACTTTATATCTTTCGGTCTCTGAGTATCTTATCTTTTTTTCTACAACTTCTTCTTCTTCTTCCATAGTCTTGGCATTTTATTGATACCGCTTCTAAATTTACTGGCAAATAAAAGGGCTTAAAGTATAAATAGGATTTATTTTACTTAAAAGGCTTTTATAATTGACAAAAGCAAACCAGTTTCGTCTTTTCAATTGACAAAAACAGTTCCTATGACAAATAAGTGGACAGATCTGCCAGAATTACCAGCTTTCTTTGATAGGTATATCTTAAAGGTAGACGATTTGCCATTAAGTGTTGCTTTTGAGCAGTATTCTCCCACTGCCATAATGGCTGATTTAGACAAAATCGACAAATTGGGCGACCAAGTATATGCTCCGGGCAAGTGGACTATTAAGGATATTCTTCAGCATATTATTGATACCGAAAGAATCATGTCTTATAGGGCACTTTGCTTTGCCAGAAATGACAAAACAGAATTACCAGGCTTTGCGGAAAATAATTATGCCGATAATACAAATCTTTATCATCGCACTTTAGAAGAACTCATGGAAGAATGGCAGCTTTTACGGGCTTCAACTAGAGCTTTATTTGCTGGATTTAGTGACGAAATGTTATTAAGAAAAGGCACCGCCTCAAACATTGAAGTCCCTGTTTTAGCTTTAGGATTTATGCTCATTGGGCATGCCGTTCATCATTATCAAGTTATAGAAGAACGTTATTTCCCTATTTTAGATTAGTTTTTTGTCATTTACAATTCCATTACGTTGTCTGAAACAAGAATAAATAAATTTCTAAGTGAAGCTGGCTACTGTTCCAGAAGGGCCGCAGATAGGCTTATCGAGGAAGGACGGGTGACCATAAATGGTAAAATCCCAGAGATGGGCACAAAAATCACTAAAGGTGACGTAGTGGCCGCAGATGGAAAGGTAATCTCAAGACCTCAAGAAGAATTCGTTTATATAGCTTTAAATAAACCTATTGGCATAGTTTGTACTACTGATACCAAGGTGGAAAAGGACAATATCATAGATTTCATCAACCACCCAAAACGAATATTCCCAGTAGGCCGCCTAGACAAACCCAGCGAAGGGTTAATATTTCTGACCAATGACGGAGACATGGTCAATAAAATTCTGAGGGCCAGAAACAATCACGAGAAAGAATACGTGGTGCAAGTAGATAAACCCGTCACTAATAATTTCATCCAAAGGATGGGCATGGGTGTGCCTATTTTAGAGACTATCACTAGGAAGTGTTTTGTGGAACAAACGGGTAAGTTTGAATTCAAAATCATTCTGACTCAGGGCCTAAATCGACAGATTAGACGTATGTGCGAACATCTGGATTATAGGGTAACAAAACTCCGAAGAACTAGGATAATGAATGTCAACCTAGACTTACCAGTAGGCAAATGGCGGGATTTGACATCCTCAGAACTAAGCGAAATCAATAGACTAGTGGCCGATTCTGCAAAAACTTTTGACTAAGTTTTATTCGTTCTTCCTATAAACACTACGGTTATTAGTCAATATACACTTGCTTAGAAGGGATTCTAAGTAGTAAGATAAAGCCCACTATAAACAGCACCAGAATCATTAATACGGAATTTCGCATGTCTCCAGTCTGCTGAATAATAAAACCAAACAGGAAAGTCCCTATAGCTGTAGCAGAACGCTCCACCACATCATAAAAACTAAAGTAAGAGGCTACATCCTTTGTGTTATCTGGGATTAGTTTAGCATAGGTAGATCGTGACAATGACTGCACCCCTCCCATGACCAAACCTACCACCGAAGCTATTACGTAAAACTGCTCGGCTGTGGTAGTGAAATAAGCCGCTAAAGGAGTAAGAGACCAGATGGCAATAATGATTCTAAGAGCAATGGTGTTCCCGTATTTTTTAGATAGCCATGACGCCAGATAAGACCCTGGAATAGCTACCAACTGTATCAATAATATACACAATATCAACCCATTAGTAGGGATATTCAATTCTTTATCTGCAAATAAAGCCGCTACATAAATGATGGTCATTACGCCCATGTCATACACAAAAAGAGCTGACAAAAAACGCTTTAACAAAGGCTTAGTCTTCATTTCTTTGTACACCTTTTTTAACTCCTGAAAGCCCTTCCCTATCCATTCTGCTTTAAACTTTACACTCTTGTCCTTAGGTAAATAATAAAAAGGAATTTGGGCAAAAAGTGCCCACCAAACACCTACCGTAATAAACGCTATTCTAGAAGTAAAACCCGAGTCCGAATCTGCCTGAGTAAGGCCAAAAAGCTCTGGCTTCATGATCATGAGTAGGTTAAAAAGCAAAAGAATCACACTCCCCACATAACCATATGCAAAACCATTGGCAGAAACTTTATCATACCTATCTTCTGTCACAATATCAGGTAAAAACGAATTATAAAACACCACAGAACCGCCCCAACCTACCATGGAAAGCCCAAAAGCAATGACAGCCAATGTGATATTATCTTTAGTAAAAAAGTAGAAATAGGTACAACTGGCGGCTCCCAAATAGCAAAAGAATTTCATGAAGAATTTCCTCCTTCCGCTATAATCTGCTATTCCAGTTAGAATAGGGCTTAAAAAAACGAGCAATAATGTGGCCGTAGAAAGGGTATAAGAATATAAAGCATCATTATTTATATTGAAACCCAAAAAGTCTATCATGTCTCCGCCATCCGAATTAACCGCATTTGCATGAAAGTAGATGGGAAAAATGACCGATGTTATTACCAGATTATGGACGGAGTTAGACCAGTCGTACATGCACCATGCTCTGATGACTTTCTTTTGGTTTTTTATAAATTCCATAAAAGGAATATTGCGTTAATAGGTGAAAAGGGACGGCAAGATAAGTTAAATGCCCGAAACAAAAACTTAAATCAGGACTTGTAGATATTCAAATCTAAATATGCGTTTCTCAATTTCTTTTTTGGGTCAAACTCCTTAACAAGGGCTAAGAAATCATCCATGCGTTCATATCTAGCATGCAAATCAGATTTATTTATCGAGAAAACTTTACCCCAATGACATCTCACTCCAAAAGGTGCCAGAGCCGACTCAATTTTTGGCAATAGAGCATTCACCTCTTTATCCAGCTGTTTCCAAGTAAAGTGAAAGGCGACAGACTCTCTTTGATAGGCCGTACTCAGCCATAAATCATCCGCCTTAATAGTCCTGATTTCTGAAATAAATAGTAAAGGGCCTATTTCCTCTTTCATGACTTCTAAGGCCATATAAGCCTCCATAGCGTTTTCTCTTGGCACAAAAAACTCCGATTGTAATTCTTCTCCACTACTAGGTGTAAAACCCATCTTGAAGTGTGGTAATCTATCATACCATGGGCCAGGAACACCCATTTGGGCTGTGCAGTTTTCTGCTGACATGGCCGTGATAGGATGTAAATCTTTCGTAGCGGCCGAAGCCCCGAAATAGGCTGATTCAAACTCTTGAAAAGAGTCATCTACTTTAGACTTTATCCAAACCTGACTGATAATCTCGTCTTGCCAATCTGTAAATAAACTCACGCTGTAACCTGATGACATGATTTCTTCAAAATTATCTTTCAACTCACTCAAAGGCAAATTTTGAAAGATGTCTTGACGTACATCATAGGTTTCTTCCACAGCCAAAGTCACCTTAGTTACAAGCCCTAAAGCTCCTAAATTAACCACCATTCCGTTGAATTTATCTCCATCTTTTTGATGACTAAAATGCAACAATTCGCCATCAACCGTAATCATTTCAAAAGCTACTACGCTGAATGCTAAATTACCATTAGTTACTCCTGAACCATGAGTAGCCGTGGCCATAGCACCAGCTACCGAAATATGCGGAAGCGAAGCTAAATTATGAAGGGCATAGCCTTTTTTATGAAGCTTTTCTGCAAAATCACCATATCGAATTCCAGATTCTACTTCTACTGTTTTATTGGCTTTATCGAGCTTTAAAAACTTGTTTAGTCTTTTGGTGGAGATTTGATTTTCTGGACTGTCGGCTATGTTATTAAAACAATGACAAGAGCCTAATGGCTTATGGCTTTCTAGCTTTTTTACTAATTCCTGAATCTCAGCTACCGTCTCAGGCTCATATAGTTTTTTGGCCTTATATTGATAATTTTTCGCCCAGTTTTCTCTGGCAATTTTCTCCTCTGGACTACATGACATGAGTGGACTTAACATACTGCCGACTAATGCAGCCGAAGTGGTTTTGATAAATGTTTTACGTTTCATTAAATAGGGTTAGGTGCCCAAATTTCAACATTCTGAAACCAAAAAAAAAATATATTCGCTCTGTGATAATAAGCTCTATAGGCAGGTGATCGCTAAAACCAGCCTCATCAAAAGTACGTGTACTGCTGGGCCTGCCAAAGCGAATAGGCCTATTATAATCCCCTTTTACGAGTTCAGGATAATGCACAAGAGCCGTCTTTTCTACTTGAAAAGGATAATTTGTAGCATTCACAATAAGAGATTTGGAAACAATAAACTGATCTAAAATAGACTGCTCGCTACCATAAACGTGAGTGCCAAATCCAAATTCTACGAAAGGGTACATGAGGTTAAAGAGTATATGGTTTCTCGCATTTTTCACCTTCTCAAGATTACCCGAGGCCTGTAAATATTTGGTGATTGACTTGTCATAAGGGTTGTCATTGAAATCTCCTATAATGATAATTGTGGGATTTTTATCATTATTTTCTGCCAGTTTTATTTCATGGATTCTATCAATCCAATAGCTCAATATCTCGCCTACCATGGCTCGGTATGGTTCAGGCTCCAGCTGACCGCCCATTCTAGAGGGCCAATGATTACCTATCAAAACGAGTTCATTACCATCCACAGTGGTCAGGTTTACCTGAAGCAAATCCCTCGTAGCGTTACGCTTCATGACTTCTAAGGTGAAAATGCGGCCATCATCTGTATACAAATCTGTGTCATAAATAATGGCAATATCAATCCCTCTTTTGTCCCCGGTGTCTTTGTGAAGAATCTTATAGTTTCTTCCCGTAGCTGCTGTTACTCTGGCCATAAGTTTGGCCACTACCGCTTCATTTTCTATTTCGCAAACACCCAAAATATCTGGTCCTACACCACCATTCATTTTTTTGATGATTTGGCAGAGGTTATTAAGTTTTTTATCTAACACTGCTGTATTCCATCCTTTTAACTCTCTTTTGATGGTTTTCTGAAACCATGCGGGCCGAGTGGGAGAATTTTCTATGTCAAAGAGATTTTCAAGATTCCACCAGTAGATGTGATGTTTTTTCATAGCTCTATCATTGATAATTTATTAGAAAATGATGCCCCTCTCCGTTCAAATTGCATCATTCGACATGAAATTATAAAAACTTTCCTTTACAAATAAATTAATGGACAACTTAAGCTATTCATTTAATTTAAAGGCATTTAGGATAAAGCAAAACAATTAATCCTTAAAGGAATTAAAAGACTTTTATAAAAAATTCGGGTTAAATATTTGGATAACGAATCAGTTGTATCGTAATATTGCAATATAATATTCTGTTAAAAGAATCTATCATATTGTAATCCAGCTATCCCGATAGCTCGGGAGGGAGCAGTGTAATAACAAGAACCAAGCATGGGCGTAACCAAAACAGATCTCTTTACGGTACAGCAGAATGAATTGGCACAGGTAGCTAAGGCCTTAGCTCACCCCGCCAGAGTAGCTATTCTAGAACACCTACTCAAAACAAATGCTTGTATAAATGGTGACTTAGTGCAAGAACTGGGCTTGGCTCAGGCCACTATCAGCCAGCACTTGAGAGAACTGAAGGCTATTGGTATTATTCAAGGAACCATAGAAGGTGTCTCTGTTAGTTATTGCATTCATCCCGGAAGGTGGGCTGAAATCAACGACCTCTTTAGTCAAATGTTTGGAAAGTATGACGGCAGCTGTTGTTAGTATATTTATTAATTCCCTCCACCAAATATTATTCTACAGTGGAGCACAAAACAAAAAAGAATCATGAAATTATCAGAAGTAAAAGAGAGCCTAAAAGGTATAGAAGATTTACAATTCAAGCTTCCTACAGGAGAACTTGTCCCAAGCCATTTCCATGTAACGGAGGTAGGTATGGTTACGAAGAATTTTATTGACTGTGGCGGAACACAACGTGAGGAGACAGTAGCTAATTTTCAGCTTTGGAGTGCAGAAGACCATGATCACGCCTTGGCACCGACCAAGCTCAGCAGCATAATTGATTTATCTCAAAAAGTACTTAAAATGCCTGACCTAGAGGTAGAAGTAGAATATCAAAATGAGACCATAGGTAAGTATAGTCTTGACTTTGACGGTAAAAGCTTCCAATTAACCAACAAGTTCACGACTTGTTTGGCTTTAGAAAGCTGTGGAATCCCGGAGACTACTAACCTAAAAGCTATTAACGTGAGTCAGGAAAACTCGTGTGTGCCTGGAGGAGGATGCTGTTAAGCTTCAGAAATATCGTTCAAGAAGATTTTCTGAGGATTAAAGGTATTTATGAAAGTGGCATAGCCAGCGGCTTTGCCACTTTTCAAACGCACTCTCCTTCTTGGGTAAATTGGGACCAAAATTATCTTGACTTTTGTAGAATAATTGGACTATCCCAAAATGAAATCATAGGATGGGTAGCTTTAAGCCCGTATCTAAAAGAGAAATTCACAAAGGCGTGGCTGAAGTCAGTGTTTACATGGATAAACAGTTTACCAATAAAAGGTTTGGCACTCTGTACTCCTAATAGAATGAGTCCGTTAAAGTGAGTAAAATGAAACACGGACACTGCAAGCCAATATTTTTCCTGAGAACAAACGAGTTTAGCCTTGTATAAAAAGCCAGGTTTTAGCGTAGTGGGTCTAAGACGGAAAATCGTCCAGCCTGAAGACACTTGTCATGACAATTTCCTTTTGGAAAGAAGAAGTAATTTACACCTTAAATAGACTTAATGAGAACATCAAAAACCTTCAAAATCCTTAATCAATTATTACCTAAACTCTATGTCATTGAATTGGATTAAGAAAAATTGGGGTAACATACTTTGGGGAGTTTTCTTCGTTCTGATTCTGATACCTCAGACGGGTACACCTATTAAAGTTTTCATAAATAGGCTTTTGGCCTTCAGTCCAAGCATAGAAGCTCAGGATGACAGGGAAATACTTCAAGATTATGATTGGTTATTGAGAGATATGGGAGGCCATACTATAAATCTCAAAGACTATAAAGGTAAGAAAATCATCATCAACTTCTGGGCGACTTGGTGCCCACCATGCATCGCAGAAATGCCTAGCATGCAAGCCTTATATGATGATTTCGGAGAGGAAACTATCTTTTTTTTTGTCACCAATGACGATAAAAGTGCTGTTGAAAAATTCATAAAGAAGCATGATTATGACTTCCCTATTTATCAGTCGCTCGGCCAAAGGCCAAAGGCACTGGAGGGTAATAGTTTACCAACCACCTTCCTCATTGATAACAATGGAGGCGTTTTGATACATAAGGTAGGTTCCGCAAATTGGAATAGCGAAAACGTAAGAGCTTTATTAGAATAAACATGTGCCCATTCATTTATTTCTATTTCATCCGGATTTAAACAGTCAACAGTCCACCGCTTCTAGTTTTTCGTAATTTAGGAAGTCAATAAACTACAAACCATGCCAAAACTTAAAATAGTCAATTCCAAAGGCTATACTCTCAACGGTTTTTTAGAACTCCCTGCTAACCAAAAGCCAGAGCAATACGCCATATTTGGACACTGCTTCACTTGTAGCGGCAGTTTAAGTGCTGTAAGAAACATTAGCAGAGAACTTACCAAACACGGTTTCGGTGTCCTTCGGTTTGATTTCACTGGCCTTGGCCTTAGTGAAGGCACCTTTACAGAGAGCCATTTCACCGCCAATGTGGATGATTTATTAGATGTCCATGCCTATTTGAAGGCTCATTATAAAGCTCCGAGCTTATTAGTTGGTCATTCTCTTGGAGGAGCTGGCGTCCTTGTGGCTGCTTCCAAATTAGCAGATATAAAAGCAGTAGCGACTATTGGTGCTCCATCTCATGTAGAGCACGTAAAAAAGCTTTTCACTTATGGCAATCCCGATTTTGAAAAAAAGAATCTAATAGAAGTAAATATTGGTGGGAGACCCTTCACTATTGATAAGAACTTCGTAGATAATTTCGATAAAACTGATTTACCTGAGATTGTCAAAAAACTCAAAAAGCCCATTCTCATCCTGCACTCGCCAAAAGACCAAACGGTAGACATCGAAAACGCCAGGAACTTATTCACGGCAGCTTTTCATCCGAAGAGCTTTGTGTCTTTAGACGAAGCCGACCATCTACTTATGAAACCAGTGGATAGCGAGTACGCAGGAAACGTAATAGGTTCCTGGGCGAAAAGATATTTCCCAAATAAAGCAAGTGCCAAACTAGATACAGAGGGAGAGCAAGTAGTAGGTCATTTAGACTTGGTGAATAATAATTTTACCACTTCTATTCAAACAGCCCATCATAGTCTTATCGCAGATGAACCTTCGTCTGTTGGTGGGGATGACTTCGGACCTTCACCATACGAGTTGTTAAACTCAGGTTTGGCGGCTTGTACTGTAATGACATTAAAGCTTTACGCCCAGCGAAAGAAATGGGATTTGCAGGAAGTCTATGTCTATTTGAGCCATGGCAAAAAACACAGCGACGATATTGAAACGGAGAAGAATGGCTACCTAGACCATATTTCAAAGAAGCTCAAGCTCGTTGGGAACTTGACCGATGAGCAAAGAAGTAGATTAAAAGAAATTGCCTCCAAATGCCCTGTGCATAAAACACTCGTCACAGGTGCGGTAATAGAGACCGAACTCTTAAAATAAATCTCCGATTCTTTTACGAATTCGTTTATACGCAAAACTCTATCATTAAGCGAGAATTTTGAATGAGAGATGGGTAAATAGTGCCCATCTCTCTTTTCATTTCATTAGTCTAAACAAACATTTTCGATTTTAGCTTTAAAAACAGTACCAGCCCCTGAGCTGAAGCCAGGTTCTAGAGAAATATAATTCCCAGCCTTATAAGTTACCTTTGACGATCCATCTATTTTGTTTGACGCATTCATGGTTAAACCAGCTTGCTCATTTTTCGTTAAATTCAGCATATCATTCAATGGCGAGATTAAATTAACACTTGGTGATGTAATAGACAAATTAGCCGTACTACCCAAAGATAACACCAGCGGCGATGATGAACGGATCATCACTTTATAATCCTCACTGCTGAGCAAATAGTTTGGTAACGTACAGGCTATGCTATCGGGATTAGCCGAAGTCCCTATCAATACCGGATTCATAAAACTGCCATGAGCATCGGACAAATATGCTTGGAACACATTGCCTACATCGAAAGAACCCGTTTGATTGGCAGAGACGGTTAAACTTGTTCCAGCACATAAAGCATTCGTAGATAAAGTTGGAACGCTTATTTCCCCATCTCCGGCAACGATATTGAACTGAATGACGTCTGGCCCCACTATCATATTGCCAAGAGCATAATCTTGGTCATACCCTCTGCTCTGGAATGAGTATCGGTTCCAAAGTAGAATATCTCCAGATGATTCTCCATTAGTTTCATGGGCTCTAAATGGCATATTATTATCCACATAGTATTGCGTATTGGAGGTTCCAGACAATTGGAATTTCAAACTTTCTATGATAGGTAATTGGCAATTATTCAACGCTATCACCGACATAGGTCGGGTAGCAGAATATTGAACTTTTAATCCTGGTACCAGCTGTGCTATGATTTCAGGATTTATGCCAGAGTAGACCAGATAGTAGGTCATCCCTGGAGCACTACAATCTATATTAACTTCTGTAGTAGCTGTTCCAGAACAGGCTCCATTTTGTACCGTAACTGTGTAATTTCCAGCATTTTCTGGTGTCACATTGCCTATACTCGGTGCTGTAAGCGTGCTCCTAAACCCATTTGGACCTGTCCACGAATAACTGGGTCCACCGGTGGCTAATAGATTAACATTATCTTTTTCATTATAAGGTCCATCGTTTGAAGCCGTCACTACCAAATCATTCTTAAAAACAACTGCTGTAGTGCCTGAAACTGTACAGCCATTGCTGGCCGTTACCGTCACTGTATAAATTCCCGCTGAGCTCACCGTAGCTAATTGATTTGTTCCTAATCCATTTGACCAAGAATATGAAGCTCCTCCTGCCGAGGCCGTTCTAGTTACTGAGTTTACAGTACACGTCAAACTATCTGAACCTGTAATATTTACCGTTGGGGAAGAACCTGCATCGCATTCTCCCATTCCACTGATAGCAAACGTATAAGGATTTTCATCTCCGTCATCATTAGCTATGCTTACTGTGGCTGTTTTTAGACCGATGGAGCTTGGGTTAAAAGTGATTTTAAAGGTGGTGCTTCCAGAAGTACTTATTGGAGAAGTGGCTTGCCGCGAAACCGTAAAGTCCGATGAACCGCTTAAAACTACTGTATCTGACGTTCCATTTAGGTTTAGCGTTGCTGTACCTATATTCTCAATGGTGAAAGTGTTTGTATTACTCAATCCTGTGACGCCCACCGAACCAAAATCTGTGGAGTCGGATATGGAAGGACTGTTTGCCCCATTGGCTATGTTTTGATTATTGCCTTTAAGATTAATTTCCGGAGACGGAGGCCCATTAAATACCCAAACTGCTCCTTGCTTAGAATTATCATAGAATCCTCCTAACAAGGCCGTACCGCCATCTGCACTTAGACTCACTGCAAAGCTCTGGAATGCTTTCCCTTGATTACCTGTACCCACGACCTTGTTTCCTGCCTGATACCAAGTGCTGTCCGTGCGTGTAAATAGCCACGCTGCTCCTATATCACCATCATAGGGTCCTCCTACAAGAGCCGTATTGCCGTCTGCACTTAGACTCACAGACTTGCCCTGTGATGCAGCACCTTCATTACCTGTCCCCACCAGTTTGTTTCCTTGCTGAGACCAAGTGCTGTCTGTACGTGTAAAGACCCAAACTGCTCCTTGACCATCATTGTCACCAGGTCCTCCTACCAGAGCCGTATTGCCATCTGCACTTATACTTACAGATCTACCTTGTCGTACATAATCACCTACACTACCTGTCCCCACCAGTTTATTTCCTTGCTGAGACCAAGTGCTGTCTGTACGTGTAAAGACCCAAACTGCTCCTTGACCATCATTGTCAAAACCTCCTCCTACCATAGCCGTATTGCCATCTACACTTATACTTACAGCAGAGCCTTGTCGTACATAATCACCTACACTACCTGTCCCCACCAGTTTCTCTCCCTGCTGAGACCAAGTGCTGTTTTTACGTGTAAAGACCCAAACTGCTCCTTGAGCACCATTGTCAAAATCTCCTCCTACCAGAGCCGTATTGCCATCTGCACTTATACTTACAGCTGAGCCCTGATATGCAGCCCCTACACTACCTGGGTCATATGGATCAGGGGCAACACCTGTCCCCACCAGTTTATCGCCTTGCTGAGACCAAGTGCTGCCCGTACGTGTAAAGACCCAAACTGCTCCTTTTTCATCATTATCACCAGGTCCTCCTACTAAGGCCGTATTGCCATCTGCACTTATACTTATAGATTCGCCTAGTTGTACATATTCACCTTCACTCCCTATCTCCACGAGTTTCTCTCCTTGCTGAGACCAAATACCGCCCGTGCGTGCATATATCCAAACCGCTCCTTTATATCCATTATCATAAGGCCCTCCTACCAGGGCCGTATTGCCATCTGCACTTATACTCACCGCAAGGCCCTGACGTGCTCTAGTTGAACCATCTGTCCCTACCAGTTTATCTCCTTGTTGGCCTTCTGGAGGTACACTAGCCTCTATGGTGAAACTACCCGAACTAGTGGCTGTGCCACCTGAAGTACCTATGTCCACAGTACCTGTAATGGCTCCTGGCATGAGCATCGCTACCAAAGTAGTGCCGTCATTGCTAATAGAAATGGCATCCGCTCCGCCTATAGAAAGAGCGGTAGGAGAATCTAAATTAGTCCCTGTTATGGTCACCAAGGTACCCACTGGCCCAGAAAGAGGTGTGAAAGATGTAATCGTGGGTGGGCTAGGCAGAGTGTAAAAAGCTGTACCAATGACATCAAACGCCATAGAACTCTCTTCTACTTCAATATTTGACCCTATCGTGGCTGTTTTTCCGCCATCAATACTTTTGTCGATGTTGGTGTTTCCTGAGGCTAATACGGCATTAACCAATAGCATAATAAAGAACATGACAAGGAGATATTTTAATCTTTTTTTCATGGTTTTTTTAGAGTAATTAGAAAGTGCTTGGTACTTCTTCCATAGGGTCTTTGAAGAATTTTATTGTTTGCAGTCTAAAGAATGGTCAAATATTAGTCTTGATAAAAAATGGTTCTTATTAAAGCATTTTACCGCTTCGATATTATTTATTTTGAAAAACTTGAACTTTCGAGATTCGTATGGGTACTGATTAGCGTTTAGTGTGCCAATTATTTACTAGTTTAATATGGTTATAAACCTTCCCTCTCAAAGGAAGTATTTCGATTCATTATTGTTACGTTTTTACCAAAATCAGGCTTACGTACTTTATAGCTTCCGGTGGTTCTTTATCCTTTCCCAAATCTTAAAAAGATAAACTTTTGTATTTAAAATGCCTCCGTAAAAAACGAAAGAGAAGGCCTTTTCTACAGGCCAAACATAATTCAAAAGTACAGTATCAGATTATTTTCTTGATAAATGGTCTATTTAAAGCCTTGGAGAGTGTTTTTTTCCTGAGCTGTCTCTTTCTTTTTTTTGAGACAGCTTTTAAATGTGTACACAAGGTTCAAAAAAAAACTTTTGAGACCAATACTTCGGGCAGTTTCTATATACGTTTTAGAAAGAAATTCCCTTTTCGGGCTTTTTGAATAGGCTGAGGGCGAAATGATTAACACTTTTTTAAAACATTTAGAAAAACACGAATGGCTATGTAAGCCTAATTACAAGCAATAACAGTAATAGAATCATTGCCTAGCTTTAGTAGAATTTGTGAGTTTTAGAGACTTAATTTCTACAGATCCCCCTTGGAAGCATTAGGAAGAGATAGCTTTTAGTGCACTGCTGTTTTCTAGGCTGCTAATCACACTAGCTTTGTTTAGATAACGGCGGTATACTACTCAATATACTAACGGATAGACCAATACGAAATCAACATCTCAGAATCCTAGCCAAAAAAAGGCTTTCCAAATAAAGCAAGTGCCATACTGGATACCGGCAAGTGGTGGGTCATTTAGACTTAGTTAACCATAATTTTACTACCTCTATTCAGACCGCCGAACATAGCCTAATAGCAGATGAACCAACCTCTGTTGATGGGGATGATTTCGGGCCTTCACCATACGAGTTGTTAAACTCAGGTTTGGCGGCTTGTACTGTAATGACATTAAAGCTTTACGCCCAGCGAAAGAAATGGGATTTGTAGGTAGTCTATGTCTATTTAAGCCTCTTACTCCCCTTCAGGAACGAAATCAATGTCTTTTGTCAATAAAAACTTATCCATTTTAAAACCATCTTCTCTTAGACTAAAATGTATTTCATGACGCCCTGCTTTGTCAATATCTAAGTAAATAAGATAAGGCTCACCGCAGTGTACTTCTTTTGTACGCTGTTTACTGGCCCAGGTCCATTTGTTTTTGCCCTCGCACCACTGCATTCTGGCACCAGAAGCTGGCCAGTTTCCGTCTATACCTACATGGACACCATTATCCTCACTTCCTGTACTACATGCCCTTACCCATACGTAATACCTACCCGGCGAAGGTATATTGACGTCGTAATGAACGACGCACATCTCCCCTGCTGTATTGCTAAAATTTATGCCAGAACTCAATACATCATCATGCGTTACTCGGGTATCTGGTAGTATCTCTAAATAGGCCCCTCCGGAAGCCGTTTCCGCATTGTTTGCATCCAAATCTTGAAAATCATGCTTGTCGCCAGTATTAGTAACATACCATTTTCTAGTTTCTGTCTTAGATTGCCTGTTAAAGTTTTCTGCTTCTATCACTACATTTTGAGCAAACATAATAGCTGGGAAAAACAGAACTAAAAGCAGCGTATATTTCTTCATAATCCTAAATTGAGGTAAGTATGGTTTTCTACAAATCAAATATCCTTTTCTTTTTCAGCAGCCATAATCTTAAGCTTCTCTGCATCTTTCTTTAAAGCCCCATAAGTGAATGGAGCTAGCATAAGTCCACCAAAAGACTGTGGATAATTTGGCATTTCTTCAATCCCTATTTCATCGCTTGGTTGCTCACCTTTAGGCAGGTAAAATGTCCCAAAAAGTATATCCCAAAAAATGACATCTCCACCATAATTGGAATGCCCTATTTTATGAACTTTGGAGTGATGATAACGATGATTTTTAGGGGACGAAAAAATATAATCAAAGGGGCCTAAAATTAGGTCCATATTGGTGTGCTGAAAACGGCCTATCACTCTTCCCAGCAAGCCGGTCACAAAAACTATTTCAACGGGAGCTTTTATAAAAGCCAAAGGTATGGCCCAAAGAAAACTAGAAACCAACCCTTCCAAAGGGTGAGAACGTGTCCCATTAAACCAGTATAACCTTTCAGAAGAATGGTGTACGGCATGCCAACGCCACATAAACTCGTTTTCGTGCATCCATCGGTGGTACCAATATCTAAAGAAATCAACGGCCGAAAGTAAGAGTAAAACCTGTACCCACGGATGTAAATAAGAAGGCCATAAATCTCTTCCAATCTCAGGTGAAATCTCCTGAACCACTAAGGCTATCGTGGCCAATCTCAGGGGTCTATTTATGAGATCGCCCCAAACTTTAGATCCAAAAAACATCATGACATCTACGGGCATGTCCGTGTCATCTTGCCATCTTTTGCTAAAAGGAATGAGCCGCTCTAAAGGAGCAAAGATAAAACCGAGCATCAAGAACATCATTATGGTTCCAAAAAAGGAACGGATCGTAAAACCGTCTGCTACTAACTCAAAACCAATGTAAAAAGTAAGGAATAAGAAAATAGGGTAAATAATGATCTGAAGTATTTTCTTAAAAAGGGTGCCTTCAATAGCTTCCGCCAAAGGGTCAATTTTCTCTAATAAAAACCGAAAGGGAAATAGAATATACTTATGAGCAAAACGCTCAAAAGGAACAAAGATTCGATTTAATAATGCTTCTGCTTTTTGTAGTGTCGTCATGGTGCTTACCTTTTCTATTCCAAATATAATTTATTCTAATGCCTTTTTATTGATCTTCTTTATCAAGTTTTACTTAGGCCTAATTCTCATTATCAGGAAGCCAAAAGTTGTCAGCTTACTCTAAAGCTTAAACCTGTTCAAAAGCTTTTGCTAATTCCACAAAAAGACTAAATGCCCTCCTAGTATTTTGATAGTTTGAACAATTTTGGCTTCTCCCTATGCTGAGAGACTAAAAAATATTTCCTACTGCCAATCATTATTGTCTTAATGTTTTGAGCATCTTTTGGCACATAAAACCCGGCCTCAAGAAGTGTTGTTTCTTTAAACCTGCCATTCATTTGTCCCAATAAAATAGCCCCGTTAAAAGCATCTTGGCGTCCGGTGGCCACCTCCATACTAAAACTGTTTCCAATACTTAGTATATCCAAAATACCATCGTTATTGACATCTTCGATTAAGAAGTCATTCAAAGTGGCAGTTTGTAAGTTTTCTGGAAGAGCTGCCACCCTATACCCCTGGTCGCCATCATTGTAAATAATACTATTTTTATAGTAATTGGCTTCAAAGGTTTCATAACTAACATTGGGAAATTGAAGCAAAAACTCACTCATGCTGGTGTTGGAATAGCTTTCATAGGTAGTGTACAATTTAGCCATTACGTTCATCTGCTTCCTCATATCCCTTCTTCCGAAATAAGGAAATTCTTGTAGTCTACCTGTTTTATCCACAAAACTGGTACTTGGAATGGCATCTACCGTTCCTTCTTTATCAAAATCTGCCACATAATATTTGAAAGGGTTTCCCTTGGCTGATAGCAGGGTGTTGGTTCCCATATTTCCAACCAAAAAGTCTAAATCGCCATCGCCATCCAGGTCTGCCGACTTCACGCAATTCCAAACTCCCTTTAAACCTTCAAAATCAAAAGAAGCCTGATCCGAATATTTGCCATTTACCAAGCTACTAATTTTAGGCTGAGAGAAATCACCAAGGGTAAACAGTTCCAAAGTGCCATTTCCATCTAGGTCTTCCCAAAGTGCATCTTTAACTATGCCCAAGTGCATTTCTTGGCTTACATGAAACTTGATCTCACCCGGTTTAGAAACATTCTCTAGCACATAACTATTACCCGATAAAGGATATTTATCAGGGATGGCCCCCGCTCCTATGAATAAATCTAGGTCGCCATCATTATCAAAATCTGCTTTCTTTAAGCAATTTGTACTTTGAACAGAAAAAGGCAAGGCTGCAGAACGGTAATGAAATGCACCTCCATCATTTTCGAAAAACTGGTCTTGATAGCTAGAGTCTGCCTCTTGTAATTCGTTTCCTCCACGAGCCAGTAGTAGGTCAAGGTCATTGTCACCATCCGCATCAAAAAACAAGCTATGTGTTTCATCCGCTCCTTTGATTTCAGCAGAGATTAAGTTCTTTTTATGGAATTTGCCACCCTTATCCTGAACAAAAAATACGCCTCTTTGATTTACCGATCCATTGAAATAGATGTCATCTAGGCCGTCGGAGTTAACATCCGCAACACTAAATTTGGCCGTTTTTTCAGACAATTTCTCTATCAATAGTTTCTGAATATTAAAGTCATTAAAGTCCTTTTCTTCATGCTCATAGTCTAGACCAACAGTTGACAAATCCACTTCTGTCATAATTCCTTCTGAAGCAGCAATGTTTAATGTGGCATAATTAAAGTCTGGTGATGCCGCCTCATGGTCTACGGTGATTTCAGTTTTGCTTGGCTCAATCTTCAGATTCTGGTACTTACCGTCTGGCCATATCACCGTCAAATTAACATTGGTCATGCTATCATTTACAGCAAATTGAATATTAGCATACGTACTTGACAGGTAACCCATAAAAGGGCTAAACTCCTGATAAAAAGTTTGTTCTAAATCAGACTTTAAATACACTTTAGTTCCTAGTCCATCTCTGTTTAATTCAGACCCATTTAATGTAATTTTCAAAGATTCAAGTTCCGGCCTTAGTGCCGCAACTTTATTTTCATATACAGAAGCGGGTGCATTAATATTATTGACCACATAGTCCAAATCACCGTCATTATCCAAGTCTGCATAAGCCGCACCATTAGAAAAAGAAGGTTCGTTTATCCCCCAGTCATCGGTTACATTTTCAAATTGGGCATTGCCATTATTTCTAAAAGCATAATTCTTAATTTTAACCTCTGGAATCACTTGAAGGAGTTTATCCTTGCCCATAAATCTACTATTGTTCTGGTGATAGGATATGAAATCTTGGTCCGTGATATCCTTAGGAAAACCATTTGTAATGATAAGATCTCTATCTCCATCTAGGTCAAAATCTGCAGCCATAGGGGTCCAGCTCCAGTCTGTGCTGCTTATTCCCGCCTGAAAAGCTATCTCCGAAAAAGCTGATAAGCCACTTGAAGGATTTAATCCTCTATTTAACTGCAACGTATTCCGTACGTATTGATGTTGATATCCAAACGAATCAAAGTTTTGGTAGGCAGGATAATTATTATCATTCAGCATTTTCTTCCTCCTGTAGTTATCTTCTGGAAGCATATCTACAGCCACAATGTCTACTAGGCCATCATTGTTTAAATCTGCTACCGTATTTCCCATAGCACTGTAGCTGGTGTGTTTAAAATAATCTTTAGTTTGATTCTTAAAACTACCATCCTGCTGATTTACGTACAATAAATCACTGGTGAGAAAGTCATTGGTCACATAAATATCTGGCCAGCCATCTAAGTTTATATCCGTAACAGTTACACCAAGGCCAAAACCTCTTTCCTTTATACCGGCACTCTCGCTTACATCATGATAAACAACATGACCGAGACTGTCATCAAAAACGCCTTTCAAAAGTTTATCTACCTGACCTATCACCTGAAGGCCACTCTGGCTTGTGTACTTATTAGGTAATTGGTCCGACTGACGTTGGTTAATTAACAGGTAAACGTCTAAAATACCATCCTTATCATAATCTAAAAATGCGGCGTTCGTCGTATGACTGGTATCGGCCAAACCGTATTCCTCACTCATTTCAGAGAATTTCAAATCTCCTTCAATGCCTTGGTTTATATAGAGTTTGTTTTTTCGTTTTTCACTCTGCGTATGGTTCGTCCCACAGACATAGATGTCTTTCCAGCCATCCTGATTTATATCTATCACAGCCACTCCAGAACTCCATTGATTTTTTAAATCAATACCACTTGCCACTGTTATATTTTCAAATTTAAGCTCGCCTTTGTTCAGATAAAGCTCACTCGCTACCATATTCCCTGATAGGAAAACGTCAATCAAACCATCATTATTAAAGTCTGCTAAGCCTACCCCGCCTCCATTGTATAGATACTCATTATCTAAAATATTGAAAGTGTCATTCTCTGTAATGGTATTTGAGAAGGTGATACCCGATTTTTCACTATCCAAACTCTTAAACATCGGCTCTTTCTGTCCGCAAGACCAAAGCAAAGAAAAACCAATAGATACATATAAAAACTTCATCATTTCTTTAAATAAGCCACTGGCTGATTAGTTCTAGCAATTAATATAGCTTGCTTTTTCTCTGTTGTTTGTATCCGCACGGCGTCTCTTACCTGCCCTTTCACTCCGCATATTTCATAGGAAAACTGTCCATCAATATAGCTACTCCTAATCCCTCTGTGGGCTGCCATAATTCCTATTTCAGGTGTTACGCCGTATTCGTTTCCGAAAAACCAAAGTTGACCACTATCGTCAGACAGGATTTTGTTGGTAGAGCTCACCTGAAAAAGGTTAGGTAAAGGTTCTAGATTAAAAGCCTCCTTGTTCCAGAGAACTGAACTAGCCAAGGTATTGACCTCAATACTTTGAGACTTGGCCACCGTTTCTTCTCCAAACAGTTCAGCAATGGAGCTTTTGGCATAATCTGAATATTTCAAAAATTTCTGTTTCAAAAAAGGAAAGCTCTCTTGCAGCACCATTTTAGAATAAAAAGGAAAAGGCCTTGTGTCTCCTTTATTGTAATTCACGAGTAAGGCATCTTGTTTCATATTTCCTCCAAAATCGCCTACATACAAAGTCAGAGGTCTTTCTTTACTTGCCTCCAACTTACTGTTGAGTCCCCAATTGCCCAATAAATAATCTTCTCTCCCATCCTTATCCAAATCAACCTTAGAAATACACTGCCATAATCCTGTAGAATGAGCTATTTCCATTTTATGCTGCAACACATTCATTTCATTCCTAATAATAGTAATAGGCATAAATTCACCCACAACTATCAAATCAGTAAATCCATCTTTATCGTAATCACTCCAAACAGCGTCAGAAACCATCCCTAAAGTGCCAAAAGTCTCGTTTGTGAGGTTTTGCCAAGTGCCGTCTCCATTGTTTGCAAAGAGGAAAGAAGCGGGCACTAATCCATAATTTCCAGGAACTAAGGATGCTCCTAAAAACACATCCATGTCTCCGTCTTTGTCAAAGTCTTCCGTTTTTATGGTCCCGAAATTTCCAGTAGCTTGTGGCGACTTATCCGCTCTGAAAGTAAAATCCCCAAGGCCATTATTTTCATAATACCTTGGCTTAAAATTATCTGGCCCACGCTGGGATTCATTACCTCCATGACCTACCAGCAAATCTAAATCTCCGTCGCCATCTGCATCAAAGAGAGCACCTGAATTAGCTTCTAAGCCTTTATCAACTTCAAATGCGAGGCTTTTAGCTTTTTCAAAACCTTCATGTCTGTTTTGTAGAAACAATACATTAGGCTCATCATGTGGGGCTAAAACAATAAAATCTATAAGCCCATCTCCATTCACATCTCCCTTTAATATTTTGGGGCCTTTGGCAGAAAAATCATGAAGACTTAAAGGCCGAGTATTGAAATCTGAATAGTTATTTTCCAACAGTTGAGAGCCTTCTATTTCAGTATAATTTGGAGTCCCTTCGGTCCTCATGGAATTTATTATTGGCGTAGATTTAGAGATTTCTAAAGTCCTATTAACCTCCAAAGGGCCTTGCCTTGTTTCATACGTACCATCAGGCCAGTTAATCCATAAACTATCAATAACTGAAAGTGTATCTAAACCAAAGACCATCTCAAAAGGCGTAGAACTTTGAAAGCCTTTAGTTCCGAAGAGTTGCTTCTTTTGGGTCTTTCCCTGTGTAAATATTTGCACTGATAAGCCAGTACTCGAACCATTTTTTGAAGGTCTTCTTATTTTGATATAATTCCTTTTTGAATTTTCAATGCTCGTATTTCGGTAGACGCTGGCCTCGCTATTTATATTATTTACCACTAAATCTAGGTCACCGTCATTGTCTAAATCTCCATAGGCAGAGCCGTTACTAAAAGAAGGCTTATTAAACCCTATTTCACTGCTTGCATTCCTAAAAGATAAATTCCCTTGATTAAGAAAACCATAATTCTTTAATGGACTGGACGGCATTTGTGCTATGATTTCATTGATGCCAAAGGAAGCCTTACCATCTGCCATCTCTGCAATACCTTGTTTATCCTCAATAAAGGTAACAAAATCAAAGTCGGTCAAGTCTTGATAAATGCCATTACTGACAAAAATATCTTCCCATCCATCTAGGTTAAAATCAAATATCAAGGCTCCCCAAGACCAATCCGTGGCCGCCAAACCTGTCATATTCGCTACTTCTTGAAAATTGCCTTGACCATCGTTTAGTTGAAGTGAATTTTGTAATAATTGTTGATGATAGCCTTGCTTTCTTTTGTTCTCAAAAGCCTGTGGAGAGTCAAACGCCGTCATGCGTTTTATTCTGTCATTAGTACTCGGAAGCATGTCCGTATTGATCATATCGAAATGCCCATCATTATTGATATCTCCTATATCTCCGCCCATACTATTGAGCGACAGCGTTTCTACTCTTTCATTAAGACTTTCTTGAAAGGCTCCCTTGCCTGTATTTAAATAGAGGTAATCTTTCTCCCAGAAATCATTACTGACATAAATGTCTGGGTATCTGTCTTCATTTAAGTATCCAACGCTTACTCCAAGTCCAAAACCCATTTTGGAAGAGTAAATACCTGCCTTATCTGTTACCTCGTGGTAAACGCCATTCACGTTTTCATAAAATCTATCCCCACCCAAAGCATCTTTTGTTTCTCTGGAGTTATTATATAGATCTAATTTATCGGGGTTTTCTAGGCTATTATTTAGGAGATAACAGTCTAAATCTCCATCTAAATCATAATCTAAAAAAGCAGCTTGAGTACTAAATCCATCATCGGCTAAACCGTATTTAGCAGCTTGTTCATGGAACGTATTATCTCCTTGATTAATAAATAATTCGTTCTTAGCAGAGGTGTTTTGGACCACACCCGAATGACAAACATAAATATCTAAAAGTCCGTCTTTGTTAATATCTACAAACGTGGTTCCGTTTGTCCAGGAGTCACTACCAGGAGTTCCGGAGGTTTCAGTGATGTCTTTAAATTTGAATTCACCTTCATTCAAATAGAGCTTATTATCGGCCATATTTGAAGTGAAATAAATATCATTCAGGCCGTCGTTGTTTATATCTCCAATAGAGACTCCGCCGCCGTTATAAAAATTCCTAAACGTGATAATGTTAAGTTGTTCTGTGTTCTTTACTGTATTAGTAAAATGGATTCCTGTGTCTTCAGAATTTCTTTCCTCAAAAAGAAAAACCTGCTTCTCCTTACATCCAATGAGCAGGATAAAAAAAGCACAAAGTATATTTCTAGACATGCAAGACTTTGATTGAATCAATGACGAATTTATGGTTTGTTTATCACATAAAAAGCCGAACACAAATTAATTGTGTCCGGCTTTTATAATTCTAAGAAATCAGAGGTTTACCAACCTGGGTTTTGCTCTAAGGTCTTAACTCCATCCACTATACTCAAATCGATTTGTGTAGTAGGAATTGGATATAAATCATGCTTACTATCGTATGCAGTAGCAGCATTAAGATATGCTCTAACTTTAATTTCAGAAGCTACGAAAGCATTAAGCGTAGAAGCAGCAGTACCCCATCTTCTAAGGTCGAAGAAACGGTGTCCTTCCATTGCTAATTCAAGTCTTCTTTCGAAACGAACAGCAGTTCTAGCCACGGCTTGGTCTGTCCAAGTAGCGTCATAAGTACCTACTTTATAGTTTGCCCAGTCAATTCTAGGATCATCCAAAGTAGTAGTTACTTCAGCCCCTTCTGGAGCTGGAGCACAGTTACCTGCACGTGTTCTGATTCTATTAACTAAAGTACGAGCGTTCTCTAAGTTGCCCATCTCTACCTCTGTTTCCGCATACATCAATACGACGTCTGCGAACCTAAGTAAGTGAAGGTTAAGAGAATTAAGCTGATAGTTAGCCCATCCTACAGTACTACCTGCAGAACTGTTTTTCTCGTACACATTTTTCTTAGGAGAATAAGGTCCAGCCCAAGGTCTGTCTCTGATCCAACCTGGTGCGTGAGTTCCCCAATCTAAGTAAGGAACACCATCACGACCTGAGGTCCAGTCTAATCTTGGGTCTACAGCGTCAGCAGCAGTTAAATCTGCATCATTCCATGTACCATCCAACATTGGAAGACCGTTAGCATCTACTTTAAAAGCATTTACTAAGTTCTGAGTTGGCTGGTGGAATCCACAACATCCGAATGGGCTACCACTGTGTGGGAAGTTCAAACGGTCATTTTGGTTTCCATTTGCTCCATTAGGGTCTCCGTCGTTAGATGAAGCCTGATAAGCAAGTATCGTTTCAGGACCATTATCTACCAAAGCAGAGAATACCTCATGAAAACAATCTTGTAAGCCATAAGGGCCATTATTCACTACATCAGCTAATATAGCATTGGCACCAGCCATATCTCCGCCATGTAATTTCACTCTACCTAAATAAGCTTTCGCCGTCCATTTTGTTACTCTACCTGCATCATTTTGAGTTACAGGAAGTGTAGCAATCGCTCTTTCCAAATCAGAAATGATATTTGGTAAGATATCTACATTATTAGGCTTCTTAAAGTCTACATCATCTTCCGTATAATAAGGTACATTTTTCCAGAATCTGTATGCTTCAAAATGGTAATGAGCTCTAAGAAATTTAGACTCACCCTCAATTCTATTCTTTTCAGACTCAGAAAGCGTCTCTGCATTTGCAAGAATTTGAAGCGTTGAGTTTGCACGACTTACTCCTTCGTAAACGTTTGCCCACTTGTCGTTTAGGTAGCCATTAGCAGCACCGGTAGACCACTGATAAATTTCTACATCCGTAGTAGCCTGCTGATCACCTGGCTCAGAGCCTTTGACAGCGTCATCAGAAGCTACACTTCCGAATATCCAGTTAGAACCAGCACCACCCCATCCGCCAAAGGCGGCGAATCCATCTAATAGAGAGTAGGCCGCAATAAGCGTAACGTCTGGCCCAGCTCCTACCAAGGTCCCTCCGTCTAGCACACCCTGTGCCGGACCATCAAGAAACTTGTCATCACATGCAACGAACGTCACCGTTCCTGCAAGGAATAGAACAAATAATTTTGATAAAATTTTCATATTTTATAGTTTAAATATTAAAAGCTAAGGTTTACACCCACTTGATAAATTTTGTTTGTTGGATATGTTCCTCTATCCACACCACCTGAAGAGTCACTGTTTCCAATGTTTGGAAGAGCTGGGTCTATATTACTGTATTTAGTCATTGTCAATAAGTTTTGACCCTGAATATAGATTCTAGCTTGGCTCAAACCAACCTTAGATAATACCGCAGGAGAAACAGTATATCCTAACTGAAGATTCTTAAGTCTCATGTAAGAAGCATCTTCTACATAGAAACTACTGAAAGCACTACTAAACTGATCGTTCTGATCTAATAACGGATAAATTCCATCCGTATTAGTTGGTGTCCAAGACTCAGTCAACCTGTCTTGTCTTACATTAGTATTAAACAGACGGAATACGGTAAATTCTTTAGTAATATCGAAGATATCATTACCCAAAGAACCGAATAAGAACGCATTGAAATCAAAGTTCTTATACTTCAATCCTAAGTTCAAACCACCAGTTAAGTCTGGGTGATAGCTACCAATGATATCTCTATCGTCTGCATTAATTTGACCATCACCGTTTACATCCTTAAATCTGAAACGTCCAACAGCAGCACCAGGCTGATCAGCATGTGCATCTACTTCGGATTGACTTTGGAAGATACCGTCTTGTACCAGACCATAAAACGTTCCGATAGGATTGTTAAGTCTGTTAATGGCTGTTGTTCCTCCTCTACCTCCAGTGGTTCCACCAAAGAATTCTTTAGAAGTTCCATCAATACGCGTAATCTCGTTTGTGTATTGACTTAAGTTAAGACCAATGTCATAGCTCCAGTCATTGTTGATATTATCTCTATAATTCAGAGAAAAGTCAACACCCTGGTTCTGCATTTCACCAATGTTTACAATTGGAGCATTTGCGTTACCCGCAGCAGCAGGAACAGGAGGAGCAAAAAGTAGCCCGTCCGTCACACGCTTATAAACGTCTAAAACAAACTCAAGCTTACCATTCATAAATGAGGCATCTAAACCAATGTTAGTAGAAATATTCTCCTCCCATTTTAGGTCTGGGTTACCAATTGCTGTTTTCACGTAACCTGCAGCTAGCGTACCATTGTCTCCATTGATATTATAGAAAGAGTTACCTGTACCACCACCAAACTGGTCAACCGTACGGCCATCACCAATGTTTTGGTTTCCTGTTACACCCCATCCACCACGAATTTTCAAGTCAGTAACCCAGTTAAGGTTATCCATGAAAGCTTCATCAGATACTCTCCATGCGGCACTAAGGGCAGGAAAAACACCATACTTGTTAGCAGGTCCAAACCTAGAAGAACCGTCACGTCTAACTGTAGCAGATAAATAATACTTACTCGCAAAGTTATAATCAACCTTTGCGAACAGAGAAGAAATAGAATTCACATAACCACTAGAACTAACCCCTCTAGTAGCAGGATCTCCCAAAGCAGCATCGATATACCATGCGTTAATATCTGTAGTCACATAATTAGCAAGGGATCCATTAAGGAATTGACCTTGGCTCTTAATTGCCTCTGTACCCGCAAGGATATTCAGATTATGGTTATCACCTATTGTAGTTACATAGTTAGCCGTATTCGTCCATGTCCAAGTGAAGTTGCTTCCCATGTTTTGTCCTAAACTAGTCACAAAACTTGGCTCACTGTTCTCAGGTCTTGGGAAGTTGAAACGCTTATCTGAGAATGCATCGTATTGAACACCAATACTAGACTTCAAAGAAAGGCCATCAATAACTTTAACAGAAGCATAAAAATTACCTAACAATCTGTTTTCGTTACGAACATTGTCTCTATCCCTTATCGCTATTCCTACAGGATTAGAACCATTACCCAAAGAAACGGCTTTGGCTCCACCAATTCCACCAGCAACATCAAATACATCAATAATAGGCTGCATTTTGATTAGGTTACCCATGAGCGTACCTTCTCCTGGATCATCAAATCCAGCATCAACATTGTCAGACCTTATAAATGATAAATTCTCACCAAAAGTAAATCTTCCAGCTTTAAAAGAAGAGTTAGCTCTGAAACTGTATCTCTTTAACCAAGTGTCCTTAATAGTACCGTTTTGGTCAAAATAGTTAGCAGACACGTTAAATAGAGCATTCTCCGTTCCACCAGACAAATTCAAGTTATAGTCTGTAGTAAGAGCAGGATCAATTAAGGCATCCCACCAGTTAGTACCATTACTTGCCGTATGAATCAAATTATTTGGATAAGAGTATGTAGACTCATCCACAGATTGTGTTTGATTGATACCATCATTTGGCCATAAATAAGCTGGCACAGATGGACTGTTAGGGCTACCATAAATGTTAGTTGGCGTAGCCAAACCAGCATTATCATGCGAACGCTTTATAATTTGGTGATAATCTAGAGAATTTTGAATAAGTCTAGTATCCTGGCCACTAACAGGCATTGCTATGCCGGTATTAACAGCTAAGTCTATTTTAGTCTTACCAGCCTTTCCTTTCTTGGTAGTAATGATTATCACACCATTGTTTGCTCTAGCTCCATATATAGAAGCAGAAGATGGATCCTTCAAAACCTGCATGCTTTCGATATCATTCGGGTTGAAGTTATAAAATCTGTTATCTCCGACAGGTACACCATCCACTACATATAGTGGGTCGTTATTACCGAAAGAAGATATACCACGAATACGAACCGTACTCTTACCACCAGGTCTTCCACTAGTAGTTACAGTAACACCAGCAGCTCTACCTTCCATTTTCTGAAGGAAACTAGATGCGGTAGTTTGGTTCATTTCATCTGTGTTTATCACAGCAACAGCACCAACGATATCTTTCTTTCTCTGAGATGTGTAACCAGTTACAACAATTTCATCGAGCGTAGAGACATCCTCAGACAACACAACATTGATCACATTTTGAGAACCGGCTACAATCTCTTGAGTACTGTAACCCACAAAACTGTAAACGATGGTGGCAGATGATGCCACATTCTTAATCGTGTAATCTCCATCTATTCCGGTAATCACACCGTTAGATGAGCCTTTAACTACAACAGAAACTCCAGGAATACCTGAGTTTGTTGCGTCTTTGACCGTACCAGAAATTGACCCTTGGGCCAAAGCCTGAAAGCTGAACAACATGGTTACAGCAAGCGTTAGAAGACAATACTTTTGGTAGTATTTTGAATTCATACTTTTTAGTTTAGGTTTAAAAAATGGTTTAAAAAATCATTTTATAAACATTCAAATAATTAGTGTCATTTGAACACGTTTAAAATGAAAGACAATTTTCACCATTAAGTCATAGATTTATGTGCTTATTTAATCTTTTTACTTGCCCATTTATTCAAAGGTGACAAAATAAGTCCATAAAAAGCTATTATTCGTCGATAAATGAGATTTAAATTTGTCTAATCTACGGCCCTTAAGAAAATTTCTGAATTAGACAAGAAAAAGATTTTATTGGACAGAATTAACACTACCTAGCTAAACTCTCGTCCGACAATAAAATATCCTCTGCTAAATTGTCCTAAAATATATACGACTCGTCCTATCAAATGGTTGCAAAATGTCAAATTCATACTGGCTATCTGGTAAATTCATCTACGCAATTCTCCTATATATCTCTGTTCCGTTGTAGAAAGAAAAAATCTTCCAACTTTTCCTCCTCTTTTGAGATTATGATAAAAATAATTATTTTATTATTTAATTTATTCCGAAATCTATTAGTCGATGTGGCGACTCCTATTTCTTTTACTCATCATTAGCAGCTGTAACTCTTTCCAGAACGGCGAAGAGCTCGCCAAAAACTATTGCTCTAGCTGCCATACTTATCCAGAACCCTCACTTCTTCCAAAATCTGTTTGGCGAGATGGCGTATTGCCAGAGATGGGATTAATCTTGGGTGTTGTTGATTTAGAGGAGCATCTTGAAAAGAAAGGTAAGATCTCCGATTTAGAGAAATCACTGATTCGAAAAATTTATGGCGGCCAACAACATATTTCAAAGTCAGATTGGAAAAAAATTACAGATTTCTATTTTAAAGAGGCTCCGGACACTTTGGGTTCAATTCGGCAACTGGAAATAAAAAGTGATTTGGATGACTTATTTGATGTCTGTTTAAAAAGGGATTCTAGCCAGCGATGTATCACAAAACTCGTTTTTGATCGTAATCTAGACAGGCTATTACTAGCTGAGAAAAGAGGAATGCTTAATGTTTTAAACACCGACTTTAAGGTCTTGGATGAAACTTACATGCAAGGCAGTATTGCAGATATGGCTTACATAAATGAAGATACCCTTTTGGTATTGAAATTTGGAAATATGAACCCGAGCAATATCCCATCAGGCAGTTTGGTTCAATTCTACCCAAAAACTGAATCTAAATTACAGGAACCCATCATCAAGAACTTGCACCGCCCTGTGGATTTCAAAAAGGCTGATTTTGATAATGATGGTTTTGAAGATATTTTGATTTCTAACTTCGGTTTTCAGATTGGCTCCCTCGCTCTCCACAGGGGAGTAAGTAGATATGGTTTTAAAGAAGAAATCATGAGCCCCTACCCGGGTTCACTCAAGCTTATCACAGAAGACTTTGACAAAGATGGCGACCTGGACTTCATGGTATTAACAGCCCAAGGGAAAGAGGAAGTAAGCCTTTATGACAATCAAGGTGACGGTACTTTTTTGCAGAAAGTACTGATAAAACATCCGCCTGTGTATGGTACTTCAGATTTTGTTTTTGTAGATATAAATGGGGATGGAATCCGAGACCTAGTGGTAGCAGCAGGCGATAATGCGGATTACTCTCAAGTTTTAAAACCTTATCATGGCATTTATATTTACCATGGAGATGAGTTCATGAATTATAGCCTTTCAGTATTCCTACCTCTTCATGGTGCTACTGGCTTAATGGCTGATGACTTGGATAAAGACGGAGATGAAGATTTGGCGGTCATTGCTCACTTCGCTGATTTTGATAATACCCCAGAACGTGGTTTTGTTTGGATAGAGAACTTAAAGAAAGGCAAAGGATATTTAGGCCACACAAGTATGAAAGCCTCCGAAGGAAGATGGCTGGCACTAGAGGGTTTTATGAAAAACCACAAGAAAGGCATTATTGCAGGTTCTTGCAATTTGGCATTGGGCACAAATTCTACCCATTTCACAGAAAAAGAAAGGTTAGGGTCTCTACTAAGCATTAAACCCAAAAAGTAAATGCTACTTATGATTTCTAAAACTTGAGGGCGAAACGCCGAATTTCTTCTTAAATGCTTTGCTAAAGTAGGAGTGGCTCTGAATGCCCACCATATTCATGACTTCATTGGTTTGCATATCTTCCTCAGTCAATAGCTTTGCCGCCCAATTTAGCCTGTTCTCTCTAATAAATACAGCCATACCCATACCCGTAACAGTCTTCACCTTGCTATAAAGGTTTGTTCGGCTAATTCCCATTTCTCTACAAACAAAATTTACATCTAATTCTGAATTATCTAAGTTGCTATTGACAATCCTGTTTAGACTTACCAGAAAAGCCTCATCTTTTCTTCCGCTCGCTAATTGTCGTGTTTCTTTTAGGTAATTTTTGCTGTACCATAATCGCTGCTTTTCTACCGCCTCCAAGAGATTCTTTAGCACGAGGCAAAACAAAGTCAAATTATGGGCATCACTAGCCAAAAAAGCATCGATTTGAGCCGATGCCGCGTCTAGTTTTGCTTCCTCAGATATATTTGTAGAAAGGACTAACAGCGGAATATGATCTAACAGCACATTACTCTTAATCCATATAGATAGCTTAAAAACCTCACTCATTGAAAGTGAGTCATCTATCACTACTAAATTTGGCCGATACTCTGTTAAAACTTCTTTGGCAAAAGTTGCATTTTGGGCTAATCTTACTTTATAAGAAACACCTAGAATATCCAAAATATCATCCCGTAACCCTTCATTGCTTAGCACAAGAAGAATAGAGGACTGAGCCTCAGCATTTACGATCAAATTTTCTTGGACAATTTGACTCATTTTAAATTTTCACAGGATGCTATTAATTAGCAAATAAGGTAGCGTAAGCGTTAACAAATAAACACCAAAATATAATTTTTCAAGGCAATTTCAATCAAATATTCTTAAGACATTTCCCTAAAAAAAATTTAAACTACTCAAAAAAAAACTATAATCGGATTTGATAACTTGTTATTCCTTCAATTGTAGAACCCGATAAGGGCATATAACTGATAATAAACTGGCAATGATTAGAACAAATCAAGCAAAAGCAGACAGCCAATTTATTTTCTAATTACATTTAGTTATCCAAGAACCTCAACCCTTGCATAACAAATCATGCGTAAACTCATTGGCCTCTTACTTATTGGCTCTTTAAGCCTTTCAGGACAAACCATTACTGGAGAACTCCAAAAATGGCATAAAATCACTTTAGATTTTGAAGGCCCACAAAGTTCTGAGCTAGCAAACCCAAATCCTTTTACCTATTATAAATTAGATGCTTTCTTCACTCATGAAAGCGGTGGCCCTGTGATGCAAGTCCCAGGTTATTACGCCGCTGACGGAAAAGCTGAAAATAGCTCGAGCACTTCTGGAAACATTTGGCGGGTCCATTTTTCTGCTCCCAAAGTAGGAACGTGGAATTATGAAGTTTCATTCAAAGGTGGAGAAGGCATGGCCCTAAAGCAAGGCGGTAAAAGTGCTGGTTTCATGGATGGGCTTGAAGGCAGTTTTAATGTATCCCCGAGCATGAAAACCGGCATAGATAATCGAGCAAAAGGGAAGCTAGCTTACGTAGGAACACGTTACCTTCAATTTCAAGAAACCAAAGCCTACTTCTTGAAAGCAGGTGCAGATTCTCCAGAAAACATGCTGCACTATGCAGATTTTGACGGAACACTAGATGGCTATGGAAAGTTGGGTAAAACCTACCTACAATTAATGAAAGATTGGGCTCCACATGCCAAGGACTTTGAGGCGGCAGCTATGCCTTATACTTGGAAAAACGGTAAGGGCAAAAACATCCTTGGTGCGGTGAATTACCTCTCAAGTCTCGGTGTAAACGCCTTTTCTTTTTTAACTTTCTCAGTAGATGGAGATGATGGCTGTGTTTATCCACATCTAGCCACAGACGATTCACAATTCATAGTATCCTCTGAAGAATCAAAATCTTGGGAAAAAGCCATGCATCACGACCGTTTTGATGTCTCTAAACTAGCTCAATGGGAAAAGGTTTTTGATTATGCGGAAACAAAAGGTATGTTTTTACATTTTAAAACTTTTGAAAATGAAAACTCCGCTACAATGGGTCTTGACCAATTGACAGACGACAGAAAACTGTACTACAGAGAGTTAATCGCAAGATTTGGACATCACTTAGCTTTAAACTGGAACCTTAGTGAAGAGACTAAAGCTACCCTAAATGTGGTTAAAGAAACCGCCTCCTATATTAGAAACCTAGACGCTTATAAGAGCCACGTAGTACAACACACGTTCCCACCGAGTCATAAAAGAGATGACATACCCAAAAGACCAAATTATGATTATTACCATAATAATTTAGTTGGCTTTCAATCTGAACTCACAGGGGCTTCATTACAGCTTCATAAAGAGGAGGTTCACAGTGAAGTAAAAAAATGGATAGAACTTTCTGCGGCTACAGGAAAACCTTGGGTAATCTGTAATGATGAGCAGGGAACCGCCGGAGTAGGAGTAAGTGTAGATGCCTCTCATGAGAGCTACCAGGCCAAAGTCCCTGATAATGAAGATCAGGTAAGAAATGAAGTGCTCTGGGGCACATTTATGGCTGGTGGCATGGGCGTAGAATACTATTACGGTTATAATTGTGAGTCTAATGATTTAAATGCTCAGGATCACAGAAGCCGAGAAAATAAGTACAAACAAGCTGTTATTGCCCTTGATTTCTTTAATAAGCACTTACCTTTTACTGAAATGAAATCGGCAGATGATTTGATTTCAAACGAAAAGGACTATATTTTTGCTAAGGAAGGAGAAATTTACGCCGTTTATTTACCCGCTGGAGAAACGTCAAAAATTGAACTCCCTAAAGGTAAATGGCAGGTTCAATGGTTTAATCCAAGAACTGGCGGTTTACTATCTTCTAAGAAAAAATTAAGTGGTGCTGGTACCTTATTAAGTCCAGATGCCGAAGATTGGGTAGCCCTAGTAAGCCATTAAAGAAAACATCATTGAAAAAATACGAAAGCCTTAGACAAGAATGCTTTGAAGCCAATTTAGAACTCCCAAAACTGGGGCTAGTTCTCTTTACTTTTGGCAATGTAAGTGCCGTAGACAGGCAAGAAGGTGTTTTTGCCATTAAACCTAGCGGAGTTTCCTATGACGTCTTGAAGCCAGAAGATATCGTTATTATGGACTTTGAGGCGAAGGTGGTGGACGGAAAAATGCGTCCATCTTCTGATACTAAGACGCATGCTCTTCTCTATAAAACATGGAATGATATTGGTGGCATTACACACACGCACAGCACCTATGCCGTTGCTTGGGCTCAAGCTGGAAAAGACATACCTATTTTTGGGACTACGCATGCCGATCATACTCATCAGGATATCCCCTGTGCCCCTGCCCTTTCGGACGAAATGATTCGGGGAGACTATGAACACGAAACGGGGAATCAGATTTTCAAAATTTTTAAAGAAAGGGGCTTATCTCACGAAGAAATAGAAATGGTTTTATTGCAAAATCATGGCCCATTTACCTGGGGAAAAGACGCCGCCAAATCTGTCTATAATGCGGCAGTACTAGAAGAGGTGGCCAAAATGGCTCAGTTAACTTTAAGTATCAATCCAGACACTCCAAGACTAAAAGAAACGCTCAGAAATAAGCATTATCAGCGTAAACATGGTAAGAATGCCTATTATGGGCAAGGATTCTAGGAACCTTTTATAGGATATTGGCGTATTTCAGATATGCTGATAAAACACAAAAGTCTTCCATTTCTTTTCTTCTTCTTTTTTAGTTTGGCCTGTACTAAAGAAGATACAGATGTCGTAGGATGTAACGGTTCTCTGAGAATTGAGATCGTTGAAAACTTCGATGCTATTCCTGGTGAAGCCATTGGAAAACTGGTGGTACAGGC
>JBLHOT010000018.1:0-58012 GCA_047623945.1 Arcticibacterium sp. | reverse complement strand
AATGATTTGCCTGTCTTAAATTGTGATAAGGCCTTACTCTGTAAATTATCTAATTCTTCTTGTGTCATATTCGTCTAAATCTAATGATTACTCAATTATATTTAGACAGACTTTAATTTACACTCTCATTAATTATTCAAATAGCACGCGTGTAGGATTGTTTTAGCTAGATTTTAAAATTATCGTTACTATTTTGTTCACTACTTCTAAATCTTTTTTTACCTAATATGTGAATAAAAAAGAATCTCTTGAAGCCTTTTATTAACAAATGCACCACAAGGCTAAACCCAGACAATAATTGAGGGTTGACAAAGTCTAAACTGTATTCTTAAATAATGGCTTCATAAATCATACAATAGTGACCAACTCCCTTAAGAAAGTCACATCACTCATTATTTATTTATAAATTTGGAACATATCTCTTTATTTATCGTTATTGACCTTGAACGATTTAAAAGACAATGATTAAGACAAACTTCAAAAAGACCCTTCTCGGCACAATTCTATTTTTCGCCTTTTTTAGCTTTTCCTGTAATTCTCAAAACAATACCGAAAAAGAGCTTACAGAGAAAAAAGGCCTCCCTTTGGTCATTAATGGCACACTTAAAAATGGCCTAGTAGAAACCGTTTATCTAGAAAGGATGAATGAAAGGAACATACCCTCTCGGATAGACTCTTCTCAGCTAAGCCCAGACTTAAAATTCAGTTTTAATACCACTATTCCAGAACCTGGGATTTATCAAGTGAATATTGTAGGACAGCAGGTTATTGGCCTCATCCTTGACGGAGGAGAGTCCATAACACTTACCGCTGACGGCTTATCAAATCCTGAGGTAGTTCCCCAGTTTTCTATTCAAGGGGCTCCCAATATTGATAAGTTTAATAGTGTAATGGCCGAGGTACAAAATTTCGGAAAGCTTAGACAGTCGCTGGAACAAGACTTCCAAACAGCAAAGAAAGGATCGCAGCAGGAAGAACTCAGAAGTCAATACCAAATGGCTTTTAATAATCACCGTGAAACCATTAAGCCAATGATAGCTGACTTAGGAACGTCCCTGCCTGGAATTATTGCAGCTAATAATTTCTTAACTCCAGAGATGGACGGACAGTTTCTTAACGAATTAAAAGACAAATTGATTGCCGAAGGGAAAACACATCATTTTGCGGACTTGTTTATTCAAACCATTAATAGACAATCAGTTGGAACCGAAGGTACTATGGCTCCAGATTTTGACCTGGTAAACCTGAGTGGTGAGAAAGTAAAACTTTCTGAAATGCGAGGAAAAACGGTCATTATAGACTTCTGGGCTACTTGGTGTGGCCCATGCATCAAGTCATTCCCTGGAATGAAGCAGGCCCAAGACAAATATGCCGATAACCAAGATGTGGAATTTCTTTTCGTTAACACTTTTGAAAGAGTGCCTCAGGACCAATGGATATCACATGTACAGAGTTTCGTAGACAAAAGAAATTATCAATACCTAAATCCAGTATTAGACATAGGTAACAGCACTGCCCTAGCCTATGGCGTTGAAGGCATACCTGCCAAATTTTGTATTGGGCCAGATGGTACAATCAAACATAAAAGCACTGGATTTATGGGAACTGCTGATGCCGTATATAGTGAAATGGTGGAGTGGATAGATGGCAAGTAGCCTATATATAAACGTAAGATAAAAAAAGGGCCTCGGCCCTTTTTTTATGTCATAATTTTAAGAAACTTCTGACTTAAATAGTAGAGTACTCCGCCTATTACCGCACCTATAGCATCCGCTAAGCCATCTAGAAGCTCGTATCCTCTATGGAAATTCTCTGGCAATTTCCCTTGAATAAACTCTATTAAAAAACCTAATGCAATTGTCAAGGTTATGACTCTAAGGTAGTTGGGCTTCACCCAAAGCCAAAAGAATGAAATACCGGCAAATGCCACAAAGTGGGCCAGTTTATCATCCACATCCTCTAAGATATGCTCACTTGGCATAAAACATAAGCCTAAAATGACGAGGGTATATAAAGTGGCCAAATATGGCTTCTGCAGGAATAATAAAAGTTTCTTCATTTTACTTCTTAGAAATACAATTGGTGACATCATATAAGGATATAAAAATCATCAATGTGGGCTAAAATAGCAACTGACTTCTCAGTAAAAGAGCATTTTCATAAACAATAGGCTCCGAAATCTACGACTATAAACAAAAAAAGTGCCGTTGAAAAACGGCACTTCATCACACTTATACGTCAAAGCCTTTTACCTGTTTATCCAAGCAAATTCATACTCAAGCTGTGGCACCTTACTTCTTTCAGCCAACCTTTTTAACCTCGACGGAAGTTTCACCACATATTCTCTAGCTTTTTCTGCCTGCTCATTAATGTTAGTTAAACTTTCAATTTTCCAGTCCTTTATAAGGCCTTCCATGATTTCTATATAATCCATTGTAGTGTACACACCTAAACGCTGAGCAGCATCTGAAAAATGAGAAAAAGTATCGCCCATTTTTACGCCACTTTCTCTTAAAAAGTGAGCCGGCATGACAATTTTCTTTCGCATCATATCTTCAAAAGCAATCATCATCTCCGAAGGATCAATCTCAAAAATTCTATTCACAAAAGACTTATAGGCTTTATAATGTCTCATTTCATCGGCCGCAATGACACCACACATCTTAGAAAGTGTGTTATTACCATGCTTTTTAGACAATGAGGCCGTTCTTCTATGAGATATATTAGTTGCTAACTCTTGAAAGGAAGTATAAACAAAGTTCTTATAAGGGTCTGTTCCTGTACCAATATCATAGCCGTCCGCTATTAAATACTGCGTGGAAGTCTCCATTTGCTTCATATTCACCCTTCCAGATAAATACAAATACTTATTAAGTAAATCGCCGTGACGATTCTCTTCAGCCGTCCACCATCTTATCCATTTCGCCCATCCTTCGGGTTCATTTGTGGAGTCTATGCCATCTACAGACATTAGCCAAGACTCATAAGTAGGTAAAGCTTCTTCTGTGATAGTATCTCCAATCAAAACTGCCATGTAGTCATAAGGCAACTCTTTACATTCTTCTTGAAGTAATTTTATATCTGTCAGAAAATCTTCAGAATCCGATTCTGGCAGAAAATCAGATGGCTGCCAATTGGAATCAATTGGCTTTAGATATTCCCCAATAATCTCGTCCATGTTACGGCCGATAAATCTCATTACTTCTATTCTTGAAGCGGGTAATGTCATAATTTTCTTTTTATAATTTTCATTACTTGACCTGATTGTCAAGTAATAGGTATGAATTAAATATAGCCATTAAAACGGCAATTAAGCAAGCTGTTCCCTTAAAAAAAGCATTTTCGCAAAGATAACTAATAATAGATAAGTGCTTCATATGATATTAGTCAGTCAAAGAATTAATTTTGTGTCTGATTCCCCAAAATCCAAATGAAAAAAATTTTAGACTACGTACTCAGCTGTATTCATCTTCTGTATTTCGCTATACTGCTTTTAGTATTTCACGTGATTCAGGTCATTGCCTTCAATATTTTTGGTACCAAGGCCCACCAAAAATCAGTTAACATCCTTAATTACTTCATTGTAAAAGGCTGGCTTATATTAGGCACGAGAACCTACGTTTATAGAAATCATCCCTTACCGGAAGATCGAAGTATAATTTTCATTGCCAATCACAGAAGCATGTTTGACATCCCTGGCATCATTTGGTTTTGGCGAAAGTATACTCCTTTGTTTGTTTCAAAAAAAGAATTAGCCAAAGGCATTCCAAGTATTTCTTATAACCTTCGTAAGGGAAAAGCGGCCCTCATTGATCGTAAAGATGGCAAATCGGCTGTAGTTCAGATTGCAAAATTGGCTAAGCACGCTTCAGAACATAAATATTCAGTGGCTATTTTCCCAGAAGGTACGCGTTCCAGGTCGGGTCAGTTAAAAGACTTTCAGATTGGCGGAATTGCCATTTTACTCAAAAAATGCCCAGATGCTCTGGTGGTTCCTATAGCTATTAAAAATACGGGTAAATTTAATCCAAAAGGACTTTTCCCTTTAGTCTCTTTCACCAAAATTACTTTTCATTCTTTACTGCCTATTGAGCAGAAAGGCCTAAACCCAGAAGAGGTGGCCACCTTGGCTAGAAAACAAATAGAGGTTTCTCTAGACGAATAAAATCATTTGACTCCGCCGAAAAAGCAGTTCTTACAAGCATCACTAGCTGTATTTCTGTAATTTTACCGTTTCAACTTTTTGCTCATACTTTTTAGATAAATCACATGTTAAGGACACATACTTGCGGCGAACTACGACTTTCTGATGCCAACGACACAGTAACTTTAAGCGGCTGGGTACAGCGAGTAAGGGATAAGGGAGGTATGCTATGGATAGACCTCAGAGACAGATATGGCATCACTCAACTCATGGCCGAGGAAGGGGTGGCCTCTCCTGAATTGTTAGCAGCAGCAAGAAGTGTCGGTCGTGAATTTGTGCTTCAAATAAAAGGGATGGTAAAAGAACGCGAGTCTAAAAACGATAAGTTACCAACAGGCGAAATAGAGATAGAAATTCACGAGTTTAAAATACTCAACTCCTCCAAAGTTCCTCCATTCTTAATAGAAGACAATACAGACGGCGGCGACGAATTACGAATGAAATACCGCTACCTGGACTTAAGAAGAAACGAGGTACGCGAAAAGTTACGCTTACGTCATAAAGTAGGCAGTGCCACCAGAAATTATCTGGATGGTCAAGACTTTATAGAGGTAGAAACGCCTGTACTCATTAAGTCTACACCAGAGGGTGCTCGAGATTTCGTGGTGCCTAGCCGCATGAATCAAGGCGAGTTTTATGCCTTGCCTCAATCTCCTCAAACTTTTAAGCAGCTACTGATGGTAGCCGGTTTTGATAAGTATTATCAAATAGTGAAATGCTTTAGAGACGAAGATTTACGTGCCGATAGACAGCCCGAGTTTACACAAATAGACTGTGAAATGTCTTTTGTGGAACAGGAAGATATTTTAAATATGTTCGAAGGGCTAGTGCGTCACCTCTTTAAAACAGTAAAAAATATAGAACTAGGTGAAGTTCCTAGAATGAACTACGCCGACGCCATGAAATACTATGGTAACGATAAGCCAGATACACGTTTCGATATGCGTTTTGTGGAACTTAATGACTTAGTAAAAGATAAAGGTTTCCCGATTTTTGACGCAGCAGAGCTAGTCGTAGGAATTAATGCCATAGGCTGTGCCGAATACTCTAGAAAAGACTTAGACAAGCTTACTGAATGGGTTAAAAGACCTCAAATAGGAGCTAAAGGGTTAGTCTATATCAAAGTAAACGAAGATGGCAGTACGAAGTCTTCGGTAGATAAATTTTACTCAGAAGAAGATAAAGCGGCCATTTTAGCCAAATTTGATGCAAAACCTAGTGATTTAATTTTACTTCTTTCAGGTGATTCCAATCCTGTAAGAAAGCAAATGAGCGAGCTTCGCTTAGAGATGGGTGCTAGATTAAACCTACGTGACCCTAATAAGTTTGAGGTGCTTTGGGTTGTTGATTTTCCACTATTGGAATTTGACGAAGATTCTCAAAGATGGCATGCCATGCACCATCCTTTTACAAGTCCCAAACCTGAAGACCTTTCTCTTCTAGAAACGGATCCAGGCAAAGCGAGAGCAAACGCCTACGACATGGTCATAAATGGTGTGGAAGTAGGTGGTGGTTCTGTTAGGATTTATGAGAAACCACTTCAAGAACGCATGTTCAGCCTATTGGGTTTCAGTCCCGAAGAAGCTAATGCTCAATTTGGATTTCTATTAAATGCTTTTGAATATGGTGCTCCGCCTCATGCTGGTATCGCTTTTGGTTTTGATAGATTATGTTCTCTTTTTGGTGGTGTAGATACCATCAGAGATTTCATAGCTTTTCCTAAAAATAATAGTGGTAGAGATGTCATGATAGACTCGCCTTCTCCTATTTCGGTAGAGCAGCTTGGTGAGTTGGGCATTGATGTGAAAGTATAAACAAAGCCATATAAAGAAAGAAACCCCTCAATTATCTTATTTTGAGGGGTTTTTCATGTTCTTAGGTTTAACTTTTACATTATAGTCTTCCCATAAAGCTTCATTTCGCTCATAGCCCAAGTGGCTTTTTCATCACTTCCCGTTTGCCTCATTCTTAGGAATCTACCTTTAGTCTCAGAAAGTCTTATCATGTTTGGTGAGTCTGCACCTGGCCCATTAAATACTTCCTTCCACTTTTTACCATCCTTGGATGTTTCTATAATAAGCTGTCTTGGATGTGTCTTTATAGACGGAAGCCTTTCTCTAAAGCTACCCTGTCTGATACCCTCCGATTTAAATTGTATCTCAGAAACCATAACAGATTCAGGGAATTCTACCTGAAACCACATATCAGAAGATTGGGGGAGGCCAGTACTCCATCCCTCAAAAGATAAGGCCCCTTTAGCTTTACCTGTTCCACCTTTTCTTACAGGTATAGCATGACTCGCTGTTACTTCCCAGCCATCTGTCGGCATCAATTCCATCGGGACAGAACTCTTTAAGTCACGGTATAGATATGCCTCAGCTTGTCCTTCGGTAGCGGTTCTTACCCGGGCCACGTCATCTGAACTCACAAATGAAGCATTATTGTCAAACGACAAACGGATAAATGAAGCCACAGAAGAAACCCATTCGTCAGAATTTTCTGCCATTGGCACCATAATAACGCCCTCATATGATTTCTCTTCTATTTTTCCGGTTAATCCCCTGAGTATTGTTTTTACCACATAATCTGAATGGCCCTTGAGATTATTATTATTCACAAAAGAGGGAGCCATTAATCCCTCTCCAACAGGAGTACCCCTCCCCTCGTTTCCATGGCACTGAGAACACAGTTCTTGATAAACTTTTTGCCCTTTGCTTATCCTCACTTTTTCTTCCTCAGAAAAATTAGAATTATTCATTCCAAAAGTTGAATATCTAGTTTCCTGAGGATTAATAATACTGCTGGTCACCAACTTCACTCCTGCTGCTGTATCTGTCTTCGCCGTGGCTATGGCCGCATCCAAAATTCCATCAATTTTTAACATCTTCCCTGTCATTAAAGCTCTCATTTTAACTTCAACATTCTCGTCATTTGCCAGTTTTAGAAAATCCTCACCTAATGTTTTATCACCTCCCTTGTATAGACTTTCAGAGACATACATTGCCATAATTCTCATTCTATAGTGTGGGTCCTTCATCATTTCTCTCACGAGATCTGGCTTAAGCTCTCCTAATCCTTCCAAAACCCAAAGGGCATGAAAGCGTGGCTCCAATTTGAAATGACTTCTTACCATTTCCTCCAATTTAGAAACCACAGACTTATCTTGTCTCAGAACCAACAGCTGTTGTGCCTTATCTCTCCACCATCCATTTGGATGTTCTAAATGCCCTACCAATTCGGCAGAAGTTTCGTCAAACATCCTTGGCTGTACTTTATCTCTCTCCATGCCATCATAGCTCAATCTCCATATACGACCCAAACTAATGATCTTATCCAATTGATATTGCTCGACTTTGGCTCTTAAATACGATCCCTTAGGAGTCCATTGGCCTTCCTGGATAATGCCGCGATACATATCTGTGATGTACATGCTTCCGTCTGGTGCAGTTGTAATATCCACAGGTCTAAACAGTGGATCTGAAGAGATAATAAACTCTGATTCATCTTCTTGATAAACATTTTGAAGTTCACTCAAACCCTCTTTTCTAACCTCATTGACTTGTCTAACAATTCTGGCCACAGGTTCCCCGTAGAAATATTGACCATAAAGTTCTTTGGGTAACCTATCCCCTCTATACACATCGTTTCCAGCTGATCCGGTCACTCTATTTAAGGAGCCCTCTGGCAGACGTACAGCAGGCATGCCAGGTTGAAAATCAGCAAGTTTTATGGGTGCTCCAAAAGGAATAGTGAAGCCCTTCTGAAGATCAGAACCTCGGGCTATACCATAATCACCCAAGTGTATAGGATACTGGAAATGAGATGGAATCCCACTTGCTCCACCTTGAAACCACATTTTCCCGTCATCGTCATGGGTTACACCCCATTGTCCCTTATTTCGCCCAGTTGGTTCTCTTAAAACACCATCAGGCGTCCATCGAACTCTAAATGCATTAACCGTACTATAAAGCCAGTTATCCATGCCGTAGTAAAGAGAGGCCTGTTGGTGCTCCACATTACCAGAACGGCCATAATTATTAGTGAAAAACTCTTTTTTATCAGCTATTCCGTCTCCATCTGTATCAGAAAACTTATAAACCACATCTTGGTTAGATTCCATGGTGAGAATAGCATCAGGTCCAAATGGCAAAACAAAACGAGGAAAAACCAATTTATCGACAAACATAGTCCCTGTCTCATAAACACCGTCGTTGTCTTTGTCTTCCCATCGAGAGATTCCACTTACTGGCTCCAGTGTACCTTCAGAGTCAGCATTGAGCATGTAGCTTCGCAATTCCAAAACATACATTCTTCCATTTCCATCAAAGGAAATAGCTGCTGGTTGTTCAATTTGAGGTTCCACCAAGACAGGATCCATTCGATAGCCTTCCTTCAATATAAACTTTGACTGCTCTCCTTTAACGCTTTGGGCTAAAACAGGGGCTTGAGGAGATAAATCTACTCCTTTCCAATATTCACTTGAAGTATCAGCACCAGCTGGCAACTGTACAATTGGGTAACCCTCAGCAGTGACTGTAGAATTTGCAACTGAAATTAAATCTACTAACTTATCATTAGAGCCAAGATTAGATGTGCTCACTGGTTTTTTACAATCAGTTAATAGTGCAAAAAACGTGAGGAGATATAGGTGTCCTACAAAGCGATAAAAAGATTTATGTTTTTTCATTAAGGTATTCAAAGAGTTAAATTGAATTCTAAATTTAAGTTCAAATCGAACACAATTCAAGCAGCCCAGCATTTAGTAGACGAATACGCCATTTCCAGCCACTTTTTAAAGCTTTTGTCCTATTTTTGCGTTTACTAAATCATTACTAATGAAACTATTTTTCAGGAAAATAGGAGAGGGAAAACCCTTGATAATTCTCCATGGCGTTTTTGGCTCTTCAGATAACCTTTTCACCGTAGCTAAATACCTTGCAGAGAATAATCTGTCGGTTTATCTTTTAGATGCCAGAAATCATGGGCAGTCCCCGCAAAGTAGCAACCATAATTATGAGGTCATGGCCACTGACTTGGACGAATTCATTACTGACCAGAACCTAAAAAATCCAATTATTTTAGGACATTCTATGGGTGGAAAAACGGTGATGACATACGGTCAAAACTATGACAATTTCGAGAAGCTTATTATCGTAGATATTGCTCCTAAGTATTATCAAACTCATCACGAGCATATCATTGAAGGCCTTAAAGGCATACCCATAAAAACCTTAGTCAGCAGAAAAGAGGCTGAAAGTATTTTTGAAAAGTACGTTCCCAGTTTGGGTGAACGCCAATTCATTCTCAAAAACATTTACAGGACAGACGAAGGTTTTGCTTGGCGAATCAATATTCCTGTTATCGCCAACGAAATTGAGCAAATAGGTGCAGAAATCAGCAGTGCCAAAATTATTGATAAACCCGTTTTATTTATAAGGGGTTTAGAGTCCAATTATATACTTGATGAAGATTTTAAAAAAATCCAAAACACTTATACCAATGCAGAATTAGTCAGTATCAAAGGAGCAAATCACTGGGTACATGCTACAAAACCAAAGGAGTTTATTGAAGCCGTTCTTAACTTCATTTAGTTATGAAATTATTTCAAAAAGAAATAACACTTAAGCCACACGCGAGAGGTTTTCATCTCATCACCACCCAAATAGTAGCCTTTCTACCCCAGCTGAAGGAAATAAAAACGGGGATGCTTCATGTTTTCATAAAGCATACATCTGCATCCTTAACACTAAACGAAAACTGGGATCCTACTGTGAGAGGCGATTTTGAAAAGCACATCAATAAAATGGTACCTGAAGATGCTCCGTATTACGAGCATAATTATGAAGGATCCGATGACATGCCGGCCCACATCAAGGCATCCATTTTTGGAAGTTCAGTACAAATCCCATTAACGAATGGCCTGCTAAACACAGGGACTTGGCAAGGGGTGTATCTCTGCGAACACAGGAATTCAGCTTCTGGAAGAACTTTGGTACTAACCGCTTGGGGTATATAAAAAAAGCTACGCACCCTTTCGGAAGCGTAGCTCTAAGTTTTATATAATATTGAATTAAAGTCCTTTCAAGGCCTCATTCATGTTTCTTACAGCTTCTGCAGAAGCTTCAAATGCTGCTTTTTCTTCATTGCTCAATCTTACATTGACAATTTTTTGCCATCCACCTTTACCTAGTACCACAGGAACTCCGATACAAATGTCTTTTTGACCGTATTCTCCATTCAAATAAACACAAGAAGGGATTATTCTTTGCTCGTCTCTTAAGATAGCCTCAACTACTTGACAAATTGCGGCACCCGGTGCATACCAAGCAGATGTACCCAAGAGACCTGTTAGCGTAGCTCCTCCTACCTTAGTTTTTTCGGCAACTTCAGCCAAATCTTCAGACTTAATAAATCTGCTTACTGGAAGACCATTCCAAGTGGCTAGTCGTGTTAAAGGAATCATAGTCTTATCTCCATGACCACCTATCACCATACCATTTACGTCATTCGTAGACATATTCATAGCCTCGCCAAGTCTATAACGGAAACGAGCCGAATCCAATGCTCCGCCCATTCCTATCACACGCTTCTTAGAAATACCCATTTCCTTAGCAATTTGATAAGTTAAGTAGGTCATGGTATCCATAGGGTTAGACACAATAAGAATAACTGCCTTAGGAGAAACCTCTAAAGCACTCGTTACTACTGTTCTCACAATACCTGCATTGATACCTATCAAATCTTCACGGCTCATCCCTGGTTTTCTAGGAATCCCAGAAGTTACCACGATAACATCCGATTTGGCGGTTTTGCTATAATCATTTGTTGAGCCAATTATTGACGTATCAAAACCCTCGATAGAAGAAGTCTGCATAAGGTCCATGGCCTTACCTTCTGCCACACCCTCTTTAATATCTAACAATACCACTTCGTCTGCTACTTCTCTTCTCGCTATCACATCAGCGGCAGTAGAACCCACAGCTCCTGCACCTATTACTGTTACTTTCATTTTTTATTTTATTTGGTTTAGAGAGCAGTCATTTGACCCTTTTAGCCCTCAAGTGTTTTTTATAAACGTACTTTCTGCCTAAAGGCAAATTACAAAGCAAAAATATTGCGACCTATGCCTTAAACCAAAAGTATCAGGCTATTTTTGAGTTTAAAGAGGTTTAAAAAGCAATTTATTCCCACTAATCTTTGTTTAACAGTCAAATACATAATTCATGAGTGACAATACAGGCAGCAATTTGATTTCAAAAATTCTCGATTCGTTTTTCTTTAAAAATTCTTTAGGAAAAGCTGGGCGAATCTCAAAAAACTCGCAAAGCCTGTTAGGCCTAATAAAGAACGTTCTTAATAAAGCAAAAGATTTAGGTATTGGCGGGGCTTTTGATGCAATAAGGGATAAAGTGGTAACAATAGGTAGTCTTTTAAAATCTTACGCTTCTGGTGAATATAGAGATATCGAGGTTAAAAATTTAGTCCTCTTAATTGCCAGTCTTGTCTATTTTTTATCTCCAATAGATCTTATACCAGATTTTTTACCTTTTTTAGGGTACGCAGACGATATCGCATTGCTAACCTACGTCCTAAACGGCATGGGAGACGAAATTGAGAAGTTTGAACTTTGGGAAATGAATAAACATGTGCGTTGAGTTTATACCAATCCACAACTTTTTATATATCTTTGTTGTACTAAATTATTAAGTTAAAACATTATGGAACTAGCTACATTATTATTCTTGGGAAATTTAGGCGGAACAGAAATCTTCGTTATCGTCTTTGTGATATTATTGTTTTTTGGTGCCAAAAAATTACCTGAATTGGCAAAAGGCTTAGGAAAGGGAATAAAAGAATTTAAGGACGCCACTAAAGATGTAAAAGAAAACATAGAGAAAGCTGCTAAAGGAGACGAATAATAGCCATTCTCTTTCTATATAAAACGCAGCTGATTTTTTTCGGCTGCATTTTTTATGCTCTACGAGCAAAAATCTGCTGATTTTAAGCAAATTTGAATAGAAGTTTGACTAAACATCTATTACATACCGTTAAAATTGTATAAACTTTTGATTTTTTAGTTTTACAAACCTATTTTTGAAAAAGCTTCCTAATAAAACACCTTCCATACGGATATAATTACTTTCTTATGTTTAAAAACAAATTAGCAATTCTTGGAATTGCACTGCTACTGGCCAGTACGCAAAGTTCCTTTTCCCAATCAGATTCTCTCCAGAATCCTGCTTTTTCTATAAAGCAAGTAGACCAAATAGTCATTGGCAAAAAAATATCAAAGGCTGATAGCAATTCCCAGAATGCCCCTGCTCTAAAAACAGTTTCTCAGCAAGCCATTTTCCCTGGTTCTATAACCGTAATGGATAATCGTGATAACGTGGAGTTTCAAATAATCCCCGAAAGCGATTCCGTAATAGCCGCCAGAATTAAAAGGCTTGAAAACATTATGCCAATGCCGTATAATGAGCATGTCAAAAAGTATGTGGATTACTTTTTATACAAACGCCCCAATTTCATAAAACAGATGTTGGAAAGAAAAGAATTCTACTTTCCTGTTTTTGAAAAGTATTTAGCCAAACATGGCATACCAGATGAAATGAAATACTTAGCTCTTTTGGAGTCTGGCTTAGATCCTAAAGCTATTTCGCACGCCAAGGCCGTTGGCCTTTGGCAATTTATGTCTCCTACTGGAAAAGAGTACGGTTTGGAAATTAATGGCTATATGGATGAGCGTATGCACATTGAAAAATCAACAGAGGCCTCATTTAAATATTTAACATGGTTGCATAATTATTTCCATGATTGGGAACTAGCTTTAGCCTCTTATAACACAGGTCCAGGAAACTTAAGACGTGCTATTCGTAAGTCTGGAAAGACGGATTATTGGGAACTTCATAATTATATACACAGAGATACTAGAGCATATGTACCTCAATGGGCTGCCTTAAACTACCTCATGAATTACTCTGCCGAGCATGGTATTTTCCCTGATTATAATTTAACCTACTATCCACAGCCTACTGAAGACTTAGTGGTGAATGGCCCATTAAACTTAGTCTCTTTTGCAGAATTGAACTATCTAGATTTAGAAACTCTAAAAAGATTAAATCCTCATATTACCAGTGACAATATCCCTTCCTATGCTAGAAATCTTGAACTAAAATTACCACTTGACACCTACGCATATTTTAAGGAAAACCAATCGTGTATTTTAGATTTATCATCTGCTCTTTCTGTTCCAAGCTTAGATGTTGACGTACACTCTGATTCTAAAGGTTACTATCATTATGAAAGAAAAAGTATAAAAGAATACCACAGGGTACGTTCTGGTGAATATCTAGGAAAAATAGCTTCTAAATATGGTGTAGGCGTTTCTAGTTTAAAAAACTGGAATGGATTACGTTCTAATACTATTCAAAAAGGTCAAAGACTGGTTTATTACAAAAACCAAAACATTAAGGTTTATGACGGTCCTTTAGAAATAAAGGAGGCCCCAAAGGCTACTCTTGCCTCCAAAACTTCTGAGCAAAGAAGTAATGTTAAGGTAGTGACTGACGTCAAAACTAAACCTTCTTTGGCTAGTAAGACACCTGAAGTAATAAATGTTGTTTCTGATACCCGAAGCTCTGATAATTATAAAAACGTCTCCAAAACAGTAAAGCGTTACCATTTCATTAGAAGCGGAGAGAACTTGACTACCATTGCTAGAAAAAGGGGAGTTACAGTGGGGGATCTCAGAAAGTGGAATAATCTAAAATCAAGTAATATTATGAAAGGACAACGCTTGGCCTTTTATACCACCATTACTGAAAAGGTTTATGATAATGTGGAGTCCGATGATAAAAACTCCATCCTAGTATATACCGTTCAAAAAGGGGACACACTATGGGCTATTTCTAAGAAGTACGGTCACTCCGTAGCTGAAATAAAGAGACTAAATGGCTTCACGGATAATACGGTGAAGGTCGGTCAGAAAATTAAAGTTAAAGCCTAGGCAAAACTTATAAAGATGTTTTTAAAAGGCCAGAACTTAAGCAGTTCTGGCCTTTTTTCTTTGAAGCAATAATAATTCCAGTAGCCCAACTTAGTTTACTTATTGTAACGTCTTCCCTTCTTTCTAGTGCCAAAACTAAATTCTCTGCCTTTTCTTTATGGCCTTCTGGCCAATTTTCATGAGGGATCATGTCATCAACAATATAGAGTCCGCCCTCTTTTAACATGTTAATGGTTTCATCAAGTAGCAGGTATTTTCCATGCCAAGTATCGGCAAAAATGTAATCAAAACGTTTTTCCCGATTCTCCATAATCCAATCCTCCCCGTCAGCCACTACCAGATTTAGACGAGAATCATCTTTAAGGAATTTGCTAGCAATACTAATGAGTTCTGGGTCATTGTCAAAAGAGATAAGGCTCGTCTCATTATCCATACCGTCTAAAATCCACGCCGTGGAGAGGCCCGTTCCCGTTCCCAATTCTAGAAAACTTCCCCCTATCTTAGTAGCGGCCAATGTCTTTAGAAGTCCGCATGTTAGCATATCTGACGGCATAGTGAAATTAGCCGACTCAGTGGCCTTCTGAATTAATGAGTGTGCCTCAGGCACATGTTGAATGGAGGAAAAGTTCATTTTCTATACTTTTGATTAAGATTCCATGCATAGCTACAGTAATAAATATTGAACAGCAAAGAACCGTTTCAAATAACAATAATGGGCTAATAGAATCCATAAAGTGCAGCAAAATGCCCTCTGAACTAGATAAAAAAGCAGCACGATAAAAACAGCTAAACCGAACGAACATAATTAATTATTCCCTAAGAATGATTTACTTTTAGGCCCAACAGAATAAGTATGTACAAAACTCCCACCAAAAAAGATATTATAGCCTGTCATTTAAGAATCAAACCTCACATACTCCATTACAGAGAAGTGCAGAAATAGATGGACTCATTGGAACGGAGGTATGGTTTAAATGTGAAAATCTGGAGCATGTTTCAGCATTCAAAACTCACGGTGCCCTAAACGCAGTTTTACAACTGAGCCCTGAAGAATTAAATAATGGTTTAGTCACCCACTCTTCTGGAAATCATGCTCAGGCTCTAGCTTTTGCCGGAAATATAAAAGGAGCAAAGACTTGGGTAGTTATGCCTGAAACTGCTCATGAAATCAAGGTAAGTAAAGTCCGCTCTCTTGGCACTGAAATTGTGTTTTGTAAAAACACACCAGAAGAAAGGCAAAAAGGTACCGACAATATTGTGAAGAAGTATGGTGCTACTTTCATACATCCTTTTGACCATAATGATGTAATTACCGGACAAGCTACTGTAGCCAAAGAAATATTAGAAGATAACCCTGAAGTAAAAGCCATTATTCCACCGGTATGTGGAGGAGGGTTATTGTGCGGAACAGGACTGTCTGCTCGTTACTTTGGAAATCGGTGTAAGGTTTATGCCGCCGAACCTGAGGGTACTGCCGATGCTATTTATTCTTTTAAAACTGGAAAAGTAGAAAAAGAATAATTCTTAAATACTATTGCAGACGGGCTCCAGATACACCTAAGTGAAAGAACTCTACGACTTATCCGTGCCTATACCTCCAGTATTTTCTTGGTCAGTGATGATGAAATTATAGACGTCATGCAAATCCTTTATAAGCATCTAAACCTGGCTGTAGAAGCATCCGAAGCAGTATCTTTTGCCGCTCTAATTAAGAACAAAGCTTACTTTAAAAGCAAACCGATTGAAGTTATTATTACAGGAGGCAACCTTGATGATAAATTGAAAACAAAATACTTAGGTGAGTCATATAATAAGACTTTTGCCGGATGAGCACCATACCATTACCAGATGTATTTAACAGGAAACTCCTTTTCCAGTATTTGTTACGTTCCCCGAATGAAATTACTTTTCGGGTCATAAATGAAACAACTTTAGTCAAGCTTTTCCAAATTTCTGAAAGGCTCATTTTATGTCAATTAGAATTCCACGATTCAGAACTGACATTATCCTTCAAAGGTATTGAACCCAATTTAGCCGAAAAACAAGTCATAAAAGCCTATTGCATTTCATGGTTTGATTTAGAAACAGACTTAGAAGCTTTCTATAAGGTTGCTGAAAAAGACTCCATTATTAATCCAATTATTAAAAACCAAAAAGGTCTGAGGGTGGTAAAAGCCCCTGACCTATTTGAGGCCATTAGCTCGAGTATCATTGGGCAGCAGATTAATTTACCATTTGCCTATTCTTGCAAAAAAGCTTTAGTAGAAAAGGTGGGGAAATCCATTTCATTTGAAGGCAATTTGCATTACACTTTCCCAGAACCTAAGGCCATACTGAGCATTGATGACGAAACCTTTAGAGAAATGAAATTCTCTAGCCAAAAGGTAAAATACCTCCGTATAGCAGCCAACGAAATTTTAAGTGGGCAATTAAGTAAAAACACTTTAGAGGAACTTCCTTTTGTAGCCGCTAGAGAACGCCTGATACAGTTAAAAGGCATAGGGAATTGGAGTGCCAACTATGTACTTATGCGTTCTTTGGGTTTCAAAGAGGCCTTTCCGTTGGAGGACGTCGGGCTTCATAACGCTCTTAAAATATTACTTAAAAGAGAAAAGAAACCAAGCCTATCTGAGATAAAAGAAATGGCCAAGAAATGGCAGGGATGGGAAGCCTATGTCACCTTTTACCTTTGGCAAAGCCTTTTAAAGACTTAATGACTTGGCCTACTACTGAGCTTTTTTATAGGTGTCATAAGGACTTTCCGAAACTCTACTTCAGAGCCCTCAGATTGAAGAGCAAAACTCCCACTTAAGGCCGTGGTATTATAGCCATAATTAACTAATTCTCCATTAAGCCAGACTTTTATTTCATTGCGAAAGCATTCTATTTGCATGTTATTCCATTCTCCCAGAGGTACTTCTTTGTCGCCATCAAGATTAGGGATCCTTCTATTCTTATTGCCATCCACACCCCATCTTTCTTTTGGGCCTCTTCTTTCTACCATATTAGGTACTTCTAAATCTTCGCCAATGAGCCAAAAATCTCCCGCATTTTCATGCATCATTTGCACCTCAATAGACTGAGGGAACATTTCATATAGTCTTCTTGGCTTTGAAACGTGAACCAGGGCTCCACAATTACCTGGAGCACCGGCAAATCTATACTCCAGATTTATACGATAATTAAAAAAGGATATATCACTAATCAAATGCCCTCCTGGGGTTCCAAGAGAAACCAACTTGTCATCTCTAACAATAAAAGGATTAATGGCCTTCTTATTATCATCCATTGCCGGAACGTCAATATGCCAACCTGCCAGCGACTTCCCATCGAAAAGGCTTAAAGCTCCCTCATGACTTTTAGATACTGTACAAGAAGCGATAAGTGTAACTAGGAAAAAAATATACCGAGTCTTCATGCTTAATTATTTTACTTAAATATAGGGCTGCTTCTTATACAAACAACTCCCATTTACGTCTGAATATGCTTGATTACATAAAATGAGTCTAGAAAGTTTCGAGGACAGCGTTTTCAAATACAAACAAATCCTTTCATAATGAAGCCATACCGTTCGTAAATGGAATAAAATATTTTTCATATAGTATCTTGCATTACAAAGTACCTTCCTATATATTTGTATCACAATTATGAAAAAGCTAGAAACAATTCAAGAGGGTGAGACTATCTGGTCTCACCTTTCAAAAATCAAAAACAAATGAATGTAGAAAACGCTAAAGTGCAGATGCGGAAGGGGATTCTGGAGTTCTGTATCCTGCATATTATTTCGCGAGGTGAGATTTACGCCTCCGAAATTTTAGATGAGCTTATTAATGCCAAAATGATGGTGGTTGAAGGCACGCTCTATCCCTTACTTACACGACTAAAAAATGCCGATTTGTTAGACTACAAATGGGTAGAATCGGTTTCTGGGCCCCCTCGTAAGTATTATATCCTAACGGAAACCGGAGTGGCTTCTTTAGGTGCTCTGGAGGGTACATGGAAAGGCTTATCGGCTTCTGTAAAAACTATCACTTCTAAAAAGAAAACTGCTAGTTAGTCTAGCATGAACACTGGAAAAATGAAAAAGACAATACAAATTAATATAGCAGGGATAGTCTTTAATATAGAAGAAGACGCCTTTGAGACATTAAAAGTTTATTTAGATTCTATCAAAAACTATTTCTCAAGTTATGATGGCAGCGAAGAAATAACGGCAGACATTGAAGCTAGAATAGCTGAAAAGTTTATTGGTAAAAACAAAACCGAAGACCTTCCCGTGATAGGAGCCGACGAAGTAAATAAAGTCATAGCTAGCATGGGAACCGTGGCAGACTTTGAAGCCATTGAAGAGGAAGAAGATGTATTTGCTACGCCCACAAAAGCAAAGAGAACAACAGAAAACACTACTTCTTCAGAATCATCTCGAAAAGTTTTCAGAGATGGTAAAAGAAAGGCTCTCGGTGGTGTTTTGGCTGGCCTGGCAAACCGATTCTCTGTAGATGTAGTATGGTTTAGAGTACTTTTCTTAGTGCTCACTTTGGGCCTTTTGGGTGCAGGAGTGGGGCCCTTTCTTATATTGGCCTACGTCATTTGCTGGATAGCTTTTCCAGTAAGTAATGACCTGAAAGAACAAGAAAACATTAAGAAGTTTTATCGAGATAATGACCAAAAAGTGGTTGCGGGTGTAGCAAGTGGCCTGGCCTCTTATTTTTCACTGGACGTAGCCCTTATTAGAGTTCTATTTGTGGTGGGCGGAATTTTCTTCGGTGTGGGTATTATAGCTTACTTGGTTCTCTGGGCATCTTCTCCCTTTGCGGAAAGGTTAACCCAAAGAATGGAAATGAAAGGCGAGGCAGTCACTATTGAGAATATTGATACTAACATCAAGCAAAACCTTAATGTAAGCTCCGCCAAAACGCCTAGAAATGAAAGTGCCATTGCCACCATACTCCTACTTCCCTTCCGTATTTTGGGAAAGCTATTCCAAGGATTGGGACAGGTATTGTCAAAACTTGGGCCGGTAATTAGAGTGGTTCTAGGTCTATTTTTTACAGTTTGGGGACTAGGACTCACCATCGCTGCCGTGGTCTTAACAGGCGTGTTTTTTGGAGCGGCCACAGACCATACTTGGTTTACAAACAGTGAATTCGGGCTATTTACAAGGGACCTATCTCCTTCCTCTGGTATATTTTTATTCTTAGCAACGGCGTTGCCAGGACTAGCCATAACCATACTCGGTATATTTTTTATAGGAAACAAAAGAGTAGCAAATAGAAACTTCTGGCTCACTGGCTTAGGCTTATGGCTGCTAGGAGTTGTTGGCCTAGCTATTTCCGGGACTAAAGTGGCTATGAACTACGCAAAAGATGCTTCTGTAACCGAGAAAGAACAATTCGTTTTTTCTGGTGATGTTTTATACTTAGATAATGTAGACAATTATGAGAATGAGAGTTTCGACTTCAACACCAACGTTAGGATTGTAAAATCTCTAAACGGCGGAGTTTCCGTTGAAAAACGCTTCTCAGCCTCGGGCAGAAATAGAGAAATCGCAAAGCAAAATGCACAAAACCTCACTTATAATATATCCCAAAGGGATTCCTTGCTATCTTTTGATAGCCGGGCCACACTGAACCCTGAAGATGGCTTTAGAAATCAAAAAGTACATGTGACTTTAAGACTACCTGTTGGCCAAAAGATTCGGATGAGTAATGAGTTTGCAGATGACTTATTAGATAACAGTTGGTCTTTAAGAAATAAATACGGTTTCGATACGCAAGATTTTGAAACACTCACTTTTGTTCTAAATCCGAATGGTAAATTAGAATGCGAAGGGTGTCAAGAATTAGACGAGGATGCAAAAAAAATCATAGATAGTAGAAGACAGGGCTACCATGATGATGGTGATGACCGCGAATATGAGCGAAGAGATCACTTTGAAAGTAAAAAGTTTGATTTATCTGGCTTTACAGGTGTAGAAGTTGGCGGCTCCTTTCATGTCCTAATTAATCAAGGTGAAACCTTTGATGTTGAGGTGATGGCAGAAAGAGATAGAGACTTAGAAGACCTTAACCTACGTGTAAATGGAAGCGACCTTGACATTGATTTTGAAGACCGTTTCTTTAGAAATAGAGGTAAAGTATTGGTATATATCACCATGCCTAATTTAGAGTCCCTAGATATTTCTGGAGCGTCGCACATGAAAGTGATGTCTTTTGAAAACATCAAAGACATAGACATAGATATTTCTGGAGCATCAAATGCCAAGCTGGACATTGAAGCTGCAGATGTAAGATTAAAAGCTTCAGGGGCCTCTACCTTAGAACTAAGAGGTGCCATTGAAAATATAGATGTAGATATTTCTGGAGCCAGTAGACTAAGAGCCCAAAAGACGGAAATAGGGCAAGCAGAAGTTAGTGCCAGCGGTGCTAGCGATGCAGATTTTGGAAAAGTTGGTAACCTAAGCTCCAGCACCAGTGGAGCGAGTCATGTGAGCAGAAACTGATACATAGAGGGCATTGACTTTTAAATCAATGCCCTTTTTGCAACCTTTCCAAGGCCACACACATCTACTAAACGAAAAGCACAAACAACCTTGAATATTATCTGCCTATTTTCATTAATGCAGGGCATTCCCCAATACAAATTATGAAAAAACTATTCTTACTGATTAGCCTTAGCTCTACCCAACTTTTAGCTCAAAAAGAATTTAAAAAAACCTACGATGTTAAAAGCTTCGATGCCATAGATGTGGCCGGAACCTTTCAGGTGAAAGTAAAACAAGGAGACCAGTATCAGGTGGTTTTTGTAGCTCAAAAAGAAAAAGACCTCGAAGATTTAGACGTTGATGTAAGCTCTGGTGAGTTAAATATTGGCTTTGAAAGCGACTGGAGTTTTTTTGGAAATTCAAAAAGCCGAGGAGCTATACATGTTTACATCACTATGCCTCATCTAGAGTCTTTAGACATTTCCGGAGTATCCACGCTTAAAGTGTACCCATTTAAAAAAATAGATAACCTAGAAATAGAGATTTCTGGAGCAGCAAAAGCCAACCTTGCCATTGATGCTAAAGACGTGGGAGTAGATGCTTCTGGAACCTCCAAAGTAGAAATATCAGGAAGGGTGAGTCGTTTAAAGTTAGACATTTCTGGAGCCAGTCATTTTTCAGCTGAAAAAGCAGAAGTAGGCCGTGCAGATGTAGAAGCCAGCGGTGCTAGCCATGCTTCCTTCGGTAAAGTAGGAAGTCTTCAATCTGAAACCAGTGGTGCCAGCCACGTAAGCAAATCACAGAGTTAATTTAATCAGCGAACTAGAATTGGTGCCTAATAGTGCTAATTTCAAATAAAAAATAGCTTGACACTTTCTACTATTATTATCTTTCTTGGCTGGTTAGCTTATGGATTATTCCATAGTTTATTGTCCAGTAGTCAATTCAAGGGAATTATTGAGGCTAAGTATTCCAAATTATTTTCAAATTATCGTCTTTTATTTGTAGTCACGGCTATCGTAAGTCCACTTCCCCTACTCTATTACCAGTTTACGACCACTAGCTCCGAAGTCTGGAACAATTACAGAGAAATAAGACTCTTTGGAGGAATCATCGCTGGAATAGGATTGGCTGTTTTAAGAAAGGCGTTTGGCAGCTATGATAGCAAGCTCTTCTTTGGACTTAGTAAGGCCCCAGAAAACTCCGAGGCATTTAGAAGTGATGGCATTTTAGCCAAAGTAAGGCATCCTCTTTATACCGCTACATTGATGTTATTCTGGGGCTGGTTCTTGTTCAGTAATTCATACCATAATTTGGCATTTTGCCTTGCTAATACGCTCTATATTATTATGGGTATTCAATGGGAAGAAAAGAAACTAGTCCAGCAATACGGACAAAAATACCTAGACTATAAATCTAATGTGCCTATGCTTATTCCGCAGTTTTGGAAAGGCAAATGATTATCCCTTTATAAAACGGACAAGCAAAACCTCCATCAGAAGGAAGGCCAAAGCTGCGTACAGAAAATACTTCCAAAGCTGCTTGCCAAAGTTCTGTTCTGCAAAGGAGTCTATGAAATCGTTATCACGAATATTTTCAAAAACAGTAACATTTGACTGACCTTCAAAAAACGCCCTTAGCTCTTCAGGGCTGTAATTTCCCATTCTAGACTCTTCTGAGTCATGATTTAAGCCCAAAACAGCCTGTGTTTTGCCATCTATCTGTAAGTCGTAAAAACCAGATTCAATTTCCTGATTATCCGATAAATCTGCAGATGAAGGCAGCTCAAGCAAAAGTGTATTATCTCGAACTCTCTGGATGGGCAAAATCTCAATATCCCCATTTTTTAAACTGTAAATAGCATTTTTAGGTGCATTAGTGAAGCGAATGTTCAATGTGCCTTCATTAAAGTTATAAAACAGTTTCCGAGGTTTCATACTCATGGCAGCCACTTTAAAAAAGGTAGGAACAAAAAGAGCGTGCTCCGCAAAGTTTCCATGTTTCCTATCCAGTGGGGCACCCAATAAATATAACGAACCTTTTCTAAAAGGAGTTTTAGTCAAAAATGACTTTCCATTTTTTAAGGTTAGCAATTTCTGACCAATCCCAGACCAAGTCCATACCATCTGGGCACTTGGCAAATTAAGAATATCTTTAGTAGAAATAGATTGCTCAAAAACATCGTCAAAAAACGGCTGACTCCTATCTGGTACTTCTAGTTCTATCCTATTCTGTAGAGACACATAATCTATAGCGAAAGAACTGATGCCGGCATTGCCCAAGAAGTTTTGATACGAAGTAATATCTGTACTCAAACCGGGAATTAAAAAAACACTTCCGCCCTCACTCAGAAAGTCATTAAGACCTTCGGCCATACTATCTTCTATAAGCTTTGCCCCCTCTAAAATGACCAAATTCGCTGCACCAAGCCTCTCTAAATTGAAGTTTCGGATGTTAAACTGTGTGAAATTAAAGAGGCTATCATTCGCATAAAGCTTCGCCAGATAGTCTGAGCTACTACTTTCATCGTATAAATGAAGAATATTGACCGGTGGAGAAACATTCAAAACAAAGTACTTCTCATTATCAAACGTAATAGGCTGATCATTAAAGCTAATGGCCCCTCTATGAACACCTTTATCTCTGACCGTAAAGTTAAAGCTACCAGTGCTATATGACTCTGGTAAAACAGAGACTGAAGAAGTAGAAGTCTGAACGCCATCCATAAAAAGCTTGATAGGCATTTTTTCAACTGGCTGATTTCCAGAGTTAAATACCTTAACGTAGAGCACGGCATTTTGCATTTCCCTAACAAAGGGTGAAGAAAGCCATATAGAGTCCACAAATATATTTCGCGAGACTTCTCCCTGTACTGGTACTAAATAAATCTTATCTGTACTGTCAAACTTCAAACTTACTAAATCTCCTGCAGTACTTTTTTGAAAGTCCGAGAACCAAAAAAAGTTATTTCCTGTGCCCGAAGTTTCTTTTTCAGCCATACTAGACTGTCGCTTATAAACGGAACTCAACGTCCTACCTTTAGATGAAAACCGTACATCTGTAAGCCTATCTTTTACCTTACTGGCACTATTGGCAAACTGATCTTCACCAGAAAAGTCATTACTTGTGAGTTGGATATTCTGTTGGTTTTTGAAAAGCGACAGGAGTTCGTCAATTTTTATGACAGCCAAATCTATAAATCGCTTATTGTCTGTGGTATTAGACATACTCAATGAATTGTCTAGATACAGCCCATTGATACCCTTTGCGGTGGCGTTACTATCTACTCCATTTTTAGAAGGAATAAAGGGTTGAGCAAAAGCTAGTACTAAAGCGGCAATAAAAAGTAAACGGCTCAGTAAAATAAACCACTGTTTTAACTTTCTAAAAGAAGTGGTTTCTGTCTCCACTTTCTTCAAAAAGGCCACATTGGTAAAATATACCTTCCTTGTCTTTCTGAAGTTAAAAAGATGTATAATTATGGGAACAGCCAAGGCCAACAAACCCCACAAAATACCTGGATGTAAAAACTGCATTAGCTATTTCGTGAATAATTTTTAAGACTTTTTCATGTAATCCCCTCTTGAGAAGTACTTTTCAATAAAGCAATACATCAAAATAAAGAAATAACGGCTGCCCATTTCCTTAATTTTTAATTTAGATTCTCCGTATTTTCTATTTGTCCAGCTGTTAGGCACCACAGCATACGAATACCCTCTAACCATTGCTTTTAGTGGTAGCTCTATTGTCAAATTAAAATGAGGTGACATAAAAGGCTTTAGACCTTCCATGGTTTCTCTTTTATAGAGTTTAAAAGCATTGGTGGTATCATTATAATCTATCCTCATAAGGACTTTGACTATGAAATTTGCCACACGGTTTATTACTCTTTTATGTTTTGGGTAGTCCACCACTTTACCCCCTTTTATCCACCTACTACCAAAGACACAATCCACATCTTTGGATTGCATAGTTTTGTAATACTTCACTAAATCTTCTGGATCATCAGACATATCTGCCATAAAAACTGCCACACAATCTCCTGAAAACCGTTCTAAGCCATATCTTACGGCGTAGCCAAACCCATTCGGGCCTTTATTGGTCTCGAAAGTAAGTGTAGGGATATCCTTTTGTAAAGCACTAAGCACCTCCACTGTATTATCCTTAGAGTTATCATTAGTCACCCAAATCTCATGCTCTATGCCATGCTTGGTCAATGTATCATATAAGGAGTGAAGTGTTTCTGGAATAGATTCTGCCTCATTATAGGCGGGAATAACTACGCTTAATTTCATACAGCAAAAATGCCTAGAAAACCTGATGAAGACAACAAAATATGAAAGTTGGTATGGATTGATAATACCATCAAAAAATTACGAAGATATTGTTTTGCCAAGTTTTAGAGAATTATAAGTTCCAAGCACACTAATCAATTCATATTTTTTAAATATATCGTTTAGCAACTGAATCGTCAATTTACTGTTGTATAAATCCTGACAGGTAAGTTGTTTCTAGTAAAAAACAACTTTAAAGTGTTATTAGCAGATTTTAAACAATGAATGTCTTTTATCTCACCCGAAATGTTCAGGCCACTTTCTTCGGGCTCAAGAGGAGTAAACTTACCATTACCATTGCCCATTAGAACAAGTCCTCTATTGGCGTCATATCTACCATATTTAACTCTTGTCCCATAAAAGTTCCCTGCCAATATCACATCCAATTTCTCGTCGTTATTGAGATCTTGAACCATAATGGCGTGAATAGGGGCAAATTGTGCGATAGAGGGTAAGTTTGATAATTTGAACTTATTATTCCCTAAGTTCTCTAGATAGGCAGATGCAAAAGTTTTGGCCTTTAGAATATCTGCTCCATCCAATTCTTTAGCTGTGAAAATGTCAGTAATTTCTTTATCAGCATAGTCAGAATAATCCACGAATTTTGTCCTTATAAAATCGAGCTGTTTGCTGATGTCGTCTTTGGAGAATACTGGATAGATTTTCCCCGAATTATAAGCTGACAAAATAGGATCAATAGATCCATTTCCATCGAAGTCTTTGGCAAATAATGTTACTGGCTCTTCTAAACTAGCTTTGAGTTGTGAATTTAGTCCAAAATTTCCTAAAACGTAATCCATATCTCCGTCACCATCAAAATCTCCTTCTTTTATAGTATTCCACCAACCCTCTGAATCTCTCAAACCAGAATCTAAGGTTAGTTCTTTCAATTTTCCATCTTTGTTTTCAAATGCCATTATAGCCATAAACTCTCCTATAACAATCAAATCCAACTTGCCATCTTTATTAAAATCGCTCCAGATTGCATCAGTAACCATCCCTAGATGATTAAATCCATTGCTTATTGTTGAGGTTATATCTTTAAAATTTCCTTTTCCATCATTTTCTAGAATATAGCTTCTTGGTGCATTCGGGTATTTCCCAGGCACTAAGCGACCACCAACAAATAGATCCAAGTCACCATCTGAATCGAAATCTCCTGCTTTCACACAGGAACCACTTATGGGCAATTGAGGTATGGATTCTTTCCTTTTCTTAAAACCACCTTTGCCGTCATTTATATACAACCGATCTTGAATTTCGGAAGAATGCGTCTCCGCTTCATTACCACCACTTACGACATACAAGTCTTGAGCCATATCACCATTAGCATCGAAAAAAAGCACACCTATATCTTCGCAATTTCTATCTTCAACAAATGAAGAGTTAGATTGCCTTAAAAAGCTTCCACTTTTGGATTGATAGAAAAGCGTCCCAGCGTGCCCTTTGGCCCCACCAATAAAAACATCAACTAAGTTATCATTGTTAACATCAGCCAGGGCCATCTTAGGGCCTTGAGTTGACAGTTTGTGGGGCAATAATACTTCTCGATCATAGTCCACATAGTCATTCTCTTGGTGACTGTAAGAATCAAAATCAGCCTTTGATATTTCTTTAAATAAGGGATTTGAAGAATTAAATGATTCACTTTCTTGATCTATAGCATCTGCTTGATTGAGAATAATAGTTTGATTTGCTTTTTGGTCTTTTAAACTTTGCGTCCGTCCGTCAGGCCAAGTTATGGTTAACTCATTTACTTTATTTTTAACCCCAATACCAAATACTAAATCAAAAGATACCGAAGACTGGAAGCCCCTAGTTGGCATGAGTTCTTGTGAAAGTATTTTATCTCCTAGATTTAGCTCAACTCTAGATCCAATTCCAAAAGTGTTTTTGCCAAGGCCTAAAAGCTTAATTCTGAGATGATTATTTTCGGTTAACTTCTCACTGTTATTTCGAAAAACAAACGCTTTGGAATCTGTATTGTTTACTACTAGGTCGAGATCACCATCATTGTCCAAGTCAGCATACGCGGCTCCGTTTGATAATGATTTTTTATTTAAACCCCAATCCTTATTCACTTTAGAAAAGGTAAGATCTCCATTATTACGATACGTATAATTCTCTTCAATTGAAGACGGTATATTTTCCAGTAGTTTGTCAATTGACATTGGAGTGCCAGTCTTGTTCTCATTTATTTTTTCCTGGACTGCAAAATTCATAAAATCCATATTAGTGTAATCTTTTTTTACACCATTTGTGATATAGATATCCTTGAATCCATCATTGTCCAAATCGCAAAATAGAGTTGACCAACTCCAATCGGTACCATCTACTCCCGCAAACTGACCAATCTCGGAAAAAGACAAACCGCTATTATTCAAATGGAGCATATTCCTCATACTTTGCTCATAGAATCCGTTTTTTACGAGCATTAAGTATTTGTCATAATTATCTGGCCCAGAAACCATTTTTTGGCGAGTGTTTCCTTCTGGCCACATATCTAGTGTCATGATATCGGTAAAGCCGTCATTGTTGATATCTGCTATATCGGACCCCATGGAAAAGTGAGAAGTATGTCCAATATAGTTTTCTAGGTTTTCGGTAAATGTTCCATTTTTGTTGTTAAGGTATAAATAATCTTGTTCGTTAAAGTCATTTGAAATATAGATATCTAACCATCCATCATTATTAACATCGGATACTGAAATGCCTAAGCCAAAGCCCAAAACATTTGAGGTGAGTCCTGCTTTTTGACCAACTTCAATAAACTTTCCATTTTCATTTTTATACAATTTGTCCTCGAAGAATGGATCTCTTCTCAATTTTAATCCATTGTTTACTGATTTAAAACTAGCAAATTCCTGAAGCGAGTGATTGAGCACATAAAGATCGAGATCGCCATCTTTATCGTAATCAAAAAAAGCTCCTTGTGTAGAATAACCTTCATCGGCAATACCATATTCTTCAGCTTTCTCAGTAAATGTTAGATTACCATTATTGATAAATAGCAAATTTTTCCTTTTGTAACTGTCTTTAGCTGCTGATCGGCAAACATAAATATCCAGAAGCCCATCACCGTTGACATCAGCCATGGTTGTGCCGGTATTCCAAAATCCTTCGGCAAATACTCCAGCCTCTTGAGCTATTTCTTCAAACTCAAAGTCCCCCTTATTCAAATAAAGTCTACTGCCCACCATGCTTCCTGTGAAGTAGATATCTTGTAAACCGTCATTGTTGATATCACCAATAGATACCCCACCACCATTATACAAATAGCCGTAAGTGAAAATATTAAACTCTGGAGTTTCCTGAATTAAATTCTTGAAATTAATCCCCGTAAGACTACTCGGGAGAAGTGAAAACATTTTTGAATCATCAACATTATTACAAGAAACAAGTAAGAAATTGATTGAAACAAAAAAGAGTATTGTAAATCTGTTTTGGGTGTTTTTCACTTAAATCGAAGCTTTGTACAATATTATTTATTCTCTAGCTGAAATTCCAGCATGTTATGCATCATTGACTAAAAAATGATAGAAAGAAAAAAAGCATGTGTTTTTATTACACATGCTTTTTAAAAAGGTTCCTAAATGAATCTAGAAATTAGATCCACCAGTATCCCACCATAAGCGAGTCCCAATTTCATCGGGACCTTTTAATTTGGCGGTTGCATCAGCCACACCCTCAGGATTACCATTTCTTTCTGCATTTACAAAAGGCATTCTTCTAAGGATTTCACCTTTAGGAATAGATCCCCAATCAGCGTTGCTACTATTTTGGTAAATTGGAGGTAGTTTTGGATAGCCTGTTCTTCTATGATCCATCCAAGATTCCATTTCATTTGTAAAACAAGCAATCCATTTTTGAGTAATTATTTTCTCTAGCTTTCTCTCCTTGGAGGCTGCCTCATCCCAAGCTACGGTATTGGTTATTTCGTTTTTAAAAGCGTTCACGCCTACCGGGGCTTTCGGATCAACATAATCAATCGGAAGGCTTTCATTATCCGCTAAATAAGCATCTACTCCGCCAGCACCCCACAACTGGAATGAAGCTCTTACACCAGACTCATAATTCGACTGTGCATCTCCTGCACCTGCCCATCCTCTCAAAGCTGCTTCCGCTTTTAAGAAATAAACCTCATCCGCACTTAGTACCTTTCGCTTAGTTACTTTCGCTGGATCATTAAAGCTGACATCAAGAGTAGAGAAGCTTAACCTGTCATCTTTGGCTACTAATTCAGCTCCATTTCGAATTCCTTTATATGGCCAGTCTGAGTGGTCACTCACCAAAGACATATCTGCTACAGGATCAAAATACTTCTCAATTCTATTGTCTTTGTACCCAATTAGAATGGACTCCATGGTAGCACTCATACGGGTATCTCCCCACTCGAAACAGATTTGTGCTGGATGAAATTTAGATCCATATCCAGAAATGTTGAAATTGTCAGCATTTGTCTGCATTAGGCCAGCAGGATCCGCTAATGCTTTTTCACCTTCTTTTCTTGCTAAGGCTGGGTCAACCTTTGAAACCCTCATTGCCAATTGCAATCTTAAAGAGTTAGCATAACGAGCCCACTTTGTTACATCGCCACCATAACTAGCATCGAAATTATTAAGGCCTACGTAATCTTTATTATTGTTAAACTCAAGAATAATCCTATCCAAATCACTAAAAAATGCCTTATAAAGTACTTCTTCACTGTCATATTTTACACTGCCAGTTTTACCATAATTTGTGTAAATAATAGGTCCCTGATAAAGTGTAACCCTAGACATTGAAATAATTTTTATCAGGTTCGCCCATTCAACAAATACCGTATAACCATCTTGTTCAGCAATTTCAATTACTTGCTTTGCTGGAGCCATTACGTTATTGTATTCACGTCCCCAGTATCCATTCCAGCGAATGTAATAGGTTGTATTATTGACGCCGCCAACAAAAGGTGTTGGTGTTGCCAAGTGTTGCGAATAAGTTACGTTGGTAAGGTTATGGTCAATTTGATTTCCGAAAATTTGACCAAGCATAGAAGGGTAGAAAGACCCTACATGATTAAAGTCTTGCTTTAATGATTCTGTTGAGATCTGGTAAGGATTTGTGTTGATCTCTTCAAAAGTATCTGTACAGCTTGCAAACGCAAAAGCTGAGGCAATTAGAAATATAAACTTCTTCATTTTTTCTTATTTAGAAAGTTAATTTTAGGTTTAAACCATATGTTCTTGTTGAAGGCAAATTAAAGTTATCTAACCCTTGTGCATTCTGATTAGTACTCATTGCTAATTCAGGATCGAATGGAGCTACTTTGTATAGGAAGAATAGGTTATTTCCTATAAACGAAAGGCTTGCTGATTTGACTGGGAGTTTAATTTTAGCCAGATTTAAATCATAGCCAATATTCAATTGCCCTAGTCTTACATTCGTTCTATCATATACATAAGCTTCACCTATTCCGTTTCTATCACCAATAGCTCTATACCAAGTTTCTGAATCGACAGTAGTAATTGCAGCATCTGTAGCTTTATCAACTCCATTAACTGTTACGCCACCAGCATCCCTTGCATCTGCAGTTCTAAGAGAAACACCTGCACCATCCAGCATAGATTCCGTTTGACTAAAAACGTTTCCACCAAATATGCCATTAATAAGTATGCCGGCATTAAATCTTTTATAGGTGAAATTGTTATTCCAACCAAGTGACCACTTAGGGTTTAGGTTACCTATTAACTCTGTTGTTGCAGTTCTAAGTGGTTTTCCTCCATCGAAAATAATTCTTCCTTGGCCATCGCGTTGAAACTTCAGCACATATAAATCATTGAAACTACCACCAACAACCAATTTGGAGTCAAATCCTTCAGAGCTTCCAAGCTGGATAGTTTTCTTTGCATCTGGTCCAATATCGACAATTTTGTTTCTGTTTCTAGTAAAGTTCAATGCTGTTACCCATTCAAAATCATTTGTTCTATATGGTGTAGCACTTACGGTAAGCTCGATTCCTTTGTTTGTAATCTCACCAGCATTGATAAATTCTGTAGTATATCCACCTTCTCCAGAAACTGTTGGAACTTGGATAAATTGATCTTTACTAGCTATATCGTAGTAGGTAAAGTCAATTCCTAATCGATTATGAAAGAATCTCCAATCGGCACCAAATTCTAAACTTGTAATAATTTCAGGCTTAGCATTCAAAAATGGCTTCACAGTATTTCTAACTACACCGCCACTAGCATTGATCCTGTTTTGTGGGAAAATTCTATTGAACGGCACTTCATTACCCACTTGCGTATACGAAGCTCTTAACTTACCGAATGTAATAAATGAAGGCATTGGGAACATTTCACTAATTATACCCGTAAGGCCAACAGATGGATAGAAATAAGAATCATTCCCTGTCAAGGCCAAGGTAGATGCCCAATCGTTTCTTCCAGAAAGATCTAAAAATAGGTAATCTTTAAGTCCAAACTGTAGGTTTCCAAATAGCCCCTGCTTTACAACAGAACCATTGGTTAAAGATGAAACTTGAACATTTGTTGGTAAATTTTGGAAATAAAACTCGTTTGGATACAACAGACCAACGGTTCCAGTATTAACTCCTACACCAACACCGTATGTAGTCTTTTGATAGCTACTTCCTGCCACTACATTTAGACTTAAGTCTTTAGTTATATCCGTATTATAGGTCAAAATAGCATCTGCATAAGCCAACTGATCATCATAGTTGCTATAATCCCAAGCACCATTTGGGTGAACATTTGTGGCGTTCGAAGTTGCCGCATGTTGCTGCTCAAACTGTTTGGCTGTGTAGTCATAGTTACCTCTAACTTGTAGTGTCAAATTTTCAAGAATGTTGTAGGCAACACTCATACTTCCGATTACTCTTTTCGAATTATTAGTTTTTGGCTCATTATTTATAATCCAATAAGGGTTTGACTGGTGGTGATCAGAAACAAACCAATTTTGTTGGCTTAAATTACGATTTGAATTAAAGGTCTGATAATTATCCTTATAGTCGTTGAAATCCCTTTCTCTAGGGAACATATATAAACCAGTAAGCGGGTTTAAATAATACCCAGCAGGAAGTCTGTTTTCTGTATTTTCAATTGCCAGAATTATGTTTGAACTCACTGTGATTTTATCATTAAGCAACTTAGTTGATTGCTTAAACGAAAAATTATTCTTCCCATAATTATTATTCGGTGTTATACCATTTGCTTTCGTATTGGCATAAGAGAAATAAGCTTTTGTTCTATCTGTACCACCACTTATAGTAAGTGCATTGTACGTATTGCTTCCGGTTTTAAAAAAGTTCTTCACAAAGCTATCATCGTAATTGCCTGGAGTTGTAGACCAGCTTTCCTTAGCATTGCCCTTTGCTCCATACTTGTATTGTAGTTCAGGTAAATCAATAACTTCCTCGTTTGTAAATCCAGTATTAAGTGTTACCCTAGCTTTCCCTGACACTCCGGATTTTGTTGTAATAAGTACAACCCCGTTTGCCCCTTGGCTACCATAAAGTACGGCGGCATTTGATCCCCTTAGTATACTAATGCTTTCAATATCTTCAGGGTTAATGGCCGAAAGTCCATCTCCTCCATCGGTTCCACCCCACATTCCAGGTTGACTTCCTCTATTGTTTGCCATTGGGATACCATCTATTACGAAAAGTGGAGAACTATCACCACTTAGCGACTTATTTCCTCTTAGCACTACTTTAGTAGATCCTCCAGCTCCAGAGCTACTTCTTTTTATTTCAACTCCAGCAGCTTTACCTGCAAGGCTGTTCATAAAGTTAGGGTCTCTAGTTTTTACAAGTTCTTCTGAACTAACTGTTTGCTGGGCATATGAGAGTGTTTTTTCCTCTCTTTTGATTCCTAAAGCGGTTACCACAATCGCATCCAATTGGCTAGCATCAGCCAATAAGCTGACATTAAGTATACTGTTGGTATTTACTTTCACAGTTTGGCTCTGCATTCCAATGAAAGAATAAATCAACATATCGGTTTCATCAGCATTTATGGAGTACTTCCCTTGAGAGTCGGTAAGCGTACCAACTGTGGTGCCTTCAATAACAACGCTTACACCAGACAAGGTGGAGCCATCGTCGGAATCTGTGACTACACCAGTCACCATTTTTTCCTGAGCCATTACGGGGAGAATTCCCAGAACTAGCACAGTAATTAGTAGTTTTTTAATCATTTTTGGTTTTTTAAATAGTTTAAGTAATCGGGGTTTGAATAAAATTCAGAGCTAAACCTACAGATGAAATTTGAAGTGAACTATTAAACCCTAAAATGACACCTCCTTGGAGTATTATTTAAGAATGACGCAAACGTCTAGTGTTAAGAGTTTTGACAACCAAAATGGAGTCTTATAAAAATCTCATTCTTTTCTTGTCTAATTGCTTTTGACGTATACTTCTTCTCAATTTTTACACTTTGGATCATTGAATTACCAAAACTTCATACTCTTATACCACGGTTGGTCAAGCGTCCCAAATTAAGGAGTAAAATGTCTCAAGAATAGATTCTGCCTCATTATTATCTGGAATAGCTACGCTTAATTTCATTTTGCGAAAAAAACCTAGAAAACCTGATGAGTACAAAACAGAAGTCCAAAGATTTTGAGCCTCTTAATGATTAATTTAAAAGATGGTAAATTAGTAACTCATTTCAACCTTTGGCCTATGAAAAATAAGCATTTAATCCTAAGCAGTATGGGACTTGTCTTGCCCATTTACTTTTCCTTTTATGAGAGTATTGACGCTCAGAATATTCGGAATCGAACAAAACCAATGGAAACATATCGCCAATAATTGATAAATCGCCACTAAAAGAAATAATTAAATGTTTTTTTGTCCCAAAAAACGCACACCTCACGTCTTTAAACTGACAGTTATCTTAGAACATAAACAAGACAGAAAATGAAAAATTACTTAATGTTGTTTAGAGGTGGAGATTCTAACATTGCAAAAATGTCTCCGGAAGACCGACAAGCACACATGACCAAATGGATGACCTGGATGGGTGCCCTCTCTGAATCTGGCACTATGGTAGGTGCCGAGCCCCTTCACGCCACTGGCAAAACAATTAAGGGCACAAAAAAAGTGGTTTCGGATGGGCCATTTATGGAAGGGAAAAAACTAGTAGGCGGTTATTTAATCTGTAAAGCAGTCGACTATGATTCCGCCGTATTAATAGGCAAAGGTTGCCCTATTTTGGAGTTTTATGAAGCCACTGTAGAATTGAGAGAAGTTGCTGAAATGTAAAAATGGTAAATGTTAGCACCCATATTATCATAAAGAAGCCCCTTTCAAAAGTAAGGGGCTTTCCGTCAAACCCTGAAAACGCTCCAGTTTGGCACCAAAATATCAAATCCGCCATTTGGAGGACAGAACCGCCATTAAGATTTAGTGTCCTAGATTGATTTCATAGCACATTTTATGGGTGAAAAGCTGGCCTATACCTATGAGGTCACAGAAATGAATGACCAAGCCTTTGTCACTCAAACGGCAGAGGGCACATTTCCTATGAAAACCAGCTAATCTTGGGAGTTTATTGATGAAAGCAACACTAAAATAACCTTGAGAAATGCGGGAAACCCTAAAGGGTTTTTTATATTGGTAGCTTCGCTCATCTCTAGCATGATGAAAATAGCCACAATCACAGACCTCAAAAAATTGAAGAAAATCTTAGAAAAGCAATTCTGGACTCAAATATAAATATTGACCAACTAACAGATCACCTTTTCAGAAAGGAGGCTGGGAAAATGGTGTCAATTTTGACAGGTATTTTTGGCCTCTCAAATTTAGAACTAGCCGAAGATGTGGTACAAGACACCTTATTACAAGCCTTAAACCTTTGGAAAATTAAAGGTATCCCAGACAAACCCTCTTCTTGGTTATTTACCGTGGCTAAAAACAAAGCCATTGACCATATAAGGAAGCATAAGCACTCAGAAAACTTTGACTTTACGGAAGGCCAACATACCCTTTTAAAATCAGAATACACAATTTCTGCAGGCTTGGAATACTTTTGGAAAGAAGAAATCATTGAAGACCAGCAACTCAAAATGATGTACATCTGCTGTGACCCTGCCTTAAACCCCGAAAGTCAGATTGCCCTCATTCTAAAAACCCTTTGTGGTTTCAGTACGGCTGAAATAGCCAAGGCTCTCCTGGCATCAAAAGATACTATTTCCAAAAGACTTTTCGGTTCAAAGGAACATTTCAGAAAACACAAAACCAGGTTTGACCTCCCTGAAAGAGAACAGCTTAAAAGCCGTACTTCTCAGGTTTTGAACGCCATTTATTTGCTCTTTAATGAAGGTTATAGTTCAAGTCATCACAAAGAGTTTATTCGACAAGATTTGATTGAGAATGCCATATCACTCACAAAACTCTTATTTGAAAACCCTCATACCTCAAACCCTGAGGCCGCCGCCCTTCTAGCACTTATATGTTTCCATACAGCTAGAGAAGATAGCAGGCTTGATCAAAATGGCGTAGTACTCTTAGAAAAGCAAGATAGGACAAAGTGGAATGGCCAGCTTATAAAAATAGGTGTATCATATCTAGATCAGGCAAGCTCTGGAGACAGAATCTCCTCTTATCATCTGGAGGCAGCCATCGCCTATCAGCATTGTATCTCACCGAGTTTTGAAGAAACAGATTGGCAAAGCATTCTTAACCTCTATGATATTCTTTATAAGGTTAATCCCTCCCCCATCATTGCTCTAAATAGAGTTGTCGTTTTCGAAAAAGTACATGGAACCATCTTAGCTAAAAAAGAGCTTCAAAAGGCTAATGAAGCAGGTCAACTTGACAACTATTATCTCTATTATAGCTTATTTGGGAGTTTTCATCAAAACCTTCAACAACATGATGAAGCATTGATTTCCTTTACAAAGGCGGTATCTCTAACGGAGTCTGAAAACGAAAAGGACTTAATCAGGAAGAAAATTAAAGGTTTAAAAAGTTAAGATCTTTCTAAAGTCAAAATCTCAAAATCATACTCATTCTTCTCGTCTTTCTCATAAGACTTTGACTCCTTGATTTTCCAATCCTCAAAATGAGCCAAATCAAAAAAAGCATCCCCATCAGGCTCTGCGTCTACTTTAGTGAGATAAACTTTTGAAACCATAGGCAAGGCCTGCTCATAGATATTGGCTCCTCCAATGACAAAAATCTCATCATTTCCATCCAGCTCCTGAGCCAATTCGTAAGCTTTCTCTAAAGAATAAACCACATGACAGCCTAGCACTTTTAGGCGTTTATTACGCGTAACGATAATATTATGACGTTTTGGAAGGGGTCTCCCAATAGAATCATAAGTTTTCCTCCCCATGATGATACTGTGCCCTGAAGTGAGTCTTTTGAAATTCTTTAAATCCTCTGACAATCGCCAGATTAGCGTATTGTCTTTTCCAATGACATTGTTTTTTGCCACGGCTATAATTAAAGAGATATTTCTTTTAGTTTCTTTCACGGTTTCAAAAATACCAAACTTTAAACGCACGAATCAAAAAGCCCTAGAAATACCTAAAGAAAACATAGACTTAAATTCAAGTTCTCCGTCAGAAAGATTTTGAGCCACCGGCAATTGAGCATTAAAACTAAAATTATACCTGGCCGTGTAAACCTCAAGTCCTGTATTTAAAGCAGCCAACCAACCACCTGTAAACTCGTTTCTTACGCCAGATTTCATATCCATGCCAGCCTGTTCTATATAAACGCCTACTAAGGGTAAAATAGTTAACCTTTGCGTATACAGTGATTTGAATAGCGTAGCTGCCAGCACAGTCCTATTGGCAAATCGGTAATTATCTTTATTTACACTGTTCAGCTGATAAGTAGCGTTAAAATTAATACCCATTAACTTATGTTGAAGAGTATAAATGGCCTGAATGGGGAAATCCCAACTACCTGTACCAAGCTGAAAATTAGCATTAGCCACCTGGGAGATATCAAATCTATTAAATTTGAATTTTCCCGTCGGGGCCTTTACTCCTCCCCCTATCAATAACTGATGATTAAAGTCGGACTGCCAGAGCGTATCCATGGCTGTATTAATAACATTATAATGAAATAAAACTCTGGCATCCCCAAAACCCTCCTCTCTTTTACTTTGTCCGTCGTATGACAGCAACTGCTCATTATACGGATAAGGCAGAAAAGCCATCATTTGAAGGTTTTTAAGCGGGTATGTTCTTAGACTAAGTTCGGCTGTTTGAAAATGCTCACGGCTTCCCAAAAACTTGCTACTGACATGGGAGTTATAAGTCTTTGATAAATATCTAATGCCGATCAGCTGCTGATTCATGTTTGGCAAAAGGCCCATAAAAGAACCTCCATTTGCACATCCGCAAATATCACAAGCTTGGGTATTATTCCATAGGCCCATTAAAATGATAAGTAATATTATTTTTCTCATGGTGCGGCAAATGCGGGGTTAGTGATAAATGTAGGATCGTTTAGTGTATTGAGAAAAGCCAATAAATCTAACTTCTCATCTTCTGAGAGAGCTATACCTACTACTTCACCCTTTTTCAGCTCAGAATCAAGGTTTTCGGTATCATAAATACCGTTATCGTAATGCTCTAAAACCTGTTTTAAAGAAAGCAATTGCCCATCGTGCATGTACGGAGCTGTATACCCAATATTCCTCAAACTAGGTACTTTGAACTTGTATTTGTCGCTTTCATTTTCCGTGATGTTGTACCTTCCGTAGTCAGGTTCTCTGTCGTAAACCTGTAAGCCATTATTTCTGTAACTTCCATCGGTAAATAAATCTGCGGCGTGGCATGAGGCACATTTGGTTTTAAAAACAGAAAGACCAGCCAATTCAGAACCTGTAAAATCTCCACCCGTCTCATTCCTTACATATTTATCGTACTTAGAATTTGCGGACACCAGACTATTCATAAATTGACTGAGTGCTTTCAGAAAACCTTCCGTAGTTATTTCAGAAGAACCATAAGCTGCTTCAAATAACTCTGGATATTCCTTAGTATTCTTAAGTTTATCCAAAACATTACCCAGCTCTTCGTCCATCTCCAATGGATTAGTAATGGGAGCCACCGAGAAAAAGTCAAGGTCAAAAACCCCTCCATCCCAAAAGAAAGAGTCCATAAAGGCTGTATTCTGAATTGGTGGGGCATTTCTATTTCCTATGGCATTATCTATACCATGACTTAGCGTATGTCCGTGGTGCGTAAAGGCATAAGACTGCCCATGGCACTCGGCACAAGCAATGGTCCCATCACGTGAGAGCTTACCATCATAAAACAGTTTCTTACCCAGCTTAAACCCCTCTTCTGTCACAGCATTTTCAGAAAAATCATATGATGGGTTTGGGAAATTATCTGGCTGGTAATAAAGTTGTGTCGCATCCTTCAAAGGATCTAATATTGCTGATGGCTCATGACAGGCCATCAGCAATAAAGAAAAACAAACAAGGTATTGGAGCCTCCTTCCCATCAATGTACGTGATCTATAGAAAACCCAGAGGCATAATTAGCAGACACTTTGGTGCCCACCATAGGATTATGAATCATTGGACTTTCTATCAGTTTTAGTGTATTACCACCGTCCATAACTTTAGAGACATCAAAAATTACATGAATTTCTGGAGAAGTATTCTGACTAACTTTCACATCATCTAAACTAAGGACTACATTCTTTATGTTATTGGGAGTAGGGCCTTCTTTCCCTCCAAAGCCACCTATGTGAAACTCAAACTTATCATTTCCTTTTAAATCTACAACAGGAGAATTACCCTCCATTTTGAAGAATATATAGCCCATATTCCAGCTCCAATACATGTTATCCTTTCCATAAGAAGCTACATCTAAAACGCCCGTTCTTGCTCCTACCGCTGCTACACTTTTTAGGCTATCTACTCCTATATTGAAACTAAGTTGTGTGTAATTCCCACTCGGCACTTCTGGCAATTCTATAAGCTGAGAAGCCATGTCTGATTCCTTTACGAGGAAGTACTGATCCAGAAAACTGACCGTCTCCCCCATTTTTGATTTAAGCACCACATTAGAAACAAAATAGTTTAATGTACTTACTGTGTACGCTTCACCGCTTGCATTTGTGGCTTGTGTATTACCTAATAAAAGCTCTGTGGCAGCAAATCTATTATCAAATTCAATTTCAACGGTATTCGTTGTATCTGGGTTTTCTATGTCTGCTTGCTCGCAAGACATCACCAAAGAAGATAGGCCAATCAGGCCAATATATAGTTTATTGGAAAAATTCATCTCTAATTTATATTCTAAAATTTCAAAAAAAACATATCAATAGACGATCTCCTACTTCAGACAACTGAAGAAGCGTCAAACCATTGAAAATTAAAAACAAGAAGGAATTAGGATATAAACTGAGGCGGATGAAAAATAGAGAAAGGGCGACTCATCTCCAAAAGGTGTGGAATTACAGGAATAGCAACTCCAGAGTCTGAGTATGGAAATGTATCCGGAAAGGTGTAATTACTATTTAAGCTAAGGCATTCAAAAACGAGTAGTTTATCTACAAAAGCAGCCTCCGATTCATTTTCATCTTGCTGCTTGGCGGCCTTTAATTGTTTCGCCAAATAACACTTTCCGTCGCAGTTAAGCTCAGGACGGTCTTTGTTTACACAGAAATTTTGGATAATGAAATCTTTGCGAAGCTCATAATTAAAAAAGATAGCAGGTACCACCATAGCCTTCACCAGAAGTAGAGTCAATAAACTAAGTGCCCCTATTTTTTTTAATTTCTGCATTCTTTGAAACTAGATTGCAAAGTTAAAACGTAATCTTCTTAATAAAGCTGTGTGTCGTCATATTGCCTTGGTTTTTTATAGAGAGGAACAGTACTGCATGGCTCTCCAAACATCAAACTTTTTACTATCGGCTGGAGCGTTTGAGTAAGTTCTACATAAACCTCTGCAGGTACTTCTACTTTAGAGCAGCCTTTGACCACAACTCTAGCCTCTCTGTAAGCTTCAAAGTCCACTTCCGACAATGCTTTTTGGAAAAGCTTAACCTCTAAATCCTTTAGAGAACCTTTTACTGCACAATTAGCCACTGGCCCAAGTTTAAGGACCAATAACATATATGCCCAAGTGGGAATTATCACATCCTCAGAACAGAGAATAGCTACGTTTTTTCCTTCATACGAGCTCCAGTCATGTTCTTTTAAGAACACTCTAAAATCTTTCTCTTTCAGAATCATGTTCATGAAGAGGTTATCCTTCAAATCGTAAACGACGCGTTCTCCAGAGTGATAATAATCCTCCAAATTAAATGATACAAGCCCACTAGAGGCCACCTTGTTTATGATTTCTTCTGCCATGTGTTAAAAACCATCTTCCGCTTCAGAAAGTTTGTCATCGCTTTCATTTGAAACATCAAGATTATCTTCTAAAGGAGTGGGAAGCTCAGTATAAAGCACTACAGGTTTTGCCTCAAAAACGTGCAGGGCTATAGCATAATTCCAGTGTTTGAGCACGAATTTTGCAAAAATAAAAAGTTGCTGAAGAACTAGCATAAGACCAATAGTAAACCCAGAAGTCATTCCTACAAACTTATCCACAGCCAAATAGATCATAAGAGAGACCGATCCAAAAATCAGCAAAAGCCAAAAGTATAAAAGGGTCTCTTTATTTCTAAAAACGAAATAGAATGCTTCCCAAAAGGCTTTAAGAAAGGTCATTCTAGGTTCTTTATACATGAAGGCTTTGGCATAAAAGCTTATGCATAAACCAAAACTCATCAAGACAAAAAGAAAAACAGAAGGCGGAATAAGCCAGAGCACATAGCCTCTTTCTGAACTACCATCTGCTATGGCCACGAAAATAAAATAGACCAAACCGCTTACTAAAAAGAAGACAAAAAGGAGAATACCTATCAAACAAAGAAGACCAAAATACTTGGGGAAATATGAACCCGACATTTTAAAGAAACGGCCGGCCGAAAAACTGTTTTTTGGATTATCTAGTTTGTCGATTACTCCTCCGGAAAAAAAAGTATAAACCAAAGAACTCACAAAACCAACTCCCAATGAATACCAAAAAACAGGTTTAAAAGCCTTCCAAGAGGCGTTCATAAAGTCACCAAATACCATAAAACTGAAATCAGGAACCAGCTCATTTAAAAGCATGGAATGACCAACTTCGCTCTTCAATATTTTATGAAAGAATACTAGAGGAAGTATAGTAAGTAGGACGGTTACCAAGTACATCAATAAGTGAACAGGCCAGTTGGCCTTTACATCTTTGAACGTTTTTTTCAGAATAGAAATCATTGAAGCTTCTTGTTTTCTTTGTGGCGGTTTTTGTCCCGCTCTGTTTTCTTTTCTAGATTCTTTTTAAAAGCCTCTGTTAGATCTATTCCCGTCTGATTTGCAAGGCAAATAAGTACAAAAAGTACATCTGCCATTTCATCAGCTAAGTCCTTGTTTCTGTCAGATTTCTTTTCAGACTGATCCCCATAACGCCGAGCCATGATACTGGCCAACTCCCCCACTTCTTCTGTTAAAATAGCTGTATTTGTGAGTTCACTGAAATAACGAACACCAATGGTGTTCACCCATTCATCTACTGTTTTCTGAGCTTCTGAGATTTTCATTGAAAACTATCGTCAATAAGTAATTGAAGAATCACAATTCCTTTTTTATACTGTATTCATAACTCCTAGTCAAATGACCGTTCTCTACCGGTTGAACTGACATTGTCTAAGCGTTAACCTTCCCCCATCCCAAAGTACTTATCATCCAATTTGGTAATGGCTTTCGCATACCTCTTTTTTTAAGGTCAATAGAGATATTTAATTTCTTTAAAACGGGTACTTTATGCGTTTCTACGAATTCTAGAAGTGTTCCATCTGGGTCTTCAATGTAGCTGAAACGCCCTCCAGCATCACTCATCTCAAAATATCCGCCACTATCTACCGTAAATGGAAATCCGTTTGTCTCAGCCTTTTCTTTAAACGCCTCCATATCTAGACAATCAAAGCACAAATGAATGTAACCCAAATCGCCCCAGCTTCTTCCTTTCATAATGACAGGCACTGCCTCATCCAACACTTGCAATAATTCAATTTCGATATTGCCAAATAGCTTATAGAAGGCACCATCTGATGTTTCAGATTTCTTTAGCAAAACTCTACGCATATTCCGTTTGCCACCTTTAAGGTTTTCAAAATCCTCAAAGACTCCTGTCTCATCATAAAGTACTTCATTGATGCCCAGTACATCTCTATAAAGCTTCAGTGATTTTTCCATATCACTTACGCCTATTACCGCTCCTAGAACCCCCCCAGTGTTATCAGATTTCTTTTTGAACCATGAGTTGTCAGGCACTATTTGAAGGGGATTCCCGTAAGGGTCTACCACCCAGGCTGTAGCATTTTTATTTGGTAAATTCTGTAACTTCAGGTTCAGGATAACAGCTAATGCATCTACATTCGACGATTTTATTTTTGCTGCAAATATTCCTAAATCACCTATGGAAGGAGCCTCGTTTGGAGCTATCGGCAGAGGGTCTTTAGATTCCCATATTTCTGCCCCGCCGCCACCTGCCATATTAACAGCTAAAATGGCTCGTCGTTCTCTAACTATTCCGTTTGTATGCGGAGTCATCAATTCTGCTCGTGCCACGTCATCAAAAACAGGAACATTCAGCCCTAAATTACGATTATACCACTTAAAAGCCTCTCCTGCATCTGGAACTCCTATCCCGATTTGTTGAATTCCCGTCAATAAATTCGCCATGAGTTATTATTTTTTTATTCGATGGGCAATTAAATCACTATTCTCTTTAAAATAAAGCCAATCAATTATTATCCTTCTTTTAAACCCTATTTTTGAAAATATAATTGACATCTAGAACTCTAAATTATGGCTTGGTATAACATACAAAACATCGATACAATTGATTCTCCATCTCTGGTCCTTTATGAAAACCTGGTGGATAAAAATCTTAAACAAATGATAGCTATGGTGAATGGCGAAACTGAGCGATTAATGCCACATGTCAAAACCAATAAGCTGGAGGAAGTCATCAAAAAAATGGTAGCCTTGGGAATACGGCATTTTAAAGCTTCCACTATTTCAGAAGCTGAAATTACGGCTAAAGCCAAAGCAAGTTCAGTACTCATAGCTCATCAATTGGTAGGACCCAAAATAGAACGACTTGCCCAACTCATTTTGGCTTATCCAGCATGTCAATTTTCTACCCTGGTTGACAATGTCGAATCTGCAATTATTTTAAACCAAGTAGCCGAAAACAATCAAATTACTATCTCTGTATACATTGATATTAATACTGGAATGGACAGGTCAGGAATAGAACTAGGCCCTGGCCTAAACGATTTAATAGCAAAATTAAAAGGGTCAAAATACCTAAAATTTAGAGGCCTTCATGCCTATGACGGCCATATCCATGATACTTCATTTAGCACACGAAAGAGCAAAATAGAGTTTGGATTTAATGAAGTGGAGTCCCTTTTTGCAGAATTATACCGTCAAGATGATTCTCTAAAACTAGTGAGTGGCGGCACTCCCGCTTTTACTTCACACCTAGAACATCCTAATAGAGTTTGCAGCCCAGGCACTTCTGTTTTTTGGGATTGGGGTTACTCAGAAATGCTACCCGAACAATCGTTTGACACAGCTGTGTTAATTATAACACGCGTCATCTCAAAACCCACAAAAGGTATTGTCACCGTTGACCTAGGCCATAAAGCCGTGGCGGCTGAAAACCCTATCCATAAAAGAGTAAAAATTCTAAACTTAAACAACTATGAACTGCTTTCACAAAGTGAAGAGCATGGCGTCCTGAAAGTAGAAAACTGGGATCAAATAAAAGTAGGAGATGTTTTTTATGGTGTGCCTTTTCATATTTGTCCAACTATAAACTTACATGATGAAATTTCGGTTATAGCAGACCAATCTAAGATAAACACTTGGCAGATAGTCGCCCGAAAGAGAAGAATTAACATTTGAAATGAATATAACTCACGACAATAAGCTCAAAAGATTAGAAGTAGTAGGAGATAAGGTACTAATTCAGCCTAAAGGTCATTCGGGCAAAACTAAAACCGGCCTTTTCCTTCCACCTACTGTCACAGAAAAAGAGGAAGTAAGAAGTGGCTATGTAGTCAAAGTAGGCCCAGGATATCCGCTACCTAGCACTACAGAAGATGAGCCATGGAAAAACACACAAGAAAAGGTAAAGTATATGCCACTGCAAGCTGAAGAGGGCGACTTGGCTATTTATCTTCAAAGGCACGCTATTGAAATTCAGTACGAAGGAGAAAAGTATGTCATTTTACCTCAAAGCTCAATTCTAATGCTAGAGCGTTCTGAGGATTTATACTAGTCTCTTTGGAGAGGCTTTCAGCAAACTCGGCTCCTTCATATATGCAATGTCGTACAAATACATTTAAGCCAATATGGAACACACATTTCCATAAATAGGTATAATGGGTAGACCATTAACTATATTTACTGGCCACATTGTAACCAATAAAGAACTCAGCATCTACTTTATAAGTAATAAAACGGGCATTGAGCTTATCAGCCACAGCTTTGGGGCTCATAACATCGGCATCGATGTGATGACATCGCTCAAACCAAAATTGGTGTATGTAAAGAGCAAAATGATTTTATTATCAGAAGCAACTAGCTCTTTGATACTTTCAAAGGTGCACTATTCCACTAAATTGAAATCATGGTTATAGATGATGTTAGGGATCCGTGACTTAGTAAATGAATCTTTTTTTGTTTTCGACTGCTTTGGGCGGAAGCGTTTTTTGACAAAAAAAGAGGAGTAAGCCATACAGAAACAACTAGCGTTTTATTTTATTTTTTTGTAGACTCTTTTTAATATTTCCGTTTCCAAACCTGCTCTTTTTGCCATTCTTATGGCTTGTTTCATTGCTTTTTTTGCATCTCTCTTACGATCCACCTTTTTAAGTAGAAAAGAATAAGTCTCCCAATTGGCCGCTGTTTCTTCTAACTTTATTGAATAGGCAGACCACTTTATCGCATTCTTCAAATCCATTTCATCTGTAGCCATTTCAAAATAACCTCTGGCAAAATCATTTAGCTGAAAAGACGCAGCTCTGCTCGCACCCTTTTCTAAACCAGCCAACATCATTTTATATCTACCAGATGAGGCTGATATTCCTTTTTCTTCGGCTGTTCTTTCAAACTCCCGAATACTCATAGCTGTTTGTTCTTGGAAATCCTCTAGGGATTTAGTCATGATCTGACTAGCTTCTTCCTGAGCTATAATTTTAAAAAACTTGAAATTCCTTGTGAGTTTAGCATAATCGTACCTAAACTGCCTTTCTTCAGCAAAAGCGGCTTGTCTACTGTATGAGGTGTTATGTACCGCCTCTATTAAAATATCAAAAAGCTCATCGTCTCTTTCTTTAACAGCCGTTTTAAATGTACTCTTTTTAGAATTTGAAATTCCTCTTAAAATAGCTTTCTGCTGACTTTCCGTCATGTTCAAGAACCTCGAAAGAGACTCGGATAAAATGGTAAAACCCTTTGAAGAGACAGAAGTGACATTATCAGAAATGAGAGCTAATACTTTTTCTGTTCTTATTTCATCCTCTGGTACTACCTCTAGGTATTCCTCCAAAATAAAGGGTTGGGAACCCTCTTCAAAGGTCTTCCTTTTTAGGTATTTGTATAGAAAGTCTGGTTCTCTTTTTCCTTTCTCATACTCAGCATCCAAATTTCTTATTGAGATAAATTCGGCTTTCTTTCTTTTGGCCTTTTCAGCCTCAGAGAGTAATCTCCCCGAAGAGTGAAATCCAACAATTTTATGCACAATTTCTCCTTCCGGACTCAGAAACAAATAGGTAGGAAACTCTTTCACTCCGTACTTCAAGGCCACAGAGCGTCCGTCGGCCATATCACTATCCATTTTTAAATTAGAAAAGCTGGCATTGAAAAAGTCACCTACCTCTGGTTTGGTAAATATGGAAGTTTCCATAGCCCTACATGGCCCACACCAGGCCGCATAAACGTCTAGAAAAACAAGTTTCTCAGAGACTCTGGCATCTGATAAAGCACTTGGCATATCTTTAAAAGGAAATTGCACACCTTGCCCAAAGACATTAAAGCCGACTAAGACCAAAACAAAAGCGAGAGTTTTTTTCACAGGTTAAAAACGAAAAATGTTAACTAAAATTAGACAATTCAATCTGAAATTTACGCTTTCCAGATAGTCTATGGTATTTCATTTAGAATTATACCTAAAACAATGATATAATTCGCCACAGATTAGTTATTTCAATAGTACCTTTAACGAAAATTAAGCAGTCAGTTTCATGCTCAGACCATATTTAGGAGATCTCGGACATTTACTTACCATCCTCGCTTTTGTCAGTTCGCTTATAGCCACTTATGCCTATTGGCAATCTTCCAGAGGAACGGCAAACAGCTCCTTCTGGAGAAAATACGGAAACATCATTTTTATAGGACATGCCATTTTTGTAGTGGGTGTATGCCTGTCCCTTTTCGCAATAATTTTCAACCATTATTTTGAATATCACTATGCCTGGGATAATACCTCTTGGAGTCTTCCTTTAGGATATGCCATTTCGTGCTTTTGGCAAGACCAAGAAGGCAGTTTCCTTCTATGGATTTTCTGGAATGCCATTGTAGGATTAGTTCTTATTACTCAATTCACTTTAAACAAAAAGCATCAAGCCTTGGCTTCTCCCAGCATGATGATAGTGTCTGGAATTCAGCTATTTCTTACCTCTATGATTTTAGGTGTGGTATTCTTCTCTGAATACAAGTTGGGTAGCAATCCTTTCTTGACCATACAACAGGCCAATCCAGATGCTCCTATTTGGGCCATAGACCCTAACTTTATTCCTAAAGATGGCAATGGTTTAAATCCTCTTCTACAAAATTACTGGATGGTTATCCACCCTCCTACCCTCTTCTTAGGTTTTTCCCTTACCATGGTTCCTTTCGCTTTTGCCATGGCTTCCTTGTGGAAAAAAGACTTTACCAGTTGGTTAAGTATCACATTACCTTGGGCACTTGTGGCTTCTGTGGTGTTAGGGACTGGTATTATGATGGGCGGAATTTGGGCCTATGAAACTTTGAATTTTGGTGGCTACTGGAACTGGGACCCTGTAGAAAATGCCGTCTATGTTCCCTGGATAGTCCTTGTGGCTGCTTTTCATACGCTCATATTCGCAAGAAAAAGCTCTTCAGCCCTGAAGTACTCTTATATCCTAATCATAGCTCAGTTTATCCTTATTCTGTATTCTACATTCCTTACCAGAAGCGGTATTTTAGGGAACTCCTCTGTTCATTCCTTTACAGACTTAGGATTGTCAGGGCAATTATTGCTTTATCTTTTAAGCTTCTTCTTTGGAGCTATCCTACTGGCCGCTACACGATGGAAAAGCCTTCCAAAAGATGACAAGGAAGCCTCTGTATACTCTGCTGAATTTTGGCTATTCATGGGTATTTTAACCCTTAGTCTAGCGGCTTTTCAGGTCATAATTACCACATCCATTCCTGTTTATAACAGCCTGGCGGAAGCTATAGGTTTTGACCTGAATATGGCCCTCCCATCAGACCAGATAGCTCATTATACCAGTTTCCAGATGTGGCTTTTCATTGCCGCTGTGATATTGATGGGCATAGCTCAATATTTTTGGTGGAAAAAAATAAAAACGGAAAGTTTTAAAGATTTAATCAACCCACTTGTAGTGGCCATGTTTTTGTCTGTTTTAATAATCATTGGCACTGGCGTAAACGACTGGAAATACATCATTCTCATTCTAGGAACCATGTTTTCTATTGTTTGCAATGCCACCATTTTACTTGACTTATTTAAAGGCAAAGTCAAGGTGGCTGGGGGAGCTATAAGTCACATTGGCATTGCTTTAATGCTCTTAGGGATCATGTTTTCTTCTGCTTACGAAAAAACTGTTTCTATAAATACTACCAGCACAGAGCTATTCTCTGATTCTGAAAAAGAAAGTCGTGAAAATGTTTTACTTTGGCTAAACAGACCTTATCAGTTACCCGACTTCTCGCTTACCTACAAAGGCCAGTTTTTAGATGTGAGAGACGTTCCTGGATTCATAGAGAAACGTTTTATACAACCTGTGATAGGATCAGGATATAAAGGAATTACAAGAGCAGATATTGTTGATGGTTCTGACACTCTTAGGTACCGCTCAGACACCGTGGAATACGAGGCTGAGAATACCTATTACCAAATAGCCTATGAGCTTAAAGACGGCGAAACTTTTAACCTCTACCCACGATATCAAATCAATGAAAAGATGGGTAATGTGGCTTCTCCTGACATCAAACGTTTCTGGAATAAGGACATCTATTCACATGTAAACTACGTCCAGAATGAAGCCGAGAAAGAATGGTCCACTCCGATGGATTACAGAGTGGCTTTAAAAGATACTTTCTTTTTAAATGATTACGTAGCCATACTCGATGACGTGATAGGCATAAGAGAAGTAGAAGGGATTCAGCTAAAAGCAGGAGATGCTGCTGCACAGGCACAACTTCGTATATTAGAACGAGATGGAGAGAAACTGCTCCGTCCTAACTTCGTCATAAAGGACAATGAGGTGTGGAGTAAACCTGTGATAAGTAATGAACTGGGAGTAAGAGTGCAGTTAACACAGATAGACCCAGTTTCAGGGAATTTCACGTTCTCTATCTCAAGAAGCGAAAGAGAATACATCGTTTTAAAAGCCATAGAAAAGCCTCTCATTAACCTACTTTGGCTTGGGATCATCTTGTTTATAATTGGCGTATCCTTTTCTGCTTATAGACGATTTGGTATTGCTTTGCGGAAGTGATGATCAGACACTACACTCTTGAATGCACCTAAAATAGAAATTCTAAAGAAGGAGGTATTATTCCAAAAGCGGCACAAAGGCTTAATCTCATATTTACTATTCTTATTTTTCCTATCACCCCATAGTTCTGCGGTGTACCTGCCTATCACAATTGTTTTCCCATTAGGGACAATATAGTAGGTAAATATCTAGGTTTCCATGGTCTTTCGTGACATAGGTACGCTATGTAATCCTCTATGGCAGCTTTCAGACTAGCATCAAATATCGTTCCGATGGAACGATTGTCATATTGACCCAGTTTTTTTACAAATTTGTCGTGCCAAATGGAACTGTTGTGGCCACTGTGAAGAAATAATCAAATTAAGCATAGCTCTAAGTCTTTTGAAAGCGAAACAATAAACTTTAGACGCTCATCCCTGACAGATAAAGAATGGAAATTCATTTTTGTCCATTCGTAATTATAATGCTTTGATATGACTAAGAGAAGCTGACTTTTCTGTTAAATATGGAGGACATCATTTGCCTAAACCCCTGATAATTCTGTTGATCCATTTATTTGCCTAGTCTCCAGATATTTCCTCTGACCCTATAAACGAGCTTAAGAAGCTCGCCGGCTGCTTAGTCAACCCTTCTAAAACCCCTAAAAAGGAAAAAACCCCGGTAAAACCAGGGCCTTTCTCAACTTTATAGCCATGAAAACTAAATCTTAAAAACTTAAACTAATTCTAGTTTTAAGTTATTTATCTTTTTCCTTACAGAGGTGTCTATTTGAGTATCTCCAACTCTTAGAACATATCCTCCAATTAATTCTTTATCTATTCTTTCTTCCAACTGCACCGTTTTACCACTTGCGTCTTTCACAATTTTGATAAACTCTGCTCTTTGAGTTTCGTCAATCGGTTCTACGGTAGTAACGATGGCGAGCTCAATTTTATTAAGATCAACGTATAGTTTCTGAAACTCTTTAGCAATCGGATAAATCAGATTCTCTCTATTTTTCCTAGTTAGCACATCGAAGATTGAAAAAGTCACAGGGTGAACATTCTTTTCAAAAATCTTTTTCAGAATCGACTTTTTCTTTTCGTGCCGAACAATAGGGTTAGCCATAACAGACTGAAACTCCTTGTTCTCATTACAAACTTTTTCAAACAGCGACATGTCATTATTGACATCTTCCACTACCTTTTGCTCAATGGCCAAATCAATTAAGGCCTTGGCATATCTATAAGCTATTATTCCTACTCCGTCAGACATTGTTGATTCATTATCCCTACTAGTTTCCAAATACGCATTAAACTAGCAAGACAGATTTAATTATTAATTAACTTGATATTTCTTGCAAAGGAATTATTCAACGAGTGAATGCTAGTTTAAGTTCGCTTCGCTAATTAATTCAGTAACTAACTTTGAATGAGCACCTTTCGATGTCAATTCCCTCTTAATCACTTTCTCAGCTATCTCAATAGACAGTGAAGCCACTTCACTCTTTAAATCAGCAACCATGGCTGTACGATCCTGAGCCAAGGCTTCACGAGCGTCAGACATAATCTTATTAGCTTCGCTGCTTGCCTTTACTTTAGCATCAGAAATCATCATATTGGTGGTTTCTTTGGCCTCTTTAATCATTTGATCTCTTTCTGCCCTGGCTTCACCCAACAACTTCTCGTTATCAGATTTAAGCTTGGCCATTTCAGCACGTGTTTCTTCTGCCATTTTCAAGGCTGAACTAATCTCTTCTTCTCTCTCACCCAGAGCGGATAAAATCCCCTTCCAAGCAAATTTCTTAAGAACAAAAAATAGCGTTAAGAATATAACTAATTGCCATGCAATTAGTCCAATACCGGGAGTTAATAATTCCATATTTTTAAAAATTTTATCTTTAAAAGTAAAAGTTTTGCTCTGACACCTAATGTGAGCAGAGCAAAACGATTTTGTGCTAATTATCCAAGGATGGCCAAAAGACCAACTACCACACCAAATAAGGCAACAGCCTCAATAAGAGCAGCGATGATAATCATCATTGACTGGATTTTACCAGCGGCTTCTGGTTGACGGGCAACGCCCTCCATCGCAGAACCACCAATTTTACCAATACCAATACCAGCACCAATTGCAGCAAGACCAGCACCGATAGCACCACCCATTGCAGCTAAGCCAGAGCCTGATTCAGCAGCAGCTTGTAAAAGAATGTTTAACAAAGACATTTTGTAAACGATTTATAGTTAAAAAAATAAACACAAATTAAAAGAAGCTATATCAATGATCGTGATGCTCTTCAATGGCAGTCCCGATATACATAGACGATAGCAACGTAAAAATATAAGCTTGAATAAAAGCTACTAAGACTTCTATCAGAGACATGAAAGTCCCGATAGCCCAAACTCCTCCACCAACAGCATAATTTTTAAACAAAAATATCAACCCGATAAAACTCAAAAGAATAATATGACCTCCCGTTATGTTTGCGAACAAACGTATGGTTAAAGACGCTGGCTTCATTATTACACCAATAGCCTCAATCAACCAGAATAACGGCTTTAGCCATCCAGGTACTCCTGGAGGAGCTACCAAGTGCATCCAATAGTTTTTATTAGCCTTTACGTGAACAATCACAAATGTAATCAAAGCCAAGGTTAAAGTAACAGCAATGTTCCCCGTAAGGTTAGCCGCACCTGGTGTTAGGCCAACTAGGTTATTCACCAAGATAAAAAAGAACAAGGTCAACATATATGGTAAGTATGCCTCATATTTAGGCCCAATACTCGGCTTTACTACTTCATCCTTAATGGTTAGGATAACGGGCTCTAGAAAAGATTGAATTCCGCTAGGAGCTTTCCCTCTATTCTTTTTATAACCCCTACCTACGGCAAGAAAGACGACAATTAAAATAATAGCACTCAGAAAAAGAGAAGCCACATTTTTTGTAATTGAGAAATCCCAAACAACTTCGTGATGGTCTGCACTTAAAGCTATTTTCTCATGATGAATTTCATAAGGACCAAACACACCGTTATTCTCATCAAATCTAGCAGATGAGAAAGCCTGTAATCCTTCTGACTTAGAATAGACTATTACAGGAAGTGGTAACTTAAATCCATGAGCAAACTCCCAACCGTGTTCATCTAAGATGTGGTGCATGATCATACCTCCCATGTCAAATGCCTCTTCAGCATGGTCTTCATGCCTTTCAACATAATCTTCATGTTCAGAAACTTCAGAATCGACAGGCTCTTTCGTCACATCCTCATGCTGAGCGGTTGCAAAACCAAGAGCAATTACTGATAATGAGAGTATTAATACTAACTTTTTAAACATCACTTAATTCTTGCTTGATATAAATTTTCTAGCCCTTCCTAAAATCGACGCAAGTTACGATATAAACCTAAAATTTCAAACGAGGTGAAAAATAAATATAGTGCAAAAAAATTAATAGTAAAGACAGCCGCGTTTCCTACATTCATATACAAGGAAACGACCACAAAAATAATACAAGCCAAAAAGCGAATTATCACGGAAGTAAGGTAAAAAATGATGAATTTATCGGATTGAGCATCTATTCCCGCTCCCACCAATGTATGGAAGAGAAATGAAATAGCAGCAAAAAAAACTATCATTACATATTTCCAATCATGTAAATAAGGAAATGGGCCAATGTAGTCGGCTATGAAAAATGCAATTAAAATACCTGCAATTAATAGTGCGGTTTTGAGCATGAAAGCGAGAATATTTAAGGATTATTTTTCTGTAAAAGTAAGAATATAAAAACAGCTCATTTAAGATTTTCGACCTGTAACTCTTAAATGATACCCGCTTAAAATTTATTTTTCAAAAATAGTCTGTGGTAATATTTCAAGGTCAGCACTAAAAGTTATCCACATTTTAAACGCACTTGATAGGACTAAAAGAAGAAGCAAGTTTTGATAGTTTTTTTTAAGAAAATAAAATACTTTTTTTACCCCCTTTTACCCACTACATTTTACTAAGTTTGTTTCCTTTTCTTTTAGAAAAAGAATTTTATACTATTAAACAGCTTTTCAAAATTGACCTCTACAGTAGCAACGAATGATGCCAGTTTAGTGTGGGAAAATTGCCTCAAAGTAATTCGACAGCATACTTCAGACCAAAGTTTTAAAACTTGGTTCGAGCCGGTAATGCCCTACAAGTTATCAGGCAAAAAGCTAATCATTCAGGTTCCAAGTCAATTCTTTTACGAGTGGCTCGAAGATAATTACGTAGAGCTTTTAAGAAAAGCGTTGGATTATTCTATTGGCCTTGATGGGCAATTAGAGTATTCTATTGTAGTAGATAGAGGAGACAAAGCCAACAACAGGCCACCACAATCCGTAAATACAGCTACGAACAAGCAGCAACCTCCAAAAAACAACTTCTATAGTCAAGAGCCTAAGAAAGTGACTAGCCCCTTTGAAATGAGGGACCTCAATGCTCTTCAAAATGATTCTTTCTTAAATAGGAGTTATTCCTTTGATAATTTCATTGAAGGAGATTGCAATAGGTTAGCACGGGCGGCTAGTTATGCCGTAGCAGAAAAACCAAGTGTAACTTCTTTTAATCCTTTGATGATTTATGGAGGTGTGGGTCTTGGTAAAACCCATTTAGTTCAGGCCATTGGTAACTTCATCAAAAACAATAGCCAAAGCGAAAAATTCGTCTTGTACGTTTCTTCAGAGAAGTTTACTAGTCAGTTTATCAATTCTATAAAAAACAACAGCCTACAAGACTTCATGTCTTTTTATATGCAGGTGGATGTTTTAATTATTGATGATGTTCAGTTCCTTTCGGGAAAAGAGAAAACACAAGAAACGTTTTTCCACATCTTCAATCACCTACATCAGTCAGGCAAGCAGATAGTGATGACCTCAGACAGGCCTCCTAGAGACTTAGATGGGATGGAAGACAGACTATTATCAAGGTTTAAATGGGGTTTGACGGCAGATTTGCAAAACCCGGATCTCGAAACGAGAATCGCCATTATTCAGAAAAAACTTCAAACCGAAGGCGTAGATATTGATTTTGAGGTAATAGAATATCTTGCACACAGCATAGATTCAAATGTAAGAGAATTAGAGGGCGTTATGATCTCCTTGATTGCCCAAGCTTCTTTAACACAAAAAGTTATTGACCTTGAGTTGGCCAAAAGAACACTTAATCATATTGTAACTGAATCTGCAAAAGAAATAAATATAGACAGTATCATTTCTGTGGTGACAGAACATTTTCAAGTAAGAATAGCAGACTTAAAAAGTAAAAGCAGGCTTCGGAGCATTGTGATTCCTAGACAAACAGCCATGTATTTGGCTAAAGAGCTAACAAACCTTTCATTGAAGTCCATCGGATATCATTTTGGTGGCCGAGATCATAGCACAGTCATCCACGCTATCCAGACTATTAATGACTTAATGGACATTGATAAAGAAATGAATAGTACTGTCACTAAACTTAGACATAAGTTTAAGAAGAAATAATAGTAAGCTTATTGTGCAATGCTAGTACTTGTGGAATGAGCAATTCTTCATCATTCCTAATGCTATAATCTGATATTTCAGAAAAGCCTATTTCGGACTTCTGATTAGCCATGATGCCCTTAATCTCTTCCTTGCTTCTCTCTGGATCTCTCTCTAAAATTCTATGAATCCTTACCTCTTCTGAAGCCCTAACATATATTATTTTATCCAAACCTCTGCCACGCTCCATGATGGCAGCCTCTTTCAGGATATACGGACAGGAAAGATGTTCTTCCAGCCACTTTAAAGAGTGCTTTGCTACGGCAGGATGAACAATTTTATTTAATAAGCCTAAAATGGTTTTATCACCTAAGACCTGCTTTTTAACAAAAGGCACATTATAAAATCCATTGAGATAAGCCTCCACTCCTAGTAGCTTAGTAATGGCAACCTTAATGCTTGAGTCTGCGTTTATTAATTTTTTAGCCTCGTAGTCGGCATAATATACAGGTACTCCCAAGATTTCAAAAATCTTACAGACCGTACTCTTTCCAGATCCAATACCTCCTGTTATTCCAACTTTAAGCATCCGGTAAATCAGAAAATTTCTTTAACCCCTTTATAAAATACTGCCATACTACTGATCCTTTGTACAAACCGGCCTTTGACCGTGGAACACCCTTAGACTTTTTATACAAATAAGGAATCATAGTATAGAAGCTAAAATGAGCCTTTAATATCGCCAAAAAGTCCTTCATATTTCCCAAGACTAGCAACTTAATACCAGAGACCCCGTCTAAGATAAGTCTAATAATAATGATTGGAATGACAGAAGAAACAGGCAAATTCTTAAACATCATTGCCAAACAGTTTCTGTAGTTTAAGAAAGTCTTACGGGGATTGCTTTTATGAAGCGTGCCACCTCCCAAATGATAAATAGTGCTAGCAGGTTCATACATAACTGTATGTCCTGTACTTTGTATTCTCCAGCAAAGATCAATTTCTTCCATGTGTGCAAAAAAACGTCCATCTAAGCCCCCCACTTTATGATAAACAGCAGATTTAATAGCCAAGCAAGCTCCTGTACCCCAAAATACCGGTGTGCTTATATCGTATTGACCAGTGTCTTCTTCACAAAAATCAAACACTCTCCCTCTACAAAAAGGATAGCCAAACATATCTAAAAACCCACCACCCGCTCCAGCGTACTCAAAGGTATTCTTGAGTTTATAGGATAAAACTTTGGGTTGAACAACTGCTACTTTGGGAGAACTTACTAGTTGATGTATTAAAGGATTCAGCCAATTCTCAGTGACCTCCACATCAGAATTGAGCAACACATAATAATCTGCAGATATGTGATTTAATGCCTGGTTATAACCTTCGGCAAAGCCGTGATTTTGATTTAAAACAAGAAGGTTCACTTGAGGATACTCGGACTTTATAAAAATCACTGAGTCATCTGTGCTACCATTATCCGCTACCCAGATGGCAGCCTCATGTGTATACTTTAGTATAGACGGTAAAAAAGTGGAAAGGTGATGTTTACCATTGAAATTAAGTATGACTACAGCGGTGCTCAAATCCTTATTTATTAAACATCGAACCCAAATCCATACCTGGAATATTAGGCATCATACCAGAAGTGGCATTTTGTAATTCGGCTTTTGAAAGCACATCGACATTCTCAAGTGCCTTATTGGCGGCAGCAACTATTAAATCTTGAAGGATGTCAATCTCGTCCTTATTGATAAGTTCAGGCTCTATGAATACGCTTTGTAGTTCCTTTTTACCATTGACAGTAACTTTAACCATTCCGGCCCCTGATTCGCCTTCAGCGGTGATGTCGGCTAATTTTCCTTGAGCCTCCTCCATCTTTGTTTGGAGTTCTTTTACTTTACCCATCATTCCAGCCATATCAAATAATCCCATGCTTATTATTTTAAGTTGGTCAAATTTAAGTATCCGGAGCCGATTAAAGAAATAAAGATCTACCTAAGGACAGTCAAAACTCCGGTTCTAGCAAAATCTTCCCCTGCAAGGCTTAAACCCTTAATTCTATAGGTATAATTTCCACTAGGAACAAATACTCCAGTATTACCATTGGTGCCATCCCAAGACTCTTCTTCAATATCCCCAGAGTAGACTATAGCACCCCATCTGTCATATATGGTCATAGTTCCCGTGTCTACAAATTTGGAGTTTATTTTAAAGGTCTCATTGTCTCCATCACCGTTGGGAGAGAAGGCTGTTGGAATAAATATATCTGCTGGTATAGGCATCTCCACGGTGTTACTATACGATGGTATTGCAAAGTTTGTAAACCCTGGTACATCAACGAACTGCTGAGCCAATATCCTAAACTTTATCGTCGGGTTTTCAGAGTCAGAAATAAGAAGCCCAATTCCATGACTTAAATCACTTGTTCTAATTTGAGGTATAAAGGTGCCTATATCTTGGTCATAGCTCTCAATGGTATATTCTGCCGGAGTAGATGTTAAAATAGTATTTGGGAAAGAAAAATCAGTCCAATTCAATGTAGTCCCTTTATAAGTCAAGAACACCGTACAAAATTCAGGCGAAAGGTCGGAGGTAATACCACAGGCATCTTCCACTTTATATTTATAACAGTATGCTCCAGAATTTGCATGAATAGCAATGTCTTCAAAGCTGTTCATCGCAGAACTACCAATTTTTTCAAAATCATCATCGGTCTCGCCTTTATGATAAAAATTATAAGCGACGGCTTTGGAGTTATCTAAAAGAATCAATTTAATAGTAGATTCATCATTAGCTGGAAAACTTGCGTTTACTAAGCCGTTTGGAATTATGACAACTGAGCCGTCTTTGGGATTAACCGTTATTACTTCTGAAACTACGGTAAGAAATTCGGTTTTACCATTTACGTCAATGGTAAACTTTGCTTTAACCTGATATGTATACCTTTTATTACAATCTAAACTAACATCATTAAAAGACAAGTCGAGTTTAGAGTTCAATGTTAAAGGTTTAGCACATCCACAATCATCCTCATCTCTATCAAGTTCTAATTGTGTTGGAATACCAGAAGGACTCGAAGGCAGAGACCAAGATATTGTCACCTCGGAGGAGCTGGCAAGATTAGCATATACGCCTATATCGCAAGCGATATTAGATAAAATAGGCACACCGCAAGCATCTTCGGTAGCTACCCTGTAACAATATTTCACATCTTTATTTAATCCTGAGACCGCAAACTCTCCATCAGTAGATTGTCCATAATCCTTCCAATTATATGTAGCTCCATTATCCTCGGCGGCTTGAAGTGTGTAGAGTCCAGTCGGAGAAAAGTTCTTAAATTTAATTTCTGCCCCGCCATCAATACTTTTAAGATTTGTAATGACAGGAGTTTTGTTTGCGTCTACTTCCTTTACCTCAGGGTTTGTGGTGCATGCGGTTTTAGTATTTCTAATATAAAACCCCGTAACTGTCACGTCTGAAAGTGCCCCGGTATAGGTATGCGTTCTGTTATACGGTAATGTTGCAGCGTCCACAGGAACATATTCCACTGTCCCATCTCCCCATTCTATTTTATACCCATTGTGCTTATTGGCTTCATCTGTTGGAATATCAATAGTTACCTCTGTTCCGTTACAGGTATAAATTTCAGCAACAGGCGGATCTGTTCTA
>JBLHOT010000017.1:0-58149 GCA_047623945.1 Arcticibacterium sp. | reverse complement strand
TTTTGATTTCGGTTTTTCGTCTTGGTAAACAAAAATCGAAAAAAAATAGCGGATGGCTTGCTGTCCGCTATTGTACTTTTCTAATAATTAGAAAAAAAACTCCTCATTTTAGTCGGACGACAGTAATATAAAAACAAGAGTTTTATGGTGCCTTTACCCGAGGTGTTGTCTGATGCCAAGCATGGAGACCATTTTCATTTCGAGTGGGTAACATGCACTGTGACTTTAGAAGATGGAGGAGAAGGTAAGGATATACGTATACATGGAGAAATAGCCGCTTTCGATAAGAAAACATGGATGGCAGAAGAAATTAAACGCCTGCTTGAGAGTAGTCTTTCTAGTATTGACTACCAAAATAATTTTCCAGGGAATTTGGTGGTTAAAGTTATATTCAATTTGACCGACCATAATGCCCTTTTAATTAAATATGAGGCTGACAGGGATAAGGACACGCCTATTTCGCTGACGAATCATAGTTACGAGACCGTTTTGCAACGGTCTCACTTCTTTATTTGTTTGCTATTTGTTTGCTGCTTTTTGACAAGATCTTGAACACACTAGTTTTCCTCTCAAGTAGATTGAAGGTTTCGGTCAAATATATTTGACCCGCTAAATTTTAAAACCACATGGAAAACTAGAGCCCTCTAATTTCTAATTAGCCATTCTGGCTGTTGCTGAGGCAATTGTGGCGTCAAGTTCAGATGTTTTTATCATCAGGTGGGATTTATCAAAAGCAGGTGCAAGAGACAAACAGCTTAGATATATAATAAAAACACACGATATTAGCATTAACTAATTCCAGCTTTGTGGTAGGTGTATATGAGATTTCGGACTAAATGCTGATTAGAATTTAAAAGAGGAGCTGCTGGGAATTGAATCCTGACTAAAGTCTAAAATCATGTAATGGTACTCCTGTTATTCATCGCCCTCAAAAATGGCCTAAATAGCATTCGGAGGTTGCTAGCTATTAGAGACTAGAGGTTTTGGAGTTAAGGCAATGTCGTCTTTGTATTAGGGTGAAATCGTGAAGTGGTATATCTAGAGCTATATGTGGCTAAACGACAATCAATTGTACCCAATATTATAGCCCAAAAACATAATCATTCGTTGCATAACCGAATACTCAATAAATGGTCAATCACTTTTATACGCAACATGGCCATTTGATAAAAATGCTTGGCTTTAGCTGTGAGAAACGCTATACTGATGAGCTAGTTCGGAAAGAGCCTCTCGCTCTTTCAAGGCCGCCAAAACCACGATAAGCTGGAATTTTGAAGTAAACTTTCTCCTGTTCATAAATCTAAGAAACAAATCTCTTAAAACACTGTCCAGTTTGCTGGGGAGAGGATCACACAAAACGGAGGACCGTTAGTTTAGTCTTATTCTTTAGGAAGCTGTGGCAGAAGTAATTCAGAGCTAACATCTTTATCCATTTCTCTTAAGAATTTTTTTTAAAGATTGACTTGAAGCTTTTGTGGTGGTTGGAGACCTAGGGGATAATAGCAAAGGTCGGCAGATAATGGATTATTTCTAAATTTGGGAGAAAAATCATGCATATGTGCTAGTTTTGGCGACAGATTCCAGCCACTTAAAGGCTTCTAAAACTATTTTTAATTTGAATGTATTCTTCCGTCCGGATATAAAACAATAAATGTGAAATGAATAATTAGGTTAACTTAGGGGACAAGGGGAAATATTTAAATTGTACTATTCGCTATTTATTATGGCTTTTAGAAGACTTGGGCGTAAAAGCGGTAAAGGTTTTATTCAACAAAATTGCTATCAGTGAAACACCACTAACTCAAGTTTTACAAAAGCCAAATTAGTCTAAAAAGAGTATTCTAAGATGAATTTAAATAGCTTAAGACATAATATTCAACCTAAAAAGAAATGGAAAGAAGATCGTTTATAAAAAACACAATATTAGGAACAGGGGTGCTGCTGGGAGGTTTAAAGTATACCAGTGGATATGCAGCTACTTCTTCCCTGAAAATAAAAAAAATCAGATACTACGCAGCACCTGGTTATAATAAACCTTTGTTTAATCAAGCCAGGGGAATTGTTGAGATTGAGACAGATGGAGGAATTATTGGAATAGGGGAGGGAGGAAGCAAGGATATGATAGAGCAGTGTGCTCAAATGATAATAGGCGAAGATCCATTTAGAATAGAACATCTCTGGCAGTACATGTATCGCACCATGTTTTACCCCCCAGGTAAAGAAAAGTTGCACGCTTTGGGTGCTATAGAAATGGCCCTTTGGGACATTAAAGGCAAGGCATTAAACGTCCCCGTTTATGAGTTAATGGGTGGAGCCACCCGTGATTATGTAGAATGTTACGCCACAGGTTTCAGAGCTTCCAAGGCTACTACGCCAGAGGGGCAAGCAGAAGATTGCCTTAAAGCGGGGTTGCGTTGTTTTAGAATAGGACCAACCGGTGGTAGCGATTTCAATGTACCTTATGATTTTTATCAAAATGTTCAAAAAACTATTGACTTCTGCAAAAGCATAGATAGTGCTGTAGGGGGACAAGGGAATTGGGCTATTGACCTACATACAAGATTTGATCTCATAGATGGAATAAAAGTTTGCACGGCCTTAGAAGATCTCCAACCTTACTTTGTAGAAGACATTATAAGGAGTGAAAATCAGGATGTTTATAAACAAGTGAGAGCCATGACTAATGTGCCTATTGCTGTAGGAGAGCAATATGGAGACAAATGGGATATTAACGAGCTGATAGAAGGAAGGCTTTTAGATTATGCCCGAGTTACGCTACCAAATTCAGGAGGACTAACTGAACTAAAGAAAATAGCGGCAATTTCAGAAACGCATTACACAGGAATGATTCCTCACTTTACAGGGCCTCTATCTACGGCTTCCTTGGTTCATGTGCTAGGTTCTAGTAGCCCTTCTAGGTGTATGATGGAGTTAGGTGGAGGTGCCCCAGAAAGACCTGCCTATTTTAATGAAGATTATATTCTTTTTAAAGAGGGCAAACTTTACCTGAACCCAGCACCAGGTTTAGGCGTAGAATTTAATCCTAAAAAAGCAGATTTTGTTATGGAGATTTCTGAGAAGACCCAATTTCCTCATCCCTACCTAAAAAGCCCTGATGGAGCTATCCATGGTTGGTAGGCAGTGACAACTTTAATTTATAAATAACCCTATTTTGAAAATAAAAATGAGAATAGCTTTCGCACTGTTTTTTATGGCTGTCAATTGCCAAGGTCAAAAGTATCCAAATGCAGAAATCTCCAATGCTCTTATTACCGCTAAAATACTCCTGCCAGAAGAAGGGAAGGGGTATTATCAAGGCACAAGGTTTGATTGGTCTGGTGTGATTTCCGACTTAGAATATAATGGTCATAGTTTCTTTGGCGTTTGGAATCCAAAATTTGAACCGGGCTTACATGATGCCATTACTGGGCCCGTGGAGGAATTTACCGTCATTGGATATGAGGAGGCCGAAGTGGGTGAAACCTTTCTAAAAATAGGGGTAGGCGAATTAGAAAAACCCGAAGAATCTGCTTACTCAAAGTTTAAAACCTATCAAATTAAAAACCACGGAAAAAGAAAAGTAAAAGTACGGGAAAATAAAATTCAGTTCACTCAAATTCTTAAGATGTCCAATGGCTATTCTTATAATTATGTCAAGAAGATGACACTGAAAAACTCCAGCTTGATTTTAAGTCATAGTTTGAAAAATACGGGGAATAAGACCATTAATACGAGTGTATATAATCACAATTTTTTCATAATTGATAAGGAGCCTACCAATGCCAACATAAAGACCTCCTTTGTTTTTGATGTTAAGCCAGAAGGCACAATAAAGGGCTTTGGCACTACGGCAAAGATTGAAGAACAATCTATTATTTATAATAGAGCTATAGCGAAGTTAGAAAATGTTTTTTCTAATGAATTGACTGGCTTCGGAAGCACATCAAAAGATTATGATATACGTATTGAAAATCTAAAAACCAAAGCTGGTGTGCGAATCACAAGTGACCAACCTATAAATAATATGGTTTTTTGGGCATGTGCCACCACCTCTTGTCCAGAGCCTTATACAAAAGTAGACGTAGAGCCAGGCGAGACGTTCACTTGGGATATTAACTATGCATTTTTAAGTGATTTGCCATGAAGAATCTTGTCATACTTAGTTGCTGTTTATTTTTTGGATTAGCTTCATGTCAACCCTCTGCTGAGATAAATAATATGGACTGGAGGCACTATGGAGGAGATAGTGGAGGTAGCAGGTATTCAGAGTTAGAGCAAATTAATGCGAAAAATGTAAGTTCGCTAAAAGTTGATTGGGAGTTTGATACGGAAGAAGAGGTGGATACTTTAAGGCCACTGGCAAATCAGTGTCAACCGATTGTGGTTAATGGGATATTATTCGGAACTACCTCCAAACACAAGCTTTTCGCTTTGGACGCATCTTCAGGAAAGGAGTTATGGAAGTTTGATCCTTATTTAAACCCTAAACTAAAAAAGAGCTTTCACCCTATGAGAGGTGTGGTTTATTGGGAAAATAAGGGCGACCAACGAATCCTATATACTGTGGGCCCTTTTTTGCTAGCAGTCAACGCATCTACTGGAGAATTAGTTGATAGCTTCGGAACGGAAGGCTTGGTAGATTTACATCAAGGTATTGGCGAAGAATCTATGTTGGGCTATGACGTCAATGACTACAGTATTCGTTCTACTTCACCCGGTGTAATTTATAAAGATCTCTTTATAGTAGGATCCTCCGTTTCTGAAGGAGGAAGTGCCCTTCCTGGTAACATCAGAGCATTTAATGCTAAATCAGGGGAACTTTCTTGGGTTTTTCGCACTATTCCACTACCAGGCGAATATGGTTATGAAACTTGGGCAAAAGATTCTTACAAAAAGCTAGGAGGGGCAAATAGTTGGGCGGGTATGGTGGTTGATCAGAAAAGAGGGAGAGTATTTTTAGGAACGGGTTCTCCGTCGGTAGACTTTTACGGTGCAGATAGGCCGGGGAAGAATCTTTTTGCCAACTGTGTCATTTCACTAGATGCAAATACAGGGAAACGAGTATGGCATTTTCAAACGGTCCATCATGACTTATGGGACAAAGACTTACCTTGTCCACCCAATCTTATTACAGTAACTCATAAGGGTAACAAGATAGAAGCTGTGGCTCAAGCCACCAAAGATGGATTTGTTTTTATTTTTGATAGAGATACGGGAAAACCACTTTTTGATGTAGAAGAGGTTTCAGTTCCTGTTTCGCCAGCTTTACCGGGAGAAAAACCATGGCCTACTCAGCCTATTCCTTCTAAACCACTACCTTTTTCAAACCAATTTCTTAAGGAAGAAGATATTACCCAAAGAACACCGGAGGCATATGCCTATGTGTTGGAGAGGTATAAGAATAGTGCTTCTGGAAACAAGTATTTACCTCCAAGTGAAAAGGGCTCCCTTATCTATCACATTGGTGGAGGTGCCGAGTGGGGAGGTGCAGCCGCAGACCCTAATGGCATAATGTATGTCAATGGCAATAATATGCTGTGGTGGATCCAAATGAAAAAAAATACGGAAAATATAAAGGTGCCAAAAGGGGAACAACTTTTTAATCAAAACTGTAGTACCTGCCATGGGATGGATAAAAACGATGCTGCGAATCAATCTTTCACTGATTTGGGAAACATTTCTGCCCGTTCAAACAAGTCTCAAATCCTAAAAGTTTTAGAATTGGGTAGAGGAAGAATGCCCTCTTTCCAACATTTAAAACCAGATGACAGAGTGGCTATTGTAAATTTTATTTTAGCAAAAAATAAGCCTAGAAGTACAGACGTTGATGTACATAAGACTGAATCCGAAAAAGCGGAAGAAGGAAAGCTGTTTCCGAATAACCCACTTTATTTAAATAATGGAACTATCCAATTCTTAGACCCAGACGGCTATCCTGCTATAAAACCCTCATGGGGGAATCTAAATGCTATAGATATGAATACTGGTGAGTTTTTATGGCAGGTTCCTTTAGGCGAATTTCCAGAATTGAAGAAACAAGGTTTGCCAGCCACTGGTACAGAAAACCATGGCGGCCCAATAGTTACCGCTAGCGGTTTACTTTTTATTGGAGCTACATATGATGAGAAATTAAGAGCAATAGATACTAAAACGGGTAAGACTGTTTGGGAATATCAGCTACCGGCTGGAGGCTACTCTACCCCAATTACATATATGGTTAATGGGAAACAATATGTCGTTATAGCCGCAGGAGGTGCTAGATATGGATTAAAAGGAGGATCAAAGTTTTTGGCCTTTTCGGTAGAATAGCACCGCGTTTATGAAAAGTTTGAAAGAAGGCTACTTTTCTGATTATTGAGATTGTGATCGTATTCCTAAATTGGACATTAGGTGTAGATAAATATTTATTGCAACGGAAAGGCTGTTGACATTCACTATACAATAAATCCTGAATAGAGGGGAACGGAATAATGCCTTTTTCACTTAGATGCTATACGGCTCAGCATTTAAGAATCATCACACCAAAAACATATCAATACCCATTTTGATAAGGATAATTTTGGTTGAACAATATTTAGCTTAAACGCGTCCGAAGTAGCTGCTAATTCCACTCAGAATACTTTGTACCGCGTAAGAGGCGAGTATCAAACCCATAATTTTACTAATTACGGTAATCCCGTAATTCCCTATACTCTTTTGCAGATAGTTGGCTGATAAAAGAATCAAACAAGTGATTCCGATAACAATTAATACCAGTAAAGTTGAAATGCTTTGTTGTTGGATGGTATAGAGGTGGTTGTCCGTCATTAAAACAACAGCCATAATAGCACCTGGAGATGCTATGGAAGGTATTGCAATTGGGAATATAGTCACATGCTTATAATCTGTAATTCTATTCATTTCTTGTTCAGGTTTTCCATCTCCAAATATCATGGTTTGGGCAAAAAGAAAAAGTATAACACCACCTGAAATCTAAAATGCGTCAAGAGACACAGACATACCTTCTAATATTAACTGTCCAATAACAATGAAAAATAAAAGAATGAGGAATGCGATTATAGATGCACGAATTGCAATTTTCTTTTTATGAACTTTATCAAATTCTTTCGTCGCTTCTAGATAAACAGGTATGGAACCGACTGGGTCTATTACTGCGATGTAAAAGAATATTTTAGTTAAGATCTCAGCCATCCTATTTGATTCTTTTTCCCTGTGTAGTGAAAGACAAACCTTGCTGTCCCCTAGTAGAACTCATGACTCCCTCAAATAAGGGCTCAGGACAATTTGCTGGTGCCTTCCATTCAAAGATGAAGTTTGAGCCCGTTCCCCCAGATATATCAATTTCATCTATAATGATTTCGGTTGTTTCCAGAGGAGCTAAAAATATAGGATTGTTAAAATATTTTCGAACGGGTTTTCCATGGGTGTCATAATAATCTGCTTTAAGGATATAGACAGTATCAGCTTCGCTTATATTTCTTAGACTTGCCATGACAGTTAAGTTGTGGGTCTTATGCTCCGACATATTATAGATTTGCGAATAAATAGACAAGTAAGTTTTTCCAAATTCAAGCGAATCCGTTGAATCAAGGTTTGCAGTTCGATTTGACCAATTTGCCGAGCTCACAGAACTCACTTCTTTTTGCTCTGTGAAGCTAGAAAGCAGTACGATTATAAAAAGATTTAGGTAATTTGTTTTCATTTTAGTCGAATGTTTGAGTGTCGTTCTCTTCATTGTCAGAACGATAAATCAAAAAGAATAATTTAGTAATTCTCTTTTAAAGTTCTCCTTACATTTTATTCTAATGGGACATGTTTTTCATTTGCCTCAAACAGACTGATGTTTAGTTTTATTGGTCACACTAAATACCTAATCTAAAAACGATTTCCCGTCAATATCATTAGACGAAACCGCTAAATTCATGAAATGAGCCACTGTGGGGTAAATGTCTACAATGCTAAGACCTATACTGAAAACCGCATTCGTTTTTGCCTTATTGGTAACTATCCATGTCGTTCTTTCTCTTTCGGTTTGGCCACCATGACCTTTACCCGTTTCAACATCTCGGCCGTGGTCTGTGGTGATAATGATGAGCCAGTCTTCTTTGAACTCTCTTTCACGGAATTGGATGGCTTTCCATAGTTGCCCAACCTGTTTATCCGCTATCTGTATGGCTGCGGTCATTTCTGGACTGTCGCCAAATTTATGTCCAATGGCGTCTGTGTATTCTAGATAAACCCAACTCAAGTCTGGAGCATCTTTTTTAATACTCTTTGAAGCTTCTTGGACCACTAAATCGTCAATAGTATTCAGATATTTTTTTTGAGTATCATGGGGAAAACGGAGGGTGTCTAGTTCATAACCATCAAAGGCGTAGTCAATTTTCAGATGGTTTGTAGCGGCTAAGCCTTCTCCTAATAATTTGGTCCTATTATCTTCCCAAGTGGAGTAGATGCCAAGTTTCATAGTGCTGTCCGCATCTTTGGCGGCTTGAAAAATGGAGGAGCATTCATAATTAGGGTTTTTAATGCTATTACCATAAACGTTGTGCTTGTTTGCCCAAGTACCAGTAAGCATGCTGTTATAACCCACAGCAGAAATGGTGGGAGACTCTGATTCTCTACCGACCTCGCCGCCTACATAGGCTATGCCAAAAGATCCCTTTTCTATAATCGCATCTAGGTTAGGAGTCTGTGTACTTTCTATGGCATCGGCAGGAATGCCGTCAAGTAAAACTAGGAGGACCTTTTTTTCAGGTGCTGGTTTGCAGCTTAGAGAAAGGCAAAGGCTAAGTGTTGCAAATATTGTTTTTTTCATTTGAGAGTCAAATTAGAAATTATTACATCTCGTTCCATTATTCTGGTACGTTTGTTTATTGAATTATTTAATATTCGTTTTTGTCTGGAGAGCTGAACTGCGTGGTATAGGAGCTTCTTCAAGGACTTTTTTTAATGATATGGCGGTATTAGCGTCTTAAATCTTAAGTCAGTTTACTCGACCTGACAGTACTGTAGATTTATATAAGTTTTATGATTTTTGGATATTTAACAAGTCGTTCTGAAACACTACCTAAAGTTAAAATTTCTCGAATTCATAGTTTCTTTCCTCTAAGTTTGAAATTAGGGTGTCTAATTGTAAATAAAATTTATCTTTTCTTTTTGGACTAACTCCAGGATGAATGAGCAGATGAAAACCATTCATTCCATTTAATCTTTCATAACTATAAATACTTTCTAAAATAATATTACTTGGAACGTAATTAGGCATATCAGGAGTGGTATAATCCGCATTAGAACGTGTGCCTGGCGAAAAGTTAACTGTTGTTTGGTCCAGCTGTAAAGCTATTTCCACCACTTTTTTATTATACCATTCAAAAGGCGGCATAAAATAATTGGGGTGAATTTCTAGTTCTCTCAAAGCCTCTAAATTACTAGAAATATCCTCCTTTATTGTCTCCGCAGAATGAAGTAAACTATCTCTTTTAGACCAATCACAGTATAATAGATGCTTGTTAGAATGAGCCCCAATGAAATGACCTTTCTTGGCAATTGCTTTAACTAGTTTCGTATGGTTTCTAATAAAGTCACCTGTGAGAAAAAAGGAACATTGAATAGTATGTTTTTCTAAAACCTTTAAGACATCCTCAAAACCGTCAAAATAATCATGTCCAGTAAAACAGAGGTAAACACTTTTCTTTAACGTATCAGATCTAATAATGGCTCCTTCCTTATCAATTAAACTTTGTGCACTCAGAGAAGGAGTGATTAAAAGCAATAGGCACAAAGTCGTGATCTTACTCATTGCTTAATTGAGTTAAAATTAAAAGTAACTCTGCCGAACCATCCAATGTCGGTTCATTTGTGCTGTAATCAGCCCAGTCATCCTGATATTTAATATGTTTAGGTTGTAAATGTAGATACTCGTCAGGTTCTGATAGCTCAATTCCGAGCATCTTATCATGTATCGTTGACCACAAAGGACCATCTACCAAACTACCTTTAATAGACTTTTTGCTAATTATCCAAAATGGCATGTGAACATCTAATGGTGTGTCCACATTTTCTGGAATTTCTGTAATCATACTTGAACTCCAAGGGTTTAATCCTAAAAGCCAATTGACATGATTTTGCATAAGAGGGCGGTATTTTTTCGAAGCACTCATCTCTTCAAACAGCATGGCTTGTGTAGCTACTGCTGCTGCAAGGTTATTTGAGCACCATATAAATAAGTGTCCCACACCATAAGGGTTTTCATCTGCCCTCTTTTTGATCTTTGCTAAATTATGCTCGTAGTATTGAATCATTTCCTTTTTGTCATTTGACGTACCAACCTGCCATAAAGCATAATGTCCAATATTCACAAATGGATACATTTCGTAATGGCTAGCAGTGTCACGTTCCATCCAGGACCAGCTTCCTATAATTTTTGCATAAGCTCTGGCCTCCTTAAGGAAACTTTTCTTTTTGGTAATCTTGTACAAAGAAGCCGCTGCCCATTCCATATCATCAGCCCAAGTATTTTCTTCATAACGATAGGGAGCCCCAAAACTATTTCCCTGCTGAAAGCCTTCTTGCTCTTTTCCCAGATCATAAAGTTCTCGAGCTGCCTTTAAACATACATTAGCGAAGACTTCATAGGCTTCATAATTAATAAAAACTTGATAAGCCAAAGCTAGCGTCGCAGCTGAACGCCCAGCAACATTGGCTATTCCAGTTGCTTGACTTTGGTGTTTAGAAAGCCCTTGGGGTTTTCCTGTCGCAAAATAAACGGGTCGGAAACTGTTAGCTCCCCATCCATAATCAGCATTTTCTTCATGTGGAAGTTTAAAGCCTCGATGATCCCTGTCATCTGCCACTTGATGATACAACTCGTTGGGAGTAGGGTGGAGTTTCAAAATCCATTCGAGCCCCCATTTTGCCTCATCAAGAATATCAGGCAAGTCATTAGATCCTTTTAGGCCTCTGGCATCAAAATCATCTTTAAAACCATTCGGTTTCATCTGATAAGCCATGAGCATTCGAGCTGTTGTATTGCTTCCTGTAATAAGATATTTTAACTGGTCGCCGGCGTCATGCCATCCTCCTGTGGCATCAATGCGGGTGGAGTCAGGTCTGTTACCAAAAAAACTTAATCCATCTTTTTGGTGACAGAATTCTTTGGTATATGGATTAAAACCACAGCGTTGTGTTCGGATGAAGCCAACCACATCTTCTTGCCACTTTGGATAAGGCCCAATAGAGAAAGAATGACTGACAATTTGACTTCCTTTTAGTTCAAGGTGATATTTACCTTCTATCTGAAAGTTTGAAAAGTCGATAACAAAATTGTAAGAATATGGAAACCAAGGTTTTTCATGAGGGATACAATTGAACTCGCTAATTACCTCCCCTTTTTCATCTTTTAAAAGGACTATTGGGTTTCCCAATGCCTCTTTACTTAATACAATTGCTTTTTTAGGCATATGGCTTGGATAGCCTCTTAGGTTGACACGGATTTCTGTGCTTGGTGCTTGAGCCCATGCAGAAAAGGCATTAGAGATAAATAATATGGCACCTAATACTCTTATCGTTTTTAAAAGATTATTCATAGTAGAATCAAATTACGAAATGGGGCTATTGTCAATTCGGTGATGACGGTATTGATAGATTACGACTATGGAAATTATCTGCTTCGTGGAGATGAATTATATGACCTGCTCCATAGTAGCAGCTAGAGGTTGACAACCACTAGAGCGAAGTCAAGGGCTCATGTGATCTATTCATGGCTATTTATTCTTGGTTCAGAACATTATTTAGGTTTTCAAAGAACATCTTCCATCCATCTATCATTCCTGATTTTAAGGTTTCTTCTTTTTGTTTCTCAGTAGCAAAACTGGAATATAGTTTGACCCGAGTTTTTGCTCCGAATGTTTCGAATCTAAGCTCTGCTACCACAGGAGTGTTATTAACCCTGTCATCATCCCAGGAATCTTTATAGACGATTCGATCTGGCTTTTGCAATAAGATGAACTCTCCTTTTGTAGGATAAATTTCACCTTCTGGAGATTTCATGTGAATTATGAAATGACCACCCTTCTCAGGTACTAATTCGGCCTTTGCTATCGAAAAGCCTGTTGGACAAAACCATTTTTTGAATGTTTCTATTTCTGTCCAAGCATTAAAGACGCTAATCTTGTCAGCGTTGATATCAAAGTCAAGTATCAGAGTGGGGGCTAAGTATTTCTCTGTTTTATAAAGTTCGCTCATGCTTGTCAGTTTATTTAGAGTTATAAAATTGTTTTTTTTACGTTATGACTCAGAGTTTTAATACCGAGCAGAAAACGTTGGATATCAGAAATCATATCAGTTAGTAATCAATCGACTGCATTCCAAAAATATGAAATCTTTCATAAAGCTAAATGGGCTTTTACTGACAGCTTATTCCTGTTGGTTTAATGTACGCTATTTATAAAATTCCATTTTGATGTACAGAGAAGGCCAGACACCTCAGCTAAGTCAAAGTAGCGGTCTTAGTAGCTTTTGACCTCGGTATTTCTCTTAGTTTAAAGTGAAATCAATGAAAAACACGGCTTAAATCAATTTCTCAGAATAGGCTAGGAGCGTATTCCAAATAGCGAATAATTCTTGAATGCCTGGCTCTTTTAGGTCAGTATTTACAATTAAATAGTATCCGACATTTGTTTCTTTATTGAAAAACATCATTGAAGCCACACCAGGGTCACTTCCCGTATGGCCAATGTATTCTTTGGGCGAAAGACCTATAAAGACACCCATATCATATTCATCATTAAATGGGTTGTCTGTATCTCTTTCTTCAAAATGCGTATTACTTAAGTTGGATTTAAACAGCTCACTATAAGATTTTATAGAAAGAAGAGTTCCATTGCTATTGTAACCCTTAATCAATTCGGAAATGTATTTTCCCATGTTGATGGCTGAGGTTCTTAATCCACCATCTGGGTAGGTTATTAGACTGTATAGTGCTAATTCCTTTTGACGTTTATTGTAGAGTGTAGAATGATCCATTAGATCTATAGCATCAAAACTCCAACCAGTGTTTTTCATACCTAAAGGCTTAAAAATATGCTCTTCTGTAAAATCTACAAAAGTGGTTTCTGTGGCCTTTTCTAAAACGAATGCAGCCAGTGCAGCACCTATGTTGGAGTATTTAAATTTAGTCCCCGCCTTGGTATCATAAAAATTATTTTTCTTATACCATTTGCCCTGATCTGAAAGTAACCTTTCAAAGAAGACCTCCATCGGGAGCATTTTGTTTGGCGATCGGAAATTGATGTTTCGTTTGCTAGCGGGGTTCTTCTTGTCTTTTAGAATATAGCCATTCAATTCATATCTCACTACGTCTTTTATGCCAGAGGTATGGTTACTTAAATGTCTTATTGTTATTTTTTCTTCAGGGAAATTCGGATTAACTATCTTAAAAGGCAGATAATTATTGATGGGGTCATCTAGATGTAGTTTTCCTAATTCTTGGGCTTTTAGAAGAGCGACGCCAATAAGGGTTTTGGAAATAGAAGCAATATTCTGGATAGTATTTTCAGTGTATGAATCGCCCGTTTTAATATCTGCATAACCAAAGCCTTTTGTGTATAAAGGACCATTTCCGTTTGCCATAGCTACAGAAAACCCAACAATATGGCCTTGATTGTACAGCTCGCATAGGTCATTAGAAAGGCGATTGTCATCAATGCAGGCATACTGATTTATAGCCGCCAGATGTATTTGTTTGCATGCTTGGGACGCCCAAAGGGACATTAAACCTAGAATGACGGTGGTATGGGTTTTAAGTTTCATGCGTTTTTTTAGTAAGAGACAATCGAAAACGACTTTACCCTTGACTTATGGTTGAATATTTCCTTTTCGGAGTTTAGTTTCTTAATAATCAGTGATTTAATCCCAGATATATCTGTTGGCGGATCGAGTTTTCAGTAGTACCCAAAATTCAGAAGCTTGGCTTTCAAGCTAAAAAAGCATTCTAAACTAACGAATAGCAGTACAGTCAATTTAAAGACACTTTGTATTTGGCTGGGAAAGCACAGCAAATATCCTACCTAAGTTAGAGGGAAAGTAGAGGAGTTTTTTCCTACGTTCTCTTCTTTTTCTCAACCGTTATTTCTGAACCCTCGGCAAGTATTACAGTGTCGGGGTCTATTTCATTTAAGAATTCAAAGTCAGGCCCATAGACAATTCCAAAATCAACTTTTATTTCTGATTGTTTAACCTGATAATGTTTCCATTTTGGGTGAGTTACTTCATATTCGTTGGTAAGCTCCTGGTTTACTTTTGCGTATCCCCAATAATGTTCTGTAATGAATTCGGTTTCACTAACCACCGGGATTTCTATTGGTTCAGATTCTGTAATTATTCTGAATGATTGCCACTGATTATTCTTTTTCCACAGATATTCTACTACGCTATTTTCACCATCTTTCTTCCATGTATGACGCATCGGTAAAGTTTCATAGCGTTCATTATAGATTGAATTTGCGATAAAAGTTAAAGCTGGTTTAGGAACAAATTCTTTGATAAAAACCACACCTCTTTTCCACGAGTTGTTTTCAAATCGTTTAACGTAAAATCTTAAATTTACTTCTTCAAAATTCGTATGAAATGGGATTCTTAGTCCTAATAGTTTTGTGTTTAATAACATAAAGCCAACTAAACTGACGTAACTCTTATTTTCCCATATGTCGAGTTCAGTTCCGGCTGGAACATATTTTGGCAGAACGGCTGGATTAATTACATAGTTTGCTATCGCTAGCTTTCTCCATTCAGCATTTAAAAAACTCACTTTTACTTTATTTTAAGAACATACAACTATGTTCTAGATTCAATTTAGCTCACAGTGAGCTGTTGAGGTACTTAGTTAGATTGGTATAATCTGTAAACGATTCTCCAACAATATAATAGTATCAAAAATCCAGCGTTAGCCTAGCGAGTTTTGGAAAGAGAGAGTATCTATACCGAATTCTTTACCATTTAAATCTTGAATTTGGACGACTCGTTATTTCAAATAATTGCTTCTCTCTCGATTTGATTTATATTTATTGCAAATATTCATCAAACCAATTCTCCTATATGAAAAAACAAAACTCTTTTAAGGCCTTATTTCTCCTAGCGGCTTTTCTCATACATCCATTTATTCAAGGTCAGGGCACTTTTGTCTATGGCGACTTATTGCCAGATGCTCCGGAATTAGCGGTAAGAGGCGAATATAAGATTGGCGTAAGAACCATGACACTCATTAATAAAAATCAGATAGACGTTTTAAATACCAAAGACGGGGTTGACCCTACTTATGATAGAGATTTCAAAGTAGAGGTTTGGTATCCTGCAACATTAAAGGAAGGAGAGAAAGACCTCGTTTCATATAATGAAATGATGGGAAGTGGCAATGATCCTAAACGTCCATTAATTCCATTTACTTTTCAAGGAAGAGCGGCTAGAGATGCTGATGCTGTGAGTTCTGCGGGTTCCTTTCCACTCGTGATAGTGTCTCACGGATATGTAGGTACCAGGTATATAATGAGCTATCTCTGTGAGAATTTAGCTTCTAAGGGCTATGTAGTTGTAGCTATTGACCATAAAGAATCTACGTTTATAGATGGAGCGGGTTTTCATAGTACGCTCTTAAATAGACCTAAGGATGTTAAATTTGTATTGAACGAAATGGAGGCTTTTGGTAATAAAGACACTTTCTTAAAAGGACTAATAGATGCTAGTAATACGGCCATCATTGGTTACTCCATGGGAGGCTATGGTGTGCTTAATGTAGCTGGAGCGGGCTATAGCGGTATGTTAGAAAAAACATTTAAGGCAATATCTGGAGGAAGCTCGGCCGTCTCTTCATTGATTTATGAAAATGAGGCATACCGTAAAACAGTAGACCCAAGAATAAAGGCGGTAGTGGCTTTTGCTCCATGGGGAATGGAGAGAGGTGCGTGGGACAGTACGAGTCTTAGAGGTTTGCAAGTACCCACGTTCTTTATAGTAGGCTCACAGGATGATATCTCTGGTTATGAAAAAGGGGTAAAGGCTATTTTTGAGGGTGCCGTAAATGCGGAGAGGTATTTACTGACTTATGCCAATGCCCGCCACAATGTGGCTTCTAATCCTGCTCCCCCGGAATCGTTGGAGCCTGGACTTCATTTTGACGAGTATTACAGATATGCGGAGCCATCTTGGGATAAAAGAAGGATGAATAATATCAATAATCATTTCCTCACGGCCTTTTTAGGTACGAAACTCAAAGGAATCAATTATAAGAAGTTCCTTGATATTCCAGAAGACTCGAACAAAAAGACTTGGGAAGGATTCCAAAATAGGTCTTCTACTGGTCTGGAATTACGTCATGATTCTGGTTCAAAGTAGTTTTTAGAGGTAGGTATAAAGCCAAAAAAGACCGACATCGTCGGTCTTTTTTATAGCTAGTAAGTAGGCTTAGCTTACTTATTCATCAATTTTATCAAGTTCAATGCAGAACCTGCCTTAAACCACTCTATCTGAGCTTCGTTATAAGTATGGTTTCCTTTGATAACGTCCTTAGAACCATCTGCATGTACCACCTCAATAGTGATTTGCTTTTGTGGAGCAAAGTCCGCTAAGTCCACAAAGTTGAAAGTATCATCTTCTTGAATTTTATCGTAATTGGCTTCATCTGCAAAAGTTAGGGCCAGTACACCTTGCTTTTTCAAGTTGGTCTCATGAATTCTAGCAAAAGATTTCACAATAACCACCTTAACACCTAGGTGTCTTGGCTGCATGGCTGCATGCTCTCTAGAGGAACCTTCGCCATAGTTATGGTCACCCACAATTACCGTAGGAATACCTGCAGCTTTATAAGCTCTTTGTGTATCTGGTACTGTGCCTATTTCGCCAGTTATTTGACTCTTGACAGCATTGGTATCCATGCCAAATGCATTCACGGCACCTATTAAGGTATTGTTAGCAATATTATCTAGGTGTCCTCTAAAACGTAACCATGGACCAGCCATAGAAATGTGGTCGGTTGTACATTTGCCAAAGGCTTTAATTAACAATTTAGCACCTGAAAGATTCTTTCCATCCCAAGGGTTGAATGCTTCTAGAAGTTGTAGTCTTTCAGAATCATTAGCCACCACTATTTCAATGCCTGAACCTTCTGCATCTGGCTCTAGATAACCGGCATCTTCTACATCAAAACCTCTAGGAGGTAATTCCAGTCCTGTCGGCTCATCGAATTTTACTTCTTCACCCTTGTCATTAGTCAAGGTATCTGTAATAGGATTGAAATCTAAACGCCCAGCAATGGCTACAGCGGCTACCAATTCAGGAGAACCCACAAATGCGTGAGTGTTTGGATTTCCGTCTGCTCTTTTAGCAAAGTTTCTGTTGAATGAGTGAACGATAGTGTTTTTCAATTTCTTATCTGCACCTGCTCTGGCCCACTGGCCAATACAAGGTCCACAAGCATTGGTAAAAATAGTGGCGTCCAAATCTTCAAATACCTTAAGCAAACCATCTCTCTCTGCCGTAAACCTTACTTGCTCAGAACCAGGATTGATACCAAATTCTGCTTTGGTTTTTAAACCCTTATCTACAGCCTGTTTTGCTATAGAAGCTGCTCTTGATAAATCTTCATAAGAAGAGTTTGTACATGAACCTATTAAGCCCCATTCCACCTTTAAAGGCCAGTCGTTCTTGACTGCTTTTTCGGTCATAGTACCTACCGGAGTAGCTAAATCTGGCGTAAAAGGACCGTTAAGGTGAGGAAGTAACTCTGAAAGATTGATTTCAATAACTTGGTCAAAATACTGCTCAGGATTTGCATAAACCTCTGGGTCAGCTGTCAGCTGAGGTCTAACCTGATTCGCGGCATCAGCCACGTCATTTCTATCTGTAGCTCTTAAATAACGCTCCATAGAGTCGTCATAACCAAAAGTAGAAGTAGTGGCACCTATCTCTGCACCCATGTTACAGATGGTTCCTTTACCTGTACAAGAGATAGAGTTTGCTCCTTCGCCGAAGTATTCTACAATGGCATCTGTACCTCCTTTAGCAGTTAAGATACCGGCCACTTTAAGAATAACATCTTTTGGGGAAGACCATCCGGAAAGTTTGCCTACTAATTTAACACCGATAAGCTTGGGGAATTTAAGCTCCCAGGGCATTCCTACCATTACATCTACAGCATCTGCTCCACCTACACCAATGGCTAGCATTCCGAGTCCTCCAGCATTTACGGTGTGAGAGTCTGTACCAATCATCATTCCTCCAGGGAAAGCATAATTTTCTAAAACTACTTGATGTATAATACCAGCACCAGGTTTCCAAAAACCGATACCATATTTACTAGATACAGATTCAAGGAAGTTAAATACTTCATTGCTAGAATTCAAAGCAGCCTGCAAATCTTTGTCGGCTCCCATTTTAGCTTGGATAAGGTGGTCGCAGTGTACGGTAGTAGGTACGGCTACTTGAGCTTTTCCAGCTTGCATAAATTGCAACAAAGCCATCTGGGCAGTAGCATCTTGACAGGCAATTCTGTCCGGAGCAAAGTCAACGTAATCCTTGCCTCTTTTAAACGCCGTAGCTTCTTGCTCAGGCGAAAGGTGTGAGTACAAAATCTTTTCAGAAAGTGTTAATGGTTTACCGGTGATTTCTCTGGCTTTGTCTATTTTATCAGCCATTTGACCGTATAGAGCCTTTATGATGTCTATGTTGAATGCCATATAGGAGTGTTTTATGAGTTCTAAGTGATCAGCGAATTTAAGGATTTCACGCTCAAAATCCTAAGATCTTGTCACCAATATAACAAGGCTGAAACCTGAATGAGTTCAGGTCTTTAAAAATAACTTTGATTAATTTAACAAAGGAATGAGTGCCTATTTTAATGGAGCATTTGGTGAATGTGTAGAACACCTAGCTAACTGCTGGAGGTAAAAGTCAAAAACCCTCTAATAGAGGGTTTTGACCAAATTATTAACAAAAATATCACATTTTTATTTATTTAACAGATGCAGTAACCGTCCTTCCGTCACTGTATTGTAATTCGTTTTGATTAACCCTAACGATCATTCCTTCAGGACCAGAGCTGTCGTCTAATGACAAGGCTAGTTGCTCCTGACCATTGTCATCTAAGAAATAGTATACCTCTCCAAGCTTTACTGAAGCCATACCGTTTGAGAAATCTTGGGCTGAGTCATAAATGACAGGAATAACCATACTACCGTTTTGGTTTATATAACCAAACTTGTCGTCTAGTTGAACTTTGGCCAGACCATTTTCAAATTTCCCTACACTAGTAAAGTATGGGGTCACTACTTCTTTACCATTTGTTGTTATAAATCCCCAAAGGTTATTTCTGGAAATGGCATACAATTTATCGCTACTTTTCACGATTTTATCTATCCCAGCTACAACCATACTTCCTTTTTTATTCAGGATACCATATTTGCTGTCTTTAAGGCATAAAGCAAAGCCGTCCACAAATTGGGTTATATTATCAAATCCTTTAGATAGAGCAGTTCCTTTGGCGTTGATAAGGAAGCTTTGGTTTTCTTTCACCACGGTGGCTCTGCTTTCAAAAAAGTTTGAAGCAGCATCAAACTGAAAGTCTAGAACTAGATTATTCTTAACGTCAATGTATCCCCACTTTCCAGCTTTCATCACCGGTGCTAGGCCTTCTACAAAGTTTAGTGCGAAATCATATTGCGGCTGAATAACCACTCTGCCATTCCTGTCTATAAAACCTGATAAGTTTCCATTTCTTATTACTGCGTAGTCGCCATCAAAGCTCATGGCCATTTCAAAACTACTCTCAATGATTTCGTTACCGTTTATATCTAAATATCCGAATTTGCCACCTTTCTTAAATAAAGCTCGGTTGCTACTAAATGACTCTAGATACTCGTAGGATTCTTGATTAAGGCTAAGTCCGGTTTTAAGAATAAATGAATATCCTTTGTCAGTTTTCACAATTGCAAAACCATGATTAAAATCGGATACATATGCATATTTGCAGGCAATTTGAATGCTACCTTCTTTGTTGATGAAGCCGTATTGTTCGTTAACTTTTATTTTACAAAGACCATCTTTAAAAGAATAGCCAGCATTAAAGCTAGAAAAAGGAATTTGATTTGAAGCTAGAACTAGAGATGCTTGGCTTAGTATAAAAACTAAGAACAGGGTTGATTTGTTTGATAACATCTTTTTAGTGATTTGGTTACCCAGTCTCTTGCCAATCACGTGCCAATACCCTCTTTAAAATAACTGTAAAGGCGTAATTTAGGACGAACATTGTTTTTGGACTTATGAATATTGAGTTCTGCTGTATGCATAATTCACTTTCAATAAATAAATAGTTTTGATCCTTAATGATATCTTTCAAAAAAGGGATAAAAGAGGTCGTGCCAAAAAAATAATTCCCACATTTTTTTATTTTTCATGACTTTAAGGACAAAAGTCTAAGAATTGACGGCTTTGCTTTTTAGCTGATTGCTTAATTAAAACCTCCTTACTTTAGGTGGAATTATTTTAATGATACTGTGACCATTTTACCATCACTATATATCATTTGGTTTTGGTTTATTTGGACTATTATTTTTTCTGGGATAGACATTTTATCTAAAGCTAAGGCGAGTTGCTCAGTTCCCTGGTTATCTAAATAGTAGTAGATATCTCTTAATTTAACTGCGGCCATACCATCTGAAAAATTTTCTGCTGAATCATAAATGATTGGGATGATAACTTTGCCCATTTCATTAATGTAGCCGTACTTGCCCTCCTGCATAACGCGAGCTATTCCTTCATGGAAGTCGCCCACGTTTGTGAAAGTGGGTGTTACTATTTCATTTCCACTGCTATTAATAAAGCCCCAAAGATTATTTCTACTAAAGGCGTAAAGACCGTTTGTAGATTGTACCATTTTATTTACACCTGATAGTTTAACAGAACCTTTTTTATTAATGATTCCAAACTTCCCCCCCTGCATACACAGGGCATATCCATTTACGAATTCAGAGATATTATCAAACTCGTACTTCGTCAAAGAGTTTCCCTTTTTATTAATGATGGTTGTTTTATTCCCTTTTCTTACGGTAGCTCTACCTTCCTTAAAGTTTGAAACAAAATCGTATTGAAACTCTAACGCTGTTTGACCATTTTCTGAAATATAACCCCACTTCCCATTTTTCATGGCAGGAGCTAAACCCTCCGTGAAATTTAAAGCAAAAGCATATTTGGGAGAAATAACGACTTCCCCATTTCTGTTCATAAATCCTGATTTGTTGTTCTCAGAAAATACTGCCAGTTCTCCTTCGAAACTCATTGCGAAATCCAAGGTATTAGGAATGACTTCGTTTCCAGAAATATCTAAAAAGCCAAATTTACCGTCTTTCCTAAAAAGAGCTCTATTTCCGTCAAAGGGCTCTAGGAAATCATAATTGAAAGCAGTAAGAGAAAGGCCATTTTTAAGAATAAATCCGTATTTGGTTTCTTTCCTTACAATGGAAAAACCATTCTGAAAGTTTGAGGCATAATCATAAGCACAATCAATAGCTATGTTACCTTCTTTATCTAAAAAGCCAAACTTCCCATTGATTTTCACTTTGGTGAGACCCTCACTAAAAGGGTAACCAGCATTAAAAGTAGACGCGGGCAAATTGACGGAGGCTTCGGCATTAACTTTAGTAGTACATAAGACCATCAAAACGACGGCGACAATTTTATTAGAAAAGCATTTAAACATAATTCTTTATTTTATGTTAGACCGTAAACCAATTGTTATGCCAAAAAAAATTCTTGGATAAATAATATTGGAGTATTAATGCCTCACAGGGCCATATTGGTGATCTATGAAAAATAAAGGGGAGATTTGTTCAGTGGTGAATAGTCTATTGTCACTTTACCTGCCTGAAGGCCTTGTAGAAGAATTCGACATATATTACCCTGTAGAGTTTCTGTAACTTGACACAAAAGAGAATTGTTTCATTGTTCATTAAAGTGGAGAAGAACAATTCACAAAAAGCTATTCAGTTAATTTGTTTGAGACCAAAGACATCACCAATTCCAATTTATTCAGGACATTGCCTCCCATGTAAGCTCCTGTTTTGAGTATAAAAGCTGTAGTTGGAGAAAGAAGAACAACAAAAAGTAAATAAAGCATACTTATAATGGATAGTTGCACTGTGGTAATCAAAGCTATTGAGAGCTAAGAAAAGAGGTTTAACAGAGACTAACCTTTATCTTTTAGGTTGATGAAATTATTTGCGGCATACCCATATATTTCTGATGAGTGTATTAGACTCAATAACATAGATAAGTGTCAAATAGGGACTATAATAACTTCTAATTAGAAGTAGAGTTATTAGGCTAGTGCGGTTGCATATTGCATTTCATAGAGGTTTGCATAAGCTCCACCTTTTCTTAATAGCTGATCATGGGAGCCAATTTCAACAATCTCTCCCTTGTCTATCACCACGATTTTATCGGCCTTTTGAATAGTACTTAGACGGTGAGCAATCACTACAGCAGTTCTTCCTTTCATGAGCTTTTCAATAGCCGCCTGAATTAGTTCTTCAGACTCTGTATCAATAGAGGAAGTGGCTTCGTCCAGCACAATGATATTTGGATTTTGAACCATAGCTCTAACAAAAGAAATCAATTGACGCTGACCTACAGATAGTGTAGCCCCTCTTTCCATGACGTTGTAATCATAGTTTCCAGGAAGCTGCATAATGAAATTATGGACCCCTACCATTTTTGCAGAAGCCACGATTTGCTCGTCAGAGATAGCTGTATTTCCTAAGGTAATGTTGTTACGAATGGTATCTGAGAATAAGAAGACATCCTGAAGAACCATACCAATTTCTCTTCTTAAATGAGACAGGTCATAGTTTTTGACATCAATCCCGTCAATTTTAATATCCCCTTTGTTGATTTCGTAAAATCGGGTTAAAAGATTGACAATCGAGCTTTTTCCGGCACCTGTAGCTCCTACGAAAGCTACTGTCTCACCTTCTTTGACTTCAAAAGAAATATCTTTCAATACATAGTTTTCGTCTTTATAAGCAAACCATACTTTGTCAAAACTTATTTCTCCTTTTATAGGAGCAGTGAGCGTTCCATTGTCCTGAATAGAATCTTCGCTATCTAATAACTTTAAAATTCTATCTGTACTAACAATACCCATCTGAAGGGTATTGACTCTGTCGGCTAGCATTCTTATAGGTCTGAAGAACTGATTAATGAACATGATGAAAGCCGTGATTGTACCGAAGGTTACATCCAATTCTGGGTTTAGTATTTCAATGGCTCCGTACCAAACCACTAATCCTACTCCGAGTGCAGAGATCACTTCTACTACAGGATAATATACAGAATAGTATAGAATAGATTGGATATTGGCGTGACGGTGATGCTTATTGATTCGTTCAAATTTTTTAAAAGAAATATGTTCAGCATTAAATACTTGTACCAAACTCATTCCTGTGATTTGCTCCTGAACGAAAGTATTCAAGTTGGAAACTGCATTTCGCACAAAATTGAACGACTTTTTAACCTTTTCTTTAAAAATGTACGTGGCAATAAGCATTAAGGGAATAGTGCTTAAGCTAATGAGTGAGAGCCTCCAGTCCGTGTAAAACATGACGGCTATAATAAGAAAGAGCTGCAGTATATCACCAGCAATGGCTGCAAAACCAGAACTGAAAACATTGGAAAGGGTTTCTATATCTGAAATGGTTCTTGTAACCAATCTACCAATGGGTGTTTCATCAAAAAAGCGAAGCTTAAGGCTCAGGATTTTGTCATACAGCTGAACACGAATGTCTCTGATAATATTTTGTCCGAGCCATCCAGCTAAAAAAGTATTGAAAAAGGCCAGCACAGAGGATAAAAACAGCAGCCCAATCATGAGCATAAGCATTTTAGTAAGGCCAGCTGCATCACCGTTTGTGATAGGTACGTCAATGGTGTACTTAATCAAAAGGGGCATAAGCGGTGACAATACCGCTCCAAGTAATATAATGAGGATAAGCAAGAAAAACCGCCCATTATAAGGACTTATAAACTTGGCCAGACGTTTCAAAACGGCCGTATCAAATATCTTTCCGCTAACTTTTTCTTCTTGCAAGGTTTTGAGTTTAAATACTTCTTAAAAACCCTTTGATGTAGGATTTCGTTCGGTTTTTCCTGGTAAGGTCTTGTATTTTATGTAAAGATAAAAACTGTACTGAGTAAAGGACAAACATTAAGACTTCTGCTTAAAACCTTTAAGGGCTTCTTGCATAAATCCAAGCCCGTAGGCAAACAACTGAATAAAACAAGCCGGTAAACTTAGAAGGGCTACCCAAATAGACTTGCACTTTAAAGTAGCGTCAATGAATAGAATCCCAAAATAGAGAGCCAATATTATCAGGCTCAAAGAAAAGAGTGGCTTAATAAAAACAAAAGTGAAGAGTAGGCTGAATATAAAAACCGTAAAAGCCATGGGAAAGGCGTGAACGATCTTTAATTGTTCTGGGAAAAAGCGGCTAATGTTGATTCTAGCTCTCCCGAAAAAATGTAACTGCTTATAAAACTGTCTGTATGAGGTTCTTCTTTTATGATAGATAAAGGCCTTTGGGATAAGACCAACTTTAAAACCAGCCATGATAATACGGTGGCTAAACTCTATATCTTCTCCTAGGCGAGTGATTTTATAGCCACCAACAGTCTGCCAAACTTCTTTAGAAAGGCCAAAGTTGAAACTCCGGGGGGTGTATTGTCCTCCCATATTGTTTTTCTTGCCACGTATACCTCCTGTTGTGAAAACAGAAGTCATGGCGTAGTTCACGGCTTTTTGAATAGGAGTAAAGCTATCATGTGCTTCATCTGGCCCACCAAAGGCATCTAGATTACCTTCTTCAATACCACTGTTGGCAGCCTCAAAATAGTGAGGAGGTAAGAGTGCATCTGAATCTAACTGAACAAAGTAAGGAGCATTAGCCTTTTCAAATGCAAAATTTCGAGCAAAGCCTTGTCCCTCGTTTTCTTTGAAGTAATAATGGAGATCTAAAATATCATTGTATTTGTCGCAGACAGATTTACAAGTGTGATCTGAACCGTCTTCCACGATAATAACTTCAAAATCTGTAAATGTCTGTTTGCTTAGGCTCTCTAGAAGCTCTTCCACTTCTCGAGGTCTGTTGTAAACAGGCACTATCACAGCATATTTTGGCATATTAGCAGATTTCCTCTAGGCTTTCTCTATTTGCTTTTATGACGGCTTTTATATGACTGGACTTTAACGCAGTAGAAAGGAAGAGAGTCTCGTACTGTGAAGGAGCTAAATAGATACTTCTGTTTAACATGGCTCTGAAGTATTTACCAAATAAAGTGGTATCTGTGGTCTTGGCAGTATCAAAATTTACAACTCTCTCAGATGTAAAAAACAAACTGTACATAGAGCCTATACTATTCATGGTATAGGGTAGTCCCATATCTACTAATGTATCCTGTATGCCAGCCACAATTTCTTCTCCCGTTTCTTCTAGTTGCTTGTAAATATGAGGATTGGATTGTAATTCCCTTAGCATCGCAAGACCCGCCGCCATTGCAATAGGGTTTCCAGCCAAAGTGCCACCCTGATAAACAGGGCCAATAGGGCTTAAGAAATCCATAAGCTCTTTTTTGCCACCGAATGCCCCCACGGGCATTCCCCCACCTATTATTTTACCTAGAGTGGTCATGTCTGGCGTTACGCCAAATCTTTCTTGAGCACCTCCCTGAGCCAGCCTAAACCCCGTCATTACTTCATCAAAAATCAGGATAATGCTTTCTTGGTCGCAGATATCTCTGAGACCTTGTAAGTAACCTTTATTAGGAAGTACACATCCCATGTTGCCAGGCACAGGTTCAATAATAATAGCTGCAATCTCATTTTTATTTGCGGCCACAAGTGTCCGAACTGCCTCTAAATCATTAAAGGGTGCCAGTAGAGTGTCTTTAGCCGTTCCTTTTGTTACGCCCGGGCTATTTGGCGTTCCCATCGTTACAGCCCCACTTCCAGCAGCTATCAAAAACGAGTCACCATGACCGTGATAACAACCTTCAAATTTTATGAACTTATCTTTTCCAGTAAAGCCACGAGCCACCCTTACAGCAGACATGGTAGCTTCTGTGCCAGAATTAACCATCCTAACCTTCTCTACCGATGGCACCATGTCACATATAATTTTAGCCATGTCTACTTCTAATGAAGTAGGTGCACCAAAAGAAAATGATTTGCCCAGTACCGCTTTGACACTTTTCTCCACTTCTGGATGGGCGTGCCCCAAGACCATAGGTCCCCAAGAATTAATTAAGTCAATGTATTTATTGCCATCTACATCATATAGATATGCACCTTTGGCTTTATCTATAAAAATTGGGTTTCCGCCAACGGCCTTAAATGCTCTTACAGGAGAATTTACTCCTCCAGGAATGTATTTTTGAGCTTCTTCAAATAGCTCTGTGCTTATTTTATTCATACGAATTTACTATTTCAAAATTGCCGTGATTGTATTTAACGATTGGGACAATTTTATTCTCAAAACTATTTTTGGAATAATCAAATCCAGACAGGAGCAAATCGTCCATTTGCGGGCTCTCGTCTAGATTTAATCTAAAAATTTCTCTACCATTTTTTAACATTCGGCTATAGAAGAGAATCATGTCGTAGCCTAGGTATGCGTAGTAAGATGGCAACATCTTCATTTGTGCTATATACTTCTTCTTGAAGACTTTGTAGGCTTCAGATTGAGTATTGACAAATTGTGGCTGTATGATGTATAAATCTCTGGATAGCATTTGTCTCGTAACAGACTCTAAGTTAAAGCTACCATCAGAAGCAATAATAACAGAGTCCGCTCGGGCTTGGCCTAAAGCCCGAAGCACTTTTGGCCCAAAATTGGAGTCTCCAGAGATAAATACATGTCCTATTTTTTGGTTTTGAGTTATTGGGATTTCTTTATTAAAAACTTTACACTCATTTATTTTATAACCTCTTTTTATAGCCTCAGTGCTATATGCATAGGCTAAAATAGAGTCCTTGACAGCCGAACCGTGATATATACTAACACTTTTTTCTTTACCTAAAGTAGCCACAAAATCTAAACTACTAATAGCCTGATTTTGATTGGAAGCTTGTACTAGAAAACGAGAATCTGAATCTTGAATTAGCGTTTGACTATTTGAGATAGGATGAACCTGATAAATTTTATTTTTCTCAGCATAGGCTTCTACTACTTTATTGGGTTTGCCGTAAAGTGGGCCAAAGAGCAAGTCTATTTTTTTGAAATTTTCATCTTTCATATAGTGCTCAATACTTGAAGCATTTTTCCCAACGTCAAAACCATATATTTTTGCCAAAATACCTTCCTTCCGTATTTCTTCTAAGCCCATTTCCATGCCTGTAAACATATCGTAGACATATCTGTTACTACTAGTGGCTTGTTTAATATCAAATTTTGCCAAGTCAAAAGGGAGTAAAATGCCAAAATCTATGGTATCATCATCGTAGGCTCGAGTAAAGTCACTTTTATTAGAATCACTCTTAGACTTCTTATTATCTGTCAGTTTGAATAGGTTTGTCAGCTTGTCAGAAAGCTCTAAATCTGCCTTAGTATTGTACTTTCTTTCTTGAATTCTATTGACGATTGTCTCAGCTACAACTTTTATATCAGGGAAGCTTTGATTCAATTCTTTGAGGAGGATTAAGTTTTCAATTTTAGGAATGTAAGTTTGAAGGAGGGCTTCACTATCTTTTTGTATGTCTGAAGAATTAATTCTTTCTAAGTAGGAAATACCTTCTTGGTAGTAATTGTCCTTAAAATTTGTCAAACCATATAAATAGAATGCCTCATCTATTTTATTCCAGCCAGGGAAATCATGAATTAACTTCCTGAGCATTTCTCTGGCCTGATAGGCCTTATTAACCTCCACGGAGGCTAGACTATAGTAATAGAGCGTGTAAGGAACAATGGGATTAGTATAGGAACTTGCCGTGAGCGGAGTTAGAATATCAAGACAGGTCTGATACTCACCTGAGGCGTAGGCCTGAACGCCAGATTTGTAATCTAAAAGGTAAGCTTGGTCTGTCTTCTGGGCTTGCGAAAACTGAGCAACTAAAAGAAAGAGGATGACAAGATAACGCATATTTGTTTTTTGATGAGAAGGGTATCTTAATGTAAAAAAACAAAAATGTTCTGTGTGTACCAACACACAGAACACGTTTTATGAATCTACTTCTTTTTACGCTTTTTTAAGTCTGAGGCTTTTTGCTTATTTGATTCTTCCTGGGCCTGCAATTGTTTTTGCATGTAATTGGCAAATTTATTGGTCTTTTTAGGCTTAGTCGCATAGTTCTTTTTGTTCTCAGCTAGTGTCGCCTTGATTTTATCTTCGTCCACAAACCTTTTGACGATAAGCTGTTGTGCAATGGTTACTAAGTTAGAAACTAGATAATAAAAACTCAATGCAGCAGGGAAGCTATTCAAGACAAAGAAAAATACCAGCGGGAAGATGTATGAAATCTTTTTCATATCCACTGGACCTGGCTGAGTAGGTGTAATCTGATTGTTGTAATAAGTAAATGCCAAACTGGAAATAGTCATCAATACTACAAAAAGACTTAAATGGTTTCCAATAACAGGTAAGCTGGTTCCCCAACTTAAAGGAGCATCGTAAGTAGAAAGGTCACTGGCCCATAAAAAGCCCTTTTGTCTGAACATTGCCATGTTTGGAAACAAGAAAAAGACAGACATTAAGATAGGCATTTGGAAAAGCATGGGCACACAGCCACTTAATGGACTTACACCTACTTGCTGATAAAGCTTCATGGTTTCCTGCTGAACCTTAACGGAGTCATCTCCAATTCGTTCTTTTATCTCGGCAATTTCAGGACCCAAGATTCTCATTTTGGCTGAACTTGTGTACGACTTGTAGAGCAATGGAGTAAGAGTGAACTTGATAATCAAAACCACAATAATGATTAGAAAGCCATAGTTTGTAAAAAACTGCTCTAACCAATTAAACAAGGGAACGAAAACGTAAAGGTTAATGGGTTTTACAATATCATAACCTAAATATATATTTTGTCTGAAGCCTTCAGCTACAGGTTTTAGATCTTCTACTGTATTAGGGCCAAAGTAGAATTTGAAATTCCCATGACCAGAAGTCAAGGAGTTAATAGGGATTTGAGCTGAAATTATGGCGTCTTTGACCACCACAGTGTCTTCAGTAGGTGTTTGGAGACTTAGGCTTAAACTTTGAAGAGGTTCATTTTTACTTACAAAACCCGTTGTGAAGTATTTTTGCTTAAAAGAAAACCATGTCACGGGTAAGTCGGCACTTTCTGACTCGTCACCTAAACTAGCAAACCCTACATCTTCAAAGTTTTCTTCCGTATCATAATAATTAATTTGAGAAGCCTTTCGGTTCTCCTCCATATCATTTTCTAGTTTCTTAAGCTTGTTTTCCCATTTGAAATTAAGAGCCTCATTATTAATAAGACCGGCAGTGCCGTCAAAACTAAGGTCATAGGCCAATTCATAGCCACTTTTTGCTATAGAGAAACTTTGTTTCACTGTTTTTCCAGGGGCGAGTGCAAGAACGAGCACTGCAGAATTACCTGATTGACTTTCTATATCAAAATGGAGATTGCTAAGGTTAACAAGCCCAGAAGGTGTTCTCACTTCCAGGTCTATCTTAGAAGAGTTTTCATCCAAGATGACCATGGACCTGTCTATGCCCGCATTAAAATCATCATAAGTTTTATGGTTCTTCAGGACTACCTCCTTTATGGCACCACCTTTAGATGAAAGAGTGATTTTAAGATCATCATTTTCTAATAAGATATCTTTAGCTTCTCCAGAAATAGCAGAGGCAAAACTACCATACTGAGCGTTCACTAAAGCCGTGTCTAAAACGACCTCTTTCACCACTGTATTTTCAATTGCAGCGGAGGTAGATTGAACTTGTTCTGTAGGAGTTTCTGTAAGAGGAGTTACCGGCTCATTGTAAAAATACATGTACCCCGCGTACATGGCGAACATCAAAATAAAACCTATGATATAATTTTTATCGAATTTTTCCATTTAGGATCCTTTGTTAACAAAATTTTCCGCAAAAGTCGTAAAAAACTTTGAGCTAAGAGAGGTAAAAAGTGATTATGTGAGATATAGGAGGATAATAGGTGACACGGTGGTTTGGGATTCTTGATTAAACTGAATGACCTTTGCAAAAAGAAGATTTTTTTAGATGTTATCTGGCATAGGACCTACGTGATTCCAGCCACCATCAATGACTATGTTCTGACCATTTATGTGGCTTGCCCCATCTGAAAGAAGAAACAAAACGGCAGCTGCTATGTCCGAGGTTTGTGCTACTTTTCTCGTGGGTATTATTTTAGACCAACCTTTTTCATAATGCTGATTATCCATTGTTCTTTCTGTGGCCGTGGCTCCTGGAGTAATGCAATTCACGGTGATACCATGCGGACCCATTTGCTTGCTGAGGGCACTTGCCAAAAAAGTAATGGCAGCTTTTGTCATCCCATAAGCCTCTAATTCATCATGTGGTTTAAGGCTGGTAATGCTAGAGATTAAAATGATACGTCCTCCGGTGTTTTGCTTTATTAGCTGTTTGGCACCCTGCTGAGCCAAGAAGAAGGTTCCTTGAATATTAACGTGTAGTAGGTCGTCGAGTTGTTTTTTAGAGTATTCTAAAAATGGCCCAAAAGAAGTTATTCCCGCATTAGGAATAACGAAATCTAAGCTCCCAAAAGCGTCAATAGCTAGCTTTACCAGCTCCTCAATGACATTTAAGTCGCCAGCATCTCCACCCAAAAAACGACAATTATTTAAGGAGTCGGTAGCTTCTTGGCCGATTTGGCTATCAACATCATTTAAAACGACATTAGCACCTTGATTTGATAATTGCTTTGCAATCTCGAAACCAATGCCTTGGCCGGCTCCTGTAATGATTAAGGTTTTGTTTTTAAAAGACAATTGAATGGAAGTTTAAGTATTTGGATAGATACAAGTATAGTGAAATAGCTTTAAAACAAGAAGCGAAAATGCCCATTAAAGCTTTAAGAATAGATGATAAATTGGTTTTGAAGCAGGAATCTTTCGCTTTGGAATTTATACCTTTGTATAGCTTAAGACACAAATGAAAAAATGACTAAAATTAAATCAACAACGGTACTTGGTATTATTTACGATGGTAAAGTGGCTTTAGGTGCTGACGGTCAGGCTACCATGGGGAACACGGTGGCCAAGTCCAATGTCAGGAAAGTACGAAAGCTTGCAGATGGTAAAATTTTGGCGGGTTTTGCGGGAAGCACTGCCGATGCATTTACGCTCATAGAGAAGTTTGAGGAGAAGTTAGGAGCCTATAGTGGGAATATGAAAAGAGCAGCCATAGAACTAGCAAAAGACTGGCGAACAGATAGATACCTTAGGAAACTAGAAGCTATGATGATAGTGGCAAATAAAGATGAGATGTTGATAATTTCGGGCACTGGAGATGTTTTAGAACCAGATAATCAAATAGCCTCTATAGGATCTGGAAGTATGTACGCTCAATCTGCTGCCATAGCTATAAAAAAACATGCAAAAGGTCTTACGGCAAAGGAAATGGTAGAGGAAGGGCTTCATATTGCGGCTGATATTTGTATTTATACGAACCATAACTTAGTGATTGAAACATTGGATTAGGTTTTACCAGAGAATGACTATTTTTAGAGAAAGATTTTAGATAATAATCATGGCAACATTTTTTGCCCGAAATTTTAGTTTTTTAAGAGCTGAAAGAGAGATTTCTCAGACGGCTATGGGAGATTTACTCGGCCTTACTAGAGCTTCTGTGGATGCTTATGAAGATGGCAGAGCTATGCCGCCTTTCGAAAAATTAAAGAAAATAGCTGATTATTTTAATCTGAGTATTGAAACTATTACTGAGGACGACTTAAGCGAAAGCCCACTAGAGCAAGAGATAAAAAGAATAGAGAAAATAGAAGAAGAGTCTGATAGTCCAGAAATAAAGGAAGAGGAAAGTGAGTATAAATTTGAGGAAGAGTTAAGTAATTTGAATATCAAAGCCAATTCAGATTCTGGGATTCCTTTGATTCAGAAGAAGAATTTTCAGGCCTACTTGAGTGGAATTCCCAAGCATTTGCTCACAAATGCTCCTAGAGTCTTTTTTAATTTACCTGAGATTTCAAACTACAGAGCATTTGAAACGTCTGGTGACTTTCCTTGCGAGGATAGTGTACTGATTGGTGTACCTTTAAATAAAGTAAGTGCAGCTAAGGACGGAGAACGTTATCTTATTATTTCTCAAAAGGGGGGCTTTCAGTATAGAAGAGTTTATAATCAAGCCAAACTAAAAGGGTCATTGATTTTGAGTGGGGAAGTGCCCGGTATTGCCATTTCAGAGATTAGAGTTGGTGATATTAAAGAAATCTGGGAAGTAAAAGCTTTTATGTCGACATCGCTCCCAGAGCCCAAATCAGATGCAACAGAGGCATTAAAACTGGTTCAAAAACTTAAAAAGGAATTGAAAAGACTAATCTAGATACTTCTGTATTTTGGAAGGTTGAATCAAGTAACTTTTCCCTAACTCGTACCATAAATCGTCGCCAATATTTAGGAATAAGCCACTTTTATTTGGGGCTCTTTTAGACGCCTGATCAGGCCTGAATTCTCCAGAAAATACGTCATGTAAGAAAGTATTTAAATCATTCCAAGAGTGCTGAGTCTTTTCGCCATTTTTGCTCTCAGAATATGTTCTATCTTTAAATGAGGCATTGAAAATATGAGAAACGTTGCCTTCTTTTGATAAGCGTTCAATTTTGATATTCAGTGCATTTTCTCTACCTACTGCCTCAAAGGCGGCTTGTTGTACTTCTTGAATAAAAATGCTGGTCAAGTGATTTTCTAATGGATAACCTTTTCTGTTTCCAATTTCAATGTGCCAGAAATCTTCCCCTGATCTAAGTTCTTTTTTCTTGATGAGGTCAATGCTTGTGCTAAGCTCATTAAGATATGCTAGCCAGTCTGCGTTCAATACCCCGGACCATTTTAAATCATCATTTTCAGAAAACCCTTCTTCTATTATTTCTTCTATTTCTAGGCCATCTCTGTCCAGATAGGTGAGTTCAAAATCTACTTCTAAGCCACCTTCTTTTGGGTTAGCATGAACCTCTATAGCGTGAGCATAGGGAGGTGGAACGAGGTCACTAGTCTGAAATTGAAGATGCATTGATAGTTTTTATTTTATCGATTTTTCCAGATAAAGTCCTTTTAAATTGCTTGAAATTTAGAATTTCCTTTGGAGCTTCAAATTTAGGCATTTGCTTTTTTAACTGGCCCAGAATCGCCGTATCTTTTCTATCAGTCTCCAGGCATAAAACTAGTTTTTGACCTAAATGGTCATCGGGCATTCCAAAACAGAAAAAAGGAGGTTCTTGCTTTAAAATACTATCAATTTTATGTTCAATGAGGTCTAAGTTTAACTTATGCCCACCGCTGTTTATAACATTGTCTGCACGGCCAAGTAAATGAAATGTTTTATCTTTTTCGATTTTAGCTAAGTCATTTGTTTCTAGCCAATTATTGTCTGTAGCTGCGTTTTTTACGGCCAAACACCCAAGTTTATTTATTCGAATTTCAGTTCCATTTAAGGCTGTAAAATAGCGGTCTGGCTTGGTTCCGTTGAGTCTCTTGATCGCTACATGAGTCACGGTTTCTGTCATGCCATATGTGGCATAGACGGGCACTTTTAAGCCTTTAACTTTCTGAAGCAGATGACTATTTATGGCGGCACCTCCCACAATAATGGCCTTAGCTTTATGTAGTGTTTCATAGCCATCGCTGGTCCTTAGTATTTTCTCTAGCTGAAGAGGAACAAAAGCGAAAAAAACTTTTCCAGCATTTCTAAGAAGAAGGTAGGTTTGGTTTCCTAAATTTTTAATAAAATCTCCTTCAGGCTGAATAACAAGTAATTCTGCACTTAGGGTTAATGCTCTAATTATCATTAGTTTACCCGCAATATTGTCAACAGAGAGATTGCATATAAATAGATCTTCTTCGTCTAGGTGAAAAGCCTTTTTTGTCTGTTCTACAGAGGCTAAAATCTGACTTCTGGACAGTTGAATAGTCTTGGCCTTGCCCGTGCTTCCAGAGGTTTGAACATGTAAAGTCTGTACTCCTGACTGCCAGAGAAGTACAAACTCTTTGACCTTTTTAAAGTACTCGTTTCGAGGTTGATAGTTTATGAGTTCTTTCTCTCGACTTACGAAAATCATTTATTCAAAAATACGGAGCGTTAGAGCTGTGGCGTCAAAAGAAGTCTTGTATTTCTTTAAAGCCGCTGTTGCTGGACCAGCTTGGACTGTACCATCCTGCTTAAATTCAGAACCATGGTTTGGACACTTAAAGTCATTACTATTCGCTCTATAAGAAATGATGGTTTGCTGGTGTGTACAAGAAGCGTCTACTGCGATGAAAGTTCCAGTCAAAGTACGAGCTATGATGACTTTATTGCTTACTATAAATCCACCATTAGTCTGAAGAGCTAGATTTCCATCTGCTGCAAGATTTAAAGTGAAATCTGCCTTATCTCCACCATTACCTGGCATTGGGTCTGGAATCTCCCCTTCACCACAAGCTTGTAGGCAATTCATAAGTAGAACTGCCCCAAAACCGAGGCCAACCTGTTTCATGAAGTCTTTACGCTCCATGGTGTTTTCTTTTTTCTCTAATTTCGCTTCTTTGATTTCCATAGATGAAGTATTTAGTTATGTAACGCAATATAAATTGCTAAACTTAAAAATCAATCTACTAACGAAACAAATATGCTTAGAGATTGTTCAAAGATGCTATAGACCTATAAAAAGGTTCTCTTTTATAAGTCTTATAGCTATGGCAAGTAAAATTAGTCCAAAGACTTTTTGAAGCACTTCAATGGAGGAAGCACTCACCTTTTTCTCAATCCAAGAGGAAGATTTAAGGACTGAATAGACTAAGATCAAGTTAATCAATATGCCCACAATAATGTTTTCTACATGGAATACGGCCTTCAGAGAGAGTAGAGAGGTCATGGTACCTGCACCCGCAATCATAGGAAAAGCCAAGGGAACAATAGAACTGGATCTTGCTCCAGTGGTAGGGTTGTGTTTGAAAATCTCTCTACCCAGGATCATTTCAAAGCCCATTAATAGGAGTATAACACCACCAGCCACGGCAAAGGAATTGACATCCACGCCAAAAAGAGCCAATATTTGAGTACCTAAATAAAGATATGCGAACATTAAAAAACCAGAAAACAGTGTAGCTCTCTCAGCATCTATCCCGCCTGTTTTCTTTCTAAGGTTAAGTATCACAGGAATAGAACCCAAAATATCTATGATAGAGAAAAGGATAAGTCCTACGGATAAAATTTCTTTAAAATCAAAATTCATTTCTTTCTAATATTTACTTAAAAACTGATTTAATACTTCAAACGGCTCATCAGGAATCGCTGGAAAATTGGCTATTCGAAAAGTGTCCGCTCCCCATTCACCGTAACCATTACCAAGAAGAATGTTCTTGTCTAGAGCTTCTCTTTTTATTTTTGATATTATTTCCTCACTTCCAGACGCACTTAAGACGGTAGGAGATCGGGTAGTCATATTTTTAACTAGAGGTTTTAACGATCTGGAATTCTCCAAAACCGCATACGTCCTTTCTGCTCTTGACGTGAGTTTCTGGCTTGTTTGACCAATATGCTCTAAATTACTCAGGAGCTTATTTAGTAAATAGATATTGAGGATGTTTGGCGTGTAATGTGTTTGGTGCTTCTTGAAATTCTCTTGGATAAAAAGAAGGCTGTTATAATGATTCCGCTCATTGTTAATGTGTGCCTGCTTCATGGCCTTAGGCGAACATATCAAAACGCCTAGTCCTGATGGAAGTCCTAGGCACTTTTGAACTGAAGCCAGAAAAATATCGCCCAAGCTGAAATCAATAGCCTGCCCACCTAGGGAAGAAGTAACATCAAAACACTTCAAAAGACTGCTGGGCAAAGCAGATAGTGTTTCATTATTAATAAAAGTACCGTTTGATGTTTCGTTTTGAACGGCACAGAAACAGTCGTATTCTTCGTCAATATCAATATCTAAAAGTGTTTGATCTAAGAAAAACCTCGAACCTCTAATGCCAAAAGGTTTAGCTTCATTTTTAGGGTTTGGGTTTATGACGGTGTACTTAAACCATTTCTTTCCAAACGCTCCATTATAGACAAATTGTACTTTGCCATGTAGCACAGATTGGCTCACAATTTCCCAGCATTCTGTAGCAGATGAAGTAAAGTAAACCTCATATTCTGCTGGAATATTCATCCTTAACTTAAACTGGTCTACAGTGCTTTTTAGCAATGCCATGAAAGAATCACTTCGATGATTCATTTCCAAAATACCCGAGTCAAAAGCCTCTAGCATAAATGCTCGAACTTCAGGGTATACTTTAGAAGGTCCAGGATAGAAATTGTACATAAAACAGAGCACTTTTAAGCCACAAAGGTGAGCTAAATAATTGAGATTCTAAATGGCTTAAATTAGTAATATTTCAGCTCATCAGCTAGACTGATTTACGGGCGATAATTTTATCGACTGGTCGTATGTTTTTCTCTTTTAGAGTTTTTTATGGTTTAATTATGCCCTTAATTAATGGTTAATACGCTTGTCTGTTGGGTCTTATGATAAAGCAGGGGTTCCATGCATTTTCTCTCTTATTTAATTGGCACGAAGCTTGATATTTAAAGGATTACGAACGTGCTAAGACCGTTTTTATCGGCCAATTTTCCTGAGGGTTTACCCCAGATTGAAAATCCAAAGAAACGAAAGACAAATCTTGAACCTGAGAAAAAATAAACATATTGACCTTTACAAAGGCCTTCTCTATGCCCTTACCCAAATTCTGGGTAGGGGTATATCTTTTCAAAAGGGCGGATTCAAGCTTTTTATTCTTCTCACTTGCTCCATCTCCGGATTCTCTCAAGTTGATTCGGTTTCAATTGATTTAGTTTCCAATGGTGATTTCAGTGATAATTACGCTGACTTTAACTCAGACTATGACTATAAAGATGATCTTAAAGATGGAAAGTTTTATACTGATGATAGAACGACGGACCTAAAATCGTTTTTGTTAGATTTCTACGACCATACGGAGAACAACTCTTCTGGAAGAATGATTGTGGCAAATGCCTCAAGAGATGCCAACGAGGATATCTGGAAGAATAACTACAATACCGTAGCAGGACAAGAATACAGCCTTACTTTTTGGTTCAGGTCGGCTGATAATGAAAACCCATCGGTTCTAGCTTGGATGGTCAATGGCTCTCAGGTTGGAACTTCACTGGTAGCTAATAATTCTTGGCAGCAGGTAACGGTGGTATACACGGCTACCACCAGTGGATTAACGACCTTCTCTATTCGAGAATTGACGGAAGAAAAGGATGGTAATTACTTCGCTCTTGATGATGTATCTATTGTTACCACTATACCTACTACCTGTTCGGGGACATTTTACGATTCAGGAGGAGGGTCTAATTATTCGAATGATGAAGACCGTGTAAGTACCTATTGTGCAAATTACGGGCAAAATATTCGATTTAGTTTTTCTCAATTTAATATTGAGGATGGCTACGACTTCTTAAGGATTTATGATGGCGAAAATACATCTGCTTCACTGATTGGAAATTATACAGATAACAATAGTCCTGGAACAATAATTTCAACAGACCAATGTCTGACTTTTCGTTTTACGTCAGATTATAGTGTAAACGAAGCAGGGTGGCAGGCGGGGATAAGTTGTATAACAGATCCGGCTTGTTCCAGTATAGATCAAGTAGTAATAAATGATAGGTCGGGTGGTGCAGATATAGATATTACTGGAGGAGCCACAGTTTTCGAAGGACAATTGCCCAGCAGCTGGAATATCCATGGAACCGCCACAGGTTCAGTAGGTAGTATGCGTTTTGAGGCAACTGGTACAGTAAACCAGTCTCAGTTAGAGAGCGTAGCACCTTATACTTTTCCTGGTGGGGATGGTCCATTGACATGGACCACAGGGGTTTATAATATTGTAGTTACACTTTATAGTGGCTCCGGTGGAGGAGGCAAAGTGTGTGACGTTGAGGAATTTGAACTTATTATTGAGGACTGTGCGATTATTAACTTAACGGCATCTTCCAATTCTGAGATCTGTACAGGGCAAGATTTAACCCTCACGGCCACTGGAGGAGGAACAGGTGCAGTTTATTCATGGACAGGGCCTAATAGTTTCACATCTTCAAGTCAAAATCCTACTATGGTAAGTCCAGGAGTCGCGGCCTCTGGAAATTATCAATTAACAGCTACGAATGCCGGCTGTTCTGCCACCGCCACCACAGAAGTCGTGGTCAATATAGCACCAACAATAAGTGTCACAAGTCAAAACACCACCTGTGGTTTAAATGATGGTGAAATTACATTTAGCTTTTTGGATGTTGCGGGTAGAACGAATATCGAGTTCAGTACGGACGATGGTTCTTCATATCCTACTTATGTGGCAGACAATATAGGTAGTACTACGGTTACAGGCTTAGGTCCTGCTACTTATGCCGTTTGGGGAAGATGGGGAGACAATGATTGCCGTGTTGATTTAGGGGATGTAACTATTGTCAGGCAGGGTGGAACACTTTCTACGAGTCCAGCTCCAACCATCTGTTCAGGAGAAAGTACAATTCTTACAACTTCCCTAGACAATGGAGTAGGAACCATAAACTACTCATGGAGTAATGGCCTTGGGAGTGGCAGTAGTAAAACTGTGTCACCTATATCTAATGTCACCTATAGCGTAACGGGAACAGATAATGAAGGGTGTACAGCTACTAGCACCGTGGCTGTTTCTGTGAATGCCTTACCCCTTGTAACTGTCGGCTCAAACTCACCGGTTTGTGCTGGAGCAACCATTAATTTAACATCTGGAGGAGGTACGAGTTATAGTTGGTCAGGTCCGAATAGTTTTACGTCTACAAGTCAGAATCCAAATATCTCTTCAGCTACTCCAGCCATGGCGGGAGGATATAGTGTTACAGTGACTAATGCTAATGGATGTACAGCAAGTTCTGCCATTAATGTAGTCATAACTACGAGCTTTAGCATCACCGCCGGCAGAGTTGATGGGGAAATATGTAACGGAATGGATATTGAATTAATATCCTCTGGAGCAAATACTTACGCTTGGGTTGGCCCAGGAAGTTTTATTTCTACCAGTCAAAACCCGATAATTACAAATGCGACAACGTCCATTGAAGGACCTTATACGGTTACAGGAACTTCAGTGGCAGGATGTACCGCTAGTGCCACAGCTTCTGTAAACGTTGTTGACAATAATCCTACTGCTAGTAATGATGGGCCAAAGTGCCAAGGCAGTGCTATTAATTTCAGTTCATCGGGTGGGCAATCTCATAGTTGGACGGGTCCAAACAGTTTTACTTCAACAGATAGAAATCCAGTTTTACCTACTACAAGTGCTAGTTCAGAAGGTACTTATACGGTTTCCATCACAAAGACTAATGCCTGTACCAGAACAGCTACTACAGAATTAACCTTATATGCACTACCAAATGTTTCTGTTACAGACCCAGGAGCTATCTGTAGGGGAGATAACATGAATTTGACTTCTTCTGGAGGAACTAGCTATTCTTGGGCAGGGCCAAATTTCTTTACATCCTCGCTTCAAAATCCCGTAGTGACAAACATGCAGGATAATAAAACAGGTACTTACACCGTAACCGTCACAAATGCACAATCCTGTACGGCAACGGCCACCACAGTCGCTAGTTTATCTTTTCCTAGTTTGGTGGTTTCTGGAGATACCGCCTTATGTGAAACTGGTACTATTATACTGAATGCCAGCGGAGGTATTTCTTACTCGTGGGTAGGGCCAGCCTCTTTTTCATCTAGTTCTGCTAATAATTCTATTGTGAACGCGACCTCGGCGGCAGGCGGAGTTTATACTGTCACGGTAGCAAATGCTCTTGGTTGCACAGCTACAACAGGTGTTGATGTAACTATTTTAAGTACAAGTGCTTCTATAGTTTCGAATGCACCTATATGTACGGGAGACACCCTTAGTATGGAAATGCTTGGCTGGACTACCTATAGTTGGACTGGCCCAAATAGTTTTACTTCGAGCATAGAAGATCCGTTTATAGCCAACGCTACTACAACAAACTCTGGAACATATAGTGTTACCGTAAGTGTAGCTGGCTGTACTACTACAGCTACTTCTTCTCTTGTCGTTTCTCCGTTGCCGGGTTCATCTGTCAGCAGTAATCAGCCTGTATGTTTAGGGGGAACACTAAATCTAACAAGTTCATCTGCAAATACCTATAGTTGGAAAGGCCCCGATAGCTTTACTAGTCTGAGTAGAAATCCTTCAATATCTGTTACTGATAGTTTAGTACAAGGTATTTACACCTTAGTGCAAACAAACGCCTTCGGTTGTGTAGATTCTACCACCCATGAAGTGGATGTTTCGGTGGTTTATCCTACTGCAATTAATAGTGGAACCGCTTGTGTTGGTTCTACTGTGGCTTTGGCCGCCACTGGCGGAAGTTCATATACTTGGGCCGGACCAAATAGTTTTAGTTCAAGTAGTCAAAACGCATCTATAGTTTCTATCACAACGGCCTTTAATGGCGTTTATACTGCCACGGTAACCGATGTAAATACATGTACAGCTACATCTACTACCTCTGTTTTAGTTTCTGTTCCGGCGGCAGTGGCCAGTAGTAATTCTCCTGTATGTGTAGGCCAAACGTTGAATTTTACAGGAAGCACATCTACTATTTATGATTGGTCAGGGCCAAATAGTTTTACTTCTAATTTACAGAACCCTACCATACCAAATATTCAAACGACTGGAGATGGACTTTATACGTATACGATAACTGATTCTGTCTCATGTACGGCAACAGATCAAATTACAGTAGTAGTCAATGATTTACCAACTGTTACTATGGGAAGTAACGGCTCGGTTTGTCAGGGAGAAGACTTGCTGTTAACAGCAGATGGTGGCGTAAATTATGATTGGGCAGGACCTAATGGATTTCTTTCAACTACGGAAGACCCAACGATTAGCAATATTGCAGCAGCAGGAAACGGTGTTTATACCGTTCAGGTAACGGATATTAATGTCTGTAGTAATATTGGCACTTTAGCCGTAACGGTGAACCCGACACCAAGTATTACGGCCTCAGCTATTATTCAGGATATCTGTGTGACTCAAACTATAAACCTACAAGGTGGAGGAGGCGGAACATATGCCTGGACGGGACCAGCTAGTTTCACATCTTCTAGTCAAAATCCTTCATTGACAAACGCCATAACTGGGATGACTGGCGTTTATAGCCTGACTGTAACTAGTGTGCCCGAAGCTTGTACTGCCACTGCCACAGTGGCCGTTTCCGTAAACACGATACCACCAGCTCCAATAGCTCTAGACGTGACTTATTGTGGCCCGGGAAGTGTGCCTTTGACAGCTTCTGGCTGCTCGGGTGTATATAATTGGTATGATACTGATTCGAGTACTACGGTATTAGGAACTGGGGCTAATTGGTCTACACCTAGTATTTCCGCAGACAGATCTTATTTTGTGGATTGTACAGAGTTTACCTGTCCAAGCAGTGTTAGAGAGGAAGTAGCCATTGATATTCTAGCTCTACCAACGGCCACGGCGACATCAACGGACCAACATTGTAAGGGTTCTACGGCTAAGTTTACTGGAGGAGGAAATAATGTGTCTTCTTATAACTGGACGGGGCCTACTGGCTTCTCAGATCCATCTCAGAATCCTACGCGACTTATTGCACAGAATACTGACGGTGGTGTTTATACGCTGACAACGACAAGATCTAATGGCTGTACCGCCACAGCCACAACACAATTAACAGTAGTAAGTGATTGTAATAATATTTGTGGTAGTCAATATGTAATTATCCCGACCAATCCAACGAGCTGCGGAGGTTCTAACGGCCAAGTGTACATTTATGCCACAAACAGTTATGAAACTAGTTTAGATGGCGTTAACTGGAGCAGAGGTTCTATTACTTATACAGGGCTAGGTGTAGGGAATTATTTCTTTTACGTGAAAGACTATAACACCCAGAATATCTGCAAGAATGTAAGTAACACCCTTGTTTCTGTATCCTCATCTATCCTTACAGGTTCTAGCGTAACCTCCGCTACAGATTGTTATGACGAGAATGGTTCTATTCAGCTTCAGGGTGTATTAGGTTCGGACGATGTAACCTGGTTGGCAACGTTAAAAACTCCTTCTGTTCCAGTTTCAAGTCTAACTCCAGCAAACACAATTACTGATTTGGCCCCTGGGAAATACTATGTTAAAGTATCCAGAGCTAATGATTTTTGTTATGGAGAGGCCTATGTAGATGTTCCAAATTCTGGTACGTCCTGTACTAGCATGATTTTTTGTGATGACTCAGGTGCACCCAATTTATTTCCGAATGGCGATTTTGGTTCTGGAGCGGCTTTAAATGGTCCAGTATTATCAGATTCACAATACGGCTATTCCAATTATACATGTTACGCCCCTTGGGACGGCTTTTATTCTATCAGAAATAATACAGATTGTGACGGCTCTGGCGGAAAAGCTTTTGGTCATCAATCATCTGGGCATTGGGATGTCTTAACTGAAGATCACACCACTGGAGATACAGATGGCTACATGATGGTTATTAATGCAGGTTACACGCCTAACATTGTAATTGAGAAAGAAATTGGAGATTTATGCCCAAATACAGAGTATAACTTTACGGCATGGATGAGGAATATTTCGCCTACCTCCACTATTCAACCTGACGCCGCATTTATTATTGACGGTGTTATTGTGGCTACATCTGGCCAAGTTACAGGAAGCAGCTGGCAGCAAGTTGGTTTTTCATTTAAGACCGGAGCCAGTACTACTTCGGCTTTATTTGCTATGAGAAATATTGCCCCTGGTGGCTTTGGAAATAACTTTATTATAGATGACATCAGGGTAAGCAAATGTCCATTGGACATTACACTTTCAGGTACTACGGTAGCATGTTTAGGTAGTGAGTCCGAAGAAATTAGTGCCACCGTAGGCGATCCTTATGAAGAGCATATTTTTTATAAGTGGGAAAAATCTGACGATAACGAAGCCACCTGGCAAACGGAAGGAACAGTAGCACAAGGGACTTATGTGTCTGGTATAATGGACGTCAGTTTGACGCTGCCTACACCTATCCCGTCTGCCCTTAGTGGAAGAATCTATAGAATTAGATTGGCAACTACCGCCGCTACCATCGATGACCCGGCATGTTCAGTTTTTACATCATTAACACAAATTCTTGTCCCTCCAATGCAGCTTGTCATTTCTAATGATACTGCTAAATGTTTAGGCGTCGGTGACTTAACACTAACCTCTGTAATTACGGGAGGTGATGCTCCATATACATACACATGGGCTAATGGCCTTGGCAATACAGCTTCTATTCAGGTTAATCCAACAGTAGATACAGAGTACATTGTTACTGCGTCAGACGTAAATAATTGTCCAGCGACGGATACCATATTAGTAGAAGTAAGTACCCAGCCTGAATTGACAATAAGTATTGATCAAGATTCTGTTTGCCTGGATGGGGATGCTGAAATTGTTGCCGTGGTGCAAGGTGGGTCTGGTGTTTTCGACTATACATGGTTCTCTGCAATGGATACCACTGGAACTTGGACGGAATTAGTGGGAGAAAAAGATTCTTTATTGACCTTAGTGACAAGTGTTGAAGGGATTACCTATTACAGAGTGTTTGTTGAAGATTTGGTTTTCGATTGTAACGACGCCTTATCAAACGCTATAGGCTTTACTGTTTTTGATAATATGGAAGCATATGTTTCCGTCAATGATACTTCATTCTGTTTGGATGGTATCTATACCCTCAACGCAATAATTGTAGGCGGAGCTGGTGGTATATCATATCAATGGGAAAAGTCTGCAAACGGCATTAATGGATGGTCAGTTCTTACTGGAGAAACGGATCCAGATCTCTTGGTCCCTTCGAGTTCTCCGGGCGTTGATTTTTATAGATTCTCGGCTGTTTCAAATTTAACTGGATGCTTTATCCCTGATTCAGACTCTGCTAGGGTGGAGGTTATCGATGTTTTCGGAGTGGATTTAAGCCTTGATAATGCTCAAGTTTGTATAGGAGGTTCAGTAGAATTAACAGCTGACACCACCAATGGTGTTGGGGATGTGGTTTATCAATGGTACTCTTCGCCAGATGGAACTTCTTTCAGCCCTATTAGTGGCGAAACGGGACTAACGTATTCGCCAAGTACAGCTTCGGCGAGTTCAAATTATTATCTAGTAGAAGCAACTTCGGCAGGTATAGGCTGTGGAACGGCCACTTCAGATTCTGCCTTGGTTGAAATCTTACCTGTATTTAGTGTCGAGGCCACGGTTGATAATGCCCTTACTTGTATAGGTGGAGTCGTAGAACTTTTGGCAGATACTGTTAATGGAATGGGTGCTATAACGTATCAGTGGCAAAGTTCTACAGATGATGTTGTTTACAATGATATAAGCGGTGAGACTAATATTAATTTCTTGCCAAATACGTCAAGTATTGGAACCACATACTATCGTGTTCAGGCCACAGCATCAGGTTCTGGCTGTGGTACGGTTACCTCCTCTGGTGCCACAGTAGAAGTTCTACCCGTATTCAGCGTAGATGTTTCCTTATTAAGTAAAACAGTTTGTATTGGTGGAGCAGTAACCTTAACGGCGGATACTACTAATGGAACAGGAACGGTAACCTATCAATGGCTAGAGTCGTCAGACAATAGTTCTTTTACGCCAATAAGCGGTGCAGCATCAGACACATATTCTCCAAACACTGGTTCAGCGGGACAGACCTATTACAGGGTAGATGCTACGGCTTCTGGAGCTGGCTGCGGAACCGTAAGTTCTGCTTCTTCAATTGTAGAAGTGTTGCCAGTATTCTCCGTGGATGTGGCTATAGACAATGCGATTGTTTGTTTAAACGGCTCAGCCATTATTACAGCAGATACCACTAGCGGAACAGGTACCATGACCTATCAATGGTACAGCTCTCCTGACGGAAACACATTCTCTCCGATAAGTGGGGAAACTGGATTAACTTACACAGCACCTACATCCTCTGTAGGTACTAATTATTATCAAGTAGAAGCTACAGCCTCTGGAGCAGGTTGTGGAACAGCTACTTCGGCAAATGGCACCGTTGAAGTTTTACCCGTCTTTTCTGTGGATGCTATAGTAGACAACGCTATTGTATGTATTGACGGCTTGGTAGAGTTAACAGCAGATACTACAAATGGAACGGGTACGATAATATATCAATGGCAAAGTTCTTTAGATGGTGTAAGCTATACGGACATTTCGAACGCTACAAACATTAATTTATTCCCAAGTACTTCAAGCGTAGGTACTACCTATTATAGAGTAGAAGCCACAGCATCGGGTTCTGGCTGTGGTACGGTTACCTCCTCTGGTGCCACGGTAGAAGTTCTACCCGTATTCAGCGTAGATGTTTCCTTATTAAGTAATACAGTTTGTATTGGTGGAGCAGTAACCTTAACGGCGGATACTACTAATGGAACAGGAACGGTAACCTATCAATGGCTAGAGTCGTCAGACAATAGTTCTTTTACGCCAATAAGCGGTGCAGCATCAGACACATATTCTCCAAACACTGGTTCAGCGGGACAGACCTATTACAGGGTAGATGCTACGGCTTCTGGAGCTGGCTGCGGAACCGTAAGTTCTGCTTCTTCAATTGTAGAAGTGTTGCCAGTATTCTCCGTGGATGTGGCTATAGACAACGGCATTGTATGTACAGGTGGTTTGGTGACTTTGTCTGCAGATACCGTGAACGGCACAGGGGCTGTTACCTATCAATGGTTGAATTCGGCAGACGGAATTACTTTTGGAGCCATCTCTGGAGCTACAGGTTTAACTTATACTGCTCCTACTGGAAGTGTTGGGATAAACTATTATCGGGTAGAAGCTACAGCTTCTGGGTCAGGTTGTGGAACAGTCACTTCTGCTTCAGGTACAGTTGAGGTATTTCCTCAATTATCTGTTTCAGTAGTACCATCTGATGCTACACTTTGTTTGGGTGAAAGTTTAACGCTTGAGGTAAACCCTTCTGATGGCTACGGAACATTTACCTATCAATGGCAGGAGTCTTCAGACGATGCGGCCTGGTCAGATATTTCAGGTGCTACTGATACACTATATGATCCGAGTACAGCTACGGCTGGTATAGAATATTATAGAGCAGTAGCTACGCCAACAAGTATTGGTTGCTTTCAGGATACTTCTGTGAGTGTGGAGGTTACTATTTATGCATTACCGACTGTTACCGTCACGAGTACAGACCCGCTTTGTATTTTAAATAATGGCCAAATCGCATTTAGCTTTAACGATGAAGTAAATCAAAGCGATATTAAATTTAGTATAGACGGTGGAATTACCTATCCATTTGATGTTGCTGATAATTTAGGTTCCTTCTCTATAGACACCTTAAGCTCTGGTACCTATGATCTGTTTACGATATGGGGCGATGATTTATGTCCTATCGACCTAGGCCCTATAACCCTAAATGATAGACCAGTACCTTCTGTAACTACAAGTTTTGTAGATCCTACATGTACCGTAGATAATGGTCAAATAACATTCAATTTTGCTGATGAGAGTACACGTACACAAATAGAATTTAGTCTCAATGGTGGGATTACTTATTTATCTCCGATCAATGATGATAGCGATAGCGTTTCTTATGGTGGTTTGGCACCAGGTGTATACGATTTATGGGTGCGATGGGAAAACGATGAATGTCCCGTTGACTTACCTGATATTACCTTGACAGATCACGCTGGCCCAGTGCTTACTGTGTCTACGGATACTACTATTTGTTTAGGTGCCTCTGCGGTATTGTCCGTAACATCTACGGGTGGAGATAATCCAGTAATTTATACTTGGAATAACAGCCTGCCAGATGGTAGTTCAAATTCAGTATCGGCATCTGTGGATACCTATTATACTATTACTGCAACCGACTTTAATGGTTGTAGCTCAATAGATAGTATTTTGATTAATGTAAATCCACTCCCAGTTATTACTATGACAGGTGGGGAGTATTGTGAAGGGGATTCTATTTTCCTTACCGGTGCTGGTGGAGTAACATATGAATGGACGGGTCCGAATAGTTTTACTTCTAGCGACGAAGATCCTACTATTCCATACGCCTCAGTAGATGAAAATGGCTACTTCCAATTGACGATTACGGACGCTAACGCCTGTCAACAAACAGATTCTGTGGAGGTTATAGTTAATCTGGCCCCCAACGCCCCAACTTTATCCGATAGCTTTTTATGTGGGCCAGGCGAAGTAACGCTCACATCATCAGGGTGTTCAGGTGTAACTACTTGGTACGACAATCAATTTAGTAATACTACGGTAGGACTTGGCACAACATTTGAGACAATCTCATTGGTAGCATCTCGGAATTACTTTGCGAGTTGCACATCCGCCAGTAACTGTGTGAGTTTTAACAAAACAAAGGCAGTTGCAGAAATAAGAGAAGCTTCAAATGCAGAGGTTATTCCGGTGAATAGTACTTGTGTTGGTGAAGTTGCTTTGAACAATGGGATTTTGATAATAACAGGGTTCAGAGATGGCGAGCAGTATTCCTTCAGCGAAGGCACTACTTATAACTCGGCTACCTCTATTCCTGCCCCGCCACAAATTATTCCACTAGATGGAAGAGTGTATGGGGATATTGATAACCCAGTAGGGCCCACGTCATACTATACCGTAAGGATAATTAGTACAGATGGATGCCCAAGTGATCAGACCGCAGAGTTTCAAAGGCAATGCGAAGACTGTCTTCCATTCTGTGAACCTGCCGAAATAACAAAAGTGAAGTAAATGGCAAGAATAATTTTACATAAGATATTAAGAACTCAACGGCGAAGTCCATAGGACTTTGACCAAGAAAATAACACACCTCTTTTATCAAGTATAAAATACTTGTAATGAATTGAATTTTTTAACTTTTATAAATTTATCATGAAAAACAATTATCTAATCGAAAATCGGCCCTTGAAGAAAGGGCTATCTTGGATGGGTAACTTTGCTTTTTTGGTGCTCCTCCTCCTGTCTGCAAACCAAACAGTTGCTCAAACGGAATGTGCTGAAAAAATTGAGTTCACCGTACAATCCATTGATGAAACTACAGAAGGGGGCAACGACGCCAAACTGGTACTTTCAGGGGTTCCCGCTAATGACTATTTCGTCAATTATACAGCTGGAGCTACATATTCAGCCGGTGCCCCCACGACCACGTACGGTTCTTTGACAACTGCCACAGAACCATTAACTCTTGGTCGTTACATTGCACAGGGCTTAACTAATCCTGCTACTTCGGCAGGTGAGCAATACACTGTACGTGTACAAATGCCAGACAATTCTTGCTATTCAGATTCTACCATCGTTTTACCTAGAGTAAACTGGTCTGAAGCTCCTGAATATACAGATCTAGAGGTAGTGGTTGCCAAAAGTGGTGATGCCACAACAGTGGGTGCTACTGTAACAGTTACTGTATCAGTGACCAACAGAGATGATAACGCAGGTGCCACCACAGTAGACGCTACGGGCGTAAATATTGCAGTTTACACGCCTGTGACCGGGCTAACCTATCAGGGTGCTTCCGCTGCTACAGCTAGTGGTACTTTTGATGACCCTACTATGATTTGGAGTGTAGGTACTGTTCCTGCAGGCTCCACTCTTACATTGCAACTTACTTATGTTGTTTCTGAAAGAGGCGTTTTCCAATTCGCGGCTGAGGTTAAAAATACAACGAGTACAGATGATGAACTTGATTCTGTTCCTTTAGATATAGATGGCGGTACAGCCTTTGAAGATGAAGATGATGAAAGCTCTGTGTGTATTTCTACTCCTTGGGACTGGTGTACTACAGATGAATTCAATTTTGTCTTGTTAAGCAATGTGTACACAAACATCACTTGGCAAAAGAATAATACAGACATTACAGCTACAGTTCCTGGAGAATATATCCTGAATGGAGATGGTTCTTTAACGATACAATCCATAGGTAGCTATAATTTTAGATTTGATAATCCTCAGGGAGCTTCTTGTGATGCCCTTGGGTGTTGTCCAATTGATGTAATTCAAGGTACAAGACCAGACCTAGACCCCATTAGTCCCGCAGCTATTTGCCTTGGGGATGCATTACCTACAGTAATTGCTGTAGATAATGAGTCTACTTACGATAGTGATAGAGGAAATGTGGTTTACCAATGGTTAAATGATAACGGAACAGATAATCCAACGACTGATACCATTGTAGGTCAAACTTCTTTGACATTAGATTTATCTACACTACCACAGGTAGCTGGTGTATATCAATATAAGATTAAGGCACTGGATGAACTTCATTCTACGTGTATTGATTCTACAACCTTTGAGTTTGTAATTACAGATATTGAAAAACCAATAGCTAACTCCAATACACCAATTTGTGAAGAAGAGCAAATAGAATTAACAGTAACCAATATGGCAGACTACTCAGCCGGTGGCTTTACGTTTAACTGGTGGTATGAAGTAGATTCTGCGGCTACATTTGCTGCGGTAGGTGATAGTGTAGGCATTTTAGATGCAGACCCTGTGACTCATTCTGGAGATTATGTGGTAAGAGTATCACAAACGTTCACGAGTACTTTTGCGTCAAGCAGTGTGGATACTTATTGTGAGAAAACCGATACCGTGAATATGGTGGTTAATCCATTGCCAACGCCTCCAGAACTACAAGATAATACGTACTGTCAGTATGATGTTATTGAAGAACTAGTCTGGCACGTAGTAGACTCTACAGGTGGATACCTAAAATGGTATGATCCTAATGGTTCTGCTTTCCAAAATGACGTGGATGGTGGTACCGCTTTTAGTACAGACGCACTTTGGCCTAAGCCAGACTCTTCTGTGGCTACTACTTGGGGTTATTATTACGTAACACAGACAGACGGAAACGGATGTCAGTCGTACCCAGATTCGTTTGTGGTTAATATTAATGCTCTTCCGGAACCTCCAGTTGTGGCAGATTTGGCTTACTGTGAAGGTCAGACCGGTATTGCTCCATTGACAGCAACAGCTTTAAGCGGAGACTATACACTGACTTGGTATGATGACACTTTAGCTACGGGAGCAGGTAATACACCAGCTAGTCCGGCTATTCCTACACCAGATGCTTCTCTTGTGGATACCTTAAGATTCTATGTCACACAGACTTTCAACACCACATCGTGCGAGTCTTATAATGCAGAACTTATCGTTTACATTAAGGATACGCCAGAAAGGCCAAGCTTTGATGACCCAACGTACTGTTTGGATGAAACTACGGTGTCTTTGGATAATCATTATACATCTACTGCTTCAAGTACCACTTCTCCATCTAATACCTTAGTTCATTGGACATATCCAGGGTTTGTAGATGATGGTATATTAGTTCCAACTCCAGTTTCAACAGATGCGGGTTCGAGTTTTGGGCTTGTGTGGGAAGAGTGGGAGTATGTACATCCAGATGCTAGCACTTTCTCTTGTACTGGTCCACAAGAAGATTTGCGTGTGATTATTAATCCTAAGCCAGAAGTAGATTTAATATCTGTGAATGCCTTATGTATAGGAGATGCTCCACAAGATGACGCTAGATTATACATTACAGAGTACCGTGATTCTGATGTGCTACTATGGCATGAAGGAGCTACTTTCAACTCTGGAAGTGCAGGACCCTCACAAACAGGTTCAGATATAAGAACCAATGGAGGTGCTTTTGCATCAAATCTAACAAACCCAACGGTCGGTTCTGGAACAGTAACCTATGCGGTTCAAGTAACCAACGAATTCCTTTGTGTGGAGACAGGAACAATAGTTCTTTCAGAAAAGGACTGTGTGTGCCCCGGCGGATATTGTGAGCCTGCGGCCATTACAAGAGCACTTTAAAAATCAGTTTTATACTAGAAATATTAAAGCTAGTCCAGGAATATTTCTTGGACTAGCTTAATTTAAGAGCCAATCGGCATACAAGAAGAGTGAATCCTTCTTTTTAAAATAAATGAAAAGCATTAATCTGTTTTTCATCTGTCAAGGAAAAAAAAGAAATTAATGAACCTAGCTATATCTAAAGGCTTAGGTTCCAGTTTGAAAAACGTAGTATACTACTTAATCATTACGTTTTTAATTTTTGGAGCCCGAGGATCGTTTGCCACAACCGAGTTAGTTGTAGCATTTGATTCGTTATCAGCTGATTGTAGTATACCTACTTATCGGGTAGGAGGAAAGAATGTGTCCTCCCAGCGAAGAAGTGATGGTAAGATTATAATCAATGGGATTCAAGACGCCACACATTACGAAATTATAAATGATGCCAGCATACCTTTTGACTTTAAGGAGGCTTCAGAATTGGAGCCTGGTCAAAATGTTGTTGAAATAGCAGGATTAGGAAATCCTACACAGGATGTAGCTTACAAAATAAGACTCTACAACGGCAGCGATTTCTGCTACACAGATCAATCTGTGCATTTAGCCCATATTAATTACGCAGAAGATTTAGATTATACAGAATTAGAGGTAGTTCAAGGGGTAGATAACCCTGAACCACAAATTGGAGATATCGTTACATTCACCACCATAATACAGAATAATGGAAGCAGACCAGCTACCAACGTTGAGCTGAAACAATTCTACACTTCTTCGATGGAGTTAGTTTACTTCTTTGCCGACGTAGGCGAGTTTAGCCCCATAGGAAATGTTTGGGTAGTAGGAGATTTGCCCGCAGGACGCCAGCCCAAACTAGTGGTTAGAGCCAGGATTACGGCACAAGGACTTTCTTATCTGACTTCTTATTTAGCGAAAGCTAATGACCATAAACTTATCTACGGGCAGCCTTTGCCCACACAAGATAATTCTATTGCCATTGCGGCTACAAACTGCGTTTCGGTACCTATTGAAATTAAAAAGGATGAGGTTTATAAAGTCACGCTGCAGAATTATGCTGGACTTACGTGGTACTATAAAGATGCAGCAGGGAATTTTTCAAGTATAAACGAATTTACAAACCCCAATATAGCCGAGGTTTTAAAAGATAGCTCTTTGAGCATCAAACAATCTGGAGAATATACCTATACCAAAACCGTAGGGAAATGTACATTTAATTCTTGCTGCTCTGTAGTGATTCAGGGTTGCAAAGGGCCTACTATCATTGTGGACTCTGTCTATTGTAACACTAATGTGGATAGCTACAGCATGGTGGTGCACCTGCAAAATGATAATTGGAGTATTGTAGAAAAGGTTTATTATGCTTTGTCAAACTTGAGTTTCCCCGTACTGACAAACTTCTTGAGGAGGCTAAATATATTACCGTTGACTTCTAGTGCTGGTTATGTAACTTCATTAGGAGGAGGATATTATAGAATAGAGAATGTGCCAGCTTTTATGCCAAATGTTACTTTGGTTTCTACAGACATGAGTGGAGAGTGCAGAAATGTTAAAATTGTAAATGCTCCAAATTGCCAACAAGCCATTGTAGCCCAGCCATTATTGGCGAGTGCCCTTCAATATTATACACCGTCTAGTAGCATGCCTGCTCTAAAAGTAGCGAAGCCTCCAAAGAGGCATAAAACGGTATGGTATGCAGATGAACTTGGGAATCAAGAGATTTCTAAAGGAAACACATTTGTCCCTGATGATATAGGCACTTACTACGTGGCCTATGTCAATAAAAGGACCAAAGCAAGAAGTGCGTTGGTTGAAGGAGAAATAAGGAACTTGGTTAATACTCTGCCTGGAGGGTTTATAGATGTAAGTCTCTGCAATTGCAATAATCCACAGATGATACCTCACGGAAGAGATGAGACGTATACCGTGGCCACCATTTACCCTAATCCAGTGGACCAGCTTCTAAACATAGAATACAGTGTACCACGTAAGAGTCAGAGTGCAGATATGTTTGTTTTTAATATTGTCGGAAATCAAATGGGTTCCTATATTTTGGAAGTCAATAAGGCCAATAAAAGTATTAATGTAAGCAGATGGCCAGACGGTCTCTATCTCATGACGATGGTGGTAGACGGAGAGAAAAAATTGACCAATAGGTTTATTATTCGCCATTAATATTGGTCAAAAAAAATACTCCGAACTCAAAAAGCAAGCAACTCGTTTTAACTTCGCTGGTCATTTTTTATTATGTGATAAAAATGCCTTGATTTACAAGTTCACGACCCACTAAGTAAAAGATTAATGTCAAAAATAATAGAGAACCTCACGCCACGACAGATTGTAGAAGAATTAGATAAATACATTATTGGTCAAAAAGATGCCAAGAAAAATGTTGCGATAGCTTTGAGGAATAGGTGGAGAAGGATGAACGCTGAGGAGGAAATAAGAGATGAAATAGTGCCAAATAATATTCTAATGATTGGCTCTACGGGTGTTGGAAAAACAGAAATAGCCAGAAGGTTGGCAAAAATAGCAGATGCTCCTTTTACAAAAGTGGAGGCCTCTAAGTTTACAGAAGTAGGCTATGTAGGCCGTGATGTTGAGAGCATGGTACGCGATTTAGTCGAGCACTCTGTAAATCTGGTAACTACCAGTAAAAAAGAGGAGGTTAAGATTAAGGCTGCAGAAACCGTGGAAGAGCTTATTCTAGATATATTAATTCCACCTATTTCTAAGAAGAATAAAGTAGGTATAGAACTAGACGTTAGCCAGTCTAAGGACGAAGAATTGAACGAAAAAACTCGTGAGTCATTCAGAGAGAAACTCAAAAGAGGAGATTTAGACGATAGGAAAATAGAAATCAATATTCAAAACAATAATGCTTCTCCAATAGGAGTAATGGGTGGGCCCATAGACGACGTTTCCATGATGAATATTCAGGAAATGATAGGTGGGATGATGCCAAAGAAAAATAAAAAAAGGAAAGTATCTATTTCGGATGCCCGTAAAATTTTATTGGAAGAAGAATCTGCCAAGCTCATTGATATGGACGAGGTGAAAGAAGAAGCTCTTTGGAAAGCCGAAAACCTTGGTATGATTTTCATTGACGAGATAGACAAAATAGCTACAGGAAGTGGAAAAGGTGGGCCAGATGTAAGTAGGGAAGGGGTTCAGAGGGATCTCCTGCCTATTGTGGAAGGCTCTACAGTAAATACCAAGCATGGTTCTATAAATACAGACCATATTCTTTTCATAGCCGCAGGAGCTTTTCATGTAGCCAAACCATCTGATTTAATTCCTGAATTACAAGGTCGTTTTCCTATTCGTGTAGAGTTGGAATCTTTAACAGAAGAAAATTTTTACGAAATTTTAAAGAAGCCCAAAAATGCTCTAACAAAGCAATATGTAGCTATGCTAAAGTCTGAGCAGGTAGACTTAGAATTCACCGACGATGCATTGAGAGAGTTAGCAAGGATTGCGTTTGAAGCGAATGGCGAGGTAGAGAATATTGGTGCTAGAAGGCTCCAGACAGTCATGAGCCATTTATTAAACGAAATACTTTTTGATGTACCAGATAATATTGGAAGCGGAGCTCACATTTTAATAGATAAAGAAAAGGTTATGGAAAGACTTTCTGGACTTATAAAGAATAAAGACTTAAGCCAGTATATTTTGTAATTGAGTATAGTTATAATTTGCAAGTCTTAAAGATTGCTAAGGTGTTTAGACAAGGAGATAACATCTCCTTGTTTTTTCATGTTAAGTCCATCCTTTTTTACTTTGGCTGTTGCGGCTTGGCTGTAGGCTCCCAAACCTCTTAAGAATGATTTCTTTTTAGTTACTAAAACCATTCTATTGTCAATCACCATATAGAATTTATCTTTCTTTTCGAATTCCCCTTCATATTTGTTAGCCTTTGCAGAGCCATAGGCATAGTCTACGTCAGATTTTGAGGTAGAGTATTTGCAATCATATACTTTAAGAAGCATCGGTGTCTCAGCCAAGAGCGTTTCGTAATAGTCATCTCCTGCCCCAGATATTTCATCTTTGAACTTGGAAAAGGAATGTCCATTAATTATGAATTCTGTCGCTTTTAGTTCTAGAGCAGCAGTACTCTGATTTTTGGAGTAATAGACACTTCCTCTCACTAGGTTGTAAGCCATAAGACCTATCACAGGCTCACCACCTTCTAAAACTGTTTTCCCATTAAACCAGCCATTCTTAAAGTAGGGTGTACCTAAGTAATACCTTTCATAGGATTGAATACTGTTTTGCTTGACGTTTCTTGTGTCATATTCCGAGACCAGAATAGTATCACCTTGGGCATTGACATCTATTCTTGAACCCGTAGACTCATTAGAAAATTTATCAATAAAATAGGCGACAGAGCTATTTTGCGAAAAAGAAGAAAAGGAAATAGAGAGTATTGGAAGCAGTAAAAATGTTTTTTTCATGTGAGTCCCTTCTTGCTACCAAAGTTAATTTAAATCATAGCAAAAGTGAAAAATTTGAACCCAGAAATTGCAGTAAAGAGAAATTATTGGCTATTCGCTCAAAACAGGAATAGGCACTTTTTCACTTCGCTGATAGAGCAGGAAGCCTTCCTTGCAGGCCACCAGAGTGGTAAATAACTATTTTGGAACCAAAGGGGAAGTTGCCTTTCTGTATCAAATCAAAGACGCCATAGATTAATTTTCCTGTATAAACTTGCTCTAGTTTGATTTGAAATTCACTTTCTGTGTTTTTTATAAAATCTAGGAGTTCGGGTTTAGTTTTTCCGTATCCACCAAAATGATATTCGGTAAAAAGCTCAAGGTTTCCGGGTGTTTCTTCTAGAAGTGCTGAAACTTCTTCATTTATAAAGCCTCCATTTTTTAGAGCAGGAAAACAACAGACTCGCCCTTCAAACCTGCTATTACTCAATACCCCAGCTGCTGTGCCACCCGTACCGGCGGAAAGACAAAAATGGGTGGGCTTAATTTCTGCTAAAACTTCATCTAGCATCTCTGAGCAGCCTCTTAAAGCCTCATGATTACTTCCACCTTCGGGTATATAAAAGTGATTTTCGGACATGAATTTTTCTTTCAAGGCTTCTTTCTTTCTATAATCACTCCTAGAGACAAATTGCATTTTCATCCCTTGCTTAGAAGCATAGGCTAGAGTTGGGCTGGAATTTTCGTTTAATTCGTGGCCTCGGATAATTGCCTCGGCATTAAATCCAAAAAGTTTTGCAGCAGCAGCCAAAGCGTAAATGTGATTAGAGTACGCTCCACCAAAACTCAGCAGTGTCGTTTTGTGTGCCTTTTTAGCGGCTATGAGATTGTATTTAAGTTTCCTGAATTTGTTTCCACTAACATAAGGGTGCGTTTGTTCGTCTCTTTTTAGCCAAACTTCTATACCGATTTCATTGAAAATAGGACGCTCCAATTTCTGAAGTGGCGTAGGGCTCAGGAAATGCTTTTCAAAATCCAATTTTAAAGAGGTAACTTGCGGCCTAAATTACAAGTTTTGGAAGAGAATCACATAGAAGAGGACCTGGAAGATGATGAGTTGTATGAACATCTCAATCTAACGGCCGATCCTGGGCAGTCACCCATCAGATTAGATAAATTCATTTCACATCATACCAATAGCTCTAGGAATAAAATCCAGCAGGCTATTGATACTTTGTCTGTGAAAGTAAATGGAGCTACCGCTAAATCTAGCTATAAAATTAAGCCGGGCGATAATGTTATCATATCATTAGCGAAGCCGCCAAAAGAACCTAGCGAGGTTATTCCACAAGATTTGCCTCTAAATATCATGTACGAGGACGACAGTCTTCTGATTGTTAATAAAGAGCCAGATATGGTGGTTCATCCTGGCTTTAATAATTGGGACGGAACACTCGTAAATGCTTTAGTATTCCATTTTGGCAAATTACCTACCTCAAAAAATGGAGCTATTCGTCCAGGATTGGTGCATAGAATAGATAAAGGAACATCGGGCTTACTCGTGATAGCGAAGACAGAGTATGCCATGCAATATTTGGCAAGACAATTTGCCGACCACAGCACAGAAAGAACCTATTACTGCATGGTCTGGGGAGAGCCTAAAGAGGATAAAGGAACTATAAATGCCAATCTAGGTCGTGGCTTTAAAGACAGGCGTATCTCTGATGTTTTTCCAGATGGCGACCATGGGCGTGTGGCTATAACTCATTATGAGGTTATTAGGCGTATGAGATACGTAAGCTTAGTGAAATGTAATCTGGAGACAGGCAGAACGCACCAGATTAGAGCTCACATGAAATATATAGGTCATCCTTTATTTGGAGACTCTACTTATGGCGGGAATGTGGTGCTAAGGGGAAACCTTTTTTCTAAGTATAAGCAGTTTGTTGATAATTGTTTCAAAATAATGCCGAGACAAGCTTTACACGCCAAATCACTTGGTTTTGAGCATCCAGAGACTAAAGAATGGATACAGTTTGACTCAGAAATTCCGGCAGATATGGTGGCTCTAATTGATAAATGGGACCACTATGTACAGCATAATTAATGTAATAAATGGACGTAATTATAAGGGAAGGGAAAGCTGCAGATGTGCCGGCTTTAATGGCTTTGGTAAATGAGCTAGCTCGATATGAAAAAGCTCCTGAAGAAGTGACCAATACCGAAGGCCAAATGCTTGAAGATGGTTTCGGAGATAATCCTATTTTTGGCTCTTTTGTGGCTGAAAAGAAGGGTGAAATTATTGGCCTCTCTATTTATTACTACCGCTACTCCACATGGAAGGGCAAACGCATGTATTTGGAAGATTTAGTCGTTTCTGAGGCCATGAGAGGTATGGGTGCTGGTAAATTATTGTTTGAAGCGACAATGGCACACGGCAAAAAAAAGGGCTGCACCGGTATGATGTGGCAAGTACTGGAATGGAACAAACCAAGCATTGAGTTCTATAAAAAGTATGGAGCAAAGTTCGATGAGGAATGGCTGAATTGTCATTTAGACTTCAAACCCTAGAT
>JBLHOT010000016.1:0-59715 GCA_047623945.1 Arcticibacterium sp. | reverse complement strand
GGTTTTGAAATTTCAGGAATTACGGAATCCTTAGCGTATAAATACCTTAGATTATTCAAAGGCGAAATTGTACAATACGAAGTGGTTTTTGACTTTGGAAAACATTGGCTCTCAACAAACTTTATTTTTATCTTTGTGGACTTTTTTAAATAAACAGATTCTGAGTGTTAGATTCAATAAAGCAGGTACTTGAGGACGCCAAAAATAGGCAAGTAGAGAATTCTAAAGACTTAGAAGAATTCAGATTAAAGTTTCTAAGTAAGAAAGGTGTAATCAATGATCTCTTTGAGGACTTTAAAAAGGTGTCAAGGGACCAAAAAAGAGAATTTGGGCAGGAACTCAATAATCTAAAGGGAGCTGTAGAGGCAAGATTCAAGGAGTTGCAAGATAGTGTTTCTGAAGTGAGGACAGAAGAGGCTGTTCCCGATTTGTTTTTACCTACGGGCTCAGGAACACTCGGTGCTCTTCATCCGCTAAGCTTGGTGAAGCGTAGAATTACTGAGATTTTTGAGCGTATGGGTTTTAGTAGCGAAGACGGCCCAGAGATAGAAACAGACAGATATAATTTCACTGCTCTTAATTTTCCTGAGAATCATCCGGCAAGAGAAATGCAGGACACTTTTTTTGTATCTAAAGGAGAGGAGCAAAGCCAAGATGTTTTATTAAGAACCCACACGTCTAATGTTCAGGTTAGACTTATGGAGAACTCAAAACCACCTATCAGGTCCATCATGATAGGGAGGGTTTATAGAAATGAGGCTATTTCAGCTAGGGCCCACTGTCAATTTCACCAGGCCGAAGGATTGTATGTAGATAAGAACGTAAGCTTCAAAGACTTAAAAGATACTTTGCTTCATTTTGCAAAGGAGATGTTTGGTCAGGATACTAAAATTAGACTAAGACCTAGTTACTTTCCTTTTACAGAACCAAGTGCCGAGATTGATATTTCATGCTTTATCTGCAATGGTGATGGATGTAACATCTGTAAGAAAACAGGCTGGGTAGAGATAGGAGGCTCTGGCATGGTGGACCCAAATGTGTTAGAAAGTGCTGGAATTGATCCAGAAGAATATACAGGATTTGCTTTCGGAATGGGCATTGAACGAATAGCCATGCTTAAATATGATATAAATGATATTAGATTGTTTTTTGATAATGACGTTCGTTTCCTAAACCAATTTACAGGAGCATAGTTTTAACCATTTTATGAGCAGAATGTTTTTTAAAGAAGCCACTACTTTTCTTTTTACCTTTCTTTTATTCTTACCGCTTTTTGCCGCAGGTCAATTGGATATAAGCTTTCCTGCTGAAAGAGCAGTTTTTCAGCGTGATAATAATAATACCGGGGGTGTAATTGTAAACGGTACGGTAATAAACAATGCCGAAGTGGTAGAAGGAAGGTTAGTGCCTATGGCTAGCTGGCAAGGGCAATTGACAGATTGGCAAGTTATTGATACGGATATTGCCGACGGTGCATATTCTGGCAAAGTATCGGGCATAGGTGGCTGGTATCAATTACAAATAAGAGTAAGAAAAAACGGGAAAACACTTGTTATTAAAACTGTTGATAAAGTAGGCATTGGTGAGGTTTTTATAGTCGCTGGCCAATCAAACGCTCAAGGCTTTACGGTGAAGGGTCTTTTAGAGTTTAACACTAAAGGTGCGGCAGATGATCGTGTCAATGGTTACGGATATTACCAGAAAACAGAATTAGAGGAGAATCCACCTCTGACAGATATACAGCAACTGGGTAAAGAATTGAATATTGGACCCCATGGGCAAAGTGCCTGGGCTTGGGGAGAGCTAGGCGGCCTCATTGTGGCTAAGTTTAATGTTCCTGTCCTCTTTTTTAATGCTGCTTACGAAGGTACTACCATTGAGAATTGGGCTAATAGTGCCAAGGGGATAGATACTAGGCTAATAGCTTTACAAAATTCTATTTCTACAAATAATGCCCCATATTCTTATCTTAGAATTATTTTGCAGAACCATGTTCCTGTTTATGGATTACGTTCTATTCTTTGGATGCAAGGCGAAAATGACTTTAATACAACCAAGGCTAGCTATAAAAAAGATCTAGATTTCTTAGTGAAGCAAGCATCTAAGGATATAGGGAAAAATCTGAGTTGGATGGTTTCTAGGACCTCCTATATTTTTAATCAGACTTTTCTACAGATTATCCAAGCCCAAGAGGAGGTCATTCGGGAGAATGCACATGTTTTTGAGGGCCCTTTAACAGATTACCTCCAAAATCCAAGAAGCGATGGTGTCCATTTTACAAATGAAGGTTCAAGTAGAGGTATAAGTAATTTGGCTAGTGCCTTTAATACTAGCTTAAATGCTGAGGTAGTTTCTCAAATGACTCCAATTCTGCCTGAGCCGATTGAAAAACTGAGTCATAAATGTTTGACAGGTGGATTCGTGGAGGTGTCTGTTACAAAAAACTACCAAACTCTCAAATGGAATAACGGTTCTTCAAGTACTAAAATTAAGATTGAGAGCGGGTCTGTGTCAGCCATTGTGCGTGATGATAATGGCAATTATCATTTAACTGAAAGATTGGTATATGATAATATTAATCCTACCGTTCCAGAAATATTGGCTCTGGAAGATGGTGTAGCCTGTATAGGTGACACTGTTGAGTTTTTTGTGGATAGAGAGGACTTGTCTGTCGAATGGGCAGATGGTAGCTCTAATAGGACCTTTAGGGCTTTTGATACTAATCCGGTTAAGGCGTTTTATATAGACGCTAACGGTTGTAAGTCTGGCTTCTCGTTAGCCAGAAGTGCTGAATTTAGCCCTAAACCAAATGCACCAAAGATAGAAAGTATTACGGGGACTTTTGGAGCTTGTGAGGGAGAAGCCATTGGATTGCGGGTGAGTGGTGAGACAGTAAGTTATGAATGGAGTACAGGGGAGACCTCAAGGGATATATTAGTTTCAGGAATAGGAGAAAGTGAAATTACTGCCTTTGGGATATCCTCCAAGGGCTGTGAGTCGGAGCTATCAGCAGCAGTTTTAGTAAAGCTTTTTGCGAAGCCTACTCCACCAACTATAGATAAAACAGGGCCATACTCTTTAGGGGTAGTGAATTTAGGAGCGTATTTTAATTATGAATGGTTTTTTGAAAACCAAAACCTTCCTTTGGAGACGGGAAGTTCTATTTTAGCTGCACAGGAAGGTTTCTATGCTATTAAGGGTTTTGAGTTTCATGAGGTACCTTTTGAGGCTACATGTTCGTCCAACCTTTCTGGTCAGGTATTATATAAGAGAGCAGCTAGTGAAGGGGGGGTCATGGTATTCCCAAACCCAATTCAAAATGGAGAGTTTTATTTGACGGCGGATAGAAAGCTGGACGTGGTTATTAGTATGGAAAACATTCAGGGTCAGAAAGTGATAGAACGTCAAACTGTTTCGCAGTTAGATGTACCTAGAAACGTTAAGGTTGGTAAAGAGATAGCCGCAGGATTCTACTTACTTAGGGTAGAATACGAGGGGCTTCAGCGGGTTTTTAGGTTGCTTTTTGAGTAAAAATCCCAGATAACAATACTACCAGAAATACTTACATTGAGGGAATGTTTTGTCCCAAATTGAGGTATCTCAATCACGGAATCAGACATGGCAATTACGGCATCCTGAACACCGAAAACCTCATTTCCTAAGACTAAAGCGTATTTTTCGTTTGGTTCAACTTTGAATTTCTCTAGGGAAATACTATTAGTTGTTTGTTCAATAGATACTATTCTCCAGTTCTCCAATTTTAGAGCCTTAACGGCATCTTCCGTTTTTTTAAAATAGTGGTAATCTACAGATTCTGTAGCTCCCAATGCCGTTTTCTCAATTTCTCTACTAGGAGGCTGACCGGTTATGCCACACAGTAGAATTCGTTCTATCCGGAAGGCATCTGACGTTCTAAAAATTGAACCAACATTTTGTAAACTCCTAATATTATCTAAGACAATACATATAGGTGCTTTTTTGCTTTTTTTGAATTGATCTGGGCTTATTCTTCCCAAACCTTCCATGCTAACCTTTTTCGTTTCACTTGATGGCATAATAATTGAAGTAAATAGTCATAATAGGAAAAAAAGAAATATGCGTCTTCTAATAAAAATCTTACTCATGGTCTTCCTTTGTTTTACAGGAATGGCACAAAGTAGTGTAACAAAGCCAAAGGCACAACAAAACAATCTTCAAATAGTTACTGCAGCCAATCTGAAACTGGTTTCTAAGGAGGTAGTAGATGCCAATTGTGAAACTATCACGGGGGATGAAATAAATGTCATAAATACGGTGGTTAGGGGCTCCACAGGTGGTTGTCTTGAGATAACTGCAACCGAATTCATTGATATAAATGAATTTTTTGACTCGGAAAATGGGAGCACTTTTGATGCGAGAATTGGAGCTGTGGATACCCCACCTGATCCCGTGCCACCACCAAGCGAAGTGAAGCAGTGTGAAGACTTTTCAAATCACGGCCCTACTAATCCTCATTTATATGCTCAGAAATATAATAACAGCTTTGTGGGAGACTTGATATCAAAGTACACCCCCGAGTATAAGATAGAAGGGCTAACAGACTGGAAGTTAATGTCAACTGCTGGAGCTTTTCAGCCTGGTTCAGACTTAAATTATCACTTTTATAGTGAGCCAAGTGATGGTGAAGGAAGGTACACTGTTCTGCGAACGAAAGCAGGCTGTTCAGAGTTCAGAGATATTAGGAGTCAAAGGGTATATGATAATACGTTGGAAGATTGGATAGACTTGCCAAATAGTCTACCATCTATAAACCCTGTAGCTAAGGATTTTTACATCATGGTAAATTCTGAACTAGAAGGAAGATCCAATTTTGAGGAGATACCTGTTTATAATCTTTTTGCAGACAGAGTGATAAATAATTTGACGGCCAGAATTAATGGTCATGATTACGTCGGTTTTGATTTGTTCACTTACCCTATTTTCAAAGTGCGTCAAAACAATAACATGATGGACACAAGAGCCATTTATGTGCAGAAGGATTTTGTGATGGATGTATCAGATGATAGTTTTAACACGGCTGCTAGATATAATGTACATCGAAATTACCAAGGAGGCCATTGGAGCACAGTTACTACACTAACCAGACATGACGGGCAAGTCACAGTTTCTGTTCAGGGAATAGCATGGGATATGAATCAAATTCTGATGAATACCTCAACAGGTCAATCTTACAACAACATAAACCAATTTGGCAATGTATTTGACCTGGGATTCTTACCAGACGGGAATTATAATTTTGCTATAAAAACGTATCATGGAGTGACAATCAACAATAACATTCGTGTTAATGTTAAACGTCCAGCAACAAACTAAATATTTATTCCTCAGTGGTTACTAAATCATAATACCTTACATAATCGACGATCATTTTTTGAGGGAAAATATTATCGTCAATACCTTCTTGACCACCCCAGTCTCCGCCAATGGCGATATTTAGCAAAAGATGTTGTGGTTTATCAAATGGCCATTCTCTCCAAGTATAGCTAGAAGACTTTTTGAATTCAAAAAGGAGGTTGTCATCAATATAAAACTGAACACTATTGGGATACCAGTCTAGCCTGTAAATATGGAAGTCTGTGGAAGCGTCTTTAACAAACTTTTTCTGCCCTTTATTTGTACCAATGGAATGATGAAAAGCACGGGTATGGATATTGGAATGAACAATGTCTTGGTCGAAACCGACATGCTCCATAAGATCCATTTCACCATTATCAGGCCAGTAGGATTCGGCTCCATAAATGTCTTGAGTCCCCAAAGTCCAAATAGCTGCCCAAGTACCCTTACCTATTGGTAATTTGGCTTTTACCTCCATTCTCCCATACAAGAAGTCTTTTTTGTTTTTAGTGACCATTCTGGCCGAAGTATATTTTGGCCATTTGTCTGAGCGTCTAGATTCAATAATAAGATTACCCTCTTCAACTCTGGAGGTACTGCTATCATCTGTGTAGTGCTGGGTTTCATTATTTCCCCAGCCTCCAGCTCCAAGGTCATAATTCCAAATACTTTCGTCTGGTCTGCCATCTATGTCAAATTCATCTGACCATGTAACATCCTCCGCAAAAGAGTATGTTATTATTTTAGGTACCTGTGGTACTGGGTTTTTCACAATCACAGGTGCGGGTTCGGTGGTAGAACAAAGCGTAAGCGTGAAAGCAAGAATGGGTAATGATGCGATGAAGACTTTTTTTCTCATTTGAAGTATTTCGATTTTATTTTTCCTAGCTTAGAAATCCTAACAAATATAAGTAATGAACAATAAAACTACTTCAAGAAGAAGTCTCATAAAAACATTGGCTGGAACTGCGGGACTTGGTCTAGCCTGCAGCATGAATGCTAGGCTTTCTGCTGCGGATGGCCTAATGCCATCGGATATTAACGCTAGAGTGAATCATTCCGTATGCAAATGGTGCTATAGAGATATTGCTTTGGAGGATTTATGTAAGGCGGCTGTTGAAATTGGCCTTACTTCCATAGAGCTACTTACGCCAAAAGATTTTTCTACATTGAATAAGTATGGACTAGAATGTGCCATGGTAAGTGGGGGCGGAGGTGAGTATAGCATAGGTAACGGATGGAATAAAAAGGAAAATCATAATGGTATGGTAGAGACGTACCTTCGTCAAATTGATGAAACTGCAGATGCAGGTTTTAATCAAATTATTTGTTTCTCTGGTAACAGGACGAATGACCTAGGTGATGAGGAAGGAATGGAGAACTGTGCCGAAGGACTAAAAAGGATAATGAATCATGCCGAAAAAAAGAAGGTAACTGTGGTGATGGAATTACTTAATTCAAAAGTAAACCATCCAGAATACATGTGCGACCACACGAATTGGGGAGTGGAATTATGTAAAAAAATAGAGTCTGATAATTTCAAACTCTTATATGACATCTACCACATGCAAATTATGGAAGGAGACGTAATAGCCACTATAAAGGAGAACCATAAATACATCTCGCATTATCATACTGGCGGGGTTCCTGGCAGAAATGAAATAGACGAAACTCAAGAGCTAAACTACCCGGCCATCATTAAGGCCATTGTGGATACAGGTTATAAAGGATTTGTGGGGCAAGAGTTTATTCCCAAAAGGAAAGACCAACTAGCTTCATTAAAACAAGGGGTTATGATTTGCGATGTTTAAGGATTAATAAATTGATAAATAGGGTTTTATTTTTAGTCAAACAGAAACTTCTTTTGGAAGGGAAGTGGTCTTTGTTAGGAACATTGATTGTCTTCTTTGTGGCTACGGGCAAACTTCGGGGGCAGGGTAACTTTGAGATTTTAATTTCAGAGGTGTTCGCCGACCCCACACCCAGTCATGGATTACCGGAAAAGGAATTTATAGAGCTCTATAATAATTCAGGTCATTCCATAAACCTAAAAGGGTATACACTATTTTATAATACGACTAATGTTGATTTTCCTGATTTTGATTTTGCCGCGAATACCTATCTCATTGTTTGTCGGGTAAATAATGTTTCATTTTTGGAAACCTACGGGCAAATAGTAGGTTTATCTAAATTCTCTCTTTTAAATGGAGGTACAAAATTGAGGATAGAGAACTCAAATCAGGACTTGGTTTTTGAAGTTACCTATTCGCCAGATTGGTATGCCACTGAAAGAGACCAGGGTTATTCCTTAGAATTGATAGATTTAAATACCCCATGTAAGGAGGTTGGAAATTGGACCTCTAGCCTTTCAGATATTGGCGGTACGCCTGGAGCTACGAATGCTTCAGCGGCTACTGTTTCAGACATGGAGGGCCCCTCCTTAGTGAACTATGAGGAGTTGGCACCAGACTTATTTAGCTTTTCATTTTCTGAGAAGTTGGGCTCGGAGGTGTCTATTTTGAGTGTTTCGTCAGACTTAGTTATTGAGAGCGTTTCTTTTTCTAAGGACAATAATTATTCTGTGGTTGTAAAGTTTTCTGATCCCCTACAGCAGAGTGGTCTAATTGATGTATATTTTAATGCCATGGCTGATTGTTCGGGTAATTTATCTCCTATTATCACAGCTACTATTGGAAATATTGATGCTCCAGAAGTGGGAGAGCTTCTTATTTCGGAGGTTTTATTTAACCCTATTTCCGGGGGAGAGGATTTTGTGGAGATCTATAATAACTCTGAGAAGCTTCTTAATTTAAGAGGACTGGCTTTTTCAAGAACCAATACTGCGGGTGAGTTAGAAAACCCAAAAGTGGTTTTTGCTTCTAGCCAAACCATCGAACCCAAAGGAGTCCTTTGTCTTTCAGAGAATGCTCGAGTCCAGATTGAAATATACCCAAAAGCTCACCAAGGAAACATTATAGAAATAGATCATTTACCGGCGTATAGTAATGCCGAAGGAGAGGTTATCTTAATGCTAGGGGAGGAGATGGTTTTAGAACGCTTCTCTTACACTGAAGACATGCATCATCCTTCCATTGACGACACAGATGGTATTTCTCTGGAGCGTATAAGTTTTGAGATTGGGGCCAATGAAGCTTCAAATTGGCAATCTGCCTCTTTCAATGATAATTATGCCACACCAGGGTATATTAATCCTGAAAATACCTTTACTGACGCTTTTATAGTATCGGTGTCTCCTGCGGTTTTTACACCAGATAATGATGGCTTTGATGAAGAGACTTTGATTTCTTTTAGTGCTGATAAACCAGGAAACCTAACTTCTAAGATATATGATGTGAATGGTAGGTTTATTAAAGAAATCTCTAATAATCAATACCTTTCAAATATACTGGAATACAAATGGCGAGGCTTAGATAATTCTGGAGCCAGCCTTCCAATGGGCTATTATATATTATTCTCTGAATATAGAGTTGACGGTAAAATCTTGCAGAACAGCACAAAAATTCTTTTGGCTAGGGCCAAATAGGCTTTAGTTTTTTTGACTCGGTGGGTATGCAATAAAGAACGTGAGTAGTTTTTTTGAACTTCAATTACTAAATCTATAGGGCTGGAGAGGTAAGGATAAAGAAACCCATTTGGTGATTCTATTGGAATATATACTTCTGATGTTAATGATTAAACGTGAACTTATAAGATAAAGAGACTATAGGAGCACCAAAAATGGTCAGTTTATAGGCATTCAATATATTCCCCTCTGATCTGAAAAATACCGAGTAGGCATTTTTTCTACCGTATAGATTGTAAACGGAGAAAGCGAAATTTCCTTTAAACTTCTTATCTCTTACCTGAGGGTTATAGATATTCCAAGCGAAATCCATTCTGTGATAATCAGGCAAACGTATGTCGTTTCTAAGAAAGTAGAATGGCAATATCTGGCTATCGTATTTGATAAAGCCTTGAGGCGATGTAAAAGGTCTTCCGGTAGAGTAAGTAAAGTTAAATGAGAAATCATGATGGACGCCTTGATTAATTACCATCGTAGCATTTATTGTATGTGGGCGGTCATAGTTTGCGGCATACTTTTCTCCAAAATTGACTCTTTGACTTCTAAGAGGACCTTCGTCTATTTGATTTAAAGAGCGGGCATAAGTATAGTTAAGCCAGCCGGTTACTTCTCCTTTCTTCTTGGAAATCATGAATTCTGCTCCATAAGAATCATTGAAACCTTGTAAGACTTCTTTTTCTGGCTCTGGGTTCAGCAGAAAGTCCGCACCAGGCTTATAATCTATCACATTATTTGTTTTGCGATAGTAACCCTCGGCTGAGAATTCATAAATATTACCAGGGGAATCTTTGAAAAAGCCTAAAGAGAGTAACTGACTAACCTGAGGCTTTATGTTATTGTCTGAGAGTTTCCATCTGGAAGTTGGAATTGGTGTAGCGGTATTGGAAATAATTTGTAGGTATTGACGGGCCACATTATAAGCTGCCTTAATGCTGCTATTTTTACCCAAAGAATATCTGAATCCTATCCTAGGTTCCAGGCCACCGTAGGCTTGGGCTATTTCTCCTCTTCCATAATTTATCCTGTTGACTAGAGTGGAGTTATTCCTAGGTTCATTGTCTTTATAAACACGTATTTCAGTGGGGCCTGTATATAAAAACTGCGAATATCTTACCCCAACGGAAAGTGATGTTTTATCATTTAGTTCAATAACGTCTTCTATTCCAATTCCAAGCTCTAAACCTGTTTCATTTGGCGTAGATATAGGCAAAACATTTTCGCTAGTACCAGGATCAATATTTCCTGGGTTAATACCGTATCGAACTACATCAGCACTTATTTCAAAATTATTCTTGCCAATGTATAGATTTAGATTGGTCTTAAGTTGTTTGTAATCAATGGCTTGCTTTATTTTCACTACGTTGTCAGAATTCACTTCCGGAAGAAGCGTATTGGGCTGATAATTAGAACTTACTAAAGTAGTTTGAATGTTGGCTTTGTTACTGATGTTGTAAAACCATTTTCCAGAAAAATTAAGTGTGCTGTACTCATATTGCGTAGCGTCCGCATTAATATTTCCTATGGTACCAAGTTGTTCCGTTTGGAAGAAGTCGTAACTATAATACGAATTCAGCGTGAGTGTCTGCTTCTCATTTATTTGATAAAATAGTTTGGCGGCTGTATCTACAAAGCGGGCTTTTAAATCCTTTAGCTGATCAGAAATAAGCGGGAAGAGGAAGTCATTAAAAGATCCCCTTCCTGAAACCATAAGAGCCATTTTATTCTTAATGATGGGAATGTCAGCTTTTAATTTGGTGGAAACCAGACTAATGCCACCTTGAAGTTTAAATTTTTCTAAGGATGGATTGGCTAGTTTAACATCAAGAACAGCAGCGGCTCTTCCTCCATATCGTACGGGCACATTTCCTTTATAGAGGTCAAAGGAAGAAACGGCATCTGACGGGAAAGCGGAAAATAATCCAAACATATGTGTCGGATTAAAAATAGGGGCATCTTCAAGTAAAAATAAGTTTTGGTCGGTGGTACCACCTCGTACGTTTACGCCATTAGAAGCCTCTCCAACACTGGAGATACCTGGGAGCATTTGAAGCCCTTTCAAGATATCTACCTCTCCTAAAGCTGAGGGAAGTTTTTCTATTGTTTTAATATTTAGGGTACTTACACCCATTATCGGCCTCTTGACAGACTCGCTTCCTACTCCGTTCACTACCACCTCCTGGAGTGTGTTTTCTATCCTTATCATTGTGATAATTAAAGGATCTGTTGGGAGTTCTATTTTCTTTCTGAAGGGTACGTAGCCTATATATCTTACTACAAGGGAGACCTCTTTTTTATTTACAACAAATGTGAATTCTCCATTTTCGTTAACAAAATCTGTTTTATCTCCAAAATCCACTGTCACAGTGGCTCCAACCAGCGGCTCATTATTATCGTTGTCTACTACAGAACCTTTTAGCGTAAAAGTTTCTGTAATAGCTGTTTCTTGGCCGCATACTTGTAAAACAAGGAAAATAAAAAATAGCAGTGAATATAATTTCATAGGTATGAGTCAGAATATCTTTTCGTGAGTTTTATCAACTTAGTTTTCACCAAATAACCATCCAATTGGGGTAGTGCTGGTACGACTGTCTTTTGCTAGACAAGGTGCTAATGGAGGCCTTGTTGTGTCATTGCTAGCCGGTTCAGGTCGAGCAAATCTTCTTTCAGTAAAGAGACTCCTGGCTGGCACATTGGCTTGTACATTTCGCTTATCCATCCAGTGCAATATTTTTGTAACCGAGGTTACTATAAAATATCCAGTAACAGGTTGGTCTGGGTTACTGCTTATAATATTGCCTTCTAAAGTGGCAGGAGGGGTGTCTGCCAAGCCACCCGTTTCTTGGCCCTGTGAGATAACAAGCCTTAAGTAATCATAAGCATCTTCGCTAATGTTGTATTGCCTTACTTCCAGCAGGGCACCCTCGAAGGTATAGAGTGGTATAGAAGCCACTAGTCTATCTTTTACTAACTGACCGTTGGAGAAATCATCATTCATGATATTGAATTTTTCTGACCTAAAGATTTGCCAACATGGAGAACTACAGTTGTAATCAGCAGGACCACGTCTAAACCTTACTGATCTACATTCTCCAAGCGAACCTGTGGAGGCATCGTTGTAATAATAGCCATCAATGCAAGTTTTGCACCATAGCTGTTTTTCGTAATATCGCCAATCCCACATATAGAAGTTTTTTTCTTCTCCTGGGTCCTTAGTATCAATATAAACATTAAATCCAGGAGATGTTTCTGTTACTGTTTTCACAGCATCTTCATCGAAAGTGTCGTAAACTTTCTCAATTTCAGGGGTTTCGAGCATATGCTCAGGTTTAGATTCAAAGAACCTTCCATCTGAGGTCGTGAACTCAAGTTTATAGTTTCTTCCAATTTCACCGGAAAAACCATTTGGGAATTCATACCGCCCAGCCGAGATTTCTTTGAGCGGAATAGTTGTGGCTTCATCTATTACGACGTTTACAGTGGCATTCCCAACTCCCAAAAAAGTAGTGCTAGATTCACCACTTGGAATAGCCTCAGTAATACTTACATAGTTCACACTAGGGTCATTTGTGAGTCTGGCGTCTACCACAAAAATGGTAGCCTCACCGGTAAAAGTGGCTAGGTATGGGTCCACGCAAGCAACACTAAAAAGGAGTAAGGCAAGGAACACTTTATATAAAATCCTCTTGGTCATATTTATAAGTACAGTTAAACATCGAAAGATAGGCATTAATGGAAATAATGTGTAATTGTAAGTCGACAATAAGGCTGAACTGCTCGTTTTAGTTGACGAAAAGCCAAGTTATGGAAGCGAAAAAAAAACTATTGAATCGCATTTTTAGTCCGCTTTCAAATGTTATTCTTAGTTTCTTTAACAATGACTAGTTCTATTGTCTATAGCAGCCAAGGCCTTCTCTTTTACCTCCATTATGTACGTAAAACGAGCATGAATTATTCTTTCTTAGGTTTTTGGAGGCTCGTTACCCTCTCTGTTCTATACCATTTCCTAAAGTCTGTTTTCTGCCCTTATCATTTTGATGACAAAAGGATTCGTACGGCATTCTATTTTACTTCTAAAGAGTATTGAGCTAGATATCTTACTACAAGGGAGGCTTCTATTTTATTTACAACAGATGTGAGTTCTGCCTTTTTATTAACAAAAATCTTTTATCTCCAAAACTCAACGCCATATTGTCGGCTATTAGAGCACCTTTGCTAACTTTGTCTAAGTACAGAACCTTGAGTAAAAAAATCATTAGTAGCTGTTCTCTGGCCGTAGTTCTGGGAAACAAGAAAAGCAGTGCGTGTAATCTCATAGGAATGAGTGAGAATACCTTTCCTTAAATTTCATTGGCTTATTTTTCGCCATATAACCATCCGGTTGGTGTAATAGTAGTACGGCTATCTCTTGCTAGACAGGCTGCTAGTGGAGGCCTCGTTGTGCTCTCGCTTAAAGGTTCTGGACGAGCTAATCTTTTATCTGGAAAGAGACCTATTGCTCTAACATTGCCTTGGACGTTTCTCTTGTCCATCCAGTGTAATGCTTTTGTGACAGAACTTACTATGAAATAGCCAGTTACAAGCTGGTCTGGATTACGGCTTACAATATTACCTACTAAAGTAGCAGGTGGGGTATCTGCCAAACCACCTGTTTCTTGGCCCTGTGAGATAATAAGTCTTAAGTAGTCATAAGCATCTTCGCTAACGCTGAACTGCCTTACTTCCATCAGAGCACCTTCATAGCTATATAGTGGTATGGAGGCCACAAGTCTATTTTTTACTAACTGGCCATTGGAGAAATCATCATTCATGATGTTAAAATTTTCGGACCTATAAACTTGCCAGCATGGTGACTTACAGTAATAATCGTATTTACCTCTCCTAAAATTATCAGGCCTACATTCTCCTAGTGAATCTGTGGAGGCGTCGTTATAATAGTAGCCATTTGAACATGTTTTACACCAGACTTGACTCTCATAGTATCGCCAGTCCCACATATAGTAGTTTTCTTCTTCTACTGGGTCTTTCATGTCTATGTAAATATTAAAGCCAGGAGATCTAGAGGTAATAGTTTTTACAGCTTCGATGTCAAAAGTGTCATAAACTTTTTCTATTCCAGGCGTATTTAACATTGGTTCAGACTTAGATTCAAAAAACTTTCCTTCAGATGTGGTTATTTTAAGCTTATAATTTTTTCCAAACTCACCAGCAAACCCATTTGGGAATTCATATCGTCCAGATTGGACTTCATTTAGGGGAATGCTAGCAGATTCATTTACTAGTACATTCACTTTAGCCCCGGAAACACCTAAAAAAGAGGTGCCAGATTTACCGCTAGGAATAGCCTCCGTAATGTTTACGTGGTTAACACTTGGGTCATTGGTTAATCTCCCATCAATCACAAGAATAGTGGCTTTCCCAGTCCCAGCAAAAGTGGCAAGGTATGGATCAACACAGGCTACGCTAAGAATGAGCACGGCGAGGAAAGCTTTGTAGAAAACTTTTTTGGGCAATGTATAAATACAGTTGGGCCATGAAAGGTAAGTATTAAAAGGAATTATTGAGGTCTTAAATAGGGTAATAAGGCTGAACAGCCTTCTTTTGTTGACAAAAAGTGGGAGCACAAAGATATTTAAGAGCTTAAACAACAAAAGCCGATTGAATCATATTTCAATCGGCTTTCAAATGTTATTCTTAGTTACTTTAAGAATGAATACTTCTATTGTCTGTGGCAGCTAAGGCCGCCTCTTTGACAGCCTCCATGTATGTAGGATGAGCATGAGATATTCTTGCTAAATCTTCGGCACTAGCTCTAAACTCCATAGCAGTTACCCCTTCCGCAATCATGTCTGCCGCTCGAGCACCTATGATATGCATTCCTAAAATTTCGTCTGTTTCTTTGTCGGCCAAGATTTTAACTAGACCGTCTGTATCTCCACTTGCTGTAGCTCTGCCTAGAGCCTTAAAAGAAAACTTACCTGTTTTGTAAGCTTTTCCCGAGGCTTTGAGTTCTTCTTCTGTAGCACCTACGGAGGCTACTTCTGGCCAAGTATAAACCACACCAGGTATTAGATTATAATGAATATGAGGTTTTTGACCGGCAATGGTCTCGGCCACTAAAACGCCCTCCTCTTCTGCTTTATGTGCTAGCATGGCTCCTTTAATAACGTCACCAATGGCATAAATTCCTGACATAGATGTTTCTAGGGAATGGTCACTTACGGCTATTCTGCCTCTTTCGTCCGGTTTTACACCAGCGGCTTCTAGGTTTAAATTATCTGTATATGGCCTTCTTCCGATGCAGACTAGACAATAATCTCCAGTGAAAGTTACTGTTTCACCTTTCTTATTCTCAGCCGTAACTTCAACCGTTTTACCCTTGTTCTCTATTTTGCTCACCTTGGTATTAAAATTATACTCAATACCATGTTGCTTTTTAAGCACCCTTTGTAACTCTTTGCCTAGGCTACTGTCCATTGTTGGAATCATCGTAGCTGCGTACTCAATAAAAGTGACTTTAGAACCTAATCTTGCATAAACAGATCCCAACTCAGCCCCAATAACTCCAGCTCCAATAACGATTAGGTTCTTCGGAACTTCTGAAAGGTTTAAGGCCTCTGTGGAGGTAATGATTCTTTTCCTATCATAATTCATGAAAGGAAGAATCGTCGGTTTTGAACCAGTAGCTATAATGATATTGGTACCCGTGATTTTTTCTTCAGATTTATCCGCCTTAGTGATTTTGATAGTGCCTTTGTCTATGAAGGAACCAAAACCATTAAAAATTGTGATTTTGTTCTTTTTCATCAAGAACTCCACCCCATTATTCATCTTGCTAACCACGTCATCTTTTCTAGATATCATGGTTGCCAAGTTGACTTTAGGTGCAGGTATTTCAATTCCATGCTCGGCAAAATGGTGAGTGGCATTGTGAAAATGTTCTGACGAATCTAGCAGGGCTTTTGATGGAATACAGCCTACATTTAGACAGGTGCCACCTAAAACGTCATACTTCTCAACGATGGCCACTTTTTTGCCCAATTGTGCACAACGAATGGCAGCTACATATCCTCCAGGACCAGAGCCAATAACTATTACATCAAAATCCATAATTCTATCTTTTCAAAAGGCTCTTGCCTGTTTCGTTTTATTTTCATCAACCACTTTATCAATAGCTCAATAAGTCAAAATCGTGGAGAAGGGTTAAAGGTTTTGGTTCCTCCTCTCGCTTACTTGATGGCTTTCGGCTGAGGCTACTTGTAACTTATACCTGAAGAAGCATCCTCATTGGATCTTCTAACAGTTCTTTCAGCCTTACTAAGAAACTAACGGATTGTTTTCCATCAATAGTTCTATGGTCATAAGAAAGTGCCACATACATAATTGGTCTAATTTCTACTTGTCCATTTATAGCCACGGGTCTTTCCACAATATTATGCATGCCCAAGATAGCGGACTGAGGGGCATTGATAATTGGCGTAGAAAGCATAGAGCCGAAAATTCCACCGTTGGTAATAGTGAAAGTCCCTCCTGTCATTTCTGGTATTGTCAGTTTTCCATCACGAGCTTTTAAGGCTAATCTTCTTACTTCTGCTTCAATTCCCGCAAAAGATAAATTTTCAGCATTTCTAATAACAGGCACCATGAGTCCTTTAGGAGCAGAAACTGCAATAGAAATGTCCGAAAAGTCATTGAAAACAATTTCCTCGCCATCAATGTAGGCATTCACTGTAGGGAATTCTTTCAGGGCAATAGCACAAGCTTTCGTAAAGAATGACATAAAGCCAAGTCCAATCCCATGAATATCCTTAAATTTATCTTTATATGAAGCCCGTAAATCCATGATAGGCTTCATATCTACTTCATTAAAAGTAGTAAGCATGGCCGTTTCATTTTTTACAGAGACTAATCTTTTGGCAATAGTTTTACGAAGAGAAGTCATTTTCTCTCTTCTCTGACCTCTTTCTCCTTTAACCTCAGAGGCTTCTACTGTTTGAGGAGCAATCGGAGCAGCTTTCGTAGGCTTTGGGGCTTGGTTAGCATCTTCTTTAGTTACGCGGCCATCTACGCCAGTTCCTTTTACCGCGGAGGCATCCAAACCCTTTTCTGCAAGTATTTTTGCAGCAGAAGGTGAGGGGTGACCAGAAGCATAAGAATTAGTGGAAGACGGAGACGGAGCAGAACTTTGAGGAACCTTTTCCGTTGGTTCTGACGCCTGAGCACCAGTACTCACGGCTATTTTAGCAACAATATCACCAACTGGTAATACGGCACCTTCCTCTGCAATGATATTCAAAATTCCTTGACTTGGAGAGGGCAATTCAAACGTAGCCTTATCAGACTCCAGTTCACAGATAATTTCATCCATTTCCACAAAATCACCATTGCTCTTTGTCCAGCTACTTAGCGTAACTTCTGTTATAGATTCACCTACGCTAGGTACTTTCACTTCTATAGTTTCACCTGTAGCTTTACTTTTTGAGGCTGCAGGAGCAGTTTCTTGTTTGACAGGTGCGGGAGAAATTTCAGCAGGCTTAGATTCAGAGGTACTGGGTTTTTCAGATTCTTCAATCCTACAAACCAGAGCACCTATTTCTAAGGTTTCTTCTTCTGCGGCTACAATTCTTAAAATCCCTGAGGCCTCTGCGGGCAGCTCAAAAGTGGCTTTATCTGATTCTAACTCACAGATGATTTCATCCATCTCCACAAAATCGCCATCTTTTTTTACCCAAGAAGCTATGGTTACCTCGGTTACTGATTCGCCTACCGAAGGCACTTTCATTTCAACTGCCATGATTATATTTTCTCTTTATTCGTCAAATCAAATGCTTTATTAACAATATCTAACTGGCCCTGCTGATGATATTTGGTATATCCAGTAGCCGGTGATGCACTTTTCTTTCTAGATACTACGTCGTCAATGCCAATCTCGGGGAATTCACGAAGTATAAAAGACCAAGCCCCCATGTTTTTAGGCTCTTCTTGGACCCATCTAGATTCTGCTTTAGGATACTTCCCAAGCAGGTCTACCACCTGATCCTTTGGGAATGGGTGCAACTGCTCCACTCTAAGAATAGCTATGTCTTTTCTCTTGTTTTCTTGCTGTCTTTCTAGCAGGTCATAGTAAACCTTTCCAGAGCATAATAGTACACGCTTTACCTTTTTAGGATCAGCGTAGTTGTCACCATAAGTTTCTTGGAATTTAGTACCTGGCAAGAAATCTTCCATTTTACTGATATTTCCTGGATGTCTAAGCATGGATTTTGGAGACATGTGTACGCAAGGCTTTCTGAATGGAAGAGCTAATTGTCTCCTTATCATATGGAAGAAATTGGCCGGCGTGGTACAGGCACATACATACATATTGTACTCAGCTGCTAGCTGTAAAAATCTTTCAGGTCGGGCATTGGAGTGCTCGGGGCCTTGTCCTTCGTAACCATGTGGTAATAGAAGAATTAAACCATTTTGTGTTTTCCACTTAGACTCACCCGCAGAAATAAACTGGTCAATCATCGTTTGAGCCCCATTGGCAAAATCACCAAACTGAGCTTCCCAGATAACCAAGGCGTTTGGATTTGCTAGGGCATAACCATATTCAAAACCCATAACGGCATACTCTGAAAGTAGCGAGTTATAAAGTTCTAGTTTCCCTTGGCCCTCACCAATATGTTCAAGATTACTATATACCTCATTGGTCTCGGTATCATGGAGAACAGCATGGCGGTGTGAGAATGTTCCTCTTTGAACATCCTGACCAGTCATTCTAAGCCAGTTACCATTATTTAAAATAGAACCGTAAGCCATTAGCTCAGCTGCCGCCCAATTAAACTCTTTTTCGCCTGCAAAAATGCTTGTTCTCTCTTCAAGCACTTTTGTGATTTGTTTTATGGCATTGAAGCCTTTTGGAATAGTAGACAGAGCCATACCGATCTTAGCAATAGCTTTTTTATCTATTCCGGTTTCTGGAGAAGTTAAGAAATCTTCCTTTTTTGATTTTCTAAGTTCCTGCCATTCTCTTTCAAGCTTTGGTAGCTCATAAGGGAGCTGTCGTTGTTTAACTCGAGCCAATAAGTCTTGAAGATTATCGTCAAAAGAAGCTTTGAGTTGTTTAGCCAGACCTAGGTTATCATTTCCTTGATCTTTTAATTTCTGTAAGTAAATATCACGGGGATTGGGGTGCCCATTAATGAATTTATACATAGATGGCTGAGTGAATTTAGGTTCATCAGCCTCGTTATGACCGTATTTACGGTAGCAAATCATGTCAATAAAGATATCTCTATTGAACTCTTGTCTAAATTCTATGGCTAGCTCCATAGCGTACACTACGGCTTCTGGATCATCTCCATTCACATGAAGGATAGGCGTATCTAAAATTTTAGCTACATCAGAACAGTATAAGCTAGAACGGGCGTCTTCATTGTCCGTCGTGAAGCCTACTTGATTATTAATAATGAAATGAATGGATCCTCCAACATAATAACCAGGAAGGTTAGACATTTGAGTGACTTCATAAGTGATTCCTTGACCAGCCAGTGATGCATCACCATGTATTATTATCGGAAGTATCTTATCGTAGATATCATCAAAGTCGTTCACTTTCCTTCCGCCACTTTCAAAGTGGGCATCCGCTCTGGCTCTAGCATAACCAAGAACTACGGGATCCACCGCCTCTAAGTGAGAAGGGTTTGCCATGAGCTTCATGCTCACTCTGCTTCCAGAAGGTGTCAATATTTGACTGGTATATCCCATGTGATATTTCACATCGCCGTCGCTATATTCTTCCTCTTCTATGTTTTCTTCAAACTCATTGAAAATCTGCTCATAGGGTTTTTGCATGATGTTGGTTAAAACATTCAAGCGGCCTCTATGTGCCATGCCTATCACCACTTCTTCTACACCCAATTCTGCTCCTTTGAGGATAGCGGCATCAAGTCCAGGAATGGTAGACTCACCACCTTCAATCGAAAAGCGTTTTTTCCCAAGGTATTTCGTATGCAAAAAGTTTTCAAAAGCAGCAGCTTCGTTTAACTTTTTGAGAATTCTCTTTTGTTGTTCTACGGCGGGTTTAAAATCTCTGTATTCACCTTCAACCTTCCTTCTAAACCAACCTTTTATCTTACGGTCTCTAATATATTGATATTCAAAACCAATAGGTCCGATGTATACCTTTCGAAGCGTATCATTTATCTCTCGCAAAGTGGCAGGACGCCCTAGGACTTCAATTCCAGCCTCAAAAACCGTATCTAGATCGGCATCTGAAAGGTTGAAATCTTCTAAGTCTAGACTAGGATTATGCTTACGCTGCGGCCATAAGGGGTTTAACTTAGCAGCCATGTGACCACGAGCACGTATTCCACGAATAAGATGAACAACTTCTATTTCTTTACGAACGTGTTCGTTTGATTTATCGCCTCCTGAAGCCCCATCTTTCCATTGTTCAGAAAACTCAAAACCTTTGAAAAAGTTTCGCCAGCTTTCATCTATTGATTCCGGATTTTCTTTGTACTGCTGATAGAGAGATTCTATAGCGGAGACATCTGCATTTGCCAAGTAAGAGAACTGGTCCATTTAGTTTTTGTATGATGCTTTTTGCTCTAACATGTAGAAGTGACAAATTTAGAATTTGCTTTCCAAACTAGACAGCATTACTTCTTTTTTATCTACGAATTATGTCTAAAAATTCATTTCAATCAAGCTATTTCTCCTTTTTATAGAAGGAGGCATGACAGAAGGAATATAAAATGGCAGTTTTCTAAGAATGGAGTCTTAAAAAAGATTCAGGAAGGGCGTTTTTTCTCCTTCATTAAAAACGTCATATTTATAAACGATCTGAATTACTCCGGCCTGAGAATTGAATTGTGGCTGGATTTGTAGTTGAGAAAAAGGATTTGGGTCATATGAAAGTCCTACAGAGGAATTCTCCGAAACTCTGTATTGTAGTAAAGGGATGAAATTGGAGTCCTTGTTTTGTTGAAAACGGATTGAGGTTCCAATTCCAACCTTATCCGCTATCCAAATTTTAGGGTTGATATGGTAGAAATTTGATTCGTTTTTATTTCTCTCAAATCCGGCTAGGGTATTGATGTTTAAGGCAATACTCTCAGAACTACCAATGCGATAACCTACCATTAGGTTGATAGGCTTTCTGGTAGGAATGAATAAGTTAGTTTTACTTAGAAGCGTAGGGGCAGAGATACTTATAAAGCCGTCTTTAATAACAGCCATGACACCTAAACCTGCAAATGGAGCAATTTGATTTGTGAAGTTCGTGCTTCCTAAAACGGGTGGCGATACTCCAAATCCACCATTTAAACCAATATTTATTCTGACAAGATCTAGGCTTAAGGCGTACGCATAAGATAGATTTAAACCGCTATTTGTTCCATTACCGAGTGAATTCCTATAACCTTGAAAGCCAATAGAGCTATTTCCCGTACCTATTTTTCCTTCTAGTGAGACTATTTGAGAGACTTGTCTAGGTGTAAACGAACCTACAAATTGATTTCCAAGAAGAGCCGTTACTCCAAAGTTTCCTCTTTCACCAGCAAAAGCTGGGTTAATGGCCAAAAGATTGAATTGATAATCGTCTGCCAAGCCAAACTGAGCCCAAAGAGTTGAACTACTTAAGAGTAGAAGAATCAGTGTTTTTCTCATTATTTATTTAATGTAAAACGAGTATCGATTAATTGCCAGCCATTCCTTGGGCAATCTAGGGAAAAAATATGGACGTAAAAAAAGCCGCTCATAGATTATGAACGGCTTTTAAAGAACTAGACTTGATTCTTAGTTCATTGTAATGATTTGGAACTCAGTTCTACGATTTGCCTGATGCTGAGCCTTACTACAAGGAACCCCATCCACACAGCCGTTAGTAATTCTAAATTCTCCATAACCCGCATAGCTTACGCGGCTTCTGCTTACACCTCTTTTAAAGAGATATTCTGCAGATTCTTTGGCTCTTCCTTCAGAGAGTTTTTGATTGAAGTCTGAAGGGCTTCTGCTGTCTGTATGAGAACCTAATTCAATGGTCATACCTGGATACTCACGCATTAGTTTTACTAACTTATTGATACCCTGCCTGGCGTCTGAACGGATGTTATATTTCCCATAGTCAAAATATATATTTTCAATTTGAACCACGTCTCCTGTACCAAACATATAAATATCTGACGTAACACCTCCGTTAATGCAGCTTAACTTACTAACAGTCTTTCCTTGAGAAGCTAAATTGCTTTTAGCTCCATCTAAAGTATAATCGCAGCCTTCTGATACGACGAATTCAAAAAAGCCTGAAGCATCTGTATAAGAAGTTTGCACGGAACCGTCACACTCATTAGTTAATGATACCAATACGCCCGCTATGGCCTTTCCTGTGTTCTGCATTAAGACTCTACCTCTAATGGCACAAGTGCCATTGTTAGAAAATCCACTTTCGGAAAATCCACTATCTGGATTGTCTAGTGCTACAGGAGCAGGCGTACTCATTGGAATTTCTAATCGGGCTGCTTCATTATCGCAGTTTTCTGTTGTTAAGCTTACTATGTTTCCCAGATAACCATCCCTGCTTGCAGAGAAGGTATATTCCATGTTTTCGTGTAAGTTTTTAAGGGTAACACTTCCGTCAGCATTCGTAAAAACTTCTTTTATCTCTCCTGTGGCATCGCTGTATTTAATCGCCACGTTGTCAAGAGGCATTTTGGTTTCGGCGTCATATACGGCCAATATTAAATCACAGCCTTCTTGAAGCTCACATTTTCTTTCAAATTTATAGATGTCGTCATCGTCACCACCTCTTTTTCTATTAGAGCTGAAATATCCCGTTTTTCTCAGGCCATCTGTCAGCATACCAAAGTCATCTTTGCTAGAATTAATTGGAGTTCCAAGATTTATTGGCTTGCCTTGAACAGTTACGTCGTTTAATTGGACGTAGAAAATATCCAAACCGCCTAATCCTGGTAAACCTTCAGAGGAAAAATATAGATTTCCGTATTCATCCACATAGGGAAACATCTCATTTCCTTTAGTGTTGATTTTTGGTCCTAAATTAAAAGGTTGAGACCAGTTGCCATTATCTATTTTGGTATAATAAATGTCAGTTCCACCAAAACCACCTGGCATGTCGGAAGCAAAAAACAGGATATCTTCCTTTGGAGACAAAGCCGGATGTCCTGAGGAGTAATCGTTACTGTTAAATGGTAATTCTGCTATGTCTCCCCAACCATCCTTTTCAGCGTTTGCGATATATAGCTTTAACTTGTTAATACCATCTGAACCCGTAGCTGTTTTACCTTTTACGAAATTATTTCTAGTGAAGATAACTCGCTGTCCGTCTTTAAAAAATGCAGATGGTCCTTCATGATATTTAGAATTTATACTTCCAGAAAATCTTTCAGACTCTGTCATGGGCTTGTCTCCATAGCCATAACCTAAAGAGATATTGGTTCCTCCATAAGAGCCAATTGTTTTGGAATCATTGGCTGTAGGAGAAGTATATTCATCATTCCCGACAACTCCGTTTTTCTTTCTTTTTCTTCCACTAGAGTTATCTGCTATAGTACTACCACCTAAACTGGCAGCAGAACTGCCACCTAGGGCGTTCATATCTTCTAAGAAAAAGAGATCTAAAAATGGTGTTTCACTCCATTGGAATACTCTTCTTACTCCGGAGGAATTCGACCTATTGGAAACAAAAACTAATCCATTTCTGAAATAAGAAGGACTAAAATCAGCAGCGGTTGTATTGATACTTAAATAATCTACATTGTAGCATTCCGCATTTTTTGAAAGAACGGAAATGTCGTTATATAGATTCGAAAAGCCTTTCCCTCGAGGGTCGTTTTGAACTTTTTGATTATAGGTGTCATACATGCTTTGAGATTCTTGATACTTTCCATTGCTGGCCAAGACCTGAGCATATTTTAAGTAAACAATAGAATTTTCTCCAGACAACTCTGTTCCTGCAGAAAAAAGCTCTCTAAAGACCCTTTCAGCACTTCCATTTTCCTGAACTTTACAGTAACTATCTGCTAACTTAATTCTGGCCGAAGTGGCTTCATCCGAAGCTATCCCTTTCTTTTCGAGAGCTTGTTCGTATGCATCTATGGCCTTGACGTAGGATAGGTTCTCATAGTGGTGCTCTGCAATTTTCAACAGAGATTGTTGAGCTGTTGCAGATAATGTCATGGCGAGGCCCACAAGCACTAAAGCAATGTTTTTTTTGATTCTGACAAACATATATTTTCTTTTTATAGATTCAACTGAATGAGAGTTTTCTTGGTATAAACGTTCTTTTAGAAATAGCGAGGAGTAAGGATTTTATTCTTACTATATCCAAATTCGTATCTCAGCAAGCCTTCATGAGTAGGCGTTCCTGTTAAATCTCTTCCTTTGTCTGTATAACTTATAGAGTTTAGCGATGTTCTATTGTAATCGTATGAGTAACCTATTCTTAATTGAGGTGTTAATTGTAGTTCGAACATCCCAACTAGAGCGTCCATTACATCTTGGCCTGATAAAGTAGCTTGAGACTTTCTAGCAGAAATACCAACAGAGATTTTATCTCTAAACCAAACATTTATATTACCATCTATTCCTAAAGGAGCTCCCTTGGTATACCTAAGCATCGTAGAAGGCTTAAGTTTTACGTTGCCTTTTCCTATCACAAAACCCATCATGGCAAAGAAGTGTCTCCTTTGTTTTGATTCATAAGTGACTCCGTCTACTGTGTATGAAGAAAGTTTATTCTCAATTAATTTTGGAACAGAAAACCCAATATAACCTTTATCATTGCTTAAAAATAAACCTGCTCCGGCGTTAGGAAACATTTTGTTTACATTACTGGCATCATTGAAGGCAGGGTCATTAATACCAATATTGGCTACATTAGAAAGGTTATTGCTAATATGGTCTAAACCAAGCTGAACCCCTAAAGCCAGCGTAGATTTGGTTCCCACTTTTACGCGATAGGCATATGGGATATTAAGCCCTGTAGTTCTACTTACACCTATGGCATCTGTATATGCCATTAGACCCAATCCCATCTTTTCATTCTTAATAGGCATATCAAGAGTGAAAGAGTAGGTGGTGGGTGCCCCGTTTACACCTAGCCACTGGTATCTACCGAGAGCCGTAAGGCTCAAGACATCTCTACTACCAGCGTATGATGGATTAATAGCAAGGGTATTAAACATGTACTGCGAATACATGACTTCTTGCTGAGCCATTGATGGCAATGCCGATAGAATACCGACAACCAAAAGAGCTACTTTTCCTGTAAATAATTTTACACTTTTCATTCTTATTTATTCTAATAGATTTTAACACTCAATCGATTCAAATAGGTGTTAATTATTTGAATTTCAATATTTTGCAAAGTTAAGATACAAATCTTAATATTACAGTTTAACGATATCAAACTCTTGATATCCTTTTACTTCTTAGTACCACCGGCAATAGTTATAAAATTGATGTATGGTTTGCCGTCCCATAACTTTCCATTTGGACTTTCGGCTCTATAGAAATAAGTCCCATCGGGTAACGTTGTTTCTGACTTGGTAAGTCTAATGCCAGTATTTGCAACACCATTCCAGCCTTCCGTCGCTCCTGGATACAATAGCTTATAGTTATCAGTTTTAAAAACTAACTCACCCCATCTGTCGAATATCTTAAACGATACACTATCAGCAGAGGATATTCCTGAAATTACCAGGTTGTCATTAATGCCATCATTATTTGGCGATATACCTCCTTGAATAGAGACTGCAACATTCGTCGGGTTAACATTTTTACCACTCTTCAATGTAACTGCCGTAGGATTGTTGTTGTTTCCTGGGTTATTGTCACCGTCACTGTCCGGGTTCAGCCCTTCATTAGATACATCGGTTACAATTCCTGTGCTATTCTGAGCAGAACCTAAAATGGTGTTGTGGTAAGTTACGCCACTACTGCTATTGTTTCTCACTTTGACCTTAAAAATTAATGTATCGCTTTTTCCTGGAGCTAATGAACTGCTATCTGATTCCAAGAAGTTGAAGTCCGTTATTCCATCAAAATTAGCATTTAGCTTAAGGTTTCCAGATGAAGCTAAGACAGGATTATCCACCAAAACGAAATCAGTGCTGTCGGCAAATACAGTCGACAATGCATCGCTTATCTGAACATTGCTTAATGTCTCATTGGCATAGTTTTTAACTATCACTGTATATGTTATCTGATAACTACCATCTACTATATACACAGTATCACTTAGAGATTTGGCTATACCAATTGGCGTAACGAGGCCAGATCCAACGACCGTACCGAAATCTATTAGGGTCGGGATACTGTTGTTTTCTGGAGTGCCGTCGGCATCTGGGTCTGGATTACTTCCAGTATTGGATAAGTCATCCGTAGAAGAACCATTTTGATATCCAATGGCTAAAGCCATGTTTTCAAATCTAGTCGTATCTGCTTCGCCCATATTTACTCTAGCCAATAAGGATAGGCTAGCAGATGTATTTGTAGGCAATGTACTTAAGGTGTCTACCAATAAATCAATCAAAATACCTTTTCCGGTATATCCTGTATTTGCGGTAAAGCCAGCAGACACATCAAATATGGCGACACTATCAATACTCACTGAGTTTCCGAAAGTTTGAGAGATGTTATCTTGTACCTGAACCTTGGTAAAGTCTATTATTCCAAAGTTCTCAACATTGAATTTAAATACCACGTCATAAATTTTATCTTCTACTAACTGGATACTTAGTAGTTCTTTAGAAATACCTATTAGGTCTGGTGCTAAGTTATTGAAATTAAGCACCGTTGGGTCATCACCAGAAGGAGCAGGGTTGGTGCCATCGTTAGACACATCTGATACTTCGGTGCCAGAGGCGGCTTTCCCCGTTGCTTCTACATTCTTCCTAAATGGTCCATTATTACTATTCAAAGTAAGATTAATCGTCCATTTTAAGGTATCTGTTTTATTTGGAGCCAATGAGCTATTAGCGGAGTCTAACAAACAAACGTTAGTCACGCCATCATAGCTGCTATTCACAGCAAGTGTGCTACCCGTTCCTAAGCTAGGGGCAGATTTTAGAGTTACCACAGATGGCGAAGCAAAATCTGAAGCTAAAGTATCACAGAGGTTAATCTGAGTTAAGTTCACATTTCCACAGTTGGTCATAATAGCATAATATGTGATATCAAAAGAACCATCTGTCAGCTTGGTTGTATCTGCTACATAGAGAGCCAAACCGATACATGGGGTTTGAACAGACTGTGTATCATCCGTATTGCCAATAGTAAGGGAAGTAGGTTCGGTGCCTGGAGCGTCCGGATTGTAACCTGTATTAGAGACATCCACTACTTTTTGGGTTCCACCAGAAGTAGTGCCCGTACCCTCTGCGGAAGCTTGATTCACAAATAACTTAACATCATTTGGTGATACATTGACCACGAACCTTATGGTATCTGTGGCTCCAATAGCCATAGTGCTTGAGGCTAAGGTTAAATCCGAATCTGAATTACCATTATAGTTTGTATTTGGGACCAGAGAACTACCAATATTCACCGTTGGTGCTCCTACCATAGTGTAAGTGACAGGAGATTTATATGTCGTAGATAAGGTGTCTTTAACTCTTACATTAGACAAGGTCAGTGCCCCGTTATTCTTAACCAAAGCTTGATAAGTGACATTAAGTGAACCATCAAACTGTCTAACGGTATCTACTATAGCCAATGCCAAACCGATACTTGGCGTTTTGAATAATTTAACTACGGTAGGTTCTGCACTTACTTTGTCTATGACCAAACCATCATTAGATACATCAGAGACTTCTGAGGTAGTATTAAATATTGTCAAACCAATTCCAGAGGCAAAGGCGTTTGTATTATAAGGTCCTTCAGTTCCGTTTGGTACTAAATTAATAACCCATGTAATCGTATCTATGGCTGCGGCTCCTAGCTCACTTGATGTTTTGTTTAGAACAGCAAGGTCTGTTTTGCCATTGTAAGATACGTTAGGCACTAGCAAACTTCCAGTATTTACGGTAGCCTGCTGAATCATAGTATAAGTAGCTGTAAAGCCAAACATATTGGCCATATCAGTTTGTAATGCCACACCAGTAAGGTTTACGTTCCCACAATTAGAAATCAACGATGTGAACTTTACATTATAGGTGCCGTCTGATTGTCTTACCGTATCAGCTTTTAAGGCAGTGGCAATACAAATTTCTTGACATGTAGAACACTCCACTGAATAACTACTAATATTATTACTCTTGATTGGGTCGGATTGGTCTGCTGCCACAATCTCAACTGTATTTGTAATCACACCCGTCTTAATAATCTTGCCTGTATAAACGTATACTTCAGAACTTCCATTAGCTAGACTGGCCACAGTTCCATTGAGTTTATTCCCAACGGGTGTTAAACCTGGAGTAGCACCTACTATTTCAATTCCAGTAGGGAGGAGGTTTTCTATGATAATGTTAGTAGCGGTAGCAGGACCGTTATTAGTGACTGTTATTGTATAAATCACTTCATCACCTATACTTACAGAACTCTTATTACCAACTATTAAAATACCTACCTCTGCATCAGTTGTAGTCGTATTACAGTCATCAATTATCACCTTAATCTGAGAAGGTGTGCTATAGCAGCCTACAGAAGATTTCTCAAAAACGTAATAGTCTCCAGCTGGCATAGTAGATACATTTCCTATCATGGGAGAAGTATAGCTAATGCTTGTATGGAATTCGAACGCACCTCCATTTGTGGTAGGTGTACTCAATACATTTGCATTCAAGTCTACACTTGTAGCAGGACATACATTTTTGGCCATATCATTGACAGATGGACTGGCTATACCACCTAGATTGCTAACCTCAAGAATATCGGAAGACAAAGAACCGCAACCATTTCCGTCAATTAACTTAACGGTGTAATTCCCTGGCGTTTTCGCTACAATACTCTTAGTAGTATCTCCTGTGCTCCATAAGAAAGAAGCCGCATTTTCATTAACTGTAAGTATGACTGAGTCACCAAGGCATATAATAGGAGACTTACTAGTCGCAATTGTTGGTTTAGTGTTGATGGCATTGATAGTCAATGTGAATGAAGATACATCTGCTACACAAGTTCCCGAACCATCAGGGTCATTGGTAGTTAGGGTAATTAATACGGAACCACTGTTTACATCTGCCAGACTATAGTTATACTTAGTACCTAAGTTCAAAGAATTATCAAAAGTACCCGTTCCAGAAGTAGTCCAAGTAGCTGCCTGGGCAGTTCCACTTATTAAACCATTCAATTGGAAAAAGTCTTCAGGTCCGCAAATTGTCGTATCTACTCCAGCTATCGCAACAGCAGGATTTGTGACACAATCAATAGGTAGCTCACAAGCTATAATTCCTACATCTATTTGAGCCCCTGGGCTATAACATCCCGCGGTTCCTTCTTCAAATACGAAGAATGTTCCAGATGATGTAATAACAGTTGGATTTTGAACAGAAGGTGAATTTGGTGAATTACCTGTTCTGAAAACAAAGATACCACTAGGAGTTGTCACGCCACTTGTTACTGCCGCACTAAGGCTGACAGTTTCAGCTGGACATACGTTGGTAAGACTTGTTACTGTAGGAACGGTAATGCCATTTCCCGATATGCCAATTGTTACCACATTAGATTGGTCACTTTCACATGTACCACCATCACAAATTGCAGAGTAGCTTGTTTGAGCACTTGGGGATACCGTTATGACAGGGCCTATTTGACCACTAGACCAAACTACTGTTCCAACACACCCTTGAGCTTTAATGCTCGTTGAAGCACCTAAACAAATAAGCGTATTCTGACAGCTAAGTTGTGGAGGGAAAGGGTTCCCTACATTAATAGTAGCTGGGGCAGATGGTGCACTCTCACATGAACCAATCATACAAGTAGCTGTATAAACAGTTGTTACGTTAGGTGTTACTATTATTGAAGAACCTGTTACACCTGTACTCCATTTAACAGTTCCTTCACAACCTAAGCCATTAAGTGTGATAGATTCGCCAGGGCAAATTCTAGAAGCACTACAGCTTATAACTGGGGCATTAGGAGAAGAAATGGTTTCTATCATAATGGCATTAGATGTACCAGAAGTACATGTACCAGACTTACATATGACCGTATAAGTCGTTTGAATTATTGGCGAAACATTTACGGAAGTACCAGTTTGACCATCGGACCATTCCACTGTTCCAGCACAACCTGATGCAGTTAGTGAAACGCCAGAACCAGCACAAACCTGAGTTCCGCTTGATGTTATTGTTGGTGTTTCAATAGCTCCGATAGTGAATGCTAAAGTATTTGAGGACCCACTCACACACGTTCCATTTGAACAAGTTGCTGTAATAGAAGTGTTTGCTGTTATGTTAACTGAGATAGATTCACCAGTCATGGCATTGCTCCAGTTAACGATTCCATTACATCCTGTTGCCGTTATTGTTACATTTCTGGCTTCACATAATTGTGTTTGTGATGCAGAAATAGTAGGAGCTGAGCCCCCTTCTAAAACACTCACTTCAATTTGGCCATTTCCTCCACATGTTCCACCACAGGTAGCGGTATAAGTAGTAGTGGTAGTTGGATTCACATCAATTGCTGTCGTCGTTTGACCATTACTCCATGAAATGCCATCAAAGCAACCCGCAGCCGTTAGCGTTATGCTTTCACCGGCACAGATGCCATTTTCAGAAGCTGTAATTGTGGGAGTTTGTGTACTTCCAACAGTGATTGTAGTGAATGCCGTGCCAGAACACGTCCCTGTGCCACAAGTTACAGAGTAAGTAGTGGTTTCTGTAGGGGTTACGGTGATGCTGGCCGATGAGGCTCCTGTGCTCCAGGAGATAGTTCCAGAGCAATCTGTCAATGTTAAAGTGGCTGGACTGCCGTTACAAATCGTGCTAGAGGATGCTGTAAGCGTAGGTACGAGACCAGCTCCAACTGTAATAGTTATGCTGTTTGAAGTACTACTTACACAAGTTCCTATAGAACATGTAGCTGTATAAGAGGTTGTGGTACTTGGTGTTACATTTATAGATGTACCTGTCATACCATTGCTCCAATTAACAACGCCGTTGCAAGAGGCGTTTGTTAATGTAACCGTCTCGCCTGCACAAATATTATTTTTTGATGCAGTAATGCTTGGTGTCGTTGGTGTGCTGACTATAATACTAATTATGTTGGACTCTGGGCTTTCACAGGTACCAACCTGGCAGTGAGCCGTGTAAGACGTGTTTACTGCTGGGCTTACTGTAATAGAATTACTAGTTCGTCCGCTAGACCATTCCACAAGACCATTGCATCCTATTGCGGTCAATGTTGTGCTTTGACCTAAACATATCAAATTATTTGTAGAAGAAATGATAGGAGTAGTTGGGTTACAATCATCGTTCACATCTATATCTACGGTATCGTCATCATCTTCGTTGGTTCCATTACCTGGAGTAGAATCGGGGTCGTCTTGGTCAGAATTCATAACTTCTGCTCTATTAGTCACTCTTGTGCCATTTGTAGCTGTTACTGTAGTATTTATAGTAAACTGAACTGTAGCATTAACAGCAATAGAATTAAATACTGCAACTACCCTGCTGGCACTAAAAGACATAGAGTCTGCACCTGCAGATGAAACATAGTTAAGGCCTGCAGGTAGAGCATCATGTATTTCCACATTAGTAGCCACGCTAGGACCACTATTAGTTATTATAATTGTGTAACTAATTAAATCCCCTGAAGAAGGAGAGCTATCAGAAACTAGCTTTTGTAGACTTAAGTCGGCTAAAGGATTTGGAGAGATAACATTAATGACTTCGTCGTCGTCATCGTCTTCATTTAAAGTAGCTGCGTTACCTGGGGTAGAGTCAACGTCGGTCTGGTCTACGCTAGTTACCTCGGCCACGTTAATGATGGTTCCCAAACCTGTCACTCTTGCCTGATAGGTAAAATTTATTAACTGATTTACACCAATAGAAGGGATGTTAGTCTTTAAGGTACCATCAATGTAACTATAGTCAGAGCTTGATACGAACGACAAGCCTGTCGGAAGTTTATCCTCAATGCTTACGTTTGTGGCTATGTCTGGCCCACTGTTAGAAACGCTAATGGTGTAAGTAATTATATCGTTTAAATTGACGGTTCTTAAATTCGCCACTTTTATTAGGCTGATATCTACAAATTGAGTACATGCCTTTTCAATAACCTTTGCGGCAGTTGGGTTAGAATAACATCCAGCTCCAGATTTTTCAAACAAATAATAAGTTCCTGCTCCTACAGCCGTAGCGTCTGCAACTAAAGCTGAACTAGCTAATGAACCTACATGGAATTCGAAAACACCACCAGGAGTTGTTATCGTATTGATGATGTAGTCATTAAGATTAATGGTACCGCCTGTACATGCTTCTATCACATTTACATTTGAAGGTGTTGCAGGCCTAGCATTGACTGTAACCACTACTGGCATTCTTGGATTAGGGCAGTTTACAGCAACTGAAGTCAGCTCGCCATAATAAGTGGCAGTGGTTGTTGGGAAAACCATTTGATTTGCACCACTGCTTGTTATAAACAAAGGTGATCCTCCAGTGGAAGTGTAATACCAAACTATATCAGAAAGATTTGATGAGGTTGCGTTTAAGAAGGTCGTATCTCCAACACAGATGTCATCGTCAGTAGCAGAAATAGTGACAATGTTTTCGCAAACAGGTTGAGTTATTGGCAAGTCTTGAATGTCGTCGTCATCTTCATTCGAAGAATCATTATTAGGACTAGAGTCTTCATCAGTTACATCCTCACCACTCGGTCCCTTAGCTTCATAAATTTCAGCACTATTTTGAATGGTCGTTCCTGTGAAATTCGCATCAATTAAGAAAGTGATATTTAATGTAGTAGAGCTTCCGGCTGCCAAAGAAAATGGGGTATTATTGACTAGTTTGCCACTTATAAGACTCCAATTATTATCCTGTATCGTCAATCCGGTAGGAGCAGAGTCTGCCACCCTAACCAAAGTTGCATTTAAATCTCCTTCATTGGCAACAGTTAGCCCAAAGGTGACTGTGCTGCCTGCCGTAAATGGAGCAGTGGAAATAGTATATTTATTTAAATTTAAGTCAAAGTCACCAGCTGGCAGAATACCAGCATCCACATCCGAATTATCACGTCCTATGTTTCCGGAAGGGAGTGACGTGTCAATACCTATCAAGTCCGTAAGCCCAGTCCCAACATTGGCATCACTGTCGTTAACATCATCTGTGCCATCACCTTTTGAGGTAATAGTTGTGCTAGTTGGAGCATTAAACTGAACTCTATATTGACCAGTAATAAGGCTGTCGAATAAATAAAATCCTACACCATTGGTAATAGAACTATCAATGATAGTAGATTCATTATCTAGAAGGTAAACCTTAACCCCTGAAATTGGGCTTTCAACGCTATCCTGAGCACCATTAGAATTGGTGTCCTGCCACACATAATTTCCTATTGATCCATAAGGGCCTTCTTCTACGATAATTGGACAGCACCCAGTAGCAGGACAAGTGCTTGATGTAGTCTCAAAAGTATAAGAACCCGGACTAGCTATGGTCAGAGTGGTATCTGCATTTACAGTTGCTCCATTCGTGCTGCCTGTAATCGGACTTCCATCTTTAAACCAAGTTACTTCCGCGTCTGATTTATATGGCGGAGGTATGCTTACATTATATTCGTCGCCAGGGTACCAGGTGATGGGAACAGAAAAACAAGAAGTAGAAATATCATCTTCGTTAAGTTTGCCATTGTTTGGGTCAGAGTCTATATCAAACTCATTAGCCGCTACAATCTCCGCAACATTAAAGAAAACTCCTTGAGTTGTAGCATTCCCGCTGACTGTTAAAGAGAGTGAATCACCTCCAGCCAAAGAGTCAACCGTCCAATTTATCATTCCGGTTATTCCAGAATAAGTATTGGTTCCACCTTGTGCCGTTACAATAGGAGTACTTATAGCTCCTAAGGGAGTAGCCACATTAACCTGAATTCCAGAAGCTTTGGTATTGCCTTGATTGACTAAATAAATAGTGTATTCTACAGGTTCTCCGATGTTTGGCAAAGAATTATTTACTGACTGCTTTAAAGCAATGTCAATGTCTTGTGCCGAAATAGTAGAAGAAATGAGCGTTAGAATAAGTAATAAGAATCCAGCTAATCTAGGAAAGTTGTTTTTGATTAGAAATGATGATTTATTGTGAAAAGGTGTAGATGAACTCTTTTCATGAGTCGTGTTTTTTTTGGAGTTTGAAGAATCTGATATAGCTTGGTGCGATTCAAGTACCGAGCTATTAATATTTAAAGCAGTGATTATTACATCTTCTTTACTAGCACATACAGGGTGGACTAGTAGACTAATCGACCTAGCTTTATTTAACCTTTCCGTTTCTGTCGAAAAGGTGCCTGAGTGTTTGAGAAAATATTTTCTCGGAGAAATATATTTATGTGTAAACATTTTAATCATCTGCTATCAGATTTTTTTTCATGCAAAAAATGAAACGGACCTCAGCCAATTATCAATTTGTGCTTTTCTCGAATCAAGAATTCAATGAACGAAAACTATGCCAAAGGGGAAATGTTATAGCATCGAAATGTTTAGGGGAGAGGTAAATAACATAAAGTACTATGAACTAGTTGTTTAAATTATTTAAATAATTCCAATAAGTAGAAGAGTATCGAACTTGTTTTTACAAAAAAGATTGAGGTATAATTTGTCTAAAACTGTGCCAACTTTTTTTGTCCACATTCTTTATACCTATGATTTGTGGATTCTGGATAGGGTGTTATTCGTTTTTAACCTAGAAACCATGCCCTAAAGAAAAGTAGAATTTCCCTTCACCAAACTCTTTATTTTCAAGTCCAAAACCGTAGTCGCCTTTAATAAAAAAGCCTAAGATAGTAGTTCTTATTCCTCCACCTAAACCTGTCAAAAATGGATTTTTAAAGTTAGTTACTATAGCCGAGAACGGATTACCACCAATGGCGGCGGCACCACCAATAGACTGTGTGTTTAAACTATTTTGACGACTCCATGGTCCGTTTTCTCCCTCCCAAGCAGTGCCTATATCTGTGAATGCAACGAGCTGCAGGTTTCTAATCACACTTGATGTTACCGTGTTTTTGGAGAAGTAGCCTCCCAAGGAGAGCCTTAACTCAAGGTTAAAAAGAAGATGTTTGGTTCCATGTAATCTAGCAAAGTCAAAACCCCTTAAGTCCCCACCATAATTATAAAATACGAGGTCTCTTAAGTTTCCAGATTCGGTCTGGACTCCTTGATTTGGATTCTGGTAAATACTTCTGTTAAGTGTGTTTTCAGTACCTCCTAGGAAAGTGTATTTTGGACTAGGGCCGGTAGAACTTCCATAACTTAGTCTTCCTGCTATTTGAAGCCCTGAGGCAATGTTTTGATAGTGCCTTGCATCTATAAACAGACCATTAAAATTCTGAGTGGCATCTGATAAGCCAAGGTTTTTTCGATAAGAAATTTTGGCTCGAGTTCCAGAAAGAAAGGCTGACCCTAAAAGTCTTTCAGTATCATCGTAGATAACTTCTGCATTTAATCCAGCATAGGAAGTGCTTTCGGTATCCTTGCTGACATCGGCGTAGTTTATGTCATTATTGAAAAATAGGGAAGGACTAATATTAACCTTTAAGTTTTGGCTCAAAGGATAAGAGATATGTCCTGTTATGGTATGTAAATAGATTCTTCTACTTAGCTTATCTGGAATAGCATTGAAACCTAAAGGTGTTAGTAGATAGTTGAGTATTTCATTATTTCTATCATTTCTTCGCTCAAGGAAGATCGATTTTCTGGAGAACTCTACCCCCCAGTCAGTTCTTTTTTCATAATTGTTATAGCTCGCTTTTAAATCGTGATTTTTAACTATTGGAGTGATGAAGGCCTCGAATTTGAAAATATGATTTTCTAACAGGTCATTTATTAAAAGTGAACCTTGAAGACCTATTCTTCTAACAGGGTCATTAAGGAGGGTAGTATTAAGGTCTTGCGTCACCAATAGGTTTTGATATGATTTCGGTGGAGTGAGAGTAAACTCTTCAAGTCCTCTTTTTAGTCTCTTTCTATTGAAGGTACTGCTATGTTCTAGCTCTATTGAGCTCAGAAACTCAACAGCTTTTAAAACATTTATTTCTTCAAACTCATAGTATTCAGTATCTATCTCGTTGTCTTTTAAGTCTGTAAGACGGGACGTTTTTTGACTAGAGCTACCGAAAACGGCCTTTATGCTCTCAGGTACTTTTACGGCACTTTCTTCTGGTGTAACACCTGTTAGGTAATAAGCTTTCCATTCATTTTGGAATCTATTGAACGAAACCCCTAGTGTGCTGGTAATACTGCTTTGCTCTGCTCTAATGATTCTTGTCAAGTTAAGGATATTAGAAATATTGTCTGGTCCGTAACGTTCTGCTATGTAATTCCAAATAGATTTTCCAATAATCTTGGCATCTTTTGAACTTAGATTATTGAGCTTCCTATTGCCGTTTCTTTGAATAGCTTCTCTTACTTGCACATAGTCTGAAGCATTCATGCCGTCTGATGCTATATATTCTGAAATACCGGCCATATACCATTCAGGTACCGTGAGTAGTAAGGAGCTCTGCAAAACTTCCTTTAAAGAACCGCCGAACAGCATGTCGTAAACAAAGAGCCCTGAAATGTCTCGAATCAATTCGCTTCGAAATATACTGTCGTTTCCTGCGTAAGGGATTTCAATTCGCGACCGTGAGAGGTTCAAAACTCCGCCGTCAAATTCAATGGGTGTGGTAAGGCCAATATTACTTTGTTCTAACTGCCTTGGCGTGTTATACACGAAAATTTTCATCGTAGTAAAAGGTGTATATCCGAGTACTTCAGTGATTTTTCTGTATTCTCCTTCTGCTATTTTAGCCGCCTTTTGAGCGATTTCTTGTCCACCTCTATAGTAATTGAATTCGAAGTTATTACTGTTTATGGTTTTCCAGTCTAATTTTTTTAACTGAATACGGTTTTTGCCGAAGGTCTCTTGAGCTAAAGGGAAATAGCCCTGGGCGTTTACCATAAAACTTCCCAAAAGGAGGAGAAGCGTAAAAACTTTATTCATAAGTACAGGTCATAAAATAATGCTTACGAATATAACGGATAAAAGCGGTTAATAGTTGATTCAGAATCAATTTCTTTCCCATCTAGAATATGCTCTAGAAGGATATTGGCCATTAATGGAGCTAAGGAGACGCCTTTTGTTCCAAGGCCATTTAGAATGAATACGTTTTTGTGTTTGGGATGAGAACCAAGAATAGGACGTCGGTCTATTACCGCAGGCCTTATTCCCGCAAATTGAGCCAATACCTTTGGTTTACATTTCAGGAAGTTGGCGGTTTTTTCTAAAATGGTTTCTCTAGCTTCTGTAGTTATGTCAAAATTAAGATTATCCCAATCGTAGGTGGAGCCCATTTTGTATTTACCATCATGGAGTGGCATAACCCAGGAGCCTTGATTTAGTATTAAATCTAGTGAATGGCCTTCTAGCGAAATGTCCAAAGTCTCTCCTTTTACAAGTTTGAGAGGTAGCCAATTGAATAAGGGATTCTTTTCTGAATGAATTCCTTGGCAAAAAACCACATTTTTAAATGTCTGATTTTGATACTCAACTGAGTCACTTCCGATAATTAGCTTTTCTGAATCAAAATGACCCTCCTCTAAGCTGTTAATGGAATTGAAAAAATGAGAGGAGGCTGTGAGGAATTCTGGCACATCCAAACGCCCACTTTGATTCGTCAAAATGCCTCCCAGAGGGCCATCCACAAGACCATCTAGGGAAGGTAGAGGCTCAACAGACGACACTAAATGGCCAATATTTTTCTTTTCAATAGCCTTTGTGAATTGAGACTTTTGATTTTCATTTTTATACGGTCTGTAAATCGGTATGATGTGAAGAAAGTTAGCTTCTAGTTTATGCTCTAATCGTTTATAAAAGAATTGCATATAATCAAATAGTTCCTCCTGTTTCCAAGTAAGAGCTAACCTCTTTCCTGTAACAGGATTAAACATCCCTCCGGCCACTTTTGAGCTACTGGGCAGGGCATTGTTTTGGAGTATCTTAAAACTTTTGCCTTTTGATCTTAACTGGTGAGCAAGGCACGTGCCGGCTAGTCCCTGACCTATTATAAGGAAATCAAGAGGCATGCAACCTTAGCTTTTTGGATATTACTTCATCTGCCATAATACAAACCATGTCTACTTGTTCGTCTAAAGTCATGTGTGTCGTATCTATCACCTGAGCATCAGGCACCTGTATAAGAGGGCTTTCTTTTCGTGTCGTATCTATTTTGTCACGCTTTTCTATGTTGGCTATGATGTCTTCAAAACTTAGTAAATCACCTTTAGCCATAAGTTCTATCTGCCTTCTTTGGGCTCTGATCAGAGGGTCTGCGGTCATAAATAGTTTCAGTTCTGCATCAGGAAAAACCACAGAAGCTATATCTCTCCCATCCATCACTAGGGCTCTTTTTTTGCCCATCTTTCGCTGCTCCGCTACCATAGCATGCCTTACTTCTGCTATGGCACTTACTTCACTAACCTTATTGGCCACATAAAGTTTTCTTATTTCATCCTCTACGTTAAGGCCATTGAGGTAGGTCTTGTTTTCACCCTCTTTATTTCTTCTAAATTCTATGCTGATATTTTTTAAGGCGTCGGTTACGTCGCTGGCATTTGTTAGAGAAATGTGTTTTTCATGAAAATAGAGCGTGACGGCCCTGTACATAGCACCCGTATCTACGTAGGCATAGCCTAAATGGGCGGCAACTCCCTTTGCTGTACTGGATTTTCCACAGCTAGAATACCCGTCTATGGCTATTACGATATTGTGCATCTAGTTTAGTTTTTTCAAAAATAAGGGGAATGGCTTTAAGAGCCTAATAAAACAAAAAACCACCTCCGTTTGGAGATGGTTTCTGCTCATTTTATAACCTTTAAAAGATTAATTACATGCTTGGAACCAAGTTGATACTTAACACGATATCATTAGAGATAACCATGTCTTTCATTGGTAAGGCAAAAGAAACATCATATTTCGTACGGTCGAAAGCTAAAGTTCCAGAAACTCCATTCTCAGATACTACTACATCGGTAACAGTCTCCTCATTAGTAATTCCTCTAATAGTTAGGTTTCCAGTTACGGTGTTTCCTTCTGATCCTGTTACTACAAACGATGCAGTTGGGAATTCCGCTACATTAAAGAAGTCTGGAGAAGAAAGGTGACCTACGAGCTTTTCTTTTGTACTCTTCTCATCATACATGGTATCAGTAGGAGTGATGTTACTCAAGTCTACAACAAAACTTCCACCTGATACTGCTCCGCCTTTCATGTCTAAGGAAGCTTCATTTAATCTTACATTTCCAGTATGCTCTTTGATTCCTAGCATTACGCCTTTGTACTCTACTGAGCTAGCTGCAAGGTCTAAAGCTACTGTTCCATCTGCCATGGCAGATGCTACTTCCGCTACTTCTTCAGTTGTTTCTTCAGATGCAGAGCTACAAGATTGAAAAGAGATGGCTGCTACTAAAGCAAAGCCTAAAAGGGTATTTTTTTTCATTGTCTTAATTGTTTAATGTACTTGTATGTAGTTACATACAAGTACACAAACACAGTAGATAGGAAAAAGTTTTCTGAAACGTGATTTTATTTTATTTCCTTTTCACAAAAATTAATTATGGCTTGTTTTTTAGTGGCCTCAAACCAACGGAATTCATCTTTGTTTTTAAACCAGGTGAGTTGCCTTTTGGCATATCGTCTGCTGTTCCTCTTAATTAATTCTACCATGTTTTCATAATCTATCTCTCCATCTAGGTGCTGGAAAACCTCCTTATATCCAACGGTTTGAAGAGCGTTCTTATGGCGATACTCCTCTAGACTTCTAACCTCGTTTAATAGACCCGCTTTTAGCATTAACTCTACTCTTAAATTTATCCTATTGTAGAGTTCTTCTCGCGGTCTTTCCAAGCCAATTTTTATGATTTGAAAGGGACGCTTCTTTTGTGTGTTTTTGAGCCAGCTAGAATAAGGGATGTTGGTGTCTATGCAAACTTCTAAGGCTCTAGTAATTCGTTGTTTATTAGATAAATCCGCAGAGGCAGAGTACTCAGGATCAAGCTTTGATAATTCCTCTACCAGTGTACTAAATTCCCCATTTTCTATTCGCTCTATTAGTTTTTGTCTTACTTCTTTTGGGGTATCCGGTATATTATCAAAACCATGGGTAATAGCTTTGACGAAAAGGCCAGATCCTCCTGTCATAATAGCCGTATCATTTTCTTTAAAATAAGTGTCTAATTGAGCCAGAGCGTCTTGTTCAAAATCCGAAACGGTATAATCCTCCTTTATACTTAAATTATCAACAAAATGATGCCTGACTTTGGCTAACTCTTCCGTAGTAGGTTTGGCGGTGCCTATACTAATTTCTTTATAAAATTGTCGCGAGTCACATGAGAATATCTCAGCATTAATTTTTTTTGCAATCGCTATGGATAAATCGGTTTTTCCTACAGCCGTGGGCCCTACAATAAGTATGAGGTTTTTCTTTTTTTGTTCCATTTTATGCTATTTACAAAAGTAGTGAAACGTTTTTTGCCTTACCTTATTAGAATACAATTCAAATGCGTGCTAAGTCTGACTATGTGACAATAAGAGATATTTCACGTCTTGAATCAAAAGAAATAAATAATACATTTTGCTGACTACTTTAGCTCTAAGTATGGCAATTCAATCTATATTAGTTTTATGGAATCATTACTTTTTATAATAGCCTTGGCTATCGGTAGTCTGGCGGCTTGGCAAATTTTTAGCTGGAGATACAAGCTAGGCAAAAGAAAGAAAAAAGAACAAATTCAGGCCGAGTCCACAGTATTACTAGAGCGAATAGAGAAGGTTTTTAAGGTGATATTAGCCGAAGGCTATTTTGCGGAAATTTACGATCATAATAGTAAAAAAGAGATTTGGGGCATCTTTGCAAGTACAAAAAAAGCTTTGGTGGTGGCTAAGGCTAAAGTATCTGTTGGATTTGATTTTTCTAAGATGAAATGGCGGATAGAAGAAGGAAGCCGCAAAGTTATTATTGAGCATTTTCCTGAAGCAGAAGTACTTTCAGTAGACCCAGATTATAAGTTTTATGACATTAACCAGGGGATGTTTAGCAAGTTCAATACAGAGGATTATACCAAAATACTAGGCGAGGCGAAAGGTTTAATGCTAGACACGGCGATGGAAAGCGACCTGCCGGCATCGGCAAATCGTCAGATAGAAGTTATTATAAAACAATTAGCTAGCTCCATGAATTGGGAGCTAGATATTGTTAAGAAAGAGCCAGAGTCCATTGGCCTTAAAGAAAAAATTAAGGGCTTTTTGAGGGTTTAATTCAGGTTATCCCTTCTTTTCTTGGCTTCACGCCATGTAGTTAGAATAATGTTATTGGCTTTAAGATAAGCCTTGAAATCTGGGCTCATCATAGCCAGCATATCCCCTTTTCTGGTTTGTCCTGAACCAGAAATTTCTCCGAAAACTTCTGTAGGCCATGTGCAGTGCATAATAACCATAGTAAGCCCAGGCTCTAGCATTTCAATAGTCTCTATGTACTTTTTGGTTTTGTAGGCCATGAGGGCTTCATCTGTCATGGTCTCATCACCTTTCCAGTCGTAAGAAATATTATGCAAATCATCTAAAACAGGTAACCCAGCTTCCCAAAGCTGTTGTCCAATAACATCTGTTAGTTCTTTAGTAAGGCCAGAGGCTGCAGTGGTTTCTTGAATCATTGTATTATGACCACCAGGAAACATCACCGGAATACCCTCTTCCATCCCTACTTTCAAGTACCTTTTTAGAAAGTCTTGGGTAGCAAAAAGTGTTCCCATGTGAGAATCTAAATGGGTGGGTTCCCAACCCATACTTCTACTTCTTTCTAACTGAGCTCTAATTTCTGTTTCTATTTCGTCCGGAGAGGCATTTGTGGCCGTGAGTCTTACACTATCCCACATAGCACCTTGTTTATCTACTAAACCAGGAACAGTAGGTTTTCCGGCTAATGGTCCCCAGCGATAATTGTTCCACTCAGAAGTAAGGGTGAGATGTAAGCCAGCGTCTAAGTTTGGATGAGTTTCTAAGTATTTAAAAAAACCAGGTATCCATGGACAAGGCATCATCATGCTTAGAGAATTTGCCACACCTTCGTCCATGGCTTTTATGGCTCCCAGGTTAGAATCATAGCTCATTCCTACGTCATCAATATGCAAAATAAGCACTTTAGCTCCTTTGGGATAGCCCAATTTTTCGGCGTAAGCGGTTTGAGCTTGGCTCATGAAGCTGAATAAACAAAGGAATAATGCTGCTAAAAATTTCATAAAATAGATTTGAGTTTTATGAGTACAATAGGACTGTTTGTGAAAATAAATCAGGTTCAATGTTAACCTTTTTCGCTTTGAAGGTACAAACTATTGTATTTCTACAAATCCTTTTAAACCAATAAAACAATAATTAGATGAAACTGACAAAGATTATCCAAAAGGGCTCGTTTGTTTTGATTTTTCTTTTTTTGAGTAGCTATGCTTCTGCTCAAATATTTAGTGCCCATAGAATAAAGAATAGAATCAAAGAAAGAGCTGCCAATAAGACGGAGCAAAAAGTCAATAACAAGTTGATAACGGAGTAGATAAGGTCCTAGATGGCCTTTTTGGTAAAATAGATAAGGGAGCCAAGTCTATAGTGAATAGCAACGAAGGTACACCTCAAGAACCAGAAGAGAGTCTACCTAAAGGAGATACTAAGGATGTTGGAGAACTCATGGGAGGCCTTTTTGGGGGCTTGGGGAATGCCCCAACGCCTCTGTGGGTATATTCTTTTCAATCTTCCTATGTGATGGAAATAAAAGTATCTGAAAAGAAAGAAACTACCAACATGACCACCAAGTACTTTTTTGATAAAAATGGTGAAAACGTAGGATCAAAAGTACTTTCCATGTCAAGTGATAAAAACCTAGACAAAGAGGTTCAAGCTATTGACTTCATGATTATGGATACTAAGAATAATGGGATGTATTCTTTCATGACCATGAACGGTAAGAAAAACATGATTGGCATTTCTTTAGGAAAAGAGACTCAGGATGACATTAAGGAATTAGTGAATAAGGGAAACGAAAATGGAAGTTTTGTGAGAACCAATGAGACGCTAACTATTGTAGGGAGAAGTACACATGCTTATATCATGACGGATGAGAAAGGTACGGTAAGCAAAACATGGATTAGCGACAAGGCCGTGCCTGAGGTGGCAGCATATTATAAAACTTTTCAAAAAATGATGCGAAATGACAAAGCTGCTAAGGGAAGCGGCTATGCTGGCAATGCAGAAATGAACAAATTAGTCATGGCGGGAAGAGCAGTTTTGGGTATGGACAGTAAAGACAAAAAGGGTGCAGAAACACAATTGAGAATAACAGAAATAAACTCAAATGATGCTTACACTTTTAATACAGACGGCTATGATAATATGATGGACATAGGCAAGATTATGCAAGACGCCCAGAATCAAAGTAACTAAAAGTAAAATTTATAAACCAAAACAAAATAACAATGAGGAAATTAGTATTAACCATCATAAGTGTAATTGCCTTAGCAGCCTGTAGTTCAGAGAGTCAAGAGACATTGGCAGAGAAAATAGAGGATCAAGTATCTCTGAAAGAAGATGTTTGTGATTACCTGAAAGAAGAAGACATTAGGGCGGTTTATGGTCTTTCAGACGCAAATAAAATTAGAAGAAATGAGAATTTTGGAATATGCAGTTTGGATTGGGTAAAAGACCCTTCAAAAGATGCTAGATCTAACTATTATTCTTTGAGTATGAATTTTAGTACGCTTAATGCTAAGTCGAAAGATGAAGCTTCCAAAGGTTTTGATTTGATTATTTCTAGAATGACTGGCGGTATGAAAATTAGCAATCAGGCGATTCAAGAGAAAGCAAAAGAAATGGGCGTGGATGTTGACCTCAGCGAAACATTAAAAAAGGGTGTGACTTTAGAAGGTCAAACTTTTTCGGAAGTAGCTGGAATAGGAGAAAAGGCCATGTGGAGTGTCAAAACTTCTCAATTGACAGTTTTACAAGGAAGAGAAGTTTTCTTTGTTACTGTAGATTGTGGAGTTGATAAGGACGAGGATTTAGAGAAAGCGAAGGCAATGGCTAACAAAGTGGTGGCTATGTTATAAGTCAAACCGAATCTGAATATGACAAAAAAAGAGCTTGGCGAAATACCAAGCTCTTTTGCTTTTTGGACGATTTAGGTTTGGTTAATTTGACTGGTAAAGGTTAATGGTTTTGAGATTTATTATGGATTTCCACAGCCGCCTAGTTTTGTTTCAAAAACGGTTCCTGCATCTGCCTGCAAACCTGGTTCTAAAATGACCGAACCTGCATTTTAGGTCAATTTTACATCTCCAGTGACCTTATTTGTGGCATTAATACTTTTATGTGATGGCGTAATATATTCGGCTTTTCCTCTGTTGAAATCGTCAGTTGGGCTGCTGAATGTAATATCATTGTTGCATCTAATACAAGTTCCTTTTCCGAGTGCACAGAAATCTGTGAAACTAGTTATGATATCATTATTGCCGGTAATTTTAGGATAGGACAGAGGATCTAAAATGGTGCAGAGCTTGGAAAAGGAGGTGTCTAAACACCCTGATATTTGAGTATTCCTGAAATCCATATCATAAATAGTTTGGTTATGGGCCAGGGTAGGTGGCAAGGTCCCAAAGAAATTGTTGTGGGAAAGGTTCACCTGTTCGTAAAAAGCATTCGAGTTAAAAATTCTATTACATTACCTTCAAAGAGATTATGGCTTAGGTAAACATTTTTTAGATTATCTGGGTTTGGCAGGTAACCTAAAGGGTTTCCCGTAAACTGATTATGAGAAAGATTAAGGCTTACTACGTTGAGCTTGTAGATTTCAACTGGAACAGGCCCAGAAAAATTATTGAAGCCAAGGCTTAATCCAACTAGAAATTCTAACTTTTCTATTTCCTTAGGAAGGCTTCCATTTATTGCGTTTGCCTCTAAGGTGAGTTGATGTAAAACGGAAAAATCGCCAATGCTGGATTCCAAATAGCCAGTTAGATTGTTTAATGCCAGATCAATATCATGAACAGACATTATACTTACGTCTTCCCTACCTTCAATCTCAAAGTAATCAGTTTCAATTAAATTAATTCCTTTGAGGTTAACGGGCGGACAATCTACAGTAGGGCCTGTGGCATTTTTAATATAGGTCCAGCCCATGGTGCCCGTCCAATTATCACCATTGGTACTGGTGTATAAATCTTTTAAAACTTGCCAGTCTGCTATGTAGCATTCTTGGCTAAAAGCACTAGAGTTAAAGCAGATAAGAATTAGGGTGATGACTCTTTGCATGGCTATGAGTTTTATGAATTAGTGACGGTTTACAGAGAAAGGTAAACATGGATTTCGCTTTGTTTTGAAATTCTTTTATCAGAAATGGGGAAATTATCTTTTAGGGTTTATGTTTACCTTTAAGATAGAACAAGCACTAATATTTGACACAAGTAGATTTACTCAAGTCTGGTGACCAATTAGCCCTGAAGGCTTTTTATGAGAAGCACAAATCGGCTTTCCTGTTTTTTGGGAATAGATATGATTTAGACAAAGAGGAATTAATAGATGTATATCAAGATGCCTGTATCGTGCTTTTTGAAAAGCTAAGTATTGGTAAACTGGATAACTTAAATAGCAGTTTGAAAACCTATTTGTTCGGTATCGGGAAGAATTTAATATTCAAACGATTTAAACAAAATGCAAAAACTGTTGATTTAGAGGCTATAGAAATTGTGGCGTTTGAAGACCCTTTCAAAGAGGAAGAAACTTTAGAAGAAAAACGTTTGAGATTAGCTTTTGGCAGACTAGGTTCTCAATGTCAAAAAGTTTTGGGACTGTTTTATTATGAAGAAAAAAGCTTAGATGAAATAGCGAGTATTCTTAGCTACAAGGATAAAAGTGTTTTAAAAAGCCAAACGTCTAGATGTTTGAAACAATTAAAGGACTTGGTGAAACAAAATGAATAAAGACGACGAAATAATAAAAAATGCCATTACCCGTCATGAGCGACTTAAGCTCAAAAAGGTGTTAGCGGATGATGATGAACTTTCTGAACCCAAGAAAACTTGGCGGCCGTGGGCCATGGCGGCGGCGGTGCTTAGCGTGGCTGCTTTTTCCTTTTGGATGATGAATGAAACCGTGTCAGAAAAAGACCTTTATGCTGCTTATTATCAAAAATACCCAAATGTGGTAGCTCCTTTGACACGAAGTAATGAAGCCGCTTCTAAAAAAGATAAACTATACCAAAACTATGAAAAAGGAGATTATACTTCAGCCATTGCAGGTTTAGAAGTATTAAAATCTGATACGGCTACCTTCTATCTTGCCTTAAGTTTAATGGAGGCCGAAGATTATAAGAAAGCAGCAGCTGTTCTCGGTTTGGAAGACTTTTCTGGCTCTTCTTTTTACTTATATGCTAAGTGGTATATGGCTCTTTCCTCACTTAAAATGCAGGAATATAGCGAGGCAAAGGGTTTATTGCTGGAGTTAGAAAAAGAAGATTTTCCTTTATCTGAAAATGTTCAACTTCTCCTGAAAGACCTTAACACAAAATAGCCCAACGGTAAGAGCAACAGTAAAAACCACCAATAGTTTTGTGTTTCTAAATTCACAGGTGAGTTGTCTCCAACCGCCACAAAACCAGCCCAGTAGAAAGGGTGTTGTTTCAGTGGATTTTCTTTTAGAAACTGTTTTTTTGCATTGCTTAATGCCGCATTTTTAGCCTCACCGTTTTTGATATTTTGATAGAAAAACTTCATCAGTTCGGCAGTTTCTGTATCAGGAATACGCCATAAGCTATGAACTACAGACTCCACACCAGCATAAGTTAGGGCTCGTGACAAGCTCATTAATCCTTCACCCACTAATTCTTTTCCGATGCCCGTATTACAGGCACTTAAAGTCACCATGCTGGCGGGGAAGTTTAACTCGTACAGTTCTTTAAATTTTAGCTCTTTATCTTCCGAAAAAACCAAAGAAGAAGATTCGTGGTCTGTAGTATCTAGGTGAGCGTGCATGGCTAAATGATAAACATTGTATTTGCCTAACGAGGCTAAAAAATTCTCTTTGCTTGCCTCATTATTTAACAACTCATAAGTTGAAGTCACTTCCGCAATATTTTCAATCTCGGCTTCGCTCTGGGGGATATTTAAATACTTGCTGTTTTGATAATCGGGAGCGATGCTCAGCAAGCCGGATGCCTTTTTCGGAAGACTTCTATGCTTTAAAAAGGGAATCCCATGAGCATAACTTATTTGATGGCTAAGGCCAATTGTCGTTTCATTTGAAGTCAACGCTTCAAAGAGTAATTCTTGTAAAAAACTTTCTGGAATAATGACAATCTCTTCTTTTATATTCTCTTTTATCGGGCCGATTAGTTTCTTAAAAAGAGACTTGGATGATTCTTCCCATGAAGCATCCAAGCTCCTGAGTTGTTCAATATATGTATCAATAAAACGGTTTAGACTAGCTTTATTTCCTAGGTGATAAACAGCTACCTTTTTTTTGCTTAAGTAAGTAGCAAAAACCTCATTTTCGGTGACGAAATACCTCAGAATACACTGATTTTCCTTTAACTCTTCTAGTATGCTTTTAACGGAGAATTCTCGGTAACTGTTTCTATCAAAGCCACTGTTTTTACTGGAGATTTGACGCTCAGTTATAGCTATGCTATCTACTACAAAGCGGGTGTTTGCTGCGTTTTTCGGAAGGTTAGCCAGCTTAATTTGCAGCCTATTTTTCTCCTCTAATAGGTCCTCTGGGAGGTGTAGGTTTTCTATATTCTTGTTCAGAAATGTATTCCATAGGTGCTGTGACGAACCATTTTCTATTTTGCCAAGAACTTCTAAGAGCTGTTCTTGGCTAAAATTGGCAGCCTTTACATTAAAAAGAATTTCTTCATTGACGCTTTTATGAGTTTCATCTAGCGGGAAATTGAAAGTTCCTTTTTCATAATATATCAAAAACATCTCCAGCGAAAGTTTTGAGAAGTTTAAAGCAATTTTTTGGTATTCATTATTCTCACCTGCAGATTTTCGGAATGCGGTGGATGCGGAATTTAAAATATACATCCATCTACCTGAAATGGAGTTGTTGACATCATCTAAACTAAGGTTTAACAAGTCAATTTTCTTGTCGAGGAATCGCTCCAAAGAGTTTTTTATCATAGCCTGTACCTCGGCTGCGTTTTCTGGCTTTGCCATCAACTTGGCTTCTGTCACTTTCAAGGTTACATAGCTGATGTCGTTATTCTCAAAGCTCTTTTCAGCTAAACTTTTTCGAGTGTATTTCAGCATCAAATCTGGCTTGTCTTGAGTAAAGTACAGCGAGGCGTAATTAGAAAGGGCCTTCATTCTGTTATGGTCAGATCTTGCCAATTTCAGCATTTTGTCAAAATATGCCTTTGCTTCTGCAAACTGTTTTTCACTTAACATACCATAGCCCATGCTGTCAAATGCATAGAGGTAATGGTCAAAATAAGTATCAAGTTGATACTTTTGATGCCAAGCGGTGAATTCAGCTAAAAGCTCAGCATAAACCTTTTTGTCAGGTTTTAATACTAAAAAGTAACTTTTGCTGTAATAGAATTTATAGCCGAATATTTGAAGTTGCTCTTCTGTAAGGTCAAACTCTTCTCTTGATTGGAGCCGAGCAAAATAGGCATCAAAATCATGAAGAATTCGTTGCCCATTTTCCAAATCTCCATACTCCTGCATATTTATGAGAAGGTTCATGAATGAAAAAACAAGAGCATTGGGTTCATCCTTTTGATGGTATTTCCATAGGAGTTCATGTGCTCTGTTATTATAGGCTTTACTCTTATGTTCAACGTCTATTTTCCAATAAGCAAATCCAGCTTCACCAAGAATAGTCGGCAGCAAAATGTCGGCCTCATTTCCTTTTTTGTCAAGTATTTCAATAGCCTTATTATAGCTTTCGATACTTCCATTAAAATCCAGATTATGGTAGAGCGTGAAGCCTTTCAGGTAGTAATAAAGAGCTTGGCTTTTGGAGTTAGCTTGGTCTTTTTTGGCCGCTAATTGATAGGATTCGAAGTAATATTGAGCACTGTCGTGTCCAAAATTATCAGCCAGATAGGTGACGCGAGGTTCTAAATACTTAAAGAGAGAATCAATACCGCTTGCTTCCTTATTTAATATTTCTGTAGCCTTTAGCAGTTTTATTTGAGCCAGCGAATCATCAATTGTTCTTAAAGCGTCATATTCCGTATAGAGCCCATAAGCCTTTTGAAGACCTTCTGAAGGTTTTTCGACGGGACTATTTACTTTTTTCTCTGAACAAGCGAGGCTGGCCAAAAGCAAGAATAACCAAAGTCTCATTTTTTGATTTCCTCATGTATAGTCTTAAAAAGAGAGAATTCGTCATTGGTATCATGACTTAACTCCCAAACCATCACACCGGCTAGTTTTTTATCTATGGCCAGTTGGGTTTTATTGGCAATAGTAATTGTGCCATTATAAAAGTGCCCATTCCAGTAGTCGTCATAATGACTAGCACCTTCTTCCAGGAGTTTTTTATAAGAGTATCCAAAATTTCCATGCCCTTTCTTGGCATAAAAAGGTAAGCCCAAGACACATTTTTCAGCAGATAAATTTCGCTCATTAAGCCAGAAATCAATGCATCTGACAGCCATGGAATAGGGAGAATGATGTTTGACTTCTTGAGGGCCATAGTCGCCATCATAGACCATGATGTTTAGCCAGTCCATATATTGAAAAACCTCTTCCTTAAAGCCATATGCCTGTTTCCCAGCAGAAACTACGGCCGCTGTAAGTGCCTTGTTTTGGGCATGAAGAAGGGTATGTAAATCTTTGCATAAGAGCACATAATCATCTGCCGAACGATGGTCAGGGTCTGGGTATTCCCAGTCTAAATCTACACCGTCTAAATCGTATTTGTTCACAAGAGCCATAGTGCTTTCAATAAACTTAGCCCTTCCCGAGGCTGTTTCAGACATTTTATGGAAACGAGTATCATCTCCGCCGCCATCGCCTACAGACCAACCTCCGATGGAGATAAATACTTTTACTCCTTGGGCGTGAGCCATAGGCACCAATTCCTTTAGCCGAGCATCATTCCTTAATGGCATTAATGTGTCTCCAGAGGGAGCAGGGATGGCAAAGGAGTAATTTATATGCGTTAAATACTGATAAGGAATCTCTTGTGGAGGTACTTTAGGCTGGTAATAAGCAATGACCTTGAAGTCTTTTTGAGCCTGTGTAAGGCAAGACAGAAAAAGAAATGGAATTAAAAGGAGATGTGTTTTTTTCATGAGAACAGGGCTGTGTTGTTAATAGATATAAATTCGAGAATGTTCAGCTTATATTCAGAATGCAGACTTTAAGCCTTCTCGGTAAAGCTAGGTACTGTCTTCCTAAAGGCTTTATTATTGCTCTAAACTAACGATGAAGACTCCGTTATTCAAATATTACATAGATCAATTTATTATTGTTTTCTTTTTTTTGTCAAAAAATAGATTTTGATGGATCAAAGAACTTCAACTTCCTATGAAAAAATGGAAGCTAGTATCAGTAGTGTTTGTACTAGACGGGAAATCATATTTAGTGGATGACTTTTAGTGATAATTCTCAATGGAAAATTTAGGATCTTTTGCTAAACTATAATGCTCAACAGATAGGTTTTTTGGCTTCATCGACTAAGCTAAACCCTTGCACAAATCACTATCTTCCTCTATGAAATAGGTCTTATCTAAGCTGTTTACATCCTTTCCGGAACTTGTATCCCTAAAAGGCCCATGCCTTTTTGTATGGTAGCAGCCACTTGCTGAATTAAGGCTAACCTGAAATCTCTAATGGCCAGATCCGGCTCGTTCATGACACTTAACTCGGCGTAGAAAGAGTTAAACGTTTTGGCCAAATCATAACAATAATTAGCCACGATAGATGGGGCATATTCTGAGGCCGCTCTATCAATCGTGCTTTTGTATTCACTTAAGAGGTAAATTAAATCAGTTTCAATTGGTGCCATTGTTACTTTGGCTATTTCGGTAGGCACTGAAAGCCCTTCTGTGCTGGCTTTTCTTAAAATGGATTTGATTCTGGCATGTGTATATTGAATGAAAGGTCCCGTATTTCCTTGAAAATCAATAGACTCTGCTGGATCGAAAAGCATTTTTTTCTTAGGGTCTACCTTGAGTAGGAAATATTTAAGAGCTCCCAAAGCCAACATTTCAAAAAGTGCGGCCTTTTCGACTTCGTCAAACGAAGCAATTTTGCCTCTCTCTTCTGTAGTGGCTTTGGCGGTAGCTATCATTTCTGCTACTAAATCATCTGCATCAACTACGGTACCTTCTCTAGATTTCATTTTACCAGAAGGCAAATCTACCATGCCATAACTCAGGTGATAGCAGCCATCTGCATAGCTTCTGCCTAACTTTTTCATGATGGCAAAGAGTACTTTGAAATGGTAGTCTTGCTCGTTTCCTACTACCCATATGGCTTTTTCTGAGCCAAAATCCTTGAACTTTAGTTCTGTAGTTCCTAAGTCCTGTGTGATGTAAACAGAGGTGCCGTCGCCTCTCAAGACTAGTTTTTCATCCATGCCATCTTCGGTAAGGTCTATCCAAACCGAGTTATCCTCCTTTTTGAAGAATACGCCTTTTTCTAAGCCTTCATCTACTAGGTCTTTTCCTAAAACATAGGTGTCTGACTCGTAATAAGTTTTGTCAAAGCTTACGCCAATTTTATTATAGGTGGCATTAAAACCGGCATATACCCATGCGTTCATTTTTTTCCAAAGTTCGACAACTGCGGTATCACCACTTTCCCATTTTTGAAGCATTCCTTGAGCTTCTTTAATAAGCGGGGCGTTTTTCTTGGCTTCCTCTTCGGAATGGCCTGCGGCCATCAAATTGCTTATTTCTACCTTATAGGCTTGGTCAAAAGCGACGTAATATTTTCCTGCTAGATGATCGCCTTTGATGCCGGCAGTTCCCGGAGTTTCACCATTGCCAAAACGCTGGTAGGCTATCATAGATTTACAGATATGAATACCTCTGTCATTCACCAAACACACCTTACTTACATCATAACCATTTGCTGCCAAAATCCCAGAAACAGAAGAACCCAAGAAGTTATTTCTTAAATGCCCTAGATGTAGCGGTTTATTAGTATTAGGGGAAGAAAACTCTACTAAAATCGACTTGTTTTTATTGTCAAAATCGGCTTTGTTTCGTGAACCTAGCAGGCTGTTAAAGAGGCAAAGCCAAGCGGTGTCTGCCAATACCAAGTTTAGAAAACCCTGTACCACATTAAAGTTAGAAACCAAAGCAGAATGATCTGCCAAATGTGCTCCTATAGTCTTACCTATCTCAACAGGGCTTTTTCTTAATTTCTTTACCAAAGGAAAAACTACAAAGGTGTAGGTGCCATCAAAATCTTTACGTGTGGGCTGTATTACCACTTCAGAGTCATCGTCAAAAAGACTTTTTAGGGCTAAAGAAATATCAGATTTAAGCTGCTGCTCAATATTCATACAATGCGGTTTCTAAATTAAGCTGCAAAATTAGGGAATGCCTAGCTTTCTTTAGGGCTTGAAACCAATAATTATGGCTAATTTTGACCGAATAGACTGGAAAGTGTAGCTTTATGGGATTTACAATAAAAGAGCCACAGTTTTTTTTGCCTTATAAACATTAATACTTCTTTTAGATGATTCAATCCATGACTGGTTTTGGCTCTGCAGCCATTGAAAATGATAAATTAGCCGTAAGTGCTGAGGTGAAAACATTGAACTCCAAGTTCACCGATATTTTTTGCCGAATGCCTAGAAGCTATTCAGATAAGGAAGTAGAGCTTAGGAACTTGCTTTCCTCAGAGCTCTCTAGAGGCAAAATGGAGTTGTCGCTCAATGTGGTACCTAAGGATGAAGGAAGTGCAGGAACCACCATTAATAGAGTTTTGGTAAAAGCTTATTTCAAAGATTTGATGGAGACTTCAAAGGAATTAGACTTTGAGGCAACGCCGACAGATGTATTAAGAATGGCTACTATGATGCCTAATGCTTATAATTCTAACACTGTAAACTCAGAAGCAGCAGAAGAAGAGTGGGGCTTGATCTTAGAGACGGTGAAGCAGGCTATTGTAAAATGCCAAGAGTTTAGAGGTCAAGAAGGAGCCGTAACTGCAGAAAAGTTTAAAGAGTATATTGCTACCATAAGCGAATGCTTGGCTGCGGTTTCTGAGCAAGCTCCTAAACGAGTACCAATAATAAGAGAGCGAATAGAAAAATCTATTTCTGATTTAGTGGCAAACGATAATTTCAATAAAGACCGTTTTGAGCAAGAACTGGTTTATTATGTAGAGAAATATGATATATCCGAAGAGGAGGTTCGTTTAGGAAACCATTTAACTTATTTCGTCAAAGAACTAGATAAAGGAGCCAACGGGAAACGACTTAATTTCATTACGCAAGAGATAGGTAGAGAAATTAACACGATAGGCTCTAAAGCCAATGACGCCATCATTCAGCGTTTGGTAGTTCAGATGAAGGATGAGTTAGAAAAAATTAAGGAACAGACCATGAATGTGGTGTAAATCTGGTGGATTTCTCTTCTATTGATATCGCCGCTTTAATTCCTTCTCTCATGCTTGGGATTGCACTGAGTGCTGCCTCAGGCTTCAGAGTTTTTGTGCCTTTACTGATAGCAAATCTGGCAGATCAATTTAATGTCTTTACCCTTTCAGGAAATATGGCTTGGTTGGGAGAAACCCCAGCCTCCATTATTCTAGGGGTCGCAGCAGTTTTTGAGTTAGCGGCTTATTATATTCCAGTTGTTGATAATCTATTAGATACTATCGCTATGCCCGCAGCTGTAATAGCGGGGACTATTTTAACTGCGTCTTTTCTTCAAATAGATGACCCGGTATTACAATGGGGCCTAGGCTTGATTGCAGGTGGGGGAGTGGCCGGTACCATTCAGGCGGGCACCTCTTTCTTAAGGCTAGGCAGTACAAAACTTACCGGAGGTTTGGGTAATAATATCTTAACTTCCATAGAAAACGGACTCTCCTTTTTCCTGTCAATCGTCGGTTTAATGCTACCCATTTTCATAGGTGCGATCGTTTTATATTTCGTTATCTGGGTTTGGCGAAAGCTCTGGCAGAGAAGAAAAACCAAAAGTATATAAGAATGTCTTAGTTACTTTTTTCAAGGTTCAAGTCATAAGAGTATAACAAACCAAATATTGACTAAATGAAAAAAATACTAAGCCTTTTAATATTCATAACACTACTTACAGTTAGAAATTCGCAAGCTCAATCCTTCGATCTAGGGATTTTAGACAATGCCATGAGTATGATAAAAAGTGGCAATAACAATAATAAAGTTGCTGCCATTCTAGGAGATGCTGTCATGAGTCTTAAAGATGAGGTCGTTCAATCCCAGACTAGTTTTGCTCCAAAACTATTAAGTCAAGTGACAGCTTTAGCTGGTTTAATTCCTTCTATTAAGAAAGGAAATGTAGATTTAACCTTAGTACAAAAAATAATAAGCACGGTAAAAACTTTAGTGGCTGCTCAAAGATTAAAAGGGCTTCTTAGTGGTGGAAGCTTATCTGGGAAAGGTTCTGAAGTAGGCAATAATGTCAATCTTTTGAAATCGGGAATGAGTCTTTTAGGTGGAGGTTCGTCTGTTGATAAATTAAGCAAAACATTAAATATGGTAGGAAAAAAATCAGGCAAGCTGGATAAGTCTGGTATGTTTGCCAGTATGGCTCAAAAAGCCATTGGTAAGAAATTAGGTTCCTCGCTAAATCTACTTAGTGGGCTAATTTAATGTTCTTCTGAATACGAACATAAACCTCCATGTTAGTTATGGTGGTTTTTTGTGGGAACTATTTAGCTCTAATCAACACTTCCAGATGATATGCTTGAATAAATAGGCTGAATATCAACATTGATTTGTCACTATAAGCTTCTTCAATTGCTTTTCTAATAGATTTAGAGGAACTTCGTCGCTCCATTTATTCAACCCTATCCAATGAAAAAAGTATTGCTTCTATTGGCTTTGCCATTGGCCTTTTTGTCTTGTCAGACAGAGAAGGCTGTCAAAAAACCTAATGTCATTTTCATAATGACGGACGACCACGCCAAAAAAGCAATGAGTGCTTATGAAGGCTCTGTGATGCAAACACCGCATCTAGACCAGTTGGCGGCGGAAGGGGTTCTTTTTAACAGAGCTTACTGTACCAACTCCATTTGTGGGCCAAGTAGGGCTGTGGTATTGACAGGGAAACACAGCCATAAAAATGGTTTTATGTCTAATCATGATACATTTGATGGCGACCAAGCCTCTTTGGCTAAATACATGCAAGGTGCTGGTTATCATACCTCTGTGATAGGTAAATGGCATTTGGTTTCTAAACCACAGGGTTTTGACGACTATAACATTTTACTAGGCCAAGGAGAATATTACAATCCTCGTTTTGTGAGTTCTGACGGAGATACGACTAAAATAGAAGGCTATGCCACCAATCTTATTACGGATATGGCTTTGGAGGTGATAGGCAAACAAAAAGCCGCAGAAAAGCCCTTTTTTATGATGCTTCATCATAAGGCTCCGCACAGAAACTGGATGCCAGATAGCAGTTATCTTCAAGCTTACGAAGAGAAGCATTTTGAGATGCCGGCTACGTTTTTTGATAATTATGCCGGTAGGGAAGGAGCAAAGGGACAGGACATGCGAGTGGACGATATGTTTTGGTCTAGCGACATGAAACTGCCGGTCTTTGAAAAAAAGGATGACCCAGGTACCGGAGGTTTTGCGACAGCCAATCAGGCAAGTAACTGGGAAAGCTCTTACAACGATCTAACGCCCGACCAAAAGGCGGCATGGGACGAATACTATGTACCGCTCATTGAGGAGTTTTACAGAACTAAGCCTGAGGGCAAGGAACTGGCTCAATGGATGTATAACCGCTATATGAACGATTATACCAAAACGGTGCAGTCTGTAGATGATAATATTGGTAGACTGATGAGCTACCTAAAGGCCGAAGGACTAGACGAGAATACGCTCATTATCTATACCTCGGACCAAGGGTTTTATTTAGGTGAGCACGGCTGGTATGATAAACGATATATGTACGAGCCATCTTTCGGTATGCCGTTTTTGGTGAGATACCCAGAGGGTATTAAGGCAGGACAGACGTCTTCAGAATTGGTGCAGAACCTTGATGTAGCTCCTACTATTTTGGATTTTGTGGGTGAGCCTATCCCGGCAGATATGCAGGGGACTTCTTTAAAGACGCTATTGACCACAAGCGAAGATGCCAACTGGCAAAAATCTATTTATTACCACTACTACCAAGGCACGGGCTGGCATCATGTACCACGTCATAATGGCGTAGCAACAGACAGATTTAAGCTCATGCACTTTTACGACATAGACGATTGGGAGCTTTTTGACTTAGAAACAGACCCAGACGAGATGAATAACCTATATGGAAAGGCCGAATATGAAGAAAAAACAGCTGAACTTAAAACAGAACTTAAGCGACTCATTGCGAAGTATGACGATGATACGGCCGTGGAGATTTAGTTAAATGATTAGAAGCATATTCGTAGTATTTTTAGCTCTACCAAGTTTTGGGGATGCGATAGCTCAGTCTGGGAAGACTCATTTTATAGATGAGGATATCCAGTTGATTCATCTTCAAGACTCCATTTATATTCATAAGACTTACCATTACTTTGAGGCCTTTGGGCGGTTTCCTTCTAATGGCCTTGTGGTGATAAAGAATGGGCAGGCCCTTTTAGTGGATACACCCATAGACAATGCGAAGACAGAGAAACTATCGAACTATATCAAAGATTCACTTGGTGCCGAGATAAAGCAATTAGTCATTGGGCATTTTCATGAGGACTGCCTCGGTGGCCTGGAGTATTTGAAAAGTATAGGGGTAAGCTCTCTAGCGAATTTACTCACTTTGACTAAGTGTATAGAAGATAGTCTCTCTATTCCTTCTGAGTCCTTCACAGGATCAAAGACTTTTAGTTTTAATGGTGAAGCCATAGAATGCCGTTTTTTTGGTGGAGGTCATTCTTTTGATAATATCACTGTTTGGCTACCAAATCAAAAGATTTTAGTGGGTGGTTGTATGGTGAGAGCAAGTTCAGCTAAAGGCTTGGGAAATTTATCTGATGCGGTACTGGCAGAATGGGATGGCAGCATTCAAAAAGTATGGGACGCCTATCCTAATGCAAATATTGTGATTCCCGGTCATGGAAATTATGGGGGTACCGAGCTGCTAAGCCATACATTAGAATTGGTAAAGGCACATAAGGCTAAGAATTAGCTCTCGCGATTATCCTTTACGATAAGATAGAAGTCATTATCTAAGGCCAAATAGCCATAATCATACACAAAGTAGTAAGTACTGCCTTTTTGCGTAGTTCTGCTGCTGGTGATGTAGTTGAAATCAAAACCTTTTGCTAGCAAGCTCTTTCTGGTGGTTTTGGCTTTATCTTCTGTGCAGATGCTTTCCAGAATACGCCTGTTTTTCCTCAGAGCATTATTGATGTTTCTTACCAGGTTTACACTGTCAGAATTCTGCTTATTGTTAAACGTATTCCGGCAGGAATCCGAACAAAACTTCTTGTCTCTTCGTCCGAAAATAGGCTGGTCACATTCTTGGCATTTTTGTTCCATAGGGGTTTGTTTTTTGCGGGAGGGGTAACGTTTTGGTTAAAAAGCGTCGCTGGCCCGTAGTACGGCTATGATTTTTTAGCCATTGTTAGGTATCTGTTTCATTTATTGGAAATCCTTCAGCTTTTAGTTCTTCAATCTCTTGTTCGCTAAATTGATCTAAAATAACCCCCATAAAACTATGGTCTTTTTTTCTTTTTAATACCCACGTATAAAGGTCTCCCATTTCTTTGTCATGAGTTGACCATCTACCTCTAGGGTTATTCTCAGAGTCATATCTAAATTCTTTCCAAGTATCAACTCTATCTTTGATTTTAGAAGGAATAGACCAGTACCTTTCTTCGTCAAATTTGAGCTCCCAAACTTGATTCAAATGCTCGATTGTGCCAACGCTCAAATTATCTTTTTTAGGTGCGATAACACTATTAAACCAATTCTGATAATTCACTTTCAAAGGGTCTTCATCTGAGATTAGTTGCCTTATGAATCGTTTTGTTGATGCTTCAGGAGTCCTTCTTCTAAGATTATAATCAAATCCAAGCTCTTTAATTTCAGCACTTATTTCAAGTTTTTTGCCTTCCTTGTTCCTTTGAGCAATGCTAGTGAGCCAAGTCCCAAGTGCTTTTCCTTTGTATTTATATCTATGGTTAGCTCTTACATCTTCTTCATTATCTAATGCGTCTTGCAGTAATTCGAGCCATTCTTGGTCAATGTTACTTATGTTGACGTTTTGGATTTCCTCGATAATCTCATCAGAAACTTCTGTATCTAAGTATTTATTTGACTTAAAAATAAGCCTGTCAATTGTATAAAACCAGACCTTTTGTTTACTCTTGTCTTTAAACTCAAATAATAGTTCGTGTCTTGGTGTATCGCTCGTTTGACCATCACCATCTTGCTGCCACCAATCAACTTTAACATCATTCGTGACGAATATTATTGGTTTCTTCTTGTCTTTGGCATAATCAATAATTTGAAACCATAGCAGCAAGTCACCGAACATTTGAAAACCTATTTTTTTCTTTTCATCTTCGTATCCTGGTGGTATTTCGTTTTCATATCTAAATCGCCCTTCTTTAATAATCTCCAACATTTTCTCATATGAGTAAGGCTTTCCGTGTTCAAAATATTTATCTAATCGTTCTCTAAAATTATCAGATAACGATTTCTTATCTAATTCTTTAATTTTCTCTCCTATCTGATTTTGTGTGTCATTGAGAAGATTGTCATAGCCTTCATTCAATATTTCAATATTGGACTCAAACGTTTTCAGGATATCTTTAAATTCACGAATATTTTTTTGACCAATGTGAGGGTGTTTGTCGTCTTTTATAGTTCTTTCTGCAAGAGTCTTTATTTGACCTTGTATTGATTTTGTGTTTTTCCTAATTAGGTCAATGCCGTTTTGAATTGATTCTAAATATCCTCCGTCCGTTGTTCCGTTACTCTTAGAAAGATTTAGATACGCTCCTTTTGGCTTGGTAATTACCTTTTCTCTATTTTTTTCAAATTCATAAATAACTTGAGCGGGTAGCCATAAACGACCTTTTAGTGCCTCAAATACCTTATTGAAGTATTCTTCCGATATTCTTTCTGTGTAACCGTAAAAACTCAAAAGTGCAGAAGAGTCAAAAACAACGTGACCATTTTCAAATAGGTTTTGTTCTTCCTGTTCTGTTAATCTAAAAATTGAGTCTTCCATTCTATTTAATGATGCATAACGAAGAGATAGAGCTTGTCAGCTTTATAATTTATTAATATTCAATTACTGTCGTCCGACTAAAATGAGGAGTTTTTTTTCTAATTATTAGAAAAGTACAATAGCGGACAGCAAGCCATCCGCTATTTTTTTTCGATTTTTGTTTACCAAGACGAAAAACCGAAATCAAA
>JBLHOT010000015.1:0-61044 GCA_047623945.1 Arcticibacterium sp. | reverse complement strand
TCTATCCAAAAAGCAATAGACTTCGCAGTCGTCAGGTCAGTATTCGACACAATAATAAAAAACGGAGGTAATATCTTTCAAATCGCCAAGAATATTGCTCAACTTAGTGTACCTGAATAGTTACCAAAAAAAGTATTATTTTAAAGTTATCCACATTTTTAGAGAAGAAAAGAGGCACTCATGCCCATCTAAAACAAAACGTAGGTATAAAGCCTAAATCACACGTTTTCTGACACTTACCTCCCAAATAGAAAAGTTAAATATTAGAAATTTCAAAAAATATTGAAATCATTTAGCACAACGACTAAATGCTTTGTGGATAAGTATAGCAGAACATCCAGAAATTAATGTCTCAACCCCGCTAACTCCCCTTCCACAAAAGCCATCAATTCAGAAATATAGGCTTTCGAGAAATCAAATTTGATGTCCATAGCTTCATAGATTTGACCAATGGTGCCAGTGTACCCCATTCTAAGACCATTTAGGTACGCCTCAAGCCCTTTCTTGGAGTCTTGCTTGTAATTACGCCACACAGAGATAGCTCCTAGCTGAGCCATGCCATATTCGATGTAGTAAAAAGGCAGCTCAAAAATATGTAGCTGTCTATGCCATGACGAGTTTTTAAACTTTTCAAGTCCGCTCCAATCTGTCACGGTATTAGAAAACTGCTCAAATACCTTTAGCCATTCTGATTCTCTTTCGGCCGTCGTATGTTCTGGGTTCTCATAAATCCAATGCTGGAATTTATCTACCGTAGCAATCCATGGCAACACCGAGATGAGGTCTTCTAAGTGTTCAATTTTTGCTCGTTTCAGGTCAGCCTCATTGTCAAAATAGGCATCCCAGTGCTCCATAGAAATGAGTTCCATTGCCATGGAGGCCACTTCTGCCACCTCGGCCGTTGTGTTTTTAAAAGTGCTTAAAGCCAGCGGCCTTGTTTCAAATGAATGAGTAGCATGGCCTCCTTCATGCACCATGGTAACCACGTCTCTAAGTGTGCTGGTGGCATTCATGAAGATGAACGGCACCCCTATTTCCATCAAAGGATAATTATATCCGCCCGGTGCTTTTCCCATTCTAGACTCTACATCAAAATGCCCCATCCGTCGCATAATTCTAATGTAATCTCCTAAAGTCTTGTCTATCTTATCAAAACAAACAACCGTCTTATCTAATAAGTCTTCTCCGTTTTCAAAAGGCTTTAAACCTGGCCTTCCAGAAACATCTACTTTCCCGTCCCACGGTCTGTAGCGGTCATAGTTAAGCTTTGATTTTCTTTCCTTGGCAGCCGCGTTTAGTAAAGGAACTATGGCTTCCGCCACCGATTCATGGAAATCAAAACAATCTTCAGGTGTGTAGTCAAACCTTCCAAGAGATGCAAAAGCGTAATCTCTATAGTTTTCAAAGTCAGCGTTTAAAGCCACTTGATGCCTCAGGCTTTTCAATTCATTAAAAAGAAGATCAAACTTCTCAGTATCTGCGGTTCTTCTTTCTGCTATTTTACTCCATGCCTCCTCTCTCTTCTTTCTATCTGTGCCTGTTAAAAAAGAACCCGCCTTTTGGAGCGTCATTTCTTCGCCGTCAATGGTTACGGTCATAGCTCCAGTAGCAGCTTGATATTCTGTAGTCTTCGTCTGAATCTTAGTTACAATAGGAATATTGGCTTCACGAAAGATCTCCACGGCCTTCTTCATCCCTCGCAAAGTGATGTCGTAGCCCGCCTCTGTTAATTCATTTAAAAAAGGGTTTTCTAGAGCTTTTTTGTTCAGCTTATCGTCATAAACAGCTAGCTCTGGCTGAATTTCAGTAACGAAATATTGGTAGTTCTTTTGAGCCTCCTCACTTTTGGTGTCACAAGTCATTTTGATGTATCGCCAAGCCATATTTTCAGACAAGAAAGACTCCAACTCATCTCTATCCTTAAACCAATCTTTGAGGTCTTTTCCAGAACTCAATTCGCGGCTCACTAAATCTTCATAAAAACCTTTAAGACTTTTCCAGCCAGAAAGGTCAAAGTCTTCGCCTAAAAATCTTCTTGGTTTACGAGTAGGTATGATGAGTTCTTCCAATGTATGTGCTTTTTTTTGTTCAAAATTAGTAAACGCCGGTGTGTCGTTTAAAGTTTAATGTGTGATTCGATTTCTAGGCCATGAATTGAAGTCAATTAATTCCCTTTCTTCAGCAATTCGGGTTACGTTTCGGGGTTAATTCCATTTAATCCCGAAACTCTAGCAAAAGATGTTAGAATTTCGGGATTAACTATTAGAGACAAAGCTTCAAACAATGGGGACACCACTATCTAATTGAGGATTGACTTTAGAAACCCTTAGCTAAGCCTTCCACACGAACTACGCTAAGCCCAACCCTTCTTTTTCTTAAACTTCTTCTTACTTCTTAGCTGTTCGCTATTGTCAGAAGTCTTGAGGTTTGTTTCTTTTGATTTGGCAAAAGGCTTCTCTCCATTTTTAATTGGGCTTTCCAAGAGCTTTTTGGCTAAGTCAGGCTTACCCAGTTTATTCAATCGGTTTTTAATCCAGCCTCTCATTTCATTCTTCCACCAGAAAAAGTACTTATTCTGATTTTGCTTTTCTTCCCGGGTCTTCACCGTATTAATAGGCTGCATGGTATAAGGATGCACTCCAGCATAATAAATGACCGTAGCCACGGTCATAGGCGTAGGTGTAAAGTCTTGTACCTGCTCCAGTCTGAAACCCATGTCTTTTGTTTCGGCAGCGAGATTGGCCATATCTGACTCCTCACAACCAGGGTGAGAGCTAATAAAATAAGGAATGAGAGGTTGTTTCAGACCATGCTTCTCTTGAATCTCATCATACTTCTCCTTGAATCTTCTGAAGTATTTAAAAGATGGCTTTCGCATTACTTTCAATGTTGCGTCTGCCGTGTGCTCCGGAGCCACTTTTAGCCTGCCCGAAACATGGCGAGTAACCAGCTGCTCCATGTACTGATCATGGTTGCCATCTTGATTATTCTTATTGAAATTATCTACCAATAAATCATATCGAATTCCAGAACCAACAAAGGCTTTTTTGACCTCCGGATGCTCGTCTACTTTCTTATAAATATTGGTTAATGGATTATGCGAAGTATCCAAATTAGAGCAAATAACGGGGTGAATACAGCTTGGGGCTTGACATCTAGCACAAATGGCCTCGTCTTTGCCTTTCATCTTATACATATTGGCTGAAGGCCCTCCTAGATCTGATATGTAACCCTTATACTCTGGATGTTTCACAAGCTCGTCTACCTCTTTCATGATGGACTCTTCAGAACGCGAAGCAATGAATTTTCCTTGGTGAGCAGAGATGGTACAAAAGCTACAACCACCAAAACATCCCCTGTGCATGTTCACCGAAAACTTGATCATTTCGTAGGCCGGGATAGAGCCTCTCTTCTTATATTTTGGATGTGGTTGACGGGTATAAGGCAAGTCAAAAGTCTTATCCATTTCTTTCTCGGTCATGGTCACAAAAGGCGGATTAATAACCAATGTTTGGTTTCCCACTTTTTGAACTATCCTATTGGCCTGCCATTTATTAGACTCCACCTCCACCACCTTAAAATTGGCAGCGTACTTTAATTTATCTTTCAAACAGTCTTCATGACTTGACAGGGACACTGTATTCCAATCTTTATAAGACTTCACCTCACCATCTGTATCCTCTATAAACGAGGTCTGGTTTATATCCTTAATAGTGTTTAAGGGAACCCCTTTTTGTACCAATTTTAAGACCTCTCTAAGCGGCTGCTCTCCCATACCATACACCAGCATATCGGCACCAGAGTCTACCAAAATAGATGGAAAGAGCTTATCTGCCCAGTAATCGTAATGTGTTACACGCCGTAAAGACGCCTCTATTCCACCTATCAAAACAGGCACATCAGGATATAATTCTTTTAAGATTTTAGAATATACCGTGGTTGCGTAATCTGGTCTAAAACCTGACTCCCCACCGGCTGTATAGCTATCGTCTGAACGTCTGCGTTTGTTTGCTGTATAATGATTCACCATTGAATCCATGCAGCCAGCAGTAACGCCAAAAAAGTACTTTGGTCTTCCAAACTTCTTAAAATCACGCAGGTCGTCCTGCCAGTTTGGTTGAGGAATGATGGCAACTTTAAAGCCTTCGCTTTCAATGATTCTTCCGATAACCGCTGTACCAAAAGAAGGATGATCCACATAGGCGTCACCAGAGACCAACACCACATCCACCTGGTCCCAGCCACGCATCTCCACTTCTTTCTTAGTAATGGGCAGCCAATGCGTTACAGGTCTTTCTCTTACGGTTATCATAATATCTACAAATTTTCACAAAGGTCTTCAAAACTTGCCACAAAACCCTGAAATGGTGGGGTTTGTTCAATATAAGCCAATATCTCCTATCAAAATCGATTAGAATTAGAAACAAAAAAATGCACGAGCTCTAAATTGATGTCAAAAATTATCTTTCCAGATATTTAATGCACAATTCTAAAACAGTTTTAAGAGTTAATTGGTAGATTACACGCTTAGAATTGAAACGATACAACCATTTTAATATGTACCTCATTAAGCTTATTTCATTCCTTTTTCTTTTTGCCACAGGCTGTGAAGAAAAAACAGTTGTTAGTTCCAAAACCGATGACAATGTCAAGCCAAAACCCCTTCAACTAGTAGAGGCATTTCCCAACTTGTTATTTGAAAGGCCCGTAGACTTTCAATCGGCCAACGATGGCAGAAATCGTGTTTTTGTGGTGGAGCAAGAGGGCATCGTTTCCGTTTTTGAAAACACCTCTGGAGTAAACTCAAAAAACACTTTTTTAGATATTTCTGATGCCGTAGATGATAAAGGAAATGAAGAGGGACTATTAGGCCTTGCTTTTCATCCAAACTTTAAGAACAATGGTTTTTTCTATCTAAATTATACCGTCTCGTCTAGCGAAACACTTATTTCTAGATTTAGAGTGTCAGCAACTAATCCAAACATTGCGGATCCAAGCAGTGAACTTGTTCTTCTGCGTTATGATCAGCCTTACGGCAATCATAATGGGGGTCAGGTAGCCTTTGGGCCAGATGGCTTTTTATATATTTCAGTTGGTGACGGAGGCTCTGGTGGAGACCCAAAACTTAATGGCCAGAACCCTGAAACTTTGCTCGGCTCTATTTTAAGAATTGATGTAGACAAGAAACAAAACGGTGTAAATTACGGTATCCCAGAGGACAACCCATTTGTTAATCACCCTACTAATAAAAAAGAAATCTACGCCTATGGCCTGAGAAACCCTTGGCGACTAAGCTTTGACTCGGACACAAAACAGCTATGGTGTGCAGACGTAGGTCAAAATGCTTACGAAGAGGTAGATATCATAGAAAAAGGGGCCAACTATGGTTGGAACGAAATGGAGGGCTTACATGCTTTTAAGAGCGGAAAAGATTCTAATGCTTTCGCCAAACCCGTATTGGAAATAGCACAAAGCACCGGTGATAAATCTATAACGGGTGGTTTCGTATACCGGGGTGCTTCGGCAAAAAGTCTTCGGGGTCAATACATCTTTGCAGACTACGTTTCTGGTAGAATCTATGGCCTTTCTAAAGATGGCGGTTCTTACAAGAATGCTACCTTGATAGATACTGATTTAAATATATCTGCCTTTGGTACAGACGATAGTCAAGAGCTTTACTTATGTGCCTTTGATGGTAAAATTTATCACTTTAAAGAATAATTGGTAGCCCCATTCGTCGTTTAACAATTTTTAAACTTGCCGTGCGAGTTTTAGAGCCACCTTTGTAAAAAAGAGCTTTTTTGAAACGATTCTACCTTGGCCTGGTTTGCCTTCTATTCTCTATTTCCTCCTTTTCTCAGAACTTTTACGTACTAAGGGGTTACGTCTATTCTAACGATAACTTCCCGCTTCCTGGAGCCAACATCCGTGATTTTGATTCTAAAATTGGAACACAAACCAACGCCAAAGGTCAATATGAGCTTAACTTGGAACAGGGACTCCATAGAATTAGCGTCTCCTATATTGGCTATGACAGCGAAACCTTTGAGCAGGTAATAAGTGGAGATAACGTTAAAAATATCTTTCTGACACCAGACACCGCCATGCTAGCAGAGGTAGTGGTTTCAAACAAAAAAAAGGATTTTAGTTATGAGATTATCAAAAATATCATTGACCATAAAGAGGCTGTTTTAAATCAATATCAAAACTATGCTTGCCAGACGTACATCAAATCCTTAGAGGAGCCCGAAAATATTAAACCGCCCAAGAAAGAGGAAAAATATGACCCATTTAAGAATGATAGCATTCCAAAGACAAACTACTTTGAGGCTGATATAAGTAGATATGTTTCTATCCCAAACAAAACCAAAGAAGAACGAACAGCTGTAAAGAAAATAGGAGACCTTCAAACCCTTTTTTTCACCTCCACCACAGACGGAGAATTCAATCTTTACGAAAATGTTCAGCATGTCAAACAGCTGAGTGAAAACGCCTTCGTTTCTCCAATAAGCCCCTTAGGCTTTGCCAGCTATCGTTACAAACTTCTAGACTCCTACTATGATGGGGGAACTCTAGTCTACAAAATAGCTGTAAAACCAAAACAAACAGGTAATGCTCTTTACGAAGGAGAAATAGAGGTTTGGGACAAAGAATGGGTGCTTAAAAGTGTTGATTTAAAACTTTCTAAAAGGGCCCTTATTGTATACGACGAATTCTCCTTTAAACAAGCCTATGAGAAAATGGAGGAGAATTGGGTGATAACCGAGGAAAGCTTTACTTGGAAAGTAACAGAAGAAGGTCAAATAAAAACTGGAACCACTACTGTGAGCCAGTCCAACTTCGTTTTTGACAGTACCTATTCTAAAAACTTCTTTGGCCCAGAATTAGCAAAAACTACCGCCCTCGCCTATAAAAGAGATTCCACTTTTTGGGATAACATTAGGCCTAAGCCCTTGAGCATAGAAGAACGTAACATTATTCGAAAAGAGGAGGCGTATCAATTAAAAATCAACTCAAAAGATTATCTAGACTCTATAGACGCTGTTTACAATAAAATCACTTTTATGAAAGTGGCATGGGAAGGCGTGGGGCATATTAATAGGAAAAAGAAGACCAATTGGGAATTTGGCTCCATTCCATCCTTCATAAATCTCGTGGCTATTGGGGGCTGGCGTGCTCAGTATAATGTCAACTACTATAAAAAATTTGAAAACAGAAAGCAGCTAAGGGTTTTTCCATACTTAAATTACGGATTTCTTAACAAAGATCTGAGAGGGCAGATAGGCGTAGATTATTTATACAACCCTGTCAAACAATCAAGTATATTTCTAAGTGCCGGTCAAGGGTTTGATGTCATTAATGGGAATGCTACCATACTGGATATTGTTCGTAGAGACAATTTTTATATCAATACAGGAATAAACGCCAAACATAGAACCGAAATTTTCAATGGCTTTTATTTAAATACAGAGGTCCTTTTTAATAAAAGAGAAGATTTAGGAGACTTCAAGTTTTCAAGACTCGGGGACGAATTATTTGATAACAACAGTCCCTCCACCTTCCCAAATAGTAGTATTTTAAAGACTAATTTTAGATTAGACTATACCCCAAAACAACTTTATATATCAGAGCCAAATGAGAAAATAGTGATGGGTTCTAAATACCCTACCTTCAGTTTTAGACTGTCTAAGGCTTTTCAGTTAGACAATAATCTCAAAAAAGCATTCACTAACATCGAATTCAATGTGGAACAGTATTTTAATGTTGGCATACTGGGCACCTCCGAATACAGAATCGGTATCGGGCGTTTTTTAGACACGATGAAGGTCGCTACAATGGACTATCAATATCAAAGAGGCGGCGACCCCATCTGGTTTTCGCCAAGTATGTATACCTACCAATATATTCCAGAAACATTTAGCACTTTCAAGTGGTTTTTTGAATCGCATTATGAGCACCAGTTCAATGGTTTTTTAACAAGCAAAATACCATTATTGAACAAAACAGACATTAAAACAGTAGCAGGGGCTGGGCTGCTCTATGTACCTGACCAAAACTACCAATATAGCGAGCTTTATGCAGGTGTCAATAGGGTATTCAAACTGGGCAAATCTCGCTTTAGAATAGGTGCCTATTATGTTGCCGCACAATCAAATAAGTTTGGATTAAAAAGCGGTTTTAAGTTTTCTTTTGAGCCTTATAACAGAAATAAGAACACTTGGAGTTTTTAGTTATCAATTGCGACTGAAAATTAAGACCTTTGCATCAAATCCTTTTTCATGCAAAAAAGAAAAATCGCCATTCTTGGTTCTACCGGTTCTATCGGAACTCAAGCTCTAGATGTTATAGAAGCTAACTCTGATTTGTTTCAGGTAGAGGTGCTTACGGCACAAAACAATGCCGACTTACTTATTCAACAAGCCGTCAAGTTTAAACCAAACGTGGTGGTCATAGGAAATGAAAAGCTCTATAATAAGGTCTCTTCTGCACTAGATCCCATAGATATTAAGGTATATGCCGGAGATAACGCACTGGGCTATGTGGTAGAAAGCGATTCTGTAGATATGGTTCTTACTGCCTTGGTAGGCTACGCTGGACTACTACCAACTATAAGAGCTATAAAAGCAAAAAAGCACATTGCTCTTGCCAATAAGGAAACCCTTGTTGTAGCTGGTGAAATCATCACGCAATTAGCACTCGAGAATCGCATTGAAATTTTACCCGTAGATTCTGAACACTCTGCTATCTTTCAATGTCTAGTAGGCGAAAACCTAAATCCAATTGAGAAAATAATTTTGACCGCTTCTGGTGGGCCTTTCAGAGGCAAAGACAGAGCCTTTTTAGAAAACGTCAAAAAAGAACAAGCCCTAAAGCATCCCAATTGGGAAATGGGTGCTAAAATCACGATTGATTCAGCCTCCTTAATGAATAAGGGCCTAGAGGTTATTGAAGCCAAATGGCTTTTTGATCTAAAAGCAGAACAAATAGATGTCATTGTGCATCCCCAGAGCATCATTCATTCTATGGTGCAGTTTGAGGACGGTAGCATTAAAGCTCAAATGGGTTTACCAGACATGAAATTGCCTATCCAATATGCCTTGGGTTTTCCACAAAGATTGGTATCAGATTTTCCAAGGTTTGATTTCGTGAATTACCCAAACTTAACTTTCGAGAAACCTGATATAGAGACGTTTAAAAACCTTGGTTTAGCATTTGAAGCCCTAGATAAAGGGGGAAATATGCCTTGTATCGTGAACGCAGCTAACGAAATCGCTGTTGATGCCTTTTTGAAAGACAAAGTCGGCTTTCTTCAAATGTCGGATCTGATAGAGACATGCATGTCTCAAATCAATTTCGTAAAAAAACCGACTATTGACGATTATATAGAGACAGACAAGCAAACTAGGGCCAAGGCACTAGAACTGCTTTAAACTAAAATAGCCTGCGGCAAAATTGAAGCAGGGCTTTAAGATATTATGAGAAAACCATTTCATGTGATATATGAAGACAATCACCTGGTGATTGTCAATAAAAGAGCTGGTGTACTTGTGCACGGCGATAAAACCGGTGACAAAACCTTAGAAGAATACGTCAAAGACTATATCAAAGAAAAGTATGAAAAACCCGGTGCGGTATATCTTGCTACCATTCATAGATTAGACCGTCCTGTGAGTGGTTTAATCATCTTTGGCCGGACATCAAAGGCCGCAGAAAGAATGACGGAGCTTTTTAAAAAACGTGATATTCAAAAAACGTATTGGGCAATTACAAGAAGCAAACCCAAAGTCAAAAAAGGAAAATTAGTACATTGGTTGGTTAAAGATCAAACCAGAAATGTGGTAACGGCACATGACTTAGAAGTAGAAGGAAGTAAGAAGGCCGAACTGAATTACAGATACATTGGTAGCCTAAATAAGCACCACTTAATAGAAGTAGAGCCTATTACTGGCAGGTCTCATCAGATAAGGGTACAGTTAGCCGCTATTGGTTGTCCTATTAGGGGCGACATAAAATATGGTTATCCTAAACCAAATCTAGATGCATCCATAAACCTCCACTCTAGAAGAGTTTATTTCATACATCCTGTCAAAAAGGAGCCAGTCCTTTGTAAAGCGGCCGTTCCAGATAATGCCTTTTGGGAAGAGTTTCTTGAATTAGAAACAGAAGAAATAAAAGACGGGACCATGAAGTTTTTACACTAGACAATCCACTCCTCGGAGCACTACTATACCTCTCGAAGATTTACATCCTCCTCAAAGATGTCCGCGTTAGCTTGATCAAAGGTTCTTTTTATTCCTTCGAAAGCCCCTGCAATGATTCCCATAGGTAGCAGAAGTGGTATAAAAATCAGCCATTGCACTACCATTAAAAGATTGAAATTTCTTTTTTTCATATTTCAGTTTGACACATGTTATGTGTACAAAGGTGGTTAGAGTAAAAACGCAGACTTCTAGGGTTTATTAAAGTTATTGCTAAAATAGTACTATTTTAGCATTCTTTTTTAAAAGTCAGAATTTTATTCTACGGTAACAAGTCCTTGTGTATTTTATTTAAAGCAACAAAGCCCCAGAAATTCAAGATTTCCGGGGCTTTGTTAAATATTTAGCTAAATACTTTAAAAATGGTGTCGCACAAAGGCTTCCATAGCCTGATACTCCGCTAGTCCCAGCTGATTATATAATTCTGCCGTTGCCTGATTTCTGTCTTCGGCACGTTGCCAAAATTCTCGAGCATCTGCTCCTTGGAAAACCACTCCGTCTTTTTGAGACTGATGTTTAAATATCCCCATTCTTTTCTGAATAACTTGATGAGGACTCATCGGCACAGCCATCTCAATTTCATGAATATCCCACTCTGCCCAAGCTCCTCTATATAGCCATACCCAGCAGTCCTTCATATAGCTTTGATCTCTTAGTTTTTTCAAAGCTTTAAAAATAGCATTTAGGCATACCTTATGGGTACCGTGTGGATCCGCCAAATCTCCAGCAGCATATATTTGGTGAGGTTTTAGCATCTCAATAATACCAGAAACCAGAGCTACATCTTTTTTCCCAATAGGATTCTTTTGTACTCTTCCTGTCTCATAAAAAGGCATATCTAAGAAATGAACGTTTTCATCGGGAATACCAACCAACCTACAAGTAGCCTTGGCCTCTCCTTTTCTAATAATTCCTTTTACTAGGCGTACTTCAGGCGTATCTAATTCACTGTCTTTCTTAGCATCTAAACTAGACAGAGCATTTTTGTAAATAGCTAGTGTTTCGTCATTTTCTAATCCAAATCCAGCATTATAGTCTACCACAAACTCTAAGAAACGGTGTGCCTCTTCGTCAGAAACTGCTATGTTCCCTGAAGTTTGGTAGGCTACGTGAACATCGTGTCCTTGGTCTACCAGTCTTTGGTAAGTACCCCCCATAGAAATGATATCATCATCTGGGTGTGGGCTAAAAATTAGACATCTCTTCTGTGCTGGGTGAGCTCTTTCTGGTCTGTGGGCGTCTTCTGCGTTGGGCTTTCCACCTGGCCATCCAGAAATAGTATGCTGTAACTGATTAAAGATCTCAATATTAATGTCGTAGGCATTTCCATGCAGAGCTAATAAGTCACTTAGCCCATTATCATTATAGTCCTCATTTGTAAGCTTTAATACCGGCTTGCCGAGAGAAAGCGATAGGTTGGTCACAGCCTTTTTGGTCATGATGTTTGTCCATTCTACATCCTCCACTAACCAAGGCATCTTCATTCTTTTAAGACCAGACGCTGCAGACTCATCCACAATAAACATAGCATTTGGATGCTTCTGAAGATAAGAAGACGGGTTTTCAGCAGATACTTCTCCCTCCACTGCATTACAAATCATAGGGGCTTTACGCTCTCCCCATGCCAGCAATACAACTCTTTTGGCCTGCAATATCTTGGAAACACCCATCGTAATGGCCTTCTTTGGAACCTTGATAAGTTCACCCCCGAAATCTGCCTTGGCTGCCGCACGAGTAGACTGATCCAGCATCATAAGTCTGGTTTTGGTGTTCTCTAAAGACCCTGGCTCATTAAAACCAATATGTCCATTTCCTCCAATTCCTAGTAGCTGAAAATCTAAGCCTCCCGCATCTTCAATCTTTTGCTCATATTCTTGACAATGTTTGGCCAAAAGTGAGGCTGATATAGTACCGTCTGGAATATGGAAATTACCCTCCGGTATGTCCACATGATCAAAAAGCTGCTCCTTCATAAATCGCCAATAGCTCTGAATGGCATCGGGCTGCATGGGATAATATTCATCCAGATTAAAGCTCAAAACATTTTTGAAACTCAATCCTTCTTCTCTGTGCATTCTAATCAATTCGCCATAAACCGTCTTTGGCGACGATCCTGTAGCTAGACCCAAAACCGCCGTTTGCCCAGCTTCGCTTTTAGTTCTTATTAAGTCCGCTATCTCATTCGCGACTGCCTTGGAAGCATCCTCTGAGTTTTGAAAAATACGTGTTGGTACTTTTTCGTAAGCTATTGGCTCTCTTATAATTTGACTCTCTTGCATAATTTCTCTATGTATAAATTGGACAAATATAATATTAATTTAATTGCATATCTAAATATTATATATTAAAAAATTTTAATTACTCCTTCGTGAATCTATTCTCACGAAAAACTTGTTTTCAAATTAAAAATAAGCATTTCGCAGGCAACCATCTATCCTTGAGCTTCATCTTTTGCTAGATGAATGCAAAAGTTAAAATATTTTACTGAGCACAAAAATTAACATTAGCATCGTTTGAACTTAGAAAGCCTAAAACACAAATATGACAACGAAAATCTACAAAACTTTTCTCTTATTCCTATTCCCCCTACTCTCTTTTGGTCAAAACAGCAGCCTTAGCGGTTATGTGACAGACTCCAAAAACGGAGAAGGCATGATTGGTCTTTCAATCTATGTGGAAGAGCTTAAAATTGGTACACAAACCAATGCCTACGGCTTTTATTCTCTCACAATTCCAGATGGAGATTATACGCTACTGTTGACCTATATTGGTTATAACGATTTGGAGAAAAATATTTCACTACGCGGAAACCAAACAGTCAACATAGAGGTAGACGAGTCGGCATCCGCCTTGGAGGAGGTCGTGGTTAAGGCTGAACGTGAAGACGAAAACGTAAAGAGTATTGAAATGTCTGTCAATAAAGTGGCTATGAAGACAATCAAAAAAATGCCCGCTTTTCTGGGTGAGGTAGACGTCATAAGAAGTATTCAGTTCTTACCTGGAGTTAGCTCTGTTGGTGAGGGGGCCTCTGGGTTTAATGTTCGTGGAGGGGGTATTGACCAAAACTTGGTGCTTTTAGACGAGGCTCCCGTTTATAACTCATCTCACCTTTTTGGGTTCTTCTCTGTTTTTAACCCGGATGCTGTGAAAGATGTTAAACTCATCAAAGGAGGAATCCCCGCTAATTATGGTGGCAGGATTTCCTCTATTCTTGACGTAAGAATGAAAGAAGGAAACTCCAAAAAGAAAGCCTTCACAGGTGGTTTAGGAAGCATTTTCTCTCGCTTTGCCTACGAAAGCCCATTTCTAAAGGAGAAAGGCTCTTTTATTGTTGCCTTGAGAAGATCCTACATTGATGTACTGGCTAAGCCCTTCTTAAAAGGTGACCTTAAAGATTCAAAATTCTATTTCTATGATTTTACTGCGAAAGGGAATTATAAAATAAATGACAACAATACCGTCTTCTTAAGTGGCTATTTTGGAAGAGACGTCTTTGGGGCTGATTTTGGTTTTAACTGGGGGAACACAACCACTTCCTTACGCTGGAATCACCTTTTCAATGAAAAGCTCTTCATGAACACCACCGTATTCTATAGTAATTACGACTACTTGTTAGATTCTGATTTAAGTAATAGCAATGATCAAGATTCTTTCAGATGGCAGTCCAACATAGAAAATTATAGCGTCAAACCTGACTTCCAATATTTCATTAACCCAAAAAACACACTCTCTTTTGGAGGTCAAAGTATTTATTATCGCTTTAACCCTGGCCAAGCGGAAGCGGTTTCCGGTGGTCAAACGGTCAGTATTGGTTTGCCAGATAAATACGCAGTAGAGTCTGGTTTGTACTTAAGCAATGAACAAAAGATAAACGACAAGTTGTCTATTCAATACGGCATTAGATATTCAGATTATCGCTACTTAGGAGAAGGAAACGAAGTAATCTTGAATGAAGAAGGTGTAGCTGCCGGTGACAGAAAAAACGTCACCGCCGTGAATAAAATAACTTCTGGAAAGGTTATTCAACAGTATGGTAACTGGGAACCAAGGTTCTCTGCAAATTTAGGCTTAAGCTCAAACTCCTCTATTAAGCTTAGTTATAATAGACTGGCACAATACGTACACTTATTGTCAAACACTGCGGCCTCTTCTCCTTTAGACGTCTGGACACCGAGTAGTAATAATATTAAGCCTCAACTCGCTGATCAAGTAGCCTTCGGCTATTTTACTAATTTCTCAAACAATACTTATGAGGCCTCTGTTGAAGTATATTACAAAAAACTTCAACATCAAATTGACTATGTGAGAAATGCTGACCTTCTCTTGAATCCAACTGTTGAGGCCGATTTATTAAGTGGTGATGGCCGTGCCTATGGTGCAGAGTTTTACATCAAGAAAAATAAAGGAAAGTTAAACGGTTGGTTAAGCTATACTTTAGCCCGAACAGAAAGATTGGTAGAAGGTTTAAGCAATAATGAATGGTTTCCTTCTAGGATTGACAAACTCCACAATATCTCATTCGTCGGTATTTATGATACTGGGAAGAAATGGACCCTCTCTACCACATTTAGTTTTGCCTCTGGCACTCCCGCCACTTTCCCGAGTAATAAGTTTATTTGGCAAGGAATAGCTCTTCCCCATAATTATTCAGATACCAGAAACTCTTATAGAATCCCAGCATCTCACAGACTAGATTTAGCTGCTACACTTAAAAACAAACATGCCTTCTTCAAAAGAGGGGACAGTGAATGGGTGTTCTCTGTTTACAACGTCTACAATCGCAGAAACCCTTTCTCTGTATATGTGCGTCAAAATGAGCAGGACTTTGCTCAAACGGAGGCCGTTTCATACTCTGTATTTGCCTCTATCCTACCTGGCGTAACTTACAACTTTAACTTTTGATAACATGAAAAATATAATAGTCGCTTTCACTTTAATTTCCTGCCTATCTTCATGTGAAGACGTCATAGACTTAGAGGTACAAGACGGCGTAGAACAGCTTGTAGTAGATGGATGGCTCACCAATAGAGCAGAAGACCAAGCTATTAGCCTAAGCCTGTCTCAGGCCTATTTTGACAACAGGGATATACCCACCGTAAACGACGCCGAAGTAATTGTATATGAACTAGACCAAACGCCACATCCATTTGTGAATATGGGAAATGGTAAGTACATACTCTCTAAAGATAATGCCAACTTTCTTACTGAAGGTGGACAATACTCGCTTTATATAAGCTATAAAGGTGAAGAATATGGCTCTCTTTCTGTACTGAATAGAGTCCCTAGCATTGATTCCATTGCTTATGAGTATTTTGAGTTTCCAATATCCCAAGGGGATAGCACTCTGCCTGATGATGGCTATCTCGCTGAGTTTTATGCCAGAGATCCAAAAGGAGCCCGAGATACCTACTGGATACGTACCACCAAAAACGGGAAATTAATAAACGATCCTACGAGCATTTCCACAGCCTTTGATGCTGGTTTTTCACCAGGGGCCTTATCTGATGGATTGCTTTTTATTTTACCTATTCGTCAGTCCATAAACGATGGACTCTACCTCCATGGAGACTCCCTACATGTAGAGCTTTGGAGTATCACAAATGACGCTTTCTATTACCTCTCACAAGTGCGACAAGAGTCGGGGAATGGGGGTATTTTTGCCACTCCGCCAGCCAATATCCCTACGAACATTTTCAACCTTAATAAAACTTCTGACAAAAAAGCTTTAGGCTATTTTGGTATTTCTGCTGTAAGCCAATTTGAGACAGTGATTGATAGCACAAAGGCAAGAAAACCCCTTTTCTAGTTAATAATCACTAATTTTAAACTCAAAAATTAAACCCATTTTACATGATTAGCCCAGACTGGAAAGAAGCTAAAACTTACGAAGATATTACTTACAAAAAATCAAAGGGGGTAGCTAGAATAGCCTTCAACAGGCCTGATGTAAGAAACGCTTTCAGGCCCAAAACTGTCTTTGAGCTTATTGATGCCTTTGACGATGCCCGAAATGACGGTCAGATAGGTGTAGTCCTATTCTCTGGCGAAGGGCCTTCCACCAGAGATGGCGTTTGGGCTTTCTGCAGCGGTGGAGACCAAAATGCCCGTGGAAAAGATGGCTATAAAGACGACATAGGTATTGGAAGATTAAATATCCTAGACGTACAGCGTCAAATTCGCTTTATGAGCAAACCCGTTATTTGTGTGGTGCCTGGCTGGGCCGTTGGTGGCGGACATAGCCTTCATGTGGTCTGTGACTTAAGCTTAGCCAGTAAAGAACATGCCATTTTTAAGCAAACAGATGCCAATGTAGCCTCTTATGACGCTGGGTTTGGATCTGCATATTTAGCCAGGCAAGTCGGTCAAAAAAGAGCAAGAGAAATATTTTTTTTAGGAAGAAACTATTCTGCCCAGGAAGCTTTAGATATGGGTATGGTGAATGCCGCCGTTCCACATGACGAATTAGAGGATACCGCTTTTCAATGGGCCCAAGAGATACTAGAAAAAAGCCCAATGGCCATTAGAATGTTAAAATACTCTTTTAATATGATTGACGATGGTCTGATAGGTCAACAAATCTTTGCCGGTGAAGCCACTAGACTAGGATATATGACAGATGAGGCGAAAGAAGGAAGAGATGCGTTTTTAGAAAAAAGGCAACCAGATTTTGACAAATTCCCAAAATACTCCTAGCCCATTGAGAAGGCTTATGCCGATTGCACTTTTCTAAGATATTTCGTGTTTAAAGAGTAGTGAAATTATTCGTGAGACTTCTTATGAAGTTTTTACGTTTTTTTGAATTACCTTTGGTTTATTAAGTTCTTTTCTGTATTATCTATTACACCAAAGGGGTTTATATCGATTAATTAAAATAGTTTATGGGCAGATCGCAGGAGACATTTAGTAAGAAGGAAGTTAGAAATAAGAAGGAAAAAAGAAGGAAAGAGAAAATGGAAAAAAAGCTTTCCAAAAAAGACCTTGAAAAGTCTGGTAAGCTAGAAGATATGATCGCTTACGTGGATGAGTTTGGAAACATTACTAACACGCCACCAGATCCAGATGCAGAAAAAGAAGAAATTGACGTAGAAAGCATTGAGATAGGGATACCAAAGAGAGAAGAAGGACCACCAGAGGAGGTTGAAAGAAAAGGAACGGTAAGTTTCTACAACGACTCCAAAGGCTACGGTTTCATTAAGGACCAAGGAAGTCAGGACAGCGTTTTTGTCCATGTCAATAATACTCTTGACCCTATTGCTGAAGGAAACAAAGTAACTTTTGAAATAGAAATGGGGCCTAAAGGACCTACAGCTGTTAAAGTTAAAGTAGTGAGGTAAAATTCATAAACAGATAATAAGCCCTGGCGAGAAATCACTAGGGCTTTTTTGTTGCTGCCTAGGCAATTAAAAACTTAATCTTTCCTTTATTTCCTCGCACGAAATACACACCAGGCCTAAAATAGCGTGTGTCAAATTCAACAATTTTAAGCCCTTCCTCATTGTAAGACTTTGGAATTCGCTCTATCAATACTCCATTGGCATTCATGATGTCTACATTAACCTTTCCCTGCCAAAACGCTATGCGTGTAAATTGATTTTGAGGGTTTCTATAAACCCGTAAACGGGCTCTTCCTGTAATAGACGTTCATATTGATTGTTCTTTTCTAGTAAATGGCTGGAAGCATTTAAGTGGTAAGAAAAGCCTAAAAGCAAAAATAACATTTTTTCACTCTGTTACAGGTTAGTCTACGAATATACACGTAAAACAAAGATTATAAAAAAGAAAAACTCGGCAAAGGCCGAGTTTTTCTTTTCAAAGTTAAAACGGGTATAAGTATCTTTAAGAATACGAATTCAGCATTACAGGCATAACTAGTAAAAGCATATCCTCATTTTCTTGTTTATCTTCTGGCACAATTAACCCAGCACGATTAGGCTGAGACATCTCCAGCGTTAAATTATCAGTATTTAGATTACTTAGCATTTCTACTAAGAACTTTGCGTTAAACCCTATCTCCATATCTTCTCCTTCATATTCACAAACTAATTTCTCGTTTGCTTCATTAGAGTAATCCAGGTCCTCGGCAGATATTTCTAATTCGTTTCCAGTCACCTTAAGTCTAATCTGGTGTGTGGTTTTATTAGAATAAATAGAAATCCTTTTCAGCGTACTTAACAGTTCCGCCCTTCCTATTTTCATGTGGTTAGGGTTATTTTGGGGGATTACGTTTTCATAATCTGGGTAACGCTCGTCTATGAGCCTACATATCATTTTGATATTACCAAAGCTAAAAAAAGCATTAGAATTACTAAACTCAGCCTTCACTGGCACATCTCCAGAGGGCAAACTTGACTTTAAAAGCATCAAGGCTTTTCTAGGCAGAATCAAGGAAGTAGCATTCTCAGACTTTACGTCATCTCTTCTATACCTCACCAGCCTATGACCATCTGTGGCCACAAAAGTAGTATTATCAGTATCTACCTGAACAAATACACCCGTCATCGCAGGTCTTAAGTCATCAGTGCTTGTAGCGAAAATCGTGTTGGCGATAGCCGCACCTAAAACGCTAGAGTCTATCTCTATACTGAAGTTTCTATTAACATCTGGGGCCTTAGGGAAGTCCATTGGATTTTCTCCTGCTAGCTTAAATCTACCGTTAGATGTCACTAGTTCAATACCGAAACTCTCCTCATCAACATTGACACTAACTGGCTGCTCTGGCAAACTCCTCAACGTCTCCATTAAAAGTTTTGCCGGAACGGCTATAGAGCCCTTATCAGATGATTCTACTTGTGCCTCTGTCATCATGACAGTTTGCATATCAGAAGCCGTAATGGTCAAATTAGCTTCATCCAGCTCTAATAAGAAATTTTCTAAAATCGGAACTATTGGGTTGCTTGCAATCACACCGCTTATAGTGGCCAAATGCTTTAATAGTTCAGAAGAAGAAACAACAAACTTCATATTCGAAAGATTAGTTTTATGTAGAAAATTAAGCAAAGTTACTCAAAATGACCTAAAGTTGGCCTTTCGGCAAAAGTTTTAATCTTCCCTTGTTTTTAAGTATATCTTCTTCGCCAGTAAAGCCCTCTCAGCAAGGCAAAAACAATGATTAACAGCGATGGTAGAACCAAATTTATGAGTTGAAATTGGGTTCTCATTTCTCTTGACTTAATGGCATCCAAGGGCCTTAATTTCACCTCTTTACTTCTGGCACTTATCACTCCGTTTTCATCAATAAGATAGTCCACGGCATTCATGATAAAATCTTTATTACCAAAAGTGTGCTGAGTTACTTTGTCAAAACCAAGAGGAATCGGTCGCCCTGTTTTTTTATCAATTCCGTTCACAATCAAGTCTCCATCTGAGCAAACAATAATCTTAGTATCCGGGCTCTTTTCTTTAAAATAAGCACTACGTGGGTCTGAAGGAAGTATTCTGTTTTTGTAAAGCGATGTAAACTCACCTTCTAGTAAATAGGCTATCGTTTTTTCTCCTTGACTATACTCTTGCTCGTCGGTATTACTTCTGGCGTCATTATATGTTACTAAGGCAGGAGCCTGTAAAACCTTTGTATAGGGTGTGGTTTTGAGAAGAGGGGTCTTATTAATCTCCCCATCGCCTACCACATCTATAGAGGACACAAACTTAGTCTGAACAAGATCCAGGTTTTTAGTAATCAGGCTCTCGCCAAAATTATTTATAAGCGGATGAAAACGGTAAGGAATAGGCTGGATATTTGGCCTGTCTCCCATGTTTCCGACCACCAAAGGAATTAGAGAAGCACTGGCCCCATCTTTTATCATATCCTGATTTATCCGAATTCCATACTTGAAAAACAAATCCTGCAAATTATAATCAAACGGCTGAGCATAAGTCCCCTCTAAACCTATAGAGTCTAATTTCAATCCATCTAAAAAGAATAATGCCTTACCCCCATTCATGATGTATTGATCAATCTTGAATTTGGTATCATCATCAATTCTAATATCGGGCTTAGGAAGAATAAGGGCATCTAAGCCAATAAAGGACTCCGAAGTAGCCGCATCTACAAAAAACAAATCATAATACTCTTGGAGCCCGTCAATAAGCCCAGCAAAATTCATGGGGTCTAAACTGGTGAAGTCCTTTAACAGTCCTACCTTTTTTCTTTCCTTCTGTGTTAGTTTTCTAAATGCCGTGGCAAACGAATACTCTAAGTTCTCATAAGATTGATTGAGTTTTTCCTCCGCAGAGAGGGCCTGATTTCCTTGCAATAGCAGCATGGATTGCTCCTTTTCTTGATAAGAAATCAAAGCATAAGGGAAAATCAAGGTCTCTGTTTTTCGCCCTCCATCCGTATCAAAAACATTTGTAGGCTGAATATTCTTTCTATACAATGAATCTAGATAGGCATTTCTTTGAGCCGGGTCTCCAATCGAGTTCGGGTCAAAAAACCGATAGGTTAATTTGGCTCCCCCGTAGTTTTTAAACTCATCCAGAGTTTCTTTAGTCGCTTGCTTTAACCTTTCAAAACCGTTTGGCAATTCATCTCCATCCAAAAACACCAACACATCAATAGGTGCCTCCAAACCCATTACCAAATTTTGGCTGGCATCTGATAGACTAAATCTCTTCTCTTCTGTTAAATCTTTTCTCGTAAAGAAGAATAGAGATATGACGTTTACAGTAAGAAGTAAAACTGGAAAAAGGAAAGACTTAAGGGTTTTGTTCATGACAGCCTATGCATGTAAATTTGACACAAAAATTAAACTATTTTTGAACAAAAACGAATTAATGTTCGACGCAGCGTACTGGATACAAAAATTAGGACTTATCCCTCACCCAGAAGGCGGTTTTTATAAAGAGACTTACCGTTCAGAAGGTTCAATGATTTTGAATGACAAAGGGCAACAAAAAAGCAGACATTATGCCACCGGTATTTATTTTCTAATTGAAACTGGTAATTTCTCAGCATTCCATAGAATTAAATCAGACGAACTCTGGCATTTTTATGCCGGCGACCCGTTAGAGGTTTTCTTTATTAACCATTCTGGTGTGCTACAAAGGCTTTTATTGGGGCAAAACCCTAAAAATGGCGAAACGCTTCAGGCACTAGTGCCCTCCAATACATGGTTTGCCTCTCGCCCTTTAAAAAATGGAAACTACTCTTTAGTGGGCTGTACGGTTTCTCCCGGTTTTGATTTTGAAGACTTTGAAATGGCTAAAAGGGAGGCTTTGACCCTTGAATTTCCCATTCATCAAGTAATTATTGAAGAGCTTACAAGAGAATAAATATCTTTGTTAAAATTTAGAACTTTATGCTCCAACGAATACAATCTTTATTGCTTTTACTTTCAGCCATTGCTCTCGGCGTTTTTTTAGGGACCAACCTTTGGACAAGTGATATCACAGGTGGCCAAGTCATCGTAAACCCATATCAGGTTTTAGCGACTAAGGGTGGTCTAGCTTCCTTTAAAAAAGACATTTTCTACGTGGCTGTTATGGCAGGATTAGGTATTGTAATCGCCATTTTTGCCATTTTTCAGTACAAAAGAAGGGTCCGCCAAATGCTCTTTGTCGCCCTAAACTCTTTACTAATTGGTGCCGCAGTGGCCGTAGCCGTTTACCATGTTAAATACGATGGCATGACTCTAGAGGGTGCCGGTGATGGTACCTTTGATGTAGGAATTTTTGCGGGTTTTGCTGCCTTAGCTCTTAATTGGTTGGCAAATCGTTTCATCAAAAAAGACGAGAAGCTCGTAAAGAGTGCCGATAGAATGAGGTAGGTCTTGGTGCCTGACTTACTTAGAGCTTAAAAAGCTAATCAATTTTTCAACGGCTCTTCCTCTATGACTTATGGATATTTTCTGCTCCATAGTCATTTGAGAAAAGGTAAGCTCATGGCCATCCGGAACAAAAATTGGATCATAGCCAAAGCCATGTTTACCTCTTCGTTCTTCCATAATTCGTCCTTCTACCGTTCCTTCAAAGGTCTTTGTTTGGCCCTCAAGTATGAGTGTCACTACAGTCCTGAATCTGGCTTTCCTGTTAGATTGCCCCGAAAGCTTTCGGAGGAGCTTACTCATGTTTTTTTCATGATTGCCATGCTCTCCTGCGTATCTGGCAGAGAAAATACCTGGTTCTCCATTTAGAGCATCCACTTCTAGCCCCGAATCGTCGGCGATACAGTCGAGTCCGTAATTTTCAAAAACGTGGTTTGCCTTTATTAAGGAGTTTCCTTCCATGCTATCCGCTGTTTCTGCAATATCTTCTACACAACCAATGTCTGCCAAGGTTTTTATGTCAAAAGAGTCTCCTAATAATTTTTTCAACTCCTCTACTTTGTGGGCATTGTTAGACGCAAGACAAATAGTCTTTTTCATGTTTCTCGCTTAAAGGGATCCTTCTTTCATCCTTTCTGCATTCTCTGCAATTCTGAGTTTCTCCATAAAGTCGCCTACATCTCCATCCATCACAGCAGGTAAATTATAAGAAGTGTGTCCAATTCTGTGATCCGTTACTCGGCTTTGAGGGTAATTATAGGTTCTAACCTTATCAGAGCGGTCTCCACTTCCGACCAAAGATTTTCTCTCCGAACTGATAGCATCATTATGCTTTTTAAGCTCTGCCTCATAAAGCCTAGAACGAAGTACAGTTAAAGCCTTAGCATAATTAGCGTGTTGTGACCTACCATCTTGGCACTCCACCACAGTATTCGTAGGAAGGTGAGTTAATCTAACCGCAGACTCTGTCTTATTTACGTGCTGACCACCTGCTCCAGAAGCTCTATAGGTGTCTTTTTTGATATCAGACTTGTTCAGCACAAAATCAACCTCCTCTGCCTCTGGTAAGACCGCCACAGATGCAGCCGAGGTGTGTACACGCCCTTGAGACTCTGTAGCAGGAACTCGCTGAACACGATGAACACCAGATTCAAACTTCATTTGACCATAAACATCTTCGCCCTCTATCTCTGCTATTATTTCTTTAAACCCACCCGAAGTGCCGTGGTTTATGTCCATAATATTCATCTTCCATCCTTCCTGCTTCTCCACAAAACGCTGGTACATTCTGAACAAGTCACCAGCGAAAATAGAGGCCTCATCTCCTCCTGCTCCTGCTCTAACCTCAAGAATAACATTTTTGGCATCATTCGGATCCTTTGGAATAAGCATTTCTTTCAGAATCGCTTCCATTTCCACCCTACTAGGCTCTAGAGCATCTAGCTCCTCCTTTGCCATTTCGCGAAGCTCCTCCTCCTTTTCAGTATTCAAGATTTCCTTGGAACCCGCTATGTTAGCCAATACCTCTTTATATTCCTTTAGCTGGTTGACAATCTTCTCTAGGTCTTTATATTCTTTGCTTATTCGCTTGAATTTGACCATATCAGATACCACCTCGGGCATCCCTATTTGTTGGGAAACCTCCTCAAAACGCTCCTTTATAGCCTCTAACTGTTCTAGCATACTTTTCTATTCTGGCCACAAATTTACAATGATTTTTAGTACCAAACGATTACCTCTTCGCTAGACTTCCTTTCAATATCTGGAACCTTCACCCCCTTTTCAGGATAGCCAACGGGCAATAATAAAAAAGGGCGTTCATTTGAAGGCCGATTAAGGATTTTAGACAAAAAAGCCATAGGGCTAGGTGTATGAGTTAATGTGGCCAGTCCTGCCTTATGAATGGCATTTATCAGGAAACCACAGGCTATACCCACGCTTTCGTTTACATAATAGTGCTGCTTTTTTTGCCCATCCTTCATGCCATAGGACTGTTTAAATATAATGATAAGCCACGGAGCTTTTTCCAGGAATGGCTTTTTCCAGTTTGTACCAAAGGGTTTTAAATCATCAAGCCACTCCTCACTCATCCTTCCATTGTAACTATCATACTCCTCTATTTCTGCCGCCGCCCTAATGGCAGTTTTTATCTCTGGATTGCTTATAGCACAAAAAGTCCAAGGCTGTTTATGAGCTCCACTAGGAGCAGAAGAGGCTGTCATGATCAGCCTCTTAATAACCTCTTTAGATACAGGTTCAGAAGAAAACTCTCTGATAGATCTCCTCTTCGATAAATCAGAATATACTCTTTCTGCGGCTATCATTGTTTCTTTTACAGAAAGCTTCTCAAAATCATACTTGATGTGATTCTCTTGCTCCATTGGGTCTTTAATTTCCGTAAAATAAAATTCTTGGTGAAATTCTTACGAATTAACGCTCAAAGTAAGCCATTTTAGGTTGATTTGTGTCGTACACAATTTTAACAAGAAATGAATAGCCATTGATTTCACCTTGTTTGAATTTTGGATTAATTAGATTAATATTGTTTATCATTTAAAACTTATACCTCTTCCTTATGAAAAAATTCCTATCTATTCTATCCGTCTTATCTTTAACAGTTTGCTTTGCATTCGCCAATGAGCCTGTTGAAGAATTTAACTTTGACCAGTCTAAAATAGACGCAGAGTTTGACCAACTTAACAAAATTGAAAAATACGTCGAAAAAAATGACGTAACACTCGAAGAGCTACAATCACAAAACGCTGATTTAGTTTCTGGTATTGACCTTAGCTCAGACGCATCTGCTTCAATAGCAGCTGGTGAGCTTCCAATAGGTATTCCTGCTTTTTGGTGGGGATGTGTTCTTGGCTTATTAGGTGTGATTCTAGTTTATGTATTAACAGACCAAGATAAAGATCAAACTAAGAAAGCCCTATTTGGTTGTTTAGCATGGGGAGTGGTTTTTGCCCTATACTATCTATTCGTACTTTCTAGCGTATTTATTTAAGCGTATTATATGATTTTTTATAAGGGGCCCGATCTTTAATTAGTTTGGGCCTTAATATTTACCCCAAATGCCAAAACTTCTTCTAGTTCTTATTCTTCTGTTCAGCACCTCCTTTTCTGGCTTTGGGCAAAAGTTCTATAGATTTAGAGCAGATATATCTGTTAAGGAAAAATTAGGCGACGGAAAATATAGACTCACCATGGGTAAGGTTTATTACGATAAAATCTACCAGAAAATAGTCTATGACATTAATTTCCCGAAGAAAGAAAACATTGTCATTCAGGATACTTCCTTATTTGAAATCAGCAATGAGGGTATTTTGCTAAAGCAATCCAAAACTATGGTTCTTCCTGAGTTTACTGTTTTTCATCTTGCCCTTACTGGAAAGCTTTCTGACTATGGCCTAAAGGAGTCAAATAAAGACAGGGCTATTTATAAAATAGGTAATATACAGAAAACAGAGGGTGGTGTAGTTACCACATGGACGCCGGCTGAAGAAAAACTAAAGACACTTTTTGGCGATATAAAGATGATGACCAAAAATAGAAGATTAGACGTGATGGTGTTCTATGATAAAGATGGAAGGCTAGTCAGTCGTCAGTTTTTTAAGAAGTACGTCAATGTGAAGGGAATAGAGTTTCCTGAAGAGGTAACTATGATAAGCTACGCTTTTGATGGTACCCAAAACATCCAACGAACCACGTATAAAAACATATTAATTGACCAAAACGATGAAGATGAAATATACAGGTATCGTATTCCTATTACTAGGTCTATTTCTGAGCATAAGCCCTAGCTATGCTCAAAAAAAGTCTAGCCTGTATAAAAACATTTTAGACGATGGCAATCTAAAAAAGGATTACTGGCAAGCCCAAAACAACGAAAACGAAATACAAACAGCCTTTTCTGGCCTCTTTTTGTTCTATAAAACTTTTATCTCTTCTCAGGACTTAACGGTTTGTACTTTTACACCCTCCTGCTCTGAATATGGTGTTTTAGCCATTAAAGGACACGGAATGATAAAAGGAGGTTTAATGACGATAGATAGGCTTACTAGGTGCAACGGTCTTTCTCCCACGAATTATGAGTTTGACAAAAAACTGATGCTTCTTAAAGATGACCCAAATGCTCATAACCATGTGTCCATTGTTTCGGCTATAAAGTAATCCACATGAAACTGCTGAAAATAGCCCTGTTAAGTTTACTATTTGTTCAGGCTGAAGGCCAAGAAAACATCTACGACTTAAAGAACTCCCTAAAGTTTGGCGAGTACTTGCTGGAGTCTGGTCAACCAGATTTTGCCATAAAGGAATACGAACGAATCATTTTTCTTTCACCTAAAGACCCCTTGGCTCAGATAAACCTTATGAAAGCTTACAGGCTATCTGGAAGAAACGAAGATGGTCTAATAAGGGCTCAACAACTTTTTCAAGATGTCTCTGTTATGCCTGAAAAACATGCATTAGAGTATTCCAAATTGCTCTTAAATAGGAGAGCTTGGGATAAGGCAAATTCTTTTTGGGACGTTAGTCAAAACCTTAAAAGCGATGATAAGATACTTATGAAAAGCACGGTTTCTATTTTTAATTCTAAGTTTTTAGAGGCCCGACAGCAGTTACTTACGCTACAAGACAGCACTAATTACCTGGCTGAGGGGTATCTGTCCATATCAAATAGAGCTCTGGCCAGAAAAAAGAAAAACCCCTTTGCTGCCGGTTTTATGTCAATGGTTATTCCTGGATTAGGAAAAGCTTATACTGGTGACTGGAAAGATGGAATCGTCTCCTTAATCTTCACGAGTGGTTTGGCATTTCAGGCGGTTAGAAAGTTTAATCAGCATGGTGCCGGTAATTATAGACCTTGGGTCTATACCGTAATAGGTTCAGGATTCTATCTAGGCAATATTTTTGGGTCCGTGAAATCTGCAAAGAGTAAAAATATTAAATTCATAAACGGCTTACAGCATGAAGCGAGCGATCTATATAATTCTTATTATTGAGCTATTTGGAGGAGTTGCTAAAGCCCAAAACCTAGACCAAACCTTCCATTTTGCGAATAATTTATTTGAACAAGATGATTATAAGAATGCTTTAGAGGTTTATAGACGCACTTTGTTTTTTGACCAAAACAATGAGTTTGGCCCACGGGTATTTAAAAACATGGCAGACTGTCTTTATGAAACTTCCCAATATCAAGAGGCCGCCTATTATTACGATCTTGCCTATTTTGTTCATTCTGGCTATTTACAGGCAGACATTAGCCTTAAAAAAGCGTCCTGCCATTTACTGCTTAGAGAGTATAATCAAACGAAAATTGAGCTTTTCAATTTGCCGGATAGCTTAAGTCCAGAACAAAAAGAGCTGTCTGTTTTTTATGATGCCATGTTAAATTTTGCACAGGGAAATTTTGAGGCTTCCAAGGGACTTTTTCTTCAAATAGCACCAGACAGCACCGTGATAAACGCGTTGTTTGACAAAAACAAAAAAATAGACAAACTCAAACCCAAAACGGCTAAGATACTCAGTATCATTATGCCTGGGTTGGGCCAGTTTTATGCTGGAGATATTAAAAATGGCTTGAACTCCCTTATTCTTTCTGGTGGTCTATTCTACCTTGGAGTACGCTCTGCCGTAAGAACATCTCTGTTAGATGCTGGCCTATCGGTGATTCCGTGGTTTCAGCGGTATTATTCTGGCGGTTACAATAAAGCTTATGCCATAGCAGAAGCCAAAGTAAAAGAAAGACGTCACAAAGTTTTCAATGAGTTGCTAGAACAAGTGGAAGATTAAACCATGCTCTTTATCTTTGGTTTATGAGTCAACAAGAATTTACACATATTGACGCTTCTGGAAACCCTTCCATGGTAGATGTAGGAGATAAGCCCATCACCAAAAGAGTGGCCAAGGCTAGAAGCATTTTAGTGCTTGACGATGCAATCATGGCCAAGATTCAGAATGAAGAAATTCATACTAAAAAGGGCCCAGTCTTTCAGACGGCCATAATTGCAGGCGTTATGGCTGCTAAAAAGACAGGAGACCTTATTCCACTTTGTCATCCTTTGGGCTTAGAAAATTGTCAAATAGACATCACTGTTAATTCGAAAAACGAGGTTGAAATTATTTGTACTGCTTCTTTGACAGGTAAAACGGGCATAGAAATGGAAGCTCTCACTGGTGCATCTGTGGCTGCTCTAACAATCTATGATATGTGCAAAGCTTTCTCACACAATATTGTTATTAAAGAAACTCGTCTTATAGCCAAAAGCGGTGGGAAACGAGATTTTGAATTCAAATGAAAAAGCATCAAAAGCATGCTAAGCTCGCTAAACCAGAATTAGGACAGTTCGGGAGAAACGAACTAGCCCTTGTAGGAGCTCCGTGTGGCCTTATTCAAGATTTGGCAGACAAGGTCATCGAACAGCTTTCAGAGCTAAACATCACCTATATAGATGCCGAACACGCATTTGGAGATAGTGATGTGCCTGAATTAAATTCAAACTTGCTGATTGATAAAATTAAGTTTTACCGTCATGACCAAAAAGTACTTAATGCCTTTGACAAAAAAATAGCCCTAATCAATCAAGACCTCATACTGGTTAATGGAAATCATTTTGAGGCTCAGAAGCAACTCGTTTTTGTACATCCTAAAAAAGAAACTTCTCTTAAAAAGAGACTAAATCAGCTTACAGATGTTCAGGCATATGTTTTATGTGAAGAAGAAACAAGGCCTTTTGATTGGCTTATTGATGAAATAGGAACAAAGCCTATTTTATATCTTAATCAGGTCAAAGAAATTGCCGGCTTGGTTAAAAGCACCATTAAAAACCCTCCTTTAAAAGGATTGGTTTTGGCCGGAGGTAAAAGCCTCCGAATGGGAGAAGACAAAGGACAGATTGACTACCACGGCCTTAATCAGGTAGATTATCTTTTAGCTGAATTTAAAGAAACAGGAATAGAGGCTTTCGTTTCTTGTAGGACAAACCAATATCAAGATTATAAAAGAGTCACTGATAAGTTTGAGGGCTTAGGCCCCTATGGAGCCATTCTTTCTGCGTTTCAGTCTGACCCCAACGCTGCTTGGTTAGTTTCTGCTTGTGATTTACCTCAGGTAAACACACAGACATTTAAGCATCTTTTACAGCAAAGAGATACCTCAAAATTGGCAACTTGTTTTTATAATGCCGAAACAGACTTCCCAGACCCCCTAATTACACTTTGGGAACCAAAATCTTACATGAGGCTTCTGGAGTTTTTAGGACTAGGGCTTTCCTGTCCACGAAAAGTATTAATCAATAGTGAGGTAAAGCTTATCCAACCAAACAGTCTGGACTTACTGAAAAACGTGAACACCCCAGAAGAGAAGGATGAGTTTCTTTCTCATCAGAAAGACTAAGGCGTAGCACTCACCCAAACCTCACCATCTTCTAAATACTCCTTTTTCCAAATCGGTACCGTTTCTTTTAGGGTGTCGATAGCGTATTGACAGGCCTCAAACGCTGCCACCCTATGAGCTGCTGAAGCAGCAATAATGACTGGTATTTCTCCAATTCCCAACGCACCAATGCGATGGTGGATGGCTATTTTAGCGATATCATACTTCTCTATCACGACCTCCGCTATTTTCTTCATTTCAGAAATGGCCATTGGTTTATATGCCTCAAAGTCTAGTTTGAGCACCTTTTTTCCTTTTGTATTATTTCTAACGGTTCCCACAAAGTGGACAATGCCACCAACTCCATCATCAGACACAAACTGCTGGCAATCGTTTAAAGATAGCTCCTTTTCAGAAAGTAGAATTTCAATATGTATATTATTATCTGACATGTATCAACCGCCGCTTACCGGGGGAATTAAAACAACCTCATCTCTTTCCGTTAAAACAAGCTCTTCATTTCCGTATGCCTCATTCACGGCTATTCTTAAAGATTTAAGCTTGGAGAAGTCGGGGTATGTATCCATAAGCTTTGATTTGAGCATCTTTACAGTACTGCCATCTTCCAGCTCTAATTCCTTTTCAAATCCACCAAGGATTTCTTTTGTAATACCAAAGCAGAGTATTTTAACTTGCATATCTCTTCTGTTTTTTCACCAATCAGAACCCTCTAGAATTTAGTCCAAGACAGATTTAGATTATTTAGTTCTATAAACGTAAAACACAAATCTATCAATAGCCAAAAAGTCTTCGTTATTTAGCGGTGCAACAAAAGAAATCAATTTTTCGGCCTTCATGAAAGAAATACGAGCCATTCTAAGTGCCTATCACAAGAAAGCTAAGACGGAAAAAGTGGCTTTGGCCACTGTCGTCCGTGTGGAGGGTTCATCTTATAGAAGAATGGGGGCCAGAATGCTTGTTTCTGAAAACGGCACTTGGGTAGGCGGCATAAGCGGTGGTTGCTTAGAGGGCGATGCCCTAAAAAGAGCCAGAATGGCTATTCTAAAAGAACGTTCGTCCATTATAACTTATGATACGTCCTCAGACGACCATCATCAAATAGGGGTAGGACTTGGCTGCAATGGCATTATTGATGTCCTTTTTACGCCTATTAATGATGATGACAAGGCAAACCCTATTTCTATTTTAGAAAACATCAATACTGGACCACGTAAAAATCATAAACTGATTACTATTACCAACTCTCCTGATACAGGTCTATTAGGAAGACTCATTCCCATTGAAAACCTTTGCAATTATGCTTCATTAAAGAGCCATTATGAAAGTATCGCCATTCTTGAAAAATCAAAAAACATACTGTTACAAAACGACCTAAGTGTTTTTGTGGAAATTCTTCCTCCTGCTCTCTTTCTAATCTTTGCCGGACATCAATATGACCTCCCTCCTCTTATTCGTCAAACAAAAGAGCTTGGCTGGGATTATAAAATTGTGGCTGCCGATGAGAAAATAAAAGATGAAAATGTTCTTTCAAAAGTAGTTTTTGATACAATGTTATTTGATGAATTTACAGCCGTAATCTTAATGTCGCATTCACTTAAAACTGACAAAGAAAACCTGATTTCGCTCCTTTCAAAACCAATCAATTACATTGGAATGCTAGGACCAAGAATACGTGCTGAGCGTATTTTTAAGGAATTAGAAGAAGAGGGGCATCAGATTCCTATGGAGCTAAAAGAACACATCTACGCCCCTACAGGTCTGGATATTGGTGCCACTAACCCTGAGGAAATAGCCCTTTCTATACTAGCCGAAGTTAAGACCGTTTTTTCTAAAAGATCTGCTCAAAATTTAAGAGACAGACAAAGCCCCATTCATTTTAGAGACCAAGCCATGAATTTTAACTAATGGATTTTATACCCGTAAATAAAGCCACAGAGATTATCCTTGAAAACGCTTCCTCATTTGGCGAAGAGCTCATTTCTTTTGGAAAGGCACGAGGAAGAGTATTGGCTGAAGCTATAAAATCTGACAGGGATATGCCACCTTTTGACCGAGTCACTATGGATGGTATTGGTCTTCAAGGAAAAGCATATAACGGCGGTCAGAGAGTTTTTAAAATAGAGCAAATTCAGTTTGCAGGGGAGCCACAAAAAACATTAAAAGACCCTAAGGCCTGCATAGAAGTAATGACGGGAGCGTCTCTTCCAATAAGTACAGACTCCATCATTCGCTATGAAGATATAGAGATTGATGGAGGATCGGCTACGATTAAAAACGAGCTCAATATGTTTCGCAATGTCCACGGCAAAGGGCAAGACAGAAAGCTTGGAGAAGTTCTATTACCTGCAGGCGTACAACTCAGAAGTGCCGACTTGGCTGTGCTTGCCACGGTGGGCAAAGTACAAGTACTGGTAAATAAATTACTAAAAGTGGCTGTAGTTACTTCGGGAGACGAACTGGTAGATGTGAGTCAAGTGCCGATGCCTCATCAAATAAGAAAATCAAATATCTATTGCATAAGTTCTTTGCTTGAACCCTACTCGGCTCAGATACACCAATTTCATTTAAAGGATAACCTAGAAGAAAGCATCTCCTTACTGTCCGCCATTTTTAAAACGCACGATGTGGTTGTGTTGTCTGGAGGCGTTTCTGCTGGCAAAAAAGATTATTTGCCAGAGGCTTTAAAAGCTGCCGGTGTAGCAAAGGTCTTTCACAAAATTCAGCAAAGACCTGGCAAGCCTATGTGGTATGGCACCAAAGGCAATGTAAGTGTGTTTGCTCTACCAGGAAATCCGGTATCCTCCTTTATGTGTGCTGTGCGATATGTTCTCCCTTGGCTTAAGAAGTCAATCGGCCTTAAAGTTCAGAAGGAATTAGCCGTTTTAAGTGAAAATGTAGCGTTCAAGCCTCCCTTATCTTACTTTATGCAGGTTACCCTTTCACAGAAAGACGCCGTTCTAAGGGCTACTCCGGTAGAAGGTGGAGGTTCTGGAGATTTGGCTAACTTGAATCTCAGCCATGCCTTTATGGAATTACCCAAACAAGACAGTAGTCAATATCAGAAAGGTACGATTTACCCCATTTGGCGATTCTAGTTTAACCTCGGGTCGGTCGGATAATTACTCATAATCTTATAGGAGCCGCCCATATTTCTGAGCACCTTTCTCCAAAACTCCTTAGGAGAAGATTCAAAAACTATATCTGCCTCTGTTTCAGATACTACCCAGGAGTTTTTATTGATTTCTGAGTCGAGTTGGCCTTCGCCCCATCCAGAGTATCCTAGGAAAAAGCGAATGTCGTTTCCTACAATTTTGCCAATATTTATCATGGTTTTGATGGCCTCAAAGTTTCCCGACCAATACAAGTTATTTCCCAACGGCACAGAATCTGGTATGAGATCTCCTAACCTATGTATGTAATGAAGTGTGTTGTATTCCACAGGTCCGCCTACATATACCGGAAATTCCATAAAAACATCATCAATAACGTCTTGCAACTTTAGGTTGGAGATTTGGTTTAAAACCAATCCAAAAGAACCCTTCTCTGTGTGTTCACAAAGGAGAATCACGCTTCGCTCAAAATTTGGGTCACCTAAAAAAGGCTCCGCAATGAGCAATCTACCATCTTGAGGTACTAAGGATTCTGGCATACGGTTTTAAAGTTCAATGTAATTTACCTGGGCTTTCACCTTTTCTAAAATTCTTTTGGTTCTTTCCGGTCGAGCATCTGTAATAAATACCTGCCCAAATGTATCGTTATCAATCTTCTGAATTAATTTTTCAATCCGATTATCATCCAATTTATCAAAAATATCATCTAAAAGAAGGAGCGGTTTAGTACCTTTTTGCTTTTCTAGTAAGTCAAATTGTGCCAGTCTGACCGCCAGAACGAAAGACTTTTTCTGGCCTTGTGAACCAAACTTCTTAGCAGGCAAACCATCCAACTGATAGAGATAATCATCCTTATGGACACCCATAGTCGTTCTTTGAGCCATTCTGTCTTTAGACTCATTTCTTTTGAACTTGGCCTCAAACCCTTCTAGAACTTCCGTGGAATATGTAATGCTTACCTTTTCTTTTCCACTGCTTATCTCCTTATAATGCTTTCTGATTTCTGGTTCAAATTCCTGAGCAAACTCAGACCTTTTTTTAGCAATCTCAATACATAAAACAACTAAAGGCTCAGAATAGCTGTCAAGCATCTGTTGATCAAAATAATTCCGGTCCACAAATTGCTTGAGCAAACTATTTCGCTGATCTAGTAATCGGTTGTACTGCTGAAAGGACTTAAGATATAGTTGATCAAATTGGGCAATAATTCCATCAAAAAGTTTTCTTCTGGCGTCACTAGCATCCCTAATCATATCTGTGTCGTCCGGGGCAATTAACACTAATGGATATTTCCCGATATGGTGAGAAATACGCTCGTAAGGCACCTTATCCGCTAAAACAACTTTCTTCTGACCTTTTGTTATTGTTACCGTAATGTTCTCTCCATTTCCAAAATTACCATCAATTACCATCATTTGCTCTTCATGAGACACAGAAAGAAGATCTTGTTTTTGAATAGAGCTTTTTGTTAGAGCCAAGAAGTAAACAGCATCTATGAGATTCGTTTTACCTGCACCATTTTCACCTACAATACAGTTTACCCTTTCGGAGAAATTGTAGGTAACATCCGCATGATTGCGAAAATTAAAGAGCCTTATTGACCGGAGAAACATTTTCTTAGTTGACTTAAGACAAAGTTCACCAAACTAATAGCAATAGCCAAGTCTATTCTGCATATACCTTCTAAAAGAATCCCTAATGAATCAGAGTATACCCCTATTTATTATTAGTAAAGCAGAGATTTCAAGGATATTTTTCTTCCGTAGACCTTTAATAACTATTTTTGCTATCCCTTGTAAAAGGATTAACATTTGTTGAATAGACATTGCTATACCGCAATAACAGAAGCTTATAAAATTTATGGCAGCCACGAAGAAAAAAGAAGCCGCAAAGACTAAATACACCAAAGAGCAATACCTCTATTGGTATGAGTCTATGATGCTTCAAAGAAAATTTGAAGAGAAAGCTGGACAACTTTACGGTCAGCAAAAGATTAGAGGTTTTTGTCATTTATACATTGGCCAGGAAGCCTGTTCCTCTGGAGCGGTTTCTGCCCTTGAAAAAGGAGACAAATACATAACTTCTTACAGAGATCATGGCCAACCCCTAGCTCTCGGCACAAGTCCAAATAGGATTATGGCTGAGCTTTTTGGTAAGGCTACTGGAACTACAAAAGGAAAAGGAGGCTCAATGCACATTTTTGACAAGGAAGTGGGCTTTGTTGGAGGCCATGGAATTGTGGGTGCTCAAATACCTGTAGCCGCAGGAATTGGCTTTGCAGAAAAATATAAGGGGACTAAAAGCTTGTGTATTTGTTACATGGGCGACGGAGCTGTGCGTCAAGGAGCCTTTCATGAAGCCCTTAATTTGGCGATGACATGGAAAATTCCAGTGATTTTCGTAGTTGAAAACAACGGATACGCCATGGGAACATCTGTTGAAAGAAGCTCAAATGTAAAAGAACTGTATACCTTAGCAGAGGCTTATGATATGCCTGCTGAGCCTGTAGATGCCATGGACGTAGAAGCTGTTCATGAGTCTGTAAGTCGTGCTGCATCCCGAGCCAGGAAGGGAGATGGTCCTACCTTCTTAGAATTTAAGACCTATCGTTTTAGAGGTCATTCTATGTCTGACCCTCAGAAGTACCGTACCAAAGAAGAGGTAGCAGAGTGGAAAATGCGTGACCCTTTAGAAATGAATAAAGACCGTATCTTAAAAGGTAAATTTGCCACAGAAGAAGAATTGGAGGAGATTGATAAGAAAATCAAAGCTCAAGTGGCCGAAGCTGTAAAGTTTGCAGAAGACTCCCCTTTTCCAAAAGCAGAGGACGCTTTCAAAGACATATATGTTCAAGAAGACTATCCTTTCTTAATGGAGTAATCCAAAACCAAGCTTAAACGCTCTTAAATCAGTCATTTACCGTCAAAAACCTTCATAAAGTACATTTTGACCAATGCATTGATTAAAATATAAATCAATTAACTAAATTTGCTCCTCGAAAATTTAAGCGAAAGCATATAATGGCAAAAAAGAATAGCGAAAATACTGGTATTGAGATTTTAGAAAGTCCTGAGGCACTTCAGAAGGAAATCAACAAGGCCGAAAGCTTTTTCAATGGCAACAAAAATCTACTAAGTATTGTCGGTGGTGTACTCATCGCAGCGGCATTGGGGATTATTGGATATAATTATTGGATAAAACAACAGACCGTTGAAACTCAAACGGCTATGTTCGACTCGGTTTATTATTTTGAGTCAGACTCCCTTGACTTGGCCCTTAACGGTACAGGTGGAAATGCCGGACTTCTAGAAGTAGCAGAAAACTATAGCTCTACAGCTGCAGGAAATCTTGCTAACTATTATGTAGGTGTAGCCTATATGAAGAAAGGTGAGTTCCAAAATGCAATAAACTACCTTAGTGAGTTCAATTCAAACGATTTAATCGTTCAAGGAAAAGCTTACGCACTTTTAGGTGATGCCAATATGGAACTAGGGAAAACAGCAGAAGCTATTTCATCTTATGAAAAAGCCGCTGATTATAAGCCTAATAAGTATATGACGCCTAATTACCTAATGAAATTAGGAACGGCCTATGAAGTAGCTGGCAATAAACAAGGAGCTATAGATGCCTACACTGAGATTGTGGAAGATTATCCTTCTTCGGCAAACATATTGGCGGCTACAAAATATAAAACCAAACTGGAAACAGAGGCTGGTAAGTAACCCAAGCAAAAGAAATTTAAAGGGGTAAGCCAGCAGGTTTATCCCTTTTTTTATACACTATTTTCAAAAAAATGAGTTCAGCACATAAAAACCTCTCCGTTTATAATACAGAAGGCATCATAGATGTTTCTACGAAAAGAATCGCAGTGATAGTGGCCGAGTGGAATGAGGAAATCACGGGAGCCCTATATCAGGGAGTCTATGATACCCTTATAAAGCATGGGGTCTCCGCAGAAAACATCATTAAGGTAGATGTACCAGGCAGCTACGAATTAAGCTATGGTTCGCAAGTTTTTGCTGCTAAAGCAGATATAGACGCCGTGATAGCCATTGGCTGTGTGATACAAGGAGAAACGAAGCATAATGATTATATTAATAATGCTGTAGCACAAGGACTAACCGCCGTCAGTTTAAAGTATAATAAGCCAGTGATTTTTGGCGTTCTCACGCCCAATACCCATCAACAAGCAGTAGATAGAGCAGGGGGAATTCATGGAAACAAAGGTGACGAAGCGGCCATCACCGCGATAAAAATGCTTGGCTTACAATAAATGACAAATGATTTAAATTACGATTTACGAATCATTCGACACTCGCAATTCGAGTAAGTCGTAAATACCGGAGACTATTAATTAAAAGAAAATTAAAGAAATGCAAGTTTGGAAATTTGGGGGTACTTCAGTTGGAATGCCTGAACGTATGAAGTCTATCAGAGATTTAGTGACAACTACTAAAACTCGTAAAATCGTTGTTTTATCTGCCCTGTCAGGTTCTACCAATGCCCTTTTGGGTTTTGGAGAGGCTTTGTCCAAGGCAAATAAGGTTTTGGCTTTGACCCAAATGGATGAGCTGTATGCCCACTATCAAACTTTTATTGAAGAACTTTTCACAACGGAAGCGGGACTTGCTGAAGGAAGAAAAATCCTAGAAAGAGAATTTGGTTTCATTCGCTCTTTGGCTGATGTGAAAATTTATACCCTGAAGCACGATAAAAAAATGGTGGCTCAAGGTGAAATAATGAGCACACAGCTTTTTACAACTTACATGAAAGAAATGGGTGAGTCTGTAATCTTGTTGCCCGCCTTAGAGTTCATGAGTATTGACACTGACAACGAACCCGAGTTTACAAAAATTTCTGAAAAACTTCGGGCCATCTTAGAGAATCGTTCTGAACACATTTTAGTTACTCAAGGCTTTATTTGCCGTAACCCGAGAGGAGAAATAGATAACCTAAAAAGAGGTGGGTCAGATTATACCGCTTCACTTATTGGCGGAGCCATCAAAGCAGAAGAAATTCAAATCTGGACAGATATAGACGGCATGCATAATAATGACCCTCGGGTGGTTAAAAGAACACGCCCTATACCTGAATTATTGTTTGAAGAAGCTGCCGAGCTTGCCTACTTCGGTGCTAAAATATTACACCCGAGTACCATAACACCTGCTAAAATGAGTGGCGTGCCTGTAAGGCTCAAGAACACTATCGCTCCAGCGGCTCCTGGTACCCTAATAACATCTAAAATTAGCGATGGCCCAGAGATAAAGGCTATAGCGGCCAAAGACAACATCACTGCCATTTATGTGCACTCTACTAGAATGCTGAATGCCTACGGTTTTTTAAGAAAAGTTTTTGGTGTTTTTGAGAAATACAAAACACCTGTAGACATGATTACTACCTCTGAGGTTTCTGTGGCGGTTACCATTGACAATTCTGACAGGCTGGAAGAAATAGGCATCGAATTAAAACAATTCGCCCAATTAGAAGAACACGACAGAAACCAAAGTATCATCTGTATCGTCGGAAGCTTTTTGGCAGATAATTCTGGGATTGCTGTCCGTATCTTAGAGGCCGTAAAGCATATTCCTATTCGCATGATTTCTTATGGAGCATCTGAGCATAACATTTCGCTCCTCGTAGATTCTGTTCATAAAAACGATGCTTTAGAGGCTCTTAACGAAGGACTATTTAAATTCGATTAAATGGATGCATTAATAACGGTATACAAAAAAAGTTTGGACAAGCTTAAGGAAGAGGTTCTGAGCTATGATGATGATGATCTTTTATACAAAACCAGTGGAGAAATTAGTAATTCTGCCGGTAACTTGGCCATGCACCTCACGGGCAATCTCAGACATTTTATCGGAGCTGTTTTGGGCGGTTCTGGCTATATTCGAAACAGAGAAGAAGAATTTTCGGGCCGATTTTCGGTTGAAAAACTCGTTCAAGATATTGAAGAAACAACCCGTACAGTAGAGGACGTTCTAGGCTCATTAGATGCTGAAAGGCTCTCAGCAAACTATCCACAAAACGTATTTGGAAAGGAGATGAGCACGGCCTTTTTCTTATACCACTTACTAGGACACCTTAATTATCATTTGGGTCAAATTAACTACCATAGACGACTAATAACTAAGTAATCATGCTTCAAATAGCGTACATAAAAGACAACAAAGAGACTGTTTTAGCGGGTCTGGAAAAGAAATATTTCAAAGATGCAGAAGCGGTAATAAATCAAGCATTAGACTTAGACCAAAACAGAAAAGATGCCCAAAAGGCTCTGGACGACGTTTTAGCAACGTCAAACACTATCGCTAAGCAAATAGGCCTGCTTATGAGAGAAGGTAAGCGAGATGAAGCAGAATTAGCAAAAGCTGAAACGAGTGAATTAAAGACAAAGTCTAAAGAACTGGATGAGCTTTTGAGAGGCTATAGTAATCAACTACAAGAAGTGATGTGGACGATACCAAACCTTCCACACGAATCTGTGCCGGCTGGTAAAACTCCAGAAGACAACGTGGAAACATTTTCTCACGGCGACTTACCTACCCTTCATGATGGTGCCAAACCTCATTGGGACTTAATTTCTGATTTTGACATTATAGACTTCGAATTAGGAAATAAAGTTACCGGTGCAGGTTTTCCTTTTTACAAAGGCAAGGGAGCTAAAATCCAACGAGCTCTAATAAATTTCTTCCTAAACGAAGCCAGTAACGCTGGATATACAGAAATACAGCCCCCCATTCTTATCAACGAAGCCTCTGGTTATGGTACAGGACAGCTTCCAGATAAAGAAGGTCAGATGTATGAAGCACAGACCGATGGCCTATTCTTGATTCCTACAGCTGAGGTTCCATTGACCAATATGTTTAGAGGCGAAATTATCAAAGAGGCCCAACTCCCGATAAAAGTAACAGGATACACACCTTGTTTTAGAAGAGAAGCAGGAAGCTGGGGAGCCCATGTTCGTGGCTTAAACAGATTGCATCAATTTGACAAAGTAGAAATAGTCCAAGTCAGAAAGCCTGAAGAGTCTTATCAAGCATTGGATGAAATGGTAGAGCACGTAAAGAAACTCTTAGAGAAGCTCGAGTTGCCCTATAGAATACTTCTCCTTTGTGGTGGAGATATGAGCTTCACGGCCGCCATAACCTATGACTTTGAGGTTTATTCTGCTGCTCAAGAAAGATGGTTAGAGGTGAGTTCTGTTTCCAATTTTGAAACCTATCAGGCCAATAGGCTAATGTTAAGACATAAAGTGGATGGTAAAACAGAATTGCTACATACATTAAACGGCTCTGCACTGGCTCTTCCCAGAATTTTAGCTTCCATTTTAGAGAACAATCAAACACCGGAAGGTATCAAAATACCTAAGGCACTTCAGCCTTATTGTGGTTTTGACTTAATAAGTTAAGCATGAAAAAAGCGGAACTCCGTAAGAAGTATTTAGCGAAAAGGCTCAAGCTAAACACGGAACATGTAACCGAGCAAAGTCTTAAAATTAAGTATTTGCTTTTTAGCCGCTTCATGGTACACAGGTATGATAAAGTGCATTGCTATTTACCCCTCTCCATGTCAAATGAAGTAAACAGCAGCATTATAGTGAATACCCTTCATGAAGACTTTCCTGTAAGCCTTTATCTACCAAGGGTTAGTGAGGATGGCACTTTAACGCATCATTTATACAATAAAGACACGCCCACAGAACTAAATAAGTGGGGCGTTTCAGAACCTATTAATGAAGGTGTTTCTTCTGAGGAATTCTTTAACACAGATGATGACATTTTAGTCATCGTTCCTCTTTTGGCTTTTGATAAAAGTGGGCACCGAATAGGCTATGGCAAAGGTTTCTACGACCGTTTCCTAGAAAATGCCACCGAAAACACAACGATTACGGGTCTTTCGCTTTTTGAGGCAGAAGAGGCTATTGAGGATGTGGAAGAAACAGATGTGGCTCTTCATCACGTGGTTACACCTAAGAGGGTTTATAGCTTTTGAATTCAAAATTAGCTTAACTTTATAAAAAGCTTTTCATATATGAGAATTAACCATATCCATCCCCGACAATATTTACGATTCTGTTAAGAATATGCTCGAATAGATTCCTGATTTAAGGTTTCAAGACAATGTTGATATTCCAGATTGGCATAAAACCATTTTGGATGAGCGATACAAGGCGTTTTTTTAAAAACCCAAATAGAGGAAGAAGCTTTAAAGAGTTTAAAAAGTCTCTTATTGCAGATGGCAAAATATGAAAGCATTTTAGATCCACTGGCTGAGTTAGATATTGATGAAGGGCTTGATTATTATTCCATAATTTCACAAGATTTAGCTCTTCGGTTTATCGATGACATTGAACAAAAGCTCGGATTAAAATCAACTACGCCAAAAGCTTTCCAAATAAGGTATAGCAGATATCACACCATTCCGCTCAAAGTTTTTCCATTTATGATTCACTATTATATTGATGAAAAAATAAAACAATTTACGTTTTAGCCGTTCCACACACACCAGAAAAGCTCAATACGACATGGGCCAATTAGAGCTAAAACGGAAACATATAACAAAAAAGTTAATCCATATAATATGCTACCAAGCAGAAATTTTGAAGAAAAAATCACTTATTATTTTGGGGCAGGTGCGAGTGCCAACTTTATTCCAATGGTCAGTCAGATTAATTTAAGATTAAAAGATTTCAATACTTTCTTGAGTAATAGTCAAAATGAGATAAACAATAGAGTCTTCATTTTTAGAAACAGTGGTTTCTTCCATGAGTTTAATGATTTTTGCCAAAAATGGATTGCATTAGTTAACGAATCATCGAGTATTGACACTTTGCCTAAAAGACTAAGTGATCAGGCTAGAACGAAAGAATATTTGGAGTACAAAGCCTTCTTGGTCGTTTTGTTTAACTATTTCCAATACGCAAAAAGAAAAAAGAAGATGACGAATATTTGAGTAGAGAACGGGAAGGAAGGTATGAGAACTTAATTCGCTCAATTAACCAATTTGGTAGGGTATCTCATTATCCCTTCATCATCCCTAATAACTTTAATTTCATTTCGTGGAATTATGACTTTCAACTAGAGTCCACATTGCAAAGAGACAAGGAGTCCGTTTAAAAAGGGCTCATAAATGTATCAAATGAGTACCGAAACTCAATAGGTGCTGATATTACCAACTTAAATGCGACATCTTGGATTCGGGAAGAAATGGTAGAAGCAGAAACAATATCAAGAAGCTATCCTTGAAGTATTAATAAATATTTATATCAAGCTTAAAAACGAACCCAAAACTAATCCTTTAAAGTTTGCCTGGGAAGACGTGGACTCTCGGGAAACAATTAGTAAGTTAGGCCAATTGGCTCCACACGCTAGTTATGTGATTGTAATAGGATATTCTTTACCTCCCTTAAATCGTGATATAGACAACGCCTACTTTCATAACCTAAAGCCAGATACAAAAGTTTTTACTCAGGGATACGACTACGCAGACTCCGTAAGAATAGAAAAATATCTCAGACAAACTTTTATTGATGAAAAGCCTATGTTCAAATTAACCCCCGTGGAAGGTCCATTCTTTTATGTTCCGGCAGAGTATTTTATAGCGAAGAGCAATATTGGTTCCTCTCGTATATTATTTGGAGGATCTTAGTCTTCCTTGTTCAACCTAAAAAAGTATAGCAGTGTAGTCGTCTAGATAAAAAACTTAATGTGAACACTGACGATTTTAGTTTTAGCGTTACTTTTGCACCTCAAACAGTTTAACCAGCTTAATTGTTGGTGATTATAATAAGGAAACGAGAGAACCGACCTATCTCTCTAACACATAAAATGCTCCGATATGGGTCAGGGAGTATAGATAGAAAATGAAAGTAGCAGTAGTAGGAGCCACTGGTCTAGTAGGTGGCGAAATCCTTAAAGTATTAGCGGAAAGAAATTTTCCGGTAACAGAAATTATTCCTGTCGCCTCTGAGAGGTCTATTGGAAACAAGGTTTCTTATAAAGGCTCAGAATACACAGTCGTGGGTTTTGAGGATGCTATAAAAATGAAACCAAACGTAGCCATATTTTCTGCTGGTGGTGGCACTTCTTTGGAAGTTGCTCCAAAGTTTGCGGCAGCGGGCATTACGGTTATTGATAATTCTTCTGCTTGGAGAATGGACCCTACCAAGAAATTGGTAGTGCCAGAGGTAAATGCCTCCTCTTTAACCTCAGATGACAAAATCATAGCAAACCCTAACTGCTCCACGATACAAATGGTAGTGGTTTTAAAGCCACTTCATGATAAATACAAAATAAAAAGAGTGGTGGTAAGCACGTACCAATCTGTGACGGGTTCTGGTAAAAAGGCTGTTGACCAGTTGTTTGGAGAGCGTGAAGGAAAAGTAATTGCAGATCCGGCTTATCCTCACAAGATAGATTTGAATGTGATTCCTCATATTGACGTATTCCTAGACAATGGCTACACCAAAGAGGAAATGAAGATGATAAAGGAGACCAACAAAATCATGGAAGACGACAGTATCCGTGTAACGGCTACGACGGTTCGTATTCCTACTATTGGTGGACATTCGGAGGCTTTAAATATTGAGTTTGAGAATGACTTTGACCTGGTCGAGGTAAATTCACTATTGGCCAATATGGAGGGTGTAGTTGTTCAGGACGACCCTGCCAACAACATATACCCAATGCCGATAAATGCTCATGGAAAGAATGAAACTTTTGTAGGCAGAATAAGAAGAGATGAATCTCAAGCGAATACATTAAATCTATGGTGCGTAGCAGATAACCTCCGCAAAGGGGCTGCAACCAATGCTGTGCAGATTGCTGAGTATTTGAATGGAAAGGGGATGATATAATATTAAGATCGAAGACATAAGATTAAAGACATTTAAAACCCTGCCGGTGGGTGGGGTTTTTCTTTGTGTCTCTGTTGGTTTTCTTATTGTCTTAAAAAGTCCAATTTCTTCTTTTGAGCTATTCGGGCCATAAAAACCTGAGTTCGACATAAGATAACTAGTTAACTCACTACCCCTTAAAAACCTTCAATGATACGTTTGTCACGATTTTGGTTTTATAGACCAAAATTCCGCCAAACTAGAGTACTTTCTAACACATTAGCGAGGGGTTTTACCCCTCGCTACCTATATATCGCTCCACGGGAGCTTCAAAGGCTGTTCTTGCATCGAACTCAGATTAAAAATGCTCAATTTGGAGCTGAAATGAACAATACGCAAAAAGGAATAGTATTAGTCGCCATAGGAGCCATCTGCTTCTCTGCCAAAGCCATCTTTATCAAAATGGCCTATGCGGAATATGACGTAGACGACATTACGCTCCTGACCTTACGTTTTGGATACGCTTTACCCATATTTATTGGAATTGCTATTTGGCGTTATAAGCTCGGCGAGTTTAAGTCTGTTAGTAAAAAGGATTTTGGCTTCATTGCTCTTTTGGCCATGATAGGTTATTATTGGGCCAGTTGGTTTGACTTCAAAGGCCTGCAATACATCACAGCAGGTTTAGAAAGAATCATTCTCTTCATCTACCCTACGCTAGTGGTGGTTTTCTCTAGAATATTCCTCAAAAAACGTATCTCTAAGAAAGCCTTGATTGCACTTGCCATTACCTATGTCGGTGTTATGATTATTGCCACGGAGCCGAGGATATTTGAAACGGAGAACTTCATAAAAGGTGGTGGCTTTATTCTAGTTAGTGCCATTACGTATGCTCTTTATTTAGTTTTTGGCGGTGAGCTAATCAATAAATATGGCTCTATCAATTTCAATAGCATCTCCATGGTATTGTCTTCTGTATATGTGCTTATTCATTTTAATCTGTTCTCAGACTCGCAAATCCTGCATTTAGAGCCCGGCTTACATGCCTATGGTATAATACTGGCGGTAGTAAGCACCGTCATACCCACTTTTATGGTTATGGAGGGCATCAAGCTTTTAGGAGCAAATAGAGCCTCCATAGTAGCCAGCATTGGCCCCGTCTCCACCATAGTTTTAGCATACTTCTTTCTAGGGGAAACACTAAGCCTTCAAGAACTCATAGGCTCTGCTTTGGTTTTGGGTGGCGTTTTGATGATTGGGCGTGCGAAGTAATAGTACAAAATCATTGACTTTGCTGTTTAAAGTGTTGCCTGTTTTTTTAGAGACCCCATACCCCCTCTAGTTTAATTCCACAACAAGCTAGGATAGTTACGGAAGAGGAAATCTCACTTTAACCGAGTGAGGGATAGGAAGAGTTTAGTCTTTCTGTTTACCTTATATAGAGAGACTTATACAGAAAGACGGAAGCGATAGCGGAGCCCTGGATAGCCCGACCGTTTAGCTGTGTGTTGGTTTTGTGCCTTGAAGAGCTAAAGGAGCACGCCCTACATATAGCACCACTAGATCTTTCTATCTTTTCATGATTTATTAACAAATCGTAAACAACCTGGGCAGCGTTTCCTGCATCTAATTAGCATACACCATAAATATTACGACAATGAGAAATATAATAACATTTTTACTTTTGGGCCTTTTTAGCTTCGCAGCTTCCGCCCAATCATATAACCGATACGACGACAGGCATCACTATGATGAAGAATTTGACTGGCACTGGGATGTGCGAGTGAGAATCACAAACGGGATTGAGTCTGGACTTATAACCAACTGGGAGTCTAAAAGACTTTACAATAAACTAGAACGTATAGAAGAAAAAGAATACGACTACATGGCAGATGGCAACTACGATGAGTGGGAGCAGGACGACGTGTGGGAAGATGTAGCCTGGCTAAACCGTAAAGTAGGTTTAGAACTTACAGACTACGACAGAAGTTACTATGGCTTTAACAGAGTATACTTTGGCTACAACTCATATCCATTCTGGTACAATAGGTACTATAGCAATGGTTGGAGCTTTAACAGATTCGATAATCTGGGCTGGGGAAGCTGTTCATACGGATACGGATCTAGGTTCTTTATTCCTACAACACGAGTTTATGTCTTTAACAATGAGCGATACATATATAGAAATGGTAGCAGATACCGTAACAATAATGTAAGCCCGAACTATAACAGCGGAAGAACCACCGCCCGAGTAGACAACAGAGGCAATGGCAATGCGGTAAGAAGAGACCGAACTAACCCTACTGCAAGAGTGGGTAACTCTAACAGCAGGGTAGGAAGAACTACAGGTAGTACTGCCAACACTAGAAGAAGCACTAGCTCTACGAGAGCAGGCAGCAGAGCGTCTACAAGAAGTAGAAGCTACACACCTAATAGTAACAGAGATGTCAATAGCTCTAGAAATAGAAGCAATGGTAACCTGAGAACGGGAACTAGTAATAGACCATCTGCTACTACGAGAACTGCTCCAAGGAGCACGTCAAGCACAAGAAGCTCGTCTGCTAGAATTGCTTCTCCAAACAGCAGCAATAGAACATCTTCTGCAAGACCCTCTTCTAGCTCTAGAAGTTCTTCGGCTAGGTCTGCGGCTCCAAACAGCAGCAATAGAACATCTTCTGCAAGACCCTCCTCTAGCTCTAGAAGTTCTTCGGCTAGGTCTGCGGCTCCAAACAGCAGCAACAGAACATCTTCTGCAAGACCCTCTTCTAGCAATAGAAGTTCATCTGCAAGATCGTCTTCGTCAAGCAGCCGCTCTTCGTCTGCAAGGTCTGCCGCTCCAAGAAGTAGCAGTAGAAGCTCATCTGCAAGACCGTCATCTAGCTCAAGAAGTTCGTCGGCTAGGTCTTCCGCTCCGAGTAGAAGCAGTAGCAGAACATCATCTGCAAGACCATCTTCGAGCAGCCGTTCTTCATCTGCAAGGTCTTCTAGCAGTAGAAGTTCTTCAAGAAGAGACTAAAAGTTTATGGTGTTACATACAAAAACCCCGCTAGCATTGCTCAGCGGGGTTTTGTGTTTTAAAGAGATTAACTTCCTATCTTATGCCCTTACCTGTAGCTGCCCAATAGATGCCGCCATAAAGGTGGTCTAAGAAGGTTTGGTCAGAATAAATAGCTCCTATATGGCCCAGACCTGTATAAAAGGCTCTTCCGCCGTCATACTCATGATACCAAGCTAGTGGGTGAAAGTCTCCCATTCCTTTTCCTTCATTATTTCCCCATTTTGCATAGGGCTCATAGGTTTTCTCATCCACAGACACCAAGAAGTGTAGGTCGTCTGACAGAGCAGGTTTTTGATACTCATACCACTCATCCGTCCACAATAATGTTTTAGGAAAACGCTGCATTCCAGCAAAATTGTGGTCTTCTACATGTATGTACGCTGTTTGCTGAGCAGGATGTATTTTAAACATCATGCCTACCATTTTGGTATACCACTCCCAGTCATATTCTGTGTCTGCTGCTGCGTGTACACCTACATAACCTCCCCCGTTTTGAATGTATTTTTCAAAAGCTGCTTGCTCTTTTTCGTTTAACACATCCCCAGTGGTGTTTAGAAAAATCACTACATCATACTTTTTTAAGCCCTGGTCAGAGAATACTTGAGTAGCCTCGTGCCAGTCTACCTGAAAAGAATGTCTATCCGCTAGTCCTCTTACGGCAGCTACACCCTCGTGGATAGATTCATGATGAAAGCCTGCCGTTTTAGAAAACAAAAGAGCTTTAATGGAGCCATCTTGAGCATTGGCTAAAAAAGAGGCCATTAGAAATAGGGCAACTGCCAATAATTTACTTTTCATAGTTCAATTAGGTTTTTTAGGATACTAATTACTCCATTTATGATGTGATTGCCAAATCAAATAGACGAACAGCACATTTAAGCTTACTGAAGTGCCAGAATTTTAGTGGTTAGCGTCTGAGCTAATTTTTCTAAATCTATACTCAAAACTTCTCTGCTTACTTTTATCACTTTTTCTCTTTCTTCTTTTGGTAGGTTTTCAAACCCGTGAAAAGACCCTAAAATACCGCCTGCCACTGCGGCTGTAGTGTCATTATCTCTGCCATAGTTTACCAGAAACTGCATGGTCCCCATGAAGTCAAAATCTGCATAAAGCATGGCCACCAAAACTTGAAGGTGTACCTCTCCAGCATGAAAGGGCATATCCTGTTGGTTTTGGTCTAAAAGCTCAAAGACCTTTTGCATGTGGTTTTCTTCTTGGCCTTTTGCTTCTTTTACAATGCCCAGAGCTTTTTGAAGAATTCTATAAGAAGTTCTTCCCACCAACCTGCTCTTAAAATACCCTTGTGGATCTACACTTCTTAGCACATCTAGCATAGCCTCTTTGCTGGCTCCTTTCTTCATGCCTGCGGCTGTCATGGCTGCCGCCAATCCACTGATATCTCTAGCATAGCCAACATCATAAATCCCCAATTTGTACATTTCATTATAGGCCAGTTCTGGCTGATTAGGGTAAAAAACACCAATCGCCGGTGCATATAATAAACCCGCACATACCATTTCACCACCATAAAACTTGCTCATGGCCTCAGCAAATCCGTCTAAGTCATTTTCTACATAAGGCTTTGAGGCTTTAGCCCATTCTTGGAGCCACGCGACTCTTAGCGTGTTTTCTTCGTATGGTTCTGGGTCGAAAGAATCAATGTTCTTATAATTGTCAATAGCGGCTTTATACGCTGTTATAATTTCTTCGGCAAAGTCCTTTCCGTTTAGTGTATTTGACGTTTGCTTACTCAAGTACTTATAGGTCAATTCTTTCCAGCGGGTATCATCTGTCGTTCCTCCTGCTGGTAAATTCGTTTTCCAAACACCCTCAGGAGAAACCTCTCTTACCATAGAATCTAAACCTTCCACAAAACCATATTCTAAATCAATGGCCGACCTGCTCCACATTTCTGTAGGTGCTCCCATGGCGTCGCCGATGGCCGATCCTACTATGTTTCCCAAGACTTTGTCGTACAATTCGGCTTCGGTAAGATCAATACCTTCCACTGCCTCATTTGAATATGTAGCTGCATCTTCAAATGAATCGCAAGCCGTAAGGCCAAATACTAGAGCTATAAATAGGGTGTTTTTTTTCATGCTTTTTACTTATTCATTACCAAAGCTACTGCTTCATCTAGCAGGGCTTTTTTACGTTCCAAAGAAATATTTAAAGGCAACTGAGCGAGGCCGATTAACCTCCTTAAACTTTCAATGCCTATATACTGATTTAATATCTTCCGGTTTAGACTTCGTCTAGATTGATACTCTTGTAAGGTAAAACTTATCAACGATTCTTCAACGCCAGCCATTTTAAAATGGGCCAACATCACGGCGAGGTCAAACTCGGCATCGCCCATAAAACCAAACTCAGGATCTATCACCTTTAGCCCCCTTTCTGTATTTAACCAACTGCCGGGATAATAATCTCCATGTAATAAAGTGCTTCCATTTGACAAATACCTTTCTCCCAAAAGTGTCGCCTTCTTTTTAAGCAACTCATTGGTCTTATAAACCATGGCTAAATCTTGTAAACCGTCTTGAACCGTATCTAAATCAAAACCATTCTCCTCCAAAAAAGGATAATTAAAAATATGTTCATGATTTAGCTCCTTCATTTTAGAATTATCCAAAAAAGTTTTTGGCTCTAAACTATGCAAAGCGGTCAAATAAGTCATTAGGTTTTTTATCTCCTCTTTTCCTATTTCTATGTCTTTTGAATATAGACCTGTATAGTCCGAAGCTTGACCTAAATCGGCCATCACTAGCGTGTGGTTTGCTTTATCAAAAGCAATTATTTCTGGCGAAAAGCCCTTAAGTGTTTCCGACACAGAAACCAATTCGTAAAAAGCATTTTCTACTTCTATGCGTTCAATAGGAGCTGGCACTTGCGGGTATTTCTCTACGTAGGCTCTAGACTGTTTCACAATAAAACTGCCTTGATTTGTACTTACTCTAGCCACAAAATTCATGTTGCCCTCCCCTGCTTTGGCAAAGCTAAGTACTACCTCATTGAGCATTAACCACTCTTTTTTTCTAAAATAGGCCTCCGTCTCGGCAGTAAACTCTGCTGTTATTTTCATTAAAACCACTGTTGCTTTACGTCACCCAAATACTTGTCTTTCAAGTTTGACGACTCTTTTATATACGTTCCTACACTAGGATAAAGATTGTATGTGTCCAGCTTATCAATGTCCAACCAACAAATCTCTATGGCCGACGTTTCCAATATGTTTATTACTGGTTTTCCTTCTTTGATTTTTAGCCAGTAGAGCTGATGCAGCGTTTTCTCTGAATCCTTTAACGTTTCGCAGGTAAATCCGTCATCCTTCACTTCTGTAATTATACCTAGCTCCTCCACATACTCTCTAAGGAGGGCTTCTTCTAGGGACTCTCCAAACTCCAAATTGCCACCAGGAATGGCATAAACATCTGTTTCTCCATATTGATATTTCAAGGTCAAGACCCGGTTTGCCTCTACAATTATACCCGCCACTCTAATATGCATCGCTTCACAATTGAATTAAAAAATGAAGATGTCAATTTTAAATACATTGACAAAAAAGAACGTCTAAAACTTATATGAGAAATAACTATCTATACGGAGAAATTAATAATTCAACCGATTGCATAACGTTTTTCTATATTTTCCTATCTTTAAACTTCCTCTTGAAGTAATTCAATTCTTATGAAAAAAAACATATTGCTTTTTGCGATATCACTCTTTGCCCTTCAGGCAAAGTCTCAGAAGATTGCGAGCTTTAAGGTTAGCCCCAAAGCAGCTAATTCTTATACAACGTCTTATAATGCCCAAATTGACCTTGATAAAATTACCTTTTTAAACGCTATACAGCTTTCCCTGATTGAGGTGAATGAAAATGTTAGGCGAGAGGTGCCCTTCCAAATTGAAATAGGAAAAACAAGAATCCTGCACTGGCAGGTTAACCAAGACAAAACTACAGGCTCTCTTAGCTATGACCTCATCAAAAAGAAACCTGCAGCACCAAGCTCAAAGCTCGTATTAAAAAGAGAAAATGGCTTATTACAAATAAACAGCCAACATTCCACTTTACTTGGTTACCAATACCAATTTATGGCGGCTCCAGAAGGCACAGACCCTGCCTTTGGCCGCAGCGGCTTTATTCACCCATTAAATACGCCTAAAGGAGATACCTTAACTTGGATTCAACCAGCAGACCATTACCATCATTATGGCCTTTGGAATCCATGGACACACGTTCTTTATGAAGGAGATACTTTAGACTTTTGGAATCTAAATAAGAAACAAGGAACTGTACGCTTTGCTCAATTTCTAAGACAGGAAGAGGGCCCCATCTTCGCTGAATATGCTGCCCTTCATGAACATGTAGTTTTCAAAGATGGTGGAGAAAAAGTTGCTCTCACTGAAGTTCAAAACGTACGTGTTTATCCGCCAGAAAAAAACCTTTATATCATAGACTTTTCAATTGACATGAGTCCTGCGGGAGACGCCCCTTTCCATATTCTAGCATATAGGTACGGTGGGTTTGGCTGGAGAGCCACAGACCGTTGGAACGACAAAAATAGCGTAGTGATTACCTCCGAAGGGAAATCAAGAAAAGAGTCAGACGGCAGTACTGCAAGGTGGTGCATCATAAAAGGTGAGTTAGGGGACAACTATGGTGGAGCTGTTTTGATGTCTCACCCCACTAACTTTAATCACCCAGAACCATTAAGAATATGGCCGGAAGGCTCAAATGGTGATGGTGACCTTTTTGTAAACTTTGCTCCCACTAAAAATATGGATTGGCATTTAGAACCTAATAATACCTACAATCTCAAATACCGACTAATAGTATTTAATGGTGATATGACCGCCGAAAAAGCAGAATCTGCTTGGCAGGAATATACCAATCCAATAAAAATCGAAACCGAAACAACCTTATTCAAATGAAAAAAATAAAAACACCCGCTGTTTCCAGAAGAAACTTCATCAAAAAAACATCCATGGCAGTAGCTTTACCATATATTGTTCCTGCAACGGTATTTGGAAAAAATGCTCCAAGTAACCGGATTCATGTGGGCCAAATTGGCTGCGGTAGAATAGCACGAGCTCATGATATGCCAGAAACTTGGCAACATAAGGTTTCAAAGCTTATGGCCGTTTGTGATTTGGATAGAAACAGAACAGAGGATGCCAAAAGACTGGTAGATGGCTATTATACAAAAAAGGGAGAAGCCACAGATGTAAAAATGTATGATGACTATCGCGAAATGCTGCTTAATAAAGACATCGATGCCGTAATAGTCAGTACACCAGATCATTGGCACTCTCAGCCTGCCATAGAGGCTGCTTTAGCGAAAAAGCATGTATACCTACAAAAACCTACTTCATTAACCATTGAAGAAGGGCGTCAATTAAGCGATATTGTTCAAGGCCAAGGAATAACGCTTCAAGTTGGAACTCAGCAACGCTCTTCCTCACAGTTTAGAGTGGCCGCAGAGCTCGTTAGAAACGGTAGAATAGGAAAAGTACATACGGTAAAGGTCGGGCTCCCGGGAGACCCCTCTGGCCCATCTGCAGTAACAGGACCTATTCCAAAAGGTTTTAATTACGATATGTGGCTTGGGTCCACACCAGAAATGCCTTATTCAGAAATGTTAGTTCACCCTCAAAAAGGTTACAGCAGGCCTGGTTGGTTAAGAATGGATCAGTTTGGTGCAGGTATGATTACCGGATGGGGACAGCATCATTATGACTCCGCAGCTTGGGGAATGGATACAGAATTCACCGGTCCTATTTCTGTAGAAGCTGTGGCCGAGTTTCCAAAGTTTGGTAGTTGGAATGTACATGGTGATTTCATGGTAAAAGCAGAATATGAGAATGGCATCACGATGCTTACAAGCGGTGGCTTTCCAAACGGCATAAGATATGAAGGAACGGATGGCTGGATTTTTGTGACTCGTGGTGCATACAGGGCAACAGCTTCAGACCCAATTCCTGATAACAATGGCATGCAATCATTGATGGCCAGTGACCCAAAAATCCTAGATTCAGTCATTGGAAAAGGTGAAATTCACCTCTATAAGAGTAACGAGCAGCATGGTAACTGGCTTGACTGTATTCAGTCAGGAAAAGAGCCAATTTCACCTGTAGAAAAAGGACATAGGGCTTGTTCTGTTTGCTTAGTAAGTCATATCGCTATGAAGCTTCCAAGAAAACTTAATTGGAACCCTTCCACAGAACGCTTCTTAAATGACGACGAGGCAAACGGCATGTTAAGCAGGCCACAGAGAAAGCCTTACGGCACCAATAACATTAAAAGATAATTTCCAAAGAGGCTGTTTAATAGCAGCCTCTTTTCATCTATTCTAACCATATAAAAGTTCTTATGTTAAAATACCAAACCCTATTAGTCGCTTTGCTTATGTCTTCTTGTGCAAGTGTGGACCACACAGAAACGGCCTCTAAAATTGAATTAATTACGCTAGACCCTGGTCACTTTCATGCTGCCTTAGTCCAAAAATCTATGTACAAGGATGTTTCCAAAAAGGTCCATATTTATGCTCCTGATAGCCCGGACGTAGAAGGTCATCTGGCCAAAATAAATCAGTACAACAGTAGTGATGAGAACCCTACTTCATGGGAAACAGAAACCTACAAAGGCGATGATTTCTTTGAAAAAATGCTTTCCGATAAAGCTGGGAACGTGGTCATGCTGGCAGGAAACAATCAAAAAAAGACAGAGTACATTTCCGAAGCCATAAAAAACGGGTTTAACGTTTTTGCGGATAAGCCTATGGTTATAAATTCTGGAAATTTTGAACTTCTAAAGAAGGCTTTTGCCACGGCTAAGGAAAAGGACTTGTTGCTTTATGATATCATGACGGAGCGTTTTGAGATTAGCACGGTACTTCAAAAGGCCTTATCTCAGATGCCATCATTTTTTGGTGAATTAGAAAAAGGGACGCTCGAAAACCCTGCTGTGACTAAAGAATCTGTTCATCACTTTTTTAAGTATGTCTCCGGTTCTCCATTAACTCGTCCTGCGTGGTTTTTTGATGTGGAACAAGAGGGAGAGGGTATTGTGGATGTCACTACTCACTTGGTAGATTTAGTGCAGTGGGAGTGTTTTCCTGAGCAAATTATCGACAGCACAGATGTGTCTATTGTTGCCGCCAAAAGGTGGCCTACCATTCTTTCTACTGAAGACTTTAGCCGTGTAACCAAGCTAAACGCCTATCCTGAATACCTCACTAAGTATTTGAAAGAAGACCGCCTTGAAGTTTATTCAAATGGTGAAATAAATTATACCATAAATGACGTTCATGCTAAGGTTTCTGTGATTTGGAACTATCAAGCCCCTGAAGGTGCTGGGGATACGCATTACTCTATCATGAGAGGTACTAAGGCCAACTTAATCATCCGTCAGGGTGAAGACCAAGGCTACAAACCAACACTATATATACAGCCCTTAGCAGGTCAAAATGAAGGCGACCTCTCCGTTGTTTTTGAAGAATTAGTAAAGGCCTATCCGGGTGTTGGTTTCGAAAAACAAGGAGACGAGTTTGTGGTCATAATTCCAGACCATTACAAAGACGGCCATGAGGCCCACTTCGCTAGAGTAACAGAGAACTACATTGAATATCTAAAAAACGGAAACATCCCAAAATGGGAAGTACCGAATATGATTACGAAGTATTACACTACCATTAAAGGCTTAGAGATGGCATTGGGGAAATAATATTTGACATGGAGTTCAATTGAAAGAGGCTTGATGAATAATTTCATCAAGCCTCTTTTGGTTTTTCCTTACAATCCCAAAACTGCCACACCTTGCTTAAACACAATGTCACGTGGAATGCCAGCAGCACCTACCCTATCTAAATCTTTCTGTAAGTCTTCCCCGACTACGCCCATTTCGTCAAACAGTTGACCCACACCTTCGTAGTCTCCATTGCCCTGAAGTGTCAATATCTTATCTGATAAGGAATTCATGGCTTTCTCAAATTCATCAAAGTTCACTTTATAGGTTCCCTTCTCCATATCATAGCTAAAGGCGTTTTGAGCCTTAAAGTAGTTGAACCTTATCATGTTTGCCTTTCCATGTGCACTTGATGCTCCAAAACGTATAGAGCGAAAAATACCGGCTAAAAAGGTGGTATAGTAATCCATCAACTCCCCTTCTACTTCCCCTTTTTCGTGTAACTGAGAAATCATGTAGAGTCCAAGAATATCTGCCTTTCCTTCTTCCAAAGCAGAACCGTACTCTTTCAAGGCTTGCCTTACGGTTCCTTTTCCATCAATGGTGTTTTTTATACCCAGTCCATGAGCCACTTCATGAAACATGGTATTCGCAAAAAAGGCATCGAAGACTACGTGCTTCTGCTGCGACTCATCTATCAGCAATTTGTTTATCGGCAATAAGATCTTATCAAACTTAGCTCGCATGGCATTCTTAAGCTGTATTCTTCTGGTGCCCTTTTCTAGCTGAACTTTCTCATCATTAGGCAGGTTAATGGCAATTGTTTTTCCACCAGAATTACAGTCGCCTGCGTAATAAATGACATCATAAGCATTTAGGTCAGAGTCTGTTCCTGGCTCCTCTTTTTTGTATTCATCGGCCACCGGCAGGTTAGCTTGAAGCTCAGGTAAGAAGGAAACGAACTTCTCTAGCCTCTTACTCCATTCGGTATCTTTGATAAGTACATAGGCTTCATGGGCTGCCTTATAGCTATAAAGTCGGTCCTCATAATTCTCAATAGGGCCTACCACAAAATCTATCAGATTAGATTTCATATCCATCCATGCCATGTCGCTTTCAAAATATTCATCCGAAAGAAGAGCCTTAGACCTTAAGGCCAAGTAGTTCTTAAACCCCTCATCATCTGCTAGGCTCGCTGCTTCCAATAATAGTTCTGCTGCCCTATCTGTTTCTTTTTTAAAGACGGTGTGAAACGGTACCGTTATCAAGCCTCCATCTTCATCCCTTCTAATAACAGTGTAAAGGCTGTTTTTATCTGCTCCATCAAAAGCTTCAAACTCGTCCTTTGTCATGTCCAAAGGATAATATTGAGCACCTTCTGGCTTTGCTCCTACGCCTTCCATGAATGGGTCATTATTGCCAAGTCTATCCCATGGGCCATAGTTTAATGTTACAAAAGCCTTTGCAGCTTCTTCGTCAAGACTGGCTAGTAAACCCTCCTTATCTCCATAAGCTTCTTGCCAAAAAATATCATCCATAAGATCCGCCACTTCTATTAAAATAGGAATCATCTTACGCTGATTATCCGAAAGGTGGCTCAGGTCCGTATTTAATATGAATTCTGCATACTCGTTCACTTTTTTCTGCATTTCTGATACTGGCTTCTCTTCTGTAGGTGTACACGCATAGAGGAAACTCGTTAAAAGAATAAGGGATATTAATTTTTTCATTGGGTTTTGGTTTTCGGTGTATACAAATATGGTTGATAATGAGGAGATACTCAATTCCATGTGTTGTATTGGAAGACAATTCATAGGATGGGCTGGGTTTGCTCTTCTCTGACATAAACAACCTTGTCCAAGGTTCATAAAAACAAACCTTAACACTATTTCGATTCCGCCAATTTTACTTGCCCTTTTATGCTTTCGAAAAGAAGGCTTTCAATTTTACCCAGCCTAGCCGAAAGGCTTGCAACTTTAACATCCTGCTCATCAATAATCGCCTGTTGTTCCTGAACGGCCTTTATTAACGTAGGTATGAGGTCGTTGTAACGTACAGAGTAGTATCCATCCACACCTTTATCTAATAGCCCCAACTGCTCTTCTGAAAACCCATACTCTTTAAGTGTTTCTTCCAGTTCCTGAGCAATGATACCAAATTCAATGTCTTGCTCTTTATTGTTTTTACGGTGATAACTCACTGGCTTTAAATCATTTATAAAGTTTAACCCGAGCGACAATGTCTCGATGTCTTCTTTCCAACGTCTATCCGAGGTTACGTTCCAAGCCACTTGTATATCTGCGTGGGCGATGTCGGTATTACCCATCCTTATTTTATTGCTGGCATCTACGGTGGCTTGATACCCAATAGCAATAGTATTGGATAGGTTATTAGAGCTAACATCTGCATGAAAGCCTATGGCTGTGTTATAGCTTCCTGTAGTATTAGTTTGGAGTGATTGAAAACCATCTGCCGTATTGAACTCTCCTGTTGTATTTGCATAAAGTGCAGAATATCCACTGCCCGTATTGCCCTCTCCAGTGGTGTTTGCCTGGAGTCCAAAGGCTCCGTTAGTTGTATTGAAATCTACCAAAGTGTTACTGAGAGCATTATATCCATTGGCAGTATTGTAATCTCCCGAGGTATTGTCGTAGAGTGCTAAGTACCCGTTGGCAGTATTGTGGTTTCCTCCAAAATTGGAGTAAAGTGCATATGTGCCATTAGCGGTATTATTTTCTCCTGTTGTGTTTGAAAATAGAGCCTGGTTTCCGCTTGCCGAATTATCGTTTCCATACGTGTTGGAAAAGAGTGCTTGATACCCGTTTGCTGTATTCTTCTCTCCCGTCGTATTGGAATATAGTGCGTAGCCTCCGTTTGCAGTATTATTAACTCCGAATGTATTTGAGTAAAGTGCATTATTTCCGTTTGCCGTATTATAGTTTCCCGTTGCATTAAAGTAGAGTGCAGAATCTCCGATTGCAGTATTGCCCTCTCCCGTGATGTTCGCCTGAAGTGCGTAATTTCCGTTTGCCGTATTACTATTCCCCGTTGAATTTTGACGGAGTGCATAATTTCCGGTTGCCGTATTGTAATCTCCCGTTGTGTTAGAAAATAGTGCGTAATTTCCGTTTGCAGTATTGAAGTTTCCCGTTGTGTTGCCCTGAAGTGCGTAATATCCGCTTGCCGTATTATTATTTCCTCCTGTATTTGAGGTAAGTGCATAATTGCCGTTAGCAGTATTATGATCTCCCGATATGTTAGATTTGAGTGCTGAATGGCCGGTTGCGGTATTATGATATCCTATTGTATTGGAGTTGAGTGCAGAGTTTCCGGTTGCAGTATTGTAATATCCCGTTGTATTTGAGTTGAGTGCAGATCGTCCGTATGCAGTATTGTCATCTCCTGTTGTGTTGGATTTGAGTGCGTAATATCCATTGGCGGTATTATCTTCTCCTTCTGTGTTGGCATTGAGTGCCTGATATCCGTTGGCCGTATTGTTACGGCCTATTGTGTTGGATTGGAGTGCAAGACATCCGTTAGCGGTATTGTTACTTCCTGTTAAGTTTGAATGGAGTGCATAATATCCGCTTGCCGTATTGTTATTTCCTATAGTGTTGAAATCAAGTGCTCGATATCCGTTGGCTGTATTACTATTTCCCGTTGTGTTAGATTGGAGAGCTCTATATCCCGTTGCCGTATTGCGAATTCCGGTAGTGTTGGAATAGAGCGTATAATATCCAGTTGCTGTATTGAAGTCTCCCGATGTGTTTTCATAAAGTGCCCGATATCCAGTTGCTGTATTTCGAATTCCGGTTGCGTTGGCAAAAAGTGCCTGATATCCGTTAGCCGTATTGGCAATTCCCGTGGTGTTGGCGTTGAGTGCATTCTTTCCGTTTGCGGTATTGTAGTTTCCCGTCGTGTTGGCGTAGAGTGCAGAATCTCCGTTTGCGGTATTGCCTTTTCCGGTGGTATTGGAAAAAAGTGTAAAGGGCCCAAAACCAACATTACTCGAGTTCTTGTCTGCATCGGTCTTCGCCGAAGTTATGCCTTGCGGCATAATGGTTATTGAACCTTCTGGGGTACTTGAAATAGTTTGGATTTGTGTAAATGCACTTACAGAAAGAGTACACAAGAGAAAAGATAAGGCTAAGGCTTTCAATTTGGTAGAAGTTTAGTTGGTAATTTTAAATAGTTGTCCATACCTAGAGCAACCATTTGTTCCATGGCAAACAGATGGTTAATTGTTGATACTTCAACCCGATTAAGTACTATTATTCAAGGTGCTTTTGGCTTTTAATAGATTCAATTGGTTACTTCTCAGAGGCCGTAAGGTTTGCTCCGCTCGTTGAGCTTATAGAAAGCATGGCTTCTATTCTTGTTAACTTGGCAGACAGCTGGCTTATCTGAATTTCTTGTTGCTGAAACCGTTGCTCATGCCCGGCAATTAACTCTTGTTGCTTAGCATCAACCTGCTCTTGTCCTTCAATAATCGCCTGTTGTTCCTGTACTGCCTTGATGAGCGTAGGTATGAGGTCGTTGTACCTTACCGAATAATAACCATCTTGGCCTTTATCAAGTAGCCCCAACTGCTCTTCTGAAAACCCATGCTTTTTTAGCGTTTCTTCCAGTTCTTGAGCAATGATACCAAATTCTAAATCATCACCTTCATTATTCTTGCGGTGATAGATCACTGGCCTTATGTCATTAATAAAGTTTAAACCGAGTGGCACAGGCTTAACGTTTTCTTTCCAGCGTCTATCCGAGGTTACATTCCACGCCACTTGTATATCTGCATGGGTGATGTCGGTATTACCCATCCTTATTTTATTACTAGCATCCACCTTTGCGTTGTACCCAATGGCAATGGCGTTAGATATATCTTTATCGGGGCTGACATCCGCCGAGTACCCTACAGCAGTATTGTTACTTCCTGTTGTGTTGTCATTTAAAGCTTGGTGTCCGCTGGCGGTGTTATGACTTCCTGTTGTGTTGTCATTTAAAGCTTGATACCCTACTGCGATATTACCGCTTCCTGTTGTGTTGAAATTTAGTGCGAAATTTCCGATTGCAATATTCACATTTCCCGTTGTGTTTGAGTACAATGTCCGATGTCCGATCCCAGTATTTTGAATTCCAGTCGTATTAGAATATAGTGCTCTATTTCCGTTTGCAGTATTTGCATATCCTGTCGTATTGAAGAACAGTGCACTAGACCCGTTAGCCGTGTTTGAATATCCTGTCGTGTTGGCGTTGAGTGCATTCTTTCCGTTTGCCGTATTGTAGTTTCCCGTCGTGTTGGTGAAGAGTGCAGAATCTCCAGTTGCAGTATTCCACTTCCCCGTTGTATTAGAATAGAGTGTATTATTTCCAAGTGCGATATTGTTACTTCCTTCCACGTTGGAGTAGAGTGCTGAGTTGCCGATTGCGATGTTGTTACTTCCCCATACGTTGGAATATAATGCGTAGTATCCCGTAGCAATATTATTGCCACCTATTGTATTAGAATATAGAGCCTCATATCCAGTAGCGGTATTACCGCTTCCCGTACTATTAAAGTAGAGTGCCTCGTTTCCTGTTGCTGTATTATTATTTCCAGTAGAATTGAAATACAGAGCCCCTTGGCCGTTTGCAGTGTTGTTATTACCTGTAATATTTGAATAAAGTGCTAAAAAACCATTTGCGGTGTTGTAATTTCCTATTGAATTGGAGTTAAGGGCTTCATATCCCGTAGCGGTATTGTACCTTCCCCCAGTATTCAAATAGAGTGCCTTGTTTCCGATGGCCGTGTTTTGAAACCCAGAGGTATTGTTGTAAAGTGCATTATATCCTGTTGCAGTATTCTCAAATCCCGCAATGTTAGAGCGGAGAGCATAACCACCGTTCGCTGTATTATAATTGCCTGTTGTGTTTAAATGCAGTGCAGAGTCTCCATTTGCCGTATTTCCTTCACCAGTTGTATTAGAAAAAAGCGAATAAGGGCCTAAAGCGACATTACTCGATTTCGTGCCAGCATCTGTCTTTGCCGAGGTAATGCCCTGGGGAACTATGGTTATGGAACCGTCTACACCGGTTGAGATAGTTTGAATTTGCGTGTACGCACTTAGGGAGATTGTACATAATAGAAGAGATAAAGTTATAGGTTTCATTAAGCTATGAATTATTTACCGCTCAAATTAGTCAGTCTCTCCATACAATACAAGAAGGTTTTATTTTACGGTTATGGTCTAATTAAAGTAGATGCCCTTATCAGAAGTCGAGTGGTTTTCGTGGTTTTACCTATTAAGATCTATCGTGTTTTCCTTCATTGTGCTCCTTTGGCCTTTCTTCGGGTTATCTCGTTTCCCCGATATAGTAGCCACAGGTACTTGGTGAATAAAGAATGTAAACGAAATGAGTCATTTGAAATACTTGCTTTAAAGCAACGAAAAAGGCCACCTCTTGCGAGATGGCCTTCTGTGGTGATGGACGGTCCCGATAACTATCGGGAGAACCGCTTTAACTATAATGCTTTCAACTTTTCTATTATCTCAGGATACTGTTTCAAGTTTGTAATGTACTTGGTTGATTTCATTGATTTTATTTTCTTCTCTACTTTCAACGCCTCTTTTCTGCCGTTACAATTTATGAGTAAATATAATTCCCAGTCACTAGCTCTCTTTGTGTAGGAGCTTTGGTATTTTCCTTCATTATGCCCATTCAACCTTTCATCCGGAAATGCCGTTTCTCCTGTATAATAACGATTTAAACTAGGAGAGTAAAGAATATAGACAAAGTGAGTCATCAGAAAGCTTGGTTTACAACAACAAAAAAGGCCACCTCTTGCGAGATGGCCTTCTGTGGTGATGGACGGTCCCGATAACTATCGGGAGAACCGCTTTAACTATAATGCTTTCAACTTTTCTATTATCTCAGGATACTGTTTCAAGTTTGTA
>JBLHOT010000014.1:0-65404 GCA_047623945.1 Arcticibacterium sp. | reverse complement strand
AAGTTCTGCTCGCACAAAACAATCGAAGAATCAGCACCCTAAACAGCTAAAATCGTAGAATAAGAAAAACAATTTTATACATTTAATAAACCTTCGGAAAGTGTTTGCCTAATAGGGGGCTAAACCAATGACCCTCCTTTGTTAATTGGACTTTATAGAACTCAGTAAAAGTCATTAATTTAACCTTTGGCCTATTTAATTTTAGACCATCAAAGTCTTTAAGGGAAAAATATTTATTTATCGCTCTAAAACTCATTTCAAAGTCTTCGTAATAAGCGATTTTTTCTCGTAGAGCTTTGGCTAAGTAGCCATTTTTCGCAGTTTGCCTTTTGAAATCCCACTCATTGGCTGGCAATTTCAGTTTGGTAGTAAAATATCTTCGTCCTCCTTCTAAATATGCCTGAATTTGGACAAGGCCTTCTCCTTTAATTCCAACCTGCTTTTTTCTATCAAAAAGTAAAGAGTATCTAACTTTCATTTTAAGTGTTTTGAATGATAAAATCAAACATAACTTAAAATAGTACAAGGAAATGGGTAGCACTCGGGGTAGCAAAAAGTTTGCTAAAAGTTACTATGATATGTTAAAGCGAAATAATCACTATAGTCTTAGAAAGAGCTTAAACGCAAAAAAGCACCCTAAAAGGGTGCTTTAAGCGGTCTGGACGAGACTCGAACTCGCGACCCCCTGCGTGACAGGCAGGTATTCTAACCAGCTGAACTACCAGACCGTTGCCAAATCAGGAAACTTTTTCCTGCTTTGGAGGTGCAAAGATAGATGTATATTTGTCACTGGCAATACCCTGCCAATATATTTTTCACATCTTTTGCGAACTCTGAAAACTCAACCGCAGGAGTCCTTATCATTACTCTTTGTAAGTGCCTTATTCACAATCAGTTTCAATATAACCATACAAACTTATAGGTTCTCCGAATTTAAAATTCACTCAGAAAAATATCACTCAAGCTCTAGAGCCTCCACTTTATTATTTCCGTTATCACCCAATATGGCCTCATAACTAGCAATCATCTCGGCCAACTTATCAGGATTCTCATCAGACAGGTTATTCACCTGACCTATATCTGCTTTCAAGTCATATAATTGATACGCTGCTGAGTTGCCTAATTCGATATTAACATGCTTACTTACAGCTGGACCTTTATATGGCGGTATCATAGCCCAATCGCCTTTCAAGAAAGCCGTTCTGGACGTAGCTTCTAAAACTAATTCATCTCGCCCTTTCTCCTTTTTCCCTAAGAGAACTTCCAACATATCCATGCTATCAGAGGTTTTCTCATCACTCCCCACCAGCATCGCCAAAGATCTCAACAAATCCATTTGGGAAACTAAGGCATCAGATACTCCTGGTGCTATTTTACCTTGCCAATAAGTAACAAATGGAACTCGGGTACCCGCCTCAAAAAGACTGTACTTACCACCTCTCAAAGGTCCTTTCGGATTATGGTCTCCTATTTTTTCTTCTGCGTCATCGTAATAGCCATCATTTAAAACAGGACCATTATCACTTGAAAAAATAATCAACGTGTTTTCTAAGAGGCCCTCTTCTTTCAATGTCTTCATAAACTCTCCTACCGCCCAGTCTGCCTCCACAATAACATCTCCTCTTGGGCCCATTCCTGAACTACCTACAAATCTGGGATGTGGCGTACGAGGCACGTGCGGCTGCTGTAAAGCATAGTATAAGAAAAACGGGCCATCCTTGTGCTTTTTAACATAATCCAGAGCTCCGTTTAAGAAAACATCAGCCATGTCTTCATCAATCCACTTAGCAGCTTCTCCGCCCTTCATAAAGCCAATTCTAGGTATGCCATTCACGATGGTATTATTATGGCCGTGATGCCATTTCATTTTCAATAATTCTGGATTATCTTTTCCCGTAGGTTGGCCCTCATAATTATTGTCATAATCTATTTCAATAGGATCATTGGGGTCTAGCTTATCCACATGTCCATTTTTAATATAAACTGTAGGTACTCTATCTTGAGTAGCTGCCATGATATAGCTATAATCAAAGCCTACCTCATTGGGCCCAGGACTAATGCCTTCATTCCAATTTACATCACCACTTCCTAAACCCAAATGCCACTTTCCTACTATTCCTGTATGGTAACCTTGAGCCTGAAGCATCTTAGGTATTGTAATTTGTGCCGTATCCATAATTAATGGAGCTGTGCCTGGTAAGATTTTAGCACTTTTATTTCGCCAAGGATATACACCTGTCAAAAGGGCATAACGACTAGGCGTGCAAGTCGCAGAAGATGCACGACCATTGGTAAAACGTATGCCACCATTAGCGAGCTCGTCTAAGTTTGGTGTTTTGAGTTCGGTGGCACCGTAGGCTCCTAATTCTCCATAACCCAAATCATCAGCGTAAATAATCACAATATTTGGTTTCTTGACTGTTTCAGGTGAAGATGTACAGGCGTTTAAACCTATAATGGCACTTAAAAACAAGAACTTCAATGGGCGTAATGTCATAGGTATATTTATTTTCTTAGTAATCATAAATTCATTAATGGTCTAATGTAATCTCTAGTAAAATTGAGTGCTTTACTGACGTCGGAAAGTGACCCTTCATAGGCTCTATCTTCCACCTCCACCACTACCGGCCCTCGATAATTAGTTATGTTTAAAGCTTTGAAAAAGGCCGGCCACCTCACCTGACCTAGACCTGGCAATTTGGGTGTATGAAATTCTGATGGATTAGCCAAAATACCAACCCTATCCAGCCTTTCTCTGTCTAAGGTCACATCTTTTAGATGCACATGGTGTAGCCTATCTCTAAACTCATACAATGGTAGTACCTCATCCATCATTTGGAAAATCATGTGGGACGGATCATAATTCAAGCCAAAGAGGGGTGTCGGAAATATCTCAAACATCTGGCCCCAAACTGCAGGCGAAACAGCCAAGTTTTTGCCGGCAGGCCACTCATCATTCGTGAAAAACATAGGACAATTTTCTATGCCAATTTTAACGCCTTCTATTTCTGCAGTTTCTATAATAGGCTTCCACAGCTTTTTAAAAAGCTCCAGATTCTCATCCAAGTTGAGGCTCCGATTTCTGCCGATAAAAGTATTCATAACAGGCACATCTAGCTGGTTACATCCTCGAATTACTTTTTTTATATGTTCAATATAATACTCCGATTTCCCTTTATCCTCATCCATAGGATTGGGGTAATAACCCAGCCCAGAAATGGAGATATTGTTCTGGGCCAATTTCTGTTTAATACCAGCCACATCCATGTTTTCTACATCAATATGACTACAGCCTGCATATCTCCTATTATCATCACTATTTCCAGGCCAACACATCATTTCCACACAATCATATTGATGTGTTTTGGCAAAATCTATGACCCCATCAAAATCTAATTCCTCCAGAATAGCTGAAACAAATCCTAAGTTTTGCATACTTTTTATAAGTTTTTTTTCTTCAATTCACTAATGGCATAATTAGCGGCTCTAGCCGTGAGTGCCATATAGGTTAATGATGGATTTTGTGTGCTGGTAGATGTCATGCAGGCTCCATCTGTCACAAAGACGTTTTTACAATGGTGTAGCTGATTCCATTTATTTAGCAATGACGTTTTGGGGTCTTTCCCCATTCTTACGCCACCCATTTCATGAATGTCTAAGCCTGGACTTCTGCGGTCATCATTAGTTTTTATATTTTTAAACCCAGCTATCTCAAACATTTCAGACATTTGCTCTAAATAGTCAACAGTCATTTTCTCATCGTTGTCGTCATAATCTACTGATATCCTTAACTGTGGAATCCCAAATGGGTCCTTTAGTTCTTTGTCTAAAGCCACAAAATTGCTCTCTTTAGGTATTGTCTCAGCTTGCATGAACGTACCTATTCTCCAAGGCCCCAATTCCTTTTTTTGGAGATTAGACCTCAAATCTTCCCCAATTCCATCGCTGTTTGAACTACTTAGTCTTCGTGAAGAAAGGCCCGTGGCATATCCTCTTAAAAAGTTTGTCTCTTGTTTATAAAAATTCCTAAAACGCGGAATGTAGCCCAAATTCGGTCGATTACCCCCAGTCGTTTTGTCCTTAAAACCTTCGTATTCCGCAGAAACCTGTCCTCTATAATTATGAAAAGCAACGTATTTCCCTAGCAAACCATTATCATTCCCCAAACCATTCTCAAAACGACTAGACTTGGAATTCAACAGTATCATGTTGGAATTCAAAGCTGAAGCATTTACGAAAATTATTTTGGCAAAATAATCTATCATTTCTTTGCTGTGAGCATCTATCACTCTCACGCCTACGGCTCTGCCCTTTTTCTCATCATATATGATCGAGTCCACCACAGCATTATTCTGAAGTGTCATGTTTCCTGTTTTCATAGCCCAAGGCAATGTGGAAGCATTTGCACTAAAATAGCCACCATAAGGACATCCTCTTTCGCAAATAGTTCTGTGCTGGCATTTAGCCCTTCCTTGCTCATAATGAATGGGCTGCGGGTCAGTCAAATGAGCACACCTCCCCATAATTAAATGTCGGTCTTTATAGTTTTCGGCAATTTTATCGCTCCAGTGCTTTTCAACACAACTTAAGTTATGCGGTTTCTGAAATTCACCATCTGGCAAAGAATCAAGACCGTCTAAATTTCCAGATATTCCAGCGAACTTTTCTACATGACTATACCAGGGTGCTAAATCTTCATAGGAAATAGGCCACTCCACAGCAAAGCCATCTCTGGCAGGCCCTTCAAAATCATACGTACTCCAACGTTGCGTTTGCCTAGCCCAAAGCAGTGATTTGCCACCTGTATGGTATCCTCTAATCCAATCAAATGGCTTTTCTTGAATATAAGGTTGTTCTGCATCCTTGGTAAAAAAGTGCTTTGTCCCCTCATAATAGTTGTAGCACCTACTCAGAATAGGGTTTTCATCTATATCTTTTTGCGAAAGCCTTCCTAGATGGTCAAACTCCCAAGGTTCGGTCATCATGGTAGGATAGTCCACTATATGGTCTACTTTTCTACCTCTTTCCAAAACGAGCGTTTTAAGCCCTGCATCACAAAACTCCTTTGCTGCCCAACTACCACTCATACCCGAGCCTATGACCATGGCATCAAACTTCCTTTTATCCTTATTTATAACATTCATATTCCGATACTATAAAAACTCTTTAAAGACTTTTTTCACCCAAACCAAATCTCTTTGATGTGCCTCCACAGCAGTCATCGTTTTTGGTGTTTCCTCGGAGATACACTGCTCAATTACCAAGTGCGGGGTCACATTGATTTTCAAAAGCTCTTTGGCCACTTTTTGATAATCTATGTCCAAACCAATATCAAGGGCCTCGGACCAAACCCCATCTTTAGATTGTCTAAGATGTAATTCAACAATTCTATGACCATAGATTTTCAAAGTGTCATATACCGCCAAGGCAGAATCCATTGAACCTTGATAAACCCAATGAAGGTCAAAACAAAAGCCCATGTTTTCGTCGTCGGTATTCTGAAGCATATGATGAAACTCTCTAGCTCCGGCCTTCATTTCCATATCGTGGGTATGATAGGCAAGCTTAATTCCTTTCTTTCTTAAAGCCGCTCCTAGTTTATTCAAGGCTGCCGCCTGAACGGCTAGTTGACTATCTGTTTTAAGCTCATCTCCGCCCCAATTAATAGGACTAGGATTGGTGACAATAATGCTTGTACCGTAGGGTTTTACCCTATCTGCTATCGCCAATATTGTTTTTATTCCCTCCTCCACTTTTTCCTTTTCATGTAACAAACTGTTTACATAAATAGAAGGCATACTTATGCCCTGTTTTTTGAGCTGCGGAATGAGTTCAATTGCCAAAGCCACAGAAGTTATGTTTGGCTCCAAAGCACTTATTCCAGATTTAGCATATTCTGCTATGTCGTTCGGTATATTATCACCCCACTCTTTACCATTTCTCCGATAAAAAGTAGTCCAATCATAAGCACTGCATGATATCGGCAGTTTTTCTTTTGACTTAAAACTGCTCATTAAACCTATTGCCGGTACGGCGGCTAAAAAATCTCTTCTTTCCATATTTATAGTCCTTTCCTGTTTTCTTCTGAAACATAAGATGTTGTACCATTCTTAGCATACATTCTGGCCACCCTGTGGCCATGTTCATCATAAGCCGCCTGAAACAGCTCTTTGGCCTTTTCTGCTCCTACACTACTCACGGCGGTCAAGACTTTTGGCGGCTTTCCAGCTTTGGTCAATATATTTGCCACTTCTGCTTTGATACAATTAATGAGTAAAGCTCCACCCACGGTAGATCCCGGAGAGACTTTAGTCTCCAAATTATCTACCTTCACCATGGCATCTCCAGCAGGTGCTCCGGTATCTATAATAAAGTCGGCAAAGTCACTTAGCTTTTTCCCATCGGATCGTTTGCTTCCGCTCTTAGCAGAATGTTCCTTAGTAATTAAAGCCACCACCGGAATACCTTTTGATTTAAAGATTTCTGCCATTTCTACGGGCACTACATTGGTCCCACTCGATGAAATAATTAAAGCGGCATCTTCTTGGGTAACATCAAAGTTTCGAATGATTTGTTCTGCCAACCCCGACACATTCTCTAAAAACATGGCTTGACGCTGCCCATTAGCTCCCACCACCAAATTGTGAAAAGTGAGTGACAGTTCTACAATAGGATTGAACCCTGGAAATGAACCATATCTAGGCCACATTTCTTCCACCATGATACGCGAATGTCCGGAGCCGAAAACATGCACCATTCGGCCTGCCATAATAGTTTTGGCAAATGTCTGAGCCACTTTTTCTAACGTATTCTTCTGCGATTTAACTCGCTCTATTATCTGGCTACTTTGATTTAAAAACTGGTCAATTGGGTCCATTATTTGTTTAACTTTTCTAAAGCAAAGCTTGCCGCACCCATGGCTCCCGCCATATCGCTAAACTTTGCTTGTATTATTTTTAGTGTTTTTGTTGGAGGTCTGTATTCGTATTGGTTTAAAAAAGCTTCCAAAGGCTTAAATAGAGCATCTTTTGCTAGAGTTATCCCACCTGCCAGGACAACGGCTTCTGGAGAAATGACATTTGACAAAGAGGCAATAGCTAAGGCTAAAGTGCGAATAGAATTCAACCAAACCCAAGAAGCAAAGGGTTCACCAGCCTCATAGGCCTTTACCATGTCTCTGGTGCTGGCATAGGCTCCGTTTGACCGCTCCATCACGGAGTAATTCCCAACCGCATATTCGAGGCTTCCTGGCGTGCCAACAATGCTCTTTACATCGGTGGCCACATTTATAGTAAAATGACCCATGTGACCAGCCATCTGGGCGGCACCTTGGTAAAGCTCATTGTTTATAACAATTCCACCACCTATACCCGTACCCAATGTCAATAGGATAAAGTTTTTCATGCCTTTAGCAGCACCAAAATTCTTCTCAGCCATAGTAGCGGCTTGTGCATCGTTTAATACGTACGTCTTAAAGCCTAGATAATCTCCCCAATGAAAGTTTTCTGCTCCATCTAGTCTATTCGGCAAGAACTCAATGCAGGTATTCTCTTTATTCGGTAGACCGGGAGCAGATAAGCCAGCGGCTGTAATGTCACCCTCAAAAGTATCTACTAGAAAAGCTGCCATGTCTTTGACATTCTTTTTCCAGTCTGTTCCTTCTTTCTCGTTCGTTGGAATTTGATGCTGGAGTATGACTTCCCCAGCTTCATTAATAATGAGACCTTTAATGTTAGTACCGCCTAAGTCTATTCCTATGATGTACATTAATTCAATATTTGTCCGTCATTTAATTCCCAGCCTCCACAAACATTTAAAACTTGGCCTGTCGTGAACTTGGAATAATCCGATAAAAAATAGAGTGCGGCACCTACTAAATCGTCAGTACCTCCATTTCTGCCGCCGTCTAAAGCCTGTTTTGACTTTATAAAGTACTGAATCTCTTCGTTATCACATGCTCGACGAGACATAGGTGTGTCCACTAGTCCAGGAGCCAAAACATTGATTCTGATATTATCCACAGCATAATAGGCTGCTGCCGCCTTTGACATACCTATTAAACCAGCTTTAGCGGTAGCATAAGCTATTGTTCCAAAATATTTTGGGGAAGGATTTGTCCCAAGAACCGAACCCATATTTAAAATAGCCCCTGGCTTTTTGTTTTTAAAAAACCACTGAATAGCAGCCTGATTTGAGAGCATGACACTTGTCAAATTAAGGTTTAAAGTCTTCTCCCAACCTTCTTTACTTACTTCTGCCAGTGGTCCATCACCATATTTCCTGCCACTCCCTCCAGCCACATGATATAGCCCATCTAAAGTACCAAAATACTCTACTGCCGTTTGAATTGCCAAAGCCGCAGAACCCTCCTCCGTGGCATCTGCCGTTAAAATTTTCCCATTATTGCCTAATAGTTCTGAGGCCACTTTCTCATCTTCTGGCCTATTACCCAGAGCTACCACTTTTGCTCCGGCAGCCACGAAAGCCTCAGCAGCTGCTAGGCCTATTCCGGCGGTGCCTCCAATGATAACAATGACCTTATTTTTTACCACTAATTTTATGATTTAAACAATGCGTTGATGAATCTCCCCGCTCTCTTTATCTTTTAGAATGAGTTTTTTTCTACCATCTGGCAGTAACTCCTCTTTGATGATGTAGTTTTTGTCGTCGAAATCCACAAAAGGACTCGCCTCCACAATATCAGTTCTCCCTCGCCATTCCGCTAATTCTATAGGCTCCCACTGTTTAGTTTTAGCAGATTTATAACAGGCGTCTATGACTGCATTTACTACATAGCCATCATAAAATGTTTCCATGGGAGGGGTTTTATTCTCTAGCGAATCAAACATATCTGTAAACATATGAGAGTAACCCAAAGCATTTATCTCGTCGCCAACAGGAAACAACCATCCTGAATCTGATTCTGCTTTTTCTGCTATATAAGAAGCATCATTTCCAGCAGTGAACATCTCAAAACCAGTTCTAAGAAAGTGATCAATCCTGACCACGCCATCTGTCCCAGAAACTTCATCACGTAAATCCATCCCACCTCTGAAAGTCCAACTTACTTCAAACTGAGCAATGGCTCCATTTGCATATTTTACGAGAGCAATGGCATTATCTTCCGCATCAATGGGCTTGACCTGAGTGGCCGCCCAGCACATAACCTCCAAGGGTTTAACATCTTTGCCTATATAGTTTCTGGCAATTTCAATGCAATGGCAGCCCAAATCTACAATGGCTCCACCTCCTGCTTTTTCTAAATCCCAAAACCAGCTACTATGTGGACCTGGATGTGCTTCTCTCGATCGTACCCAAGTTACCCTGCCAATGGTGCCTTTTTTTACTGAATTGAGAGCAGAAAGCGTTTTTGGTGTATAAGCCAAGTCTTCTAAGTAACCTCCAAAAATTCCTGCTTCTTCCACTAAGTCAAGCATGGCTTTAGCCTCTTCGGCTGTCCTCCCTAAAGGTTTGGTGCATAAGACTGCTTTCTTGTGTTTGGCACATAAACGTACCGCCTCTAAATGTAAGTCGTTAGGCAACCCAATAACCACCAAATCTATTTCTGGATTTGCGATAGCCGCTTCCATATCAATGGCCGTATGTGGGATATCCCATTCTTTAGCAAAAGCATCTGCTCGTTCTTGACTACGAGAATAAATAACGTTTACTCTATCGGGCCTTCTATGTTCATGGAGTGATTTGGTATAAAACCAGCCAATGAGGCCTGTTCCGAGCATGGTGATTCTCTGAGACATATAAACTTTTTATGGGTTGAATTTCTAAATACAACCCAATTTAGTCTTTGCAGTTTTCTTATTCAAGTTTATGAGAAAGCCATTATGAAACAATCCAAAATTATAAGCTGATGGAAGCTCGAAAAAGTAATTTAAGTAAGCCTTCCCTTTAAATACTTAATAAATAGGCACTCAAGTCCGCCAGTTCTTTTTCTTTTAATCCCATAGAAGCTGGGTCTGGCATTAAACTATTTTTTAGTTGATTTTTGGAGATTACCTTTTCAGATTTAATGCTTATCTTATTACCGGCCAAATCTTTCAATACAAGCGTTTTTCCATCTGCTACTATGAAACCGTAATAACTATTATTCTCAGAGGTAACCAACCAGGGCTCGTAGCCAAAAGCCAAACTGGCGGAAGGATTCATAATGGCATCTAACAGACCCGTTTTATCAAACTTCTTTTTTATGAGCGATAAGTCTGGGCCTATCTCTGCCCCGTTTTCTCCCACCTTATGACAAGTCATACAATTCTCCTTGAAAATCAACGCTCCTTTTTCAGTCTCTCCCGGCATATTTACAGCTAAATCCATAGAGAGTATTTGACCTCCAGGAAGCGAAAAATAATCTGAGGCCATACTTCGAATAGATAGATCTGGATTACTAAAGATATATGGATTTATGAGCGACTTCATTTCTTTGGATAGTTGGTTTGCGGCAGCTAGGTTTAAAATCAGTCTTCCACCATAGGTGTCTGATGCCAAACTAGCTGCAGCTTTTTCTCTTAGTGCCATTTCCACAGATTCGTCCAACAATGATTCTTTAAGAGCTATCATTTTTCTTTGATTGGCACTTAACAGAACTTCTTCACTTTCTTCCCAGTCCAATAAGTCGGCCCAGTCATTATTCTTTCTGAAACTTACCCAATATTGTGCTTGATCGGCCACATCAGTAAGTTCTGAATTACTAAGAGCAATCATGTATTTAGCCGCCATGGCTGAATTTATGAAAGCCAGAGAAGTAATGGCCTGCTTTCTTAACTCGGGTCTTATTTCAGGAGAGCCCGCTCTAGTCTTAAAAATGGCTTCCCCACCAACAGGATGCATAGTGAAAAGTATACTGGCCTCTGTTTCAGAAATATTAAGGGGGTCTTGAGGAAGAGTTTTTGCATAGTCTTCAAAAAACTGTGCGGCCTTACAATTTAATCCAATTCCGATGGCGTTTAACAAAAAATCATCCTTTTGGAGATAAGACATGGCCAATTCCATCAGAGCGTCCTTTGACCGAGCATATGATAAATCTCTTAAAGAAATAGCGACTTCCCTTTGTAGCTCAGCCGAGGCTTTCGCTATACCTATTTCCTCTAATTCAGATAGCACAAACTCTTTATTTTTCAATGCTCGAGCAGCAGCAATTTGAAGGTCACCAGACCCGTTTCTTAAAATTCCTTTGACATGATCAATGCCTGCATCGCCCAATTCTGACAAAAGAAAAACAGCTCTTGCAGCCACATATGGATTATTGTGCGTAGCTAAATCTAAGACTGGCAGAATGGCCTGTTCTCCTATTTCCTTAATTTTATTGAAAGCTTCTAAGCGTACATTGACGGCTGGATTCTTAATTACATTCAAAAGTCCTTCTAAGGTCTCAAAATTCAATTTTGGAGATTTTAGTTTTTTGCCTTTTGGTGTTATTCTATAAATTCTTCCATACGCTTCTTTGTCATTCATTTTATGACCACCCACCACAGGATCATACCAATCCGCTACATAAATGGCCCCATCTGTTCCTGCCACTGCATCACTTGGTCTAAACCATTTAGGCTTGTCATTTTGGAAATCGGCGTTCCAAATATAATGCTCGTCATTGCTCGGTAAAGAACCTAAAAAGTCAAACTCTTCTAGGTTATAACCTGCTCCATATTTACTTGTATGATATCCTAAGACCGCATTCCTTCCTGCCTCACAGCTTAAAAACATACCTTGATACTTTTCACCAAAAGCATCTCCCTCATAAACCATAACCCCTGTGGGCGAGCCTGCTCCTATTTTATGCCCTACCGGTAAAACATTAGGGTCTTCTTGGTGCCAATGTGCCGAAAATATATCTTGACCTGGCCTTCTGTCACCTTGCCATTGACGCGTACCGTCCTTCGAAAAATATCCAGCATTACTTCCTTCCATTAAATAGCCCGCTCGGCAAGCTATTACTTGGTCGTCATTGTCGTTTTGCCACATATTGCCATAAGAGTCCATCGCTATCTCGTAGGAATTCCTGAAGTTATGACCCAGAACTTTCAGATTGGTAGCATCCTGCTCAATCTCCAATGCCAAACCTCCTACCCAAACACGTCCATCATCGCTTTTTTGATTTCCTTTATTGGCCTTGGCATAAGGGGTACCACCAGTATATATACTCCCAGACCGTAGTGTCCATCCATTTTTATCTTGAACATAGTGAGGACCCGCATTTCCTGTATTAAAAAGTAGCTTGCCATAGGGTGTGGCAATAAAGGAGTGTAAAGAATGGTCGTGGTCAAAACCACCGAAACCAGTCAAGAAAACCTCCTTTTTATCTGCCCTATCATCTCCATCTAAATCTGTGTAAACAATCACGTTTGGAGCACAACTCACAAAAACTCTATTACCAAAAACAGCCATACCTAGAGGAGCCACCAAAAGACTATCTTGAGCAAAAATGGTAAACTTGTCTGCTTTACCATCCTGATCTACATCCTCCAATATGACTACTCTATCTCCTTTTTTAGAAGAATTTAATCTTCCCTCGGCCTTGTTATTAAAGTCACGATAGTTTACAGCCTCAGTAATCCAAATTCTTCCACGGGCATCTACGTCCATGTTGGTAGGGTTGTGAAACATAGGAGACTCTGCCCATAGGCTAACTTCCAGGTCAGCAGGAACATACATTTTATCATCCCCTGGACCCTTAAATAACCGGGCCGATAAGGCTAAGCTAAGAACTATCAATAAATATTTCATGTATTATTTTAACTTAAAAGGTCCCTTACAAAAGCATTATTCTTGATATAACTGGGAAGCATCAAATCGCCTTTGGGCACCGCCCCTTCTATTTGGATGGCACCCTGATAGCCTATTTCGTCCATGCATTTTTTCACTCTTTGAAAGTCCACCTTACCCTGACCCAGTAAAGCTCCGTTTTCCTTAAAATGGAATTCGCATATCTGATTCTGTTTCCCTAACCAGACTATTTCTTCATAAATATCATAGCCCATTTTCTCCGAGTTGGCCACATCGTAATATACTTTTAGATTTGGCGAGGCTACCTTATCTATAATGTCCATATGCTCTTCCGCACTCAGCCAAGATTCTATCCCGAGCGTAATTCCTAACTTTTCAGCTTTCGGCATCACATCCCTAAATTTTTGAATGACGGCATCCGTCCCTTTTTTGTCATTTTTCAGGTCACCCTTAGCAAAAAACGCTATGAGTACCACTGAAACGTCCAAAGCCTTGGCCACATCAATACTGTCTGCTACCCAGACGTCTGTTTGAGAATCAGATTTATAAGGATATTGATTTAATTCTCCAATACCAAGGCCCGTAAAACTCACATCAAAAATTTCGGCAAGTGACTTATACGCTTTTTGAACCTCCTTTTGTCTGAGGTGCATATTGTTTTCTTTTAAGCCCAAACTTAGTTGGGCACCGTCTAGACCTATTTGGCGAGCCATTTCCATCGACCCAAGATTGGATTTATTTCCTATGGACCAATCACAGGCTCCTATTTGATAACGTTTTTTTTGTAGTGTCTTTCTTGTATTATTCCCAAAAACAGCAGTAGAAAGTAAGCCTAAGGCAGTTGTTTTTAGAAAATCCTTTCGGGTGAATTGTTTCATTTCAATAGAGTATTATCTAGTACTAAAATTAACATATAATTCTGAATGACCCTCTTTCAGAACCTTGTGGCTTATTTAGGACTTTCTAACTATCAGTGGCATTTGGTGGAGGTTACCTTTCAAAATTCTCTTTCGCCAAATTCGCTGTCAGGAAGTTCGACCTTCTTATTTGAAGGGTTAAAGTTATAAGAGAAGTTAACTTTAAAGATATTGACCTCCTGAATGTAATTAGTGGTAGTAAAGAAGTTAGCACCCACTGTAGTTATTCGTTGCTGATTGACCTTCATTTTACCTATGCCAGCATTTTGCCAAAGAACACTTACATTGAAATCTTTAAAATTCTTTTTTAAGCTGAAGTTCGGTTGATAAAAACGTGAATCTTCTCCCTGAGCCGTGTTTCTGGCAGATACATAGGAAAGGTTAAAGGAACTAGTCCAAGTCGGGCGAATTTCGTAAGTCAAATTAGTATTCAAGGAATATACCACACCTTTAGAATTCACAGACCCTTGAATATCAAATAAATTTCCCTCAATTTTTAATTGATAAACGTTGGCCCCAAAATACCATTTCAGCTTTTTAACAGGAGCATATGTCAGGCCGATTTCCGAACCGAAAAGTCTTGCATTTCCGGCGTTGGTATAGATTCTATTTAAAATAGTGTCATTATAAACACTATTTACACGGTTTACAATATCTGTTATTTGCTGGCTATATACATTCCAAAATAAATTTCCCTTCTTGAAATCTTTTAAAACCCCTGCCTCATAAACACCTATAAATTCCGGTTTTATATTTGGATCGCCCTGCTCCAAAGTCTCACTATGTTCTCTTTCTGGGAACGGATTCAGCTCATTATTGGTAGACCGCTGTACCCTTCTACTATAAGCTAGTTTGAGCCTAAAATCGCCTTTCGCGTTATATAGTAAATTTACAGAGGGAAATAAATTAGAAAGCTTCAGGACACTTGCTTCGGGCTCTCTATTGACCACAAAATCTCTGAAGGCATTTTCATAACGTAACCCGCCTACATACTCTAGTTTTTGATACTTCCCAGAGTATTGGGTATAAAGGCCATGAATCAAGTTTCTTACTTGGATGTTTGCCGTGAACGCTGGATTGATGATTAAGGGAGTAAAATTGCCAGACTTCTCAGCATAAGAAAACGAGCCCTTCTGAATCTGGTAACGATACTGATAACCTGCCGAAAATTTTCCATTTCCAATTGCCTTCTCAAAATCAACCTTTAGCCTTAAAGCATTCAATGGGTTTCTTCCATTGTTTAAAGTATACTGGAGGGTATCTTGATAATTATCAAAGTTCAAGTTTCTATTCTTGGTGTAGCCATCAATAACCGCGTTTTCATACAAGCCCGAGAGGGTAAGATTTGAATTCGCATGAAAGTGATGAACGTAGTCTAAATTAAATACTTTAAACGAACCTGATTTACGAACCAAGTTGGCGTTATAATACTTAAACGTACTTAACAGATTGTGATCCAAAAGATTAACCTTACTGTTATTATAATTAATATTGGCCTTTCGGAACTGCTCTTTTTCGCCTATATAAATGCCCCCAGAAATACCGTCTGATTTAGAAAAATCAAATGAAGAAACCACTCTTAGTCCGTAGTTATCTCTCTTAAAGGATCGCTCCCCCACACTTGGGAAACGAGTCATGACATTATTTAGGGTGGTCAAGGCATCTCCCTCCCTAAATCCAGCAATATCGCTTCTTAAATAGTTAAGAGAAACGGCCGTTTCAAAATCCTTCTTTTTGTAAACCAAAGTTCCATCTATGCCATATCGTTGTGGTGCTACCTCATTATAATATGTTCTAATTCTAGGCAGCCCTAAAGTCAAATTTGACATCACCGAAAGACCGTCAGTAGTGCCAGATTTAGTAATGACATTTATAATACCTGCTCTGCCGTCAGCATCATATTTGGCGGATGGCGTTGTGAGTAATTCAATTTTCTCAATACTATTCGCAGGAATTTGAGCTAATAGGGTAACCGGATCTATCTGACTTGGTTTACCATTCACTAAAACCAAAAAGCCCTTGGAGCCTCTCACACTTATTTCGCCTTCGGCATTTACCATAACCGATGGCAAATTTTTCAAAATATCAGCTCCGGTTCCTCCTTTTGCAATTTCATATAGACCTGCATCAAAAACCTGTTTCTCAATATTCCCAAAAGCCGCTGATTTAACACCGTATACCGTGACTTCATTCAATAAAGATAAATTTGGTTCAAGACCTACATACCCAAGTTTAACATCGCTGGATGAAGAAAAAATCACTTCTATGTTTTTGCTTCCGTAGCCTAGATAATTTAAACCTAATTGGTAAGTTCCTTTTTTAAGTCCGCTAAACTTAAATCGGCCTAATTCATCGGCTATTTGATACGTGGAATCTGTAGAAGAAATGAGTTTTATCGTGGCAAAAGACAGGGGATTTTGACTTGCTGTATCTATCAGGAAACCTTCTATCGATTGCCCTAATGATACTTTAACGAGAAAAAGTAATACAAAAAAGACTACCCATTTTTTCAGCATAGAAACAAATTTATCAGAGTCCTAAACCTAGCAAAAAATGTAACAGCTTAGCCTCTAGTAATCACTTATTTCAATAAATGCCTCAACTCACTTTTCTGCTTTTCTGTTTTAAATACTCCTGAGTCAAAAGTGTTTGACTACCTAACCATTTCGGGTGCTTAGTTAATGAAATGTCGTATTTAAGCCTTCCCAAAGCTTCAATAATTAGCTGTAACTAGTATGTCAATCACAATTTACCGCATCTAAGTAAAAGAATGGTTTTATGAAGCCGTTTGAATTCAATTCTCGCAATCGAAGCAATTAAATACCATAATGCCCCTTTTTTTTGAGTATAATTGTTTTAATGAAAATAGAAGAACTTACAAACTACCTTGAAGAGCTAGCCCCACTCCACTATCAGGAGTCGTATGATAATTCAGGGCTTATTGTCGGAAATGAAAAAGTAGAAATAACAAACGTCCTCATAAGCCTTGATTGTATTGAGAATGTTATTGATGAAGCCATTGAAAAGAAGTGTAATCTAATAATTGCACATCATCCCATTATTTTCAAGGGTCTAAAGAAGATTACTGGTAAAAACTATATTGAGAGAACTATCATAAAAGCTATCAAACATGACATTGCTATTTATGCCATACATACCAATTTAGACAATGTCACTGGAGGTGTGAACTTCAAAATTGCCGAAAGACTTGGACTAGAAAAAGTCCAGATACTCAGCCCTAAAGGCCAACAGCTGATGAAGTTGACTGTTTTTACTCCTACCCAAAAAACAGGACAAATGCTAGACGCCTTATACGCTGGCGGAGCAGGCGAAATAGGTAATTATGCCAACTGTAGTTTTAGAACCGTGGGTAAAGGCACTTTCAAACCGAACGAACTTGCGACCCCCAAAACTGGGCAAAGAGGTAGATATGAGGAAGTTGAAGAAAGTAGAATTGAGGTCATCTTTCCATCATACTTAAAAAGTGTCGTTTTAACTGCCATGAAAAATGGTCACGTCTATGAAGAAGTTTCCTATCATTTGCATGAATTAGTCAATACCAATCAAACGGTGGGATCTGGTGCATTAGGTTTCTTGAACAAACCTATGCCCACCACGGATTTCTTAGCCTTATTAAAACAAAACATGCAGGTTTCGGTGATTAAACATACCGCTTTAATCAAAGATGAAATAAAAACAGTAGCAGTTTGCGGTGGTTCTGGAGGGTTTCTTTTAAATAAGGCTATGAGTGTAGGTGCAGACATATTTATCACCTCAGATTATAAGTACCATGAGTACTTTGATGCCGATAGCAAAATCATCATAGCGGACATAGGACATTATGAAAGCGAGCAGTTTACAAAAGAATTAATTAGGGATGTAATATTGAAAAAAATGACTAATTTTGCGACCTATTTATCGGAGGCTAAAACCAACCCGGTAGACTATTATTATTAAATACCTAAAAGGTAAAAGACGCCTTTCACAAAAAACTTTAAGCAAAGTTTATGGAATTAACGATTGCAGATAAATTAGAATCGCTTTTAAAGCTTCAAGAAATTGATTCAAAACTAGACGAATTGAGAAAACTTCGTGGCGATTTACCTGAAGAGGTTAAAGACCTAGAAGACGAAGTAGTAGGTATTGAAAAAAGAATTACACGGTTTGAAAACGACCATGCGGCCATCGCTAAGGAGATTGAAAATCACAGGTTAAATAAAGCTGACTCAGAAAAACTTATCATTAAGTATAAGGACCAGCAAATGAACGTTAGAAATAATCGTGAATTTGATGCCATTTCTAAGGAACTAGAGCTTCAAGAGCTGGAGATTCAACTTTCTGAAAAAAGAATTAGAGAGGGTGACTTCAAACTGAAGTCTAAGCAGATGGAAGTAGACGAAACAAAAGAAGGTCTTGAGAAGAAGAAGGAAGTTCTTGAACTAAAGAAAAAAGAGCTTGACAGATTGGTTATTGAAAGTCAAGAAGAGGAAGAAAAATTACTAAAGACTAGTGCTAAGCAGGCTAAGAAAATTGAAGAAAGACTTATAAAAGCCTATTCAAAAATTAGAGGTAGTGCAAAAAATGGTCTGGCTGTAGTAGAAGTAGATAGAGGTGCTTGTGGTGGATGCTTTAACGTGGTACCTCCACAAAGACAAGCTGATATCATGGAGAAGTTAAAAATAATTGTATGCGAGCATTGTGGAAGAATCCTTGCTGATGCAGACATCATCAAAGTACACAGAAAAAGAAAATAAGTCTGAATTACTCAGATGTAAAAGGAAGCCATTGGCTTCCTTTTTTTATGCCATAGTATTGGCCCAAAAGTTCTTAAAGATCCACTACTCCAAAAAACTATTCAGCATTGTTTAGTTTGACCCTTTTCTTCCCAATAAATAAAGCCAACATAACGATTACTAAACCCACAAAAGTGTAGACAGTAAAAGGCTCATCAAGGAAAAAATAGGCGTAAAAGAGGCCAAAAGGAGGACATAAAAATAAAAAATAAGATGCTCTTACAGTATCTTCAGAAAGTAGCCACAGCCAAATAAATACACCCAATACAGAAACGGGAATTCCCAACCATAATACAGACAATGTAAACTCCGTGCCATACATATTCTGTGAAGGCTCATAAGTCAGGTAGGTGATAGGAAGTAAAAAGAGGGAGCCGAAAAACGCCTGCCAACCATTGATGCTCAATTTACCTAAACTCCAATCCGTATTACTATAATATACGGCCGCAGAGGAATAGGACAAGATGCTTAAGCTAAGTAATAGAAGGCCTTTAACCGTAGCATAACTCTCTAGCAGCAATGGATAAACACAGATAGCCACACCCGTGATACCAAGTAGTAAGGCCACATACTCTTTCACCTTGATTTTTCTGCCAGCTACTATGGCAGTCAGAATACTTATCACTAGCGGATTCAGACCTACTTGAAGAGCCCCAATTCCTGCCGCCACCTCCTTAATAGCTAAAACAAATAAACCCAAAGAAACGGTGACGTTAATAAACCCAAACAAGGCCAGCTGTCCCCATTCTTTACCTTTAGGAAGTCGTTTTCTTAGTAATCCATAAATCAAAAGCAGAATACAACAAGCGGCTACAGTAAATCGCCATTGATATAAAACGAGTGGCTGAACCTCACGTAGGCCCACTTTGGCAGCCACAGAAGCAGAAGACCAAGCCATCGCAAAAATAATTCCGAGTGTATAAAATTTCGTCTGACCTGACATGTCGCAAAAATGATTACAAAAATTGGCTTCTCTTGCACATAGACCACAAAAAAACTCATGACGAAGGCATGAGTTTTTTTGAGTCATTTTTAAAATTTAAAGACCAAATTCGGCCTTAACCATATCTACAAAATCTAGTTTTTCCCAAGTAAACAACTCAACTTCCACTTCAACTCTCTTTCCTGAGTTCTCAAAGACCTTCTTTACTTTCTTGGGATCACGTCCCATATGACCATAGGCCGCTGTTTCTGAATAAATAGGAGAACGCAATTTTAATCGCTGCTCTATAGCGTAAGGTCTTAAATCAAATATCTTTTCTACTTTTCTAGCGATTTCTCCATCATTAAGTAGTTTACCGTCTGCATCCTTAACTTGAGAGGTACCATAGGTGTCCAAAAAGACTCCACACGGCTTAGCCACTCCAATCGCATAAGAAACCTGTACAAGTACTTCTTTCGCGACGCCAGCCGCTACTAAGTTCTTCGCTATATGCCTTGTGGCATACGCTCCTGATCTATCCACTTTGGAAGGGTCCTTTCCTGAAAAAGCACCACCTCCGTGTGCTCCTTTACCACCATAAGTATCTACAATTATTTTTCTTCCTGTAAGGCCAGTATCTCCATGTGGGCCACCTATAACAAACTTACCCGTAGGGTTGATATGATATAAGATATCATCATTAAACAACTTTTGTAAGCTAGGCTTTAGCTTTGCCTTTACTCGAGGTATTACCACCTCTATAATATCTTTTTTAATTTGATTGAGCATAACCACGTCCTCATCAAAATCGTCATGCTGCGTGGAAACGACAATAGTATCAATTCTAACAGGTTGATTATCGTCCGAATATTCTATAGTTACCTGAGACTTAGCATCTGGCCTTAAATACTTTATTTCTTTTAATTCTCTTCTTACGTCTGCTAACTCTTGAAGAATCTTGTGCGATAAATCCAAGGCCAGAGGCATATAATTATCAGTCTCTTGGGTGGCGTAACCAAACATCATCCCTTGGTCACCGGCACCTTGTGCATTGGCTTTCTCCTCAAAAGTTTCTCCAGCGACCCTGTCTACACCTTGGTTAATATCTGAAGATTGCTCATGTATGGCAGAAATTACTCCACAGGAGTTCGCCTCAAACATGTACTCCGCTTTTGTATAGCCTATTTTTTTTATAACCTCTCTTGCAATGCTCTGAACGTCTAAGTATGTATCAGTATTCACTTCTCCTGCTAAAACTACTTGGCCGGTAGTAACTAAGGTTTCACAAGCTACTTTCGAGTTAGGATCAAAGGCCAAGAAATGATCTATTAGAGCGTCTGATATTTGGTCGGCTACTTTGTCTGGATGTCCTTCTGATACAGATTCAGAGGTAAATAAGTATGGCATTATTTTTTTCTTTTGTTGGAAAACTAAATGTTTAATGCAGTAATTATACCATTATTTTCAGACCAAATAGGACCTAAAACTAATAGCACCTGCTCAACAATACAAAAATGCATATTAATTACCAAAAGCAGAAATAGAAGTTAAATTTTCTGCTATGAAATGCTGACACAGTTATTTTATCTACACATCAGAGTTTTCATAGATAATTAATTTTAATACTAAAAGTATTATCCGCGAGAGCATTTCGCATTAAAAAAGCAGCCCTTAAGCTGCTTTTTTAAAATAATTTTGAAGAAATTAAACATTGACATGCCTCTCTGAATGGTAACTTGACCTCACCAATGGCCCAGACTCCACATACTTAAGCCCAAGCTTAAGCCCTTCTTCCTTATAAAGTGCAAACATATCTGGATGAATGAATTCTATCACCTCATGGTGCATCTTAGTTGGCTGTAAATACTGGCCTAAGGTCAAAATATCGCAACCGTGCTGGACTAAATCTTCCATTGCCTTTAACACTTCGTCCTTTTTCTCTCCAAGGCCCAACATCATACCCGTTTTCGTCCGCTTTCCATACTCTTTAGTCCTTCTAATCTGCTCTAAACTTCTAGCATATTTTGCCTGCGGCCTAACAGGTCGATAAAGACGCTCTACAGTTTCCATATTATGAGAAACCACCTCTTGTCCACCAGAAATCATAGTGTATAAAGCTTCCCAATTCCCTTTGGTATCTGGAATCAAAGTCTCAATAGTGGTGGAGGGCGAAAGCTCCTTAGTCTTAAGAACTGTTTCAAGCCAAATCTGGGCTCCTTTATCTTTTAACTCGTCTCTATTTACTGAAGTCAAAACGGCATGCTTAACACCCATTGTCTTTATAGCTTCTGCCACTCTGTTAGGTTCAGCTGTATCATATTCTGGTGGTCTACCCGTGGAGACTGCACAAAAAGTGCAGCTACGGGTACAAACATTACCTAAAATCATAAAAGTTGCAGTACCCTCACCCCAGCATTCGCCCATATTGGGGCAGTTACCAGATTGACAAATGGTGTTTAGCTTATTCTTATCTACAACTTCCCTTACTTTTTTGTAATTTTCGCCTATCGGCAATTTAACACGTAACCAATCGGGCCTTTTAGACCTCGCTGGCTTTTCAACTACTTCCTCCATTCCTTATTTCTTTTTCAGTTTTTTACTACCGAAATACAAAGTTAGATAAGCTGAGACAAAAGCTCTTGGATTTGAAGATATTTTCGAAGCAATAATTTCTGGCTCTTTGGCAAAAAACTCTACCGTAGTACCTAGTTCAAATCCTGTAATCTGGTCTCCGAAAGTACTCATATCAATACTTGTAGCTGCTTTGATATGAAAACCAGGATTAAATCCTGCATTATTTAAGAATCCTTGCCAGATACTGGCTGAGCCCGTTATTTGACTTAAATCTGTATGTACATCTGGATTATATTGCGTGACCACTTGCGACTCAACATTAGTCCTGCCATATTTGATATAGTAAGGCTTTTCTATTCCTAATGAAGGACCCACGGCCAAAATTCCGCTTAGACCAACACTGGAGTCTCCATTCTTTTTGAAAAAATACCATTCTTTTCCGTATTCTGGTCTTACCACAAATAAATAATTGGTCTTCCCTGGAATATACTTTCCAGCAATATTGGCTCTTTGAAATTCCTTCGGATGTTTTACATTAACTAACTCTAGAGCAATGTATCTGTGAACAGGCAAGTTGTTCCTCTCTGATATTGGCGTGGAGCTTCTAAAAACTAAACCCCCTAAGATCCCTGAATGTGTATTTGTGGTAACTCCATACCCAAAATATTTAGAATCATCTAAAGTAGATTTCTTTTCAGGCTCTGTCCTACGTTGTCCCAGAGAAACAACGGTCGAAAGACATATTAGCAGTACGGTTTTAGCAACTAGTTTATGCATCCATTTAATAAAAGAATCTAAATATAGATTTTAAAGCCATCTTCCCCTAAATAATTTTTCTAAGTTTATGGCCTGACTTATTAACGCATCGTGAGGCAAAAAGATTTAAAATCCTGGGGATATTATATTCAGGAGTTTAAGAACTACCTGAAATTAGAAAAATCTCTTTCTGAAAATAGCCTCTTGGCTTACGAAAGGGATGTTTTAAAATTAGCCTCCTTTTCAAAAAAAACATCACCGCTAGATATTAATGACGATTTGATAGCCAATATCCTTGCAGAATTAAATGAAATTGGCCTAGCTCCGACCTCCCAAAGCCGAATGCTAAGTGGATGGAAAGCCTTTTATAAATTCCTTCTCCTGGAAGATTACACAGAAATAAATCCAACTGAGCTTATAGACAGCCCTAAAACAAAGCGTAAAATACCAGAAGTTTTACATCTTCATGAGATAGAAGCCATGCTTGCGGCAATTGACCATTCCACTGAGGAAGGAAACAGAAACAGAGCCATTTTGGAAGTACTTTACAGTTGCGGCCTGCGTGTTTCTGAACTCACGGATCTTCGTATAAGTGACTGTCACTTTAAAGATGGCTTTGTCAAGATTACAGGAAAGGGAGATAAAACTAGACTGGTACCTATTGGACTGCAGGCCATTAAATACACTGAAATTTATATGGACAGCATCCGTTGTCAATTAGATATTGATGCCAGACATGAAGACTTTGTCTTTTTGAATCGTAGAGGAAGGAAACTATCCAGAGTAATGATTTTCATTATCATTAAAGACTTAGTGGGCCTAGCAGGTATTCACAAAACAGTTTCTCCACATACCTTCAGGCATAGCTTTGCAACACATTTGATAGAGGGGGGAGCAGATTTAAGGGCAGTACAAGATATGCTTGGGCATGCCTCTATTACCACCACCGAAATCTATACTCACCTAGACAGAGCCTACCTCCGCCAGACGATGGAACAGTTTCATCCGAGGGCTTAAGCACCTTTTAGTCTTCCCCTTAGCCAAAACACTCTTCCAAAAAATCAACGGTAACACCAGAACAGCTTTTCGGAGCTTCTTTCATTCCAGCATGTGCCACATGATTTAAAATCAAAACGAAGGGTTCTCTTAATAAATCCAACTGTTTCATGGCATCCTCAAAAGGAATGAACGGGTCCTGTTTCCCCACTACAAAAAGAACTGGAATTTTTAAGGCTGCGAGTACAACCGTTCTATCTGGCCTTTGTTTCATGGCGATAGTAGCTTGAATAAGAGCCTCTTTGGGCAACTTCCTGTTGTCTTCCAACTGCTGCCGAATATAAACGCCATTTTTCCTTACAAAATTCTCATTGTACATACTTGGCAAAAAACTATCAATGAAAATCGCTGATCCTCTCTTTTTAATAAAAGCTGCGGTTTTGTCTCTTGATATTTTTTTCGCTTCCGAATCTGCATAGGCCGTAGAATGAAAAAGTCCTAAGCCAGCTAAATACTCTGCATGTTTCTCTGCATATGCCAGCGAAATATAACCGCCCATAGAATGCCCTATGAGCACGAATCTGGTTATTTTCATTTCTTCTATCTCCGTATGAACCCATTGAGCATACTGGTCAATGGTCTGACAAAAGGCAATCTTAGAATAATCTAGCAGAATGAAATTATACTGCTCTGGCAGTAAGGGTAAAAAAGTGTCCCATATATCTGGGTTTTCTCCAAAGCCATGGAGCAATACTATATTCATTTCTTTTTATTAAAGGGGTTTCTACTTTTTCGTTTTCGTTTTTTGAAAACCTTCTTGAGTCCAAAAATTAGAAACAAAATGGATGCTAAACCAAATAAAAGGGTCAAAGATGGCAATTGAATAAAAGCCATAACCACAGCGACACCTAGAAAAACAACGCCAATAAGTAGATTACTGCCCATCTGACGCCAAAAACGGTTCCTTTTACGCTTTTTCTTCCGCTTTTCTTTTTCCTTGTCTTTAGGTTCTGGCCCCACAAATTTATGCTCTACCTCTGGCTCCGTAAACTTTGAGATAAGCACTTGCGGCTTTTCCACTTTAACCTCTGGGAAACTCAAAGGAGTGTGTTCTATTTTATGTTTGTTCTCCAGCTGAATTGACGTTAAAGAGGCCTCTTTCGGTTTTAGAAAAGCTATTTTATTAATATTCCTCTTTTTTACCTTAGCATAAACCGGAGAAGACTCCTGGAGTAAGGCATAATTGGATCGGCAAGCTCCTAACAAAAGGATTAAGGCAAAGACTTTGAGGTAATTCATAAAAAAACGTTGGACAAAATTATATTTTATCCAACGTTAAATACAGTTTAAACAATATACTAAGCCACCAACTTTAAATCATAATAAGCGGAGCCTTCAAACTTCTGCTTTGCATATTCCAAGGTCAGCACAAATTCTTTAACATTTTTTTGAGATGGTAATTCATACATCGCATCTGTTAGAATAGCCTCACAAATAGATCTCAATCCTCGAGCACCCAGTTTAAATATAACCGCCTGCTCCACAATGTAATCTATAGCGTCATCCTCAAAAACCAGTTTAATACCCTCCATGTCAAAAAGCTTATAATACTGCTTCATCAATGAATTCCTTGGCTCTGACAATATTCTTTTTAAAGTGTCGCCATCTAGTGGGTTTAAGTATGTAAGCAAGGGCAAACGACCAATAAGCTCAGGAATAAGACCAAAAGATTTTAAATCTTGTTGGTTCACAAAACGAAGAACATTATCATTCTCCCACAAAGAATCAAGCTTTTTATCAGTAGAAAAACCTATTGGCGTTTTATTGATTCTTTTAGAAATATGTCTATCAATGCCATCAAAGGCCCCACCACAAATAAATAAGATATTTTGAGTATTTATCTGCTCCATTTTTTGCTCTGGATGCTTGCGTCCGCCCTGCGGTGGAACACTTACTATAGAGCCTTCTAAAAGCTTCAGCAAACCCTGCTGCACACCCTCGCCACTTACATCACGCGTGATAGATGGATTATCTGACTTCCTAGCGATTTTGTCCAATTCATCAATGTAGACTATTCCTCTCTCTGCAAGCTCTATATTATAATCAGCTGCCTGAAGTAGGCGGCTCAAGATACTCTCCACATCTTCGCCCACATAGCCCGCTTCTGTTAAGACAGTTGCATCTGCAATAGCAAAAGGTACCTGAAGCATTTTAGAAATAGTACGTGCCAGATATGTTTTACCTGTTCCTGTCTCTCCCACCATGATGATATTTGACTTTTCAATTACCACATCATCATCTTTCTTAGGCTGCATTAGGCGTTTGTAGTGGTTATAAACCGCTACACTTAAAACCTTCTTGGCTTCGTCTTGCCCAATCACGTATTCGTCCAAATACTTTTTAAGCTCCATAGGAGGACGGAGGTCGAACTTAGGCATGTCGGCCTTTTTCTTCTTTTTCTTCTTATCTGTAACTTCGGCATCTACGCCAAAAAGTTCTTGCTGCACCAAGTCATTCCCTTGAACGATGCAATGGTTACATATGTGACCATCTGTACCAGATAAAAGTAAGTCTACTTCATTTTTTTTTCGTCCGCAAAAGGAACAAAAGGCCTCTTTATATGCCATTTAATCTCGTTTAAATTTTACTAATGTAGCTAGAACTACCAATAAATTACCTTGTAAGAACTTCGTCAATAAGCCCGTAAGCCTTCGCCTCTTCTGCCTTCATCCAGAAATCTCTATCAGAGTCTTTCTCAATTTCCTCAAAGGATTTGCCTGTATGTTGAGCCAAAATATCATAAAGCTCTCTTCTAAGTTCGATGATTTGCTTTACAGAAATCTCCATGTCCCTAGATTGGCCTTGGGCTCCTCCACTAGGCTGGTGAATCATAACTCTTGCATGAGGTAAAGCAGACCTTTTCCCTGCAGCACCACCAGCCAATAAAACCGCTCCCATAGAAGCCGCCAATGACGTACAGATAGTAGCTACTTCTGGCCTTACATATTGCATGGTATCATACATTCCTAAACCTGCGTGCACAGAGCCCCCCGGGCTATTGATATACATCAGAATATCCTTCTGAGCATCTACCGACTCTAAGAAAAGCAATTGAGCCACAACAATATTCGCTATTTGATCATCTATAGGTGTTCCTAAGAATATAATTCTATCCATGATCAGCCTTGAAAAAACATCTATAGCTGCGAAACGCATAGGACGCTCTTCAATGATATTTGCTGTCATATTATTTACGCTGTGATTTAAATAATCATCAACTGTGGTGCCGCTTATTCCTTTATGGTGAACTGCGTATTTTCTGAATTCTTCTCCTAAATGCATTGTATATATTTTAGCTTTATATGTACTGTTAAAATTAAACAAAAAAGAACCATCATGGGTTCGACAAGCAAAAAGCCAAGGCTTAAACCTTGGCTTTTAAAAATATTTAACACCCTAATACTAGGCTATTGACTCGTACTTTGCTTTAGCGATTTCATTAAACTCTTCCACTTGTACAGTCTTATTGTCCACTTTCACTTTATCCCTTGAAAAAGCGATCACTGCTTTACCAAAAGCCTTATTATAGTAATTTCTAAATGCTCCGTCTTTATTTTCGTCAAGCTGCTTTTTCGCCATTTGCTCCACGAATTCTTCCATTCCGCCATAGCCCTGGTTTCCAAAATAGGCACGAATTTCAGATTTCACTTCCTCAAGAACATCATTATATTCTATCTTGATTTCGCTTTTCTCAGCAATATCAGACTTAATTAAATCTAATTTTAATCCCCTAGCAAATGCTACATAATCACTTTCAATCTGTTCTTCAGTAAACTTGCCTTCGTTTACTTCCAAAAGCCATTTTTTCAAAAACGCATCAGGCAAGTCAATTTTAACATTGTCATGAAGAGATTTCTCAATTTCGTAATCAAGTAAATAAGCCGACTCTCTCGTGTAATTTTCTTTGATAACTTCTGTCAAAGCTGCTCTGAATTCTTCCTCATTACTCGCCTTCCCTTCCCCTATCGCTTTGTCAAAAAACTCTTGGTTTAGTTCTGCTGGCTCCACTCTAGAAATTTTAGTAAGCTCATATTCAAATTCGCCTTCCAGTGAAGCAGCCTCTTCATCAGATTTGCCAGTAGCAAAACCTAAATCTTTGTCTGTCTCAAAAATGCTCTGAATGTCAAAAGACACTTTAGATCCATTCTCTAGTCCTATGAATAGTTTTTGAGAAGCCTCCTTTACTTTATCCGTTGGTATACCTGATTGAGATTCAAATTCGGTAGACTCTTGACGCAATGTGCCGAAAAGTAAATCTCCCAATTCAGCAACTGATGGCTCAACATCTACCCCAAATCTTTTTCTTAAATCTGTAATAGAGTTATTTACCTGCTCATCGCTTGGTACTATATCATAGTTTTCAATAGCTGGTAGCTTGGCTAGGTCTACTTCAAAATCACTGGCTAAACCCAATTCATACTCGAATTTAAATTCTTTGCCATTATCCCAGTCTAAATCAGAGGCCTCATTATCTGGAAGCGGATCGCCTACTACCTTAAGTGCATTATCCTTAATATAGGCGTTCACTGTTTCGCCTACTGTATTGACTACAGTATCTACGAGAACACTCTTTCCGTATAACTTTTTAACATATCCCAAAGGAACGTGCCCAGGTCTAAAACCTTTTACTGAGGCCGTCTTGGCATATTCTTTCAATTTCTTATCCACACCTGCCTGATAATCGCTTTCGGTAAGTGTTACTTTCAGACGACCATTTGTGGCAGAAGACTTGTCAAATGTTGTTTCCATTAAAGGAGCTTATTTTGGATATTAATAAATAAAAAAACCCTCCAGCCGAATAGGTCAGAGGGTTGTTTGTACGGGCGGAGGGTTTCGAACCCCCACGCCTTGCGGCACTAGATCCTAAGTCTAGCACGTCTACCAGTTCCGCCACGCCCGCATCCTTTTTGGAATTCTTATGTTCCAATCGGGCTGCAAAGGTAAATTACTTTTTCAATTTTCCCAATACTCACCACTAAAAAAAATGTTTATTTTATTCACAAAGATTTAATACAACTTCATTCCTATTTTTGGAGCCTATAGATTCTATTTTAACATCAGGGAAGCGTGGGAAAGGTAAAAGAAAAAGAGTATTACAGCGAGTCTGAAAAGAAGGAAATAAAAGTCAGGTATAGAACAATCCTAAAGGAGGCCAAACCCTATCTTCAAGGTGACGACCTGAAGCAGATTAGAAAGGCTTTTGACATCTCTATGGATGCCCACAAAGAGATGCGTCGTAAATCTGGGGAACCGTATATTTATCACCCCTTGGAAGTCGCTCTTATTTGTGTACAAGAAATTGGCCTTGGCCCTACTTCCATCATTTGTGCTCTTCTTCACGATGTCGTAGAAGACACGGAGCTTACGCTTGAAGATATTGAAAAGGATTTTGGCCCTAAAGTCAGAAGAATCATTGATGGCCTAACGAAGATTGCAGAGAATTTTGAGCAAAGCCAGTCTGCACAAGCAGAAAACTTCAGAAAAATGCTATTAACGCTATCTGAAGACGTTAGAGTTATCCTTATAAAGCTAGCAGACCGACTCCATAACATGCGTACGCTTCAAAGCATGGCTAGGAATTCTCAACTGAAAATAGCTCACGAAACCATTTACATATACGCTCCCTTAGCACACCGCTTAGGTTTGTACCAAATAAAGAGTGAACTAGAAGATTTATATCTGAAATACAATGAGCCAGAATCTTACACACTGGTTGCTCAAAAGCTTAAATCTAGCAAGAAAAAAAGAGAGGAGTTTATTGAAAAATTCATGGAGCCGATAGCCCGAAGGCTAAAGGCATCAGGAATTGACTTTTTCATCAAAGGCCGACCCAAACATATTTTTTCTATTGCCAATAAAATTAAGGAGCAGGGCACCACTTTCGAAAACATTTACGACCTCTTTGCCATTCGGATAATCCTCAAAGGTATTCCAGTGGATCAGATAGAAAAAGAAAAGGCAGCTTGTTGGCAAGCATACAGTATAGTAACAGATGAGTATAAACCAAATCCCGATAGGCTAAAAGACTGGATTTCTACACCTCGTTCTAATGGTTACGAATCGCTTCATACCACCGTGATGAGTCATACAGGAGCATGGGTAGAGGTTCAGATAAGGACTGGCCGAATGGACGATGTAGCCGAAAGAGGATATGCAGCCCACTGGAAATACAAAGGTTCAGACACGAGCTTAAATAGACCTTTAGACCAATGGATAAACCAAGTAAGAGAAACTCTAGAAGCTAAGGACAACTCTGCCATGGAGTTCCTAGAAGACTTTAGAGGGAATTTATATAACGAGGAAGTATTTGCCTTTACACCCAAAGGAGACTTGAAAGTCCTAAGAAAAGGAGCCACTGTCCTAGATTTTGCTTACGATATCCATACAGAAGTAGGCAGCAAGTGTACGGCAGGCAAAGTCAATAATCATTTAGCACCTATATCTTATGTGCTGAAAAATGGTGATCAGGTAGAAATCCTTACCACCAAAAATCAAAAACCTACGGAAGACTGGTTGCGTTTTGTAGTTACCTCAAAAGCCAAGGGCAGGATTAAAGATGCCCTTAAAGAAGAAAATAAAACCTATATCACTGACGGTAAAGAGATTTTAGCCAAAAAGTTAAAGGTTCTAGGCTTAGAAAACACACTGGAAACCACTAATCAACTTAGAGCCTATTTTAATAAAAAAGACTACACTGACTTATTTTATTCCTTTGGCAAGGGCTACATCTCCCCTGATAGGCTTAAAGCGTTCAAGAGTGAAAGAGAATCACAGCTAAATAAACGTTTAAAGAACAATCTTCAGGAAGAAGCCTTTTCTACGGCAAAAAGTTTTGAAAAGGCCATTGGTAAATCAAAAGGTGGTGATTCTCTGCTCATTGGTGATGACCTTCAACAATTAGACTACACGCTATCGCAATGCTGCAATCCGATCCCTGGAGATGCTGTTTTTGGGTTTCTTACGGTAAACGAAGGCATTAAAGTACACAGAACTAGCTGCCCAAATTCGCAGCAACTCCTTTCTCATTACGGCAATAGGGTGATAAAAGCCCAATGGTCTTCTCAGGTAGAAAAAGCCTATTTAGCCACTATAAGCTTAAGGGGAATGGACAGACTTGGAATGATTCAAGACATTTCCAAGGTGATATCTAAAGAGCTCCACATAAACATGAGAGGCTTAAACGTAAACACAACACATGGAGTCTTCGAGGGAGAAATTAAAGTTTTTGTTTTTGATACTAAGCATATGGAAAAACTGAAATCTAAACTGAAAAAGATAAAAGGGATTGAAAAGGTAGAAAGAGTAAAAACGGAGGATAGTTGAAATAAACCTTACTTTTATACAAAAGCACACTCTAAATTTATACATGCGTTTCATACTTGCTTTATTAGTCTTTTTGGTTGCTCACAAAGAGAGCCATGCTCAAAAAAGTGCCTATACGTTTTCGGATAGCCTTACTATGGTGAGAACTTTTATGCAGACAAATGCATATCAATATGGCATCAAGCTGACCAATTCAAAATTTAATTCTCTACTGGAAGGAAGCAAGAAATGGAAAAGGAAAAACACAATAGCCAAGATTATCCTGCCTGCAGGTCCTGTGATTGCTGCGGGTGGTGTCTATCTAGCCTATGATGCCATTAAAGGCATACCTATGATCTATGTAGAAAATGGTGTAGAATATCCATATGTGGTCAGGAGCCTTCCAAAACTACTTGGAGGCTTGGCAGCCTTTGTTACAGGATTGTCACTCGTAGAGTCTGCTAACGAAACTAAAACGAATGCAGGAAACTGGTTCAACTCTACCCTTACGGCAGAGAAAAAGGTAGGCCGTAATATGCTCCAGCTTGATTTTGGCATTACAGACTCAGGAGGTTTAGGGATTGAGCTAAAGTTTTAGGCTTTCGTCCCTTGTTTGCCCGTAATAAAAAAAGTAGATTTGCGAGTAATTTTTGGGTGAATCAATCAATTTAGAATGAAATCGAATAAGTCAAATTTCGATTCTGCAAAACAAATTTTTACTGCTTTTCTGGAGAACAAACAGCTAAGAAAAACTCCCGAAAGATTCGCTATACTCGAAGAAATCTACAGCCGTGCAGACCATTTTGATGTAGATGACCTCTACATTTCCATGAAAAACAAGAAGTATCAGGTGAGCCGAGCAACGGTTTATAATACGCTTGACTTATTGGTGGAATGCGACTTGGTTACCAAACATCAGTTTGGCAAAAACTTGGCTCAGTACGAAAAAGCTTTTGGTTCACGTCAGCATGATCATCTCATCTGTTTGGATTGTCATAAAGTAGAAGAATTCTGCGACCCTAGAATCCAGAATATTCAGACTATGGTAGGCGATACTATGAAATTTGACGTAATGCATCATTCTTTGATATTCTACGGAAATTGCAAAAAAGAGAATTGCGAAAACAAAAAGGTGAAAGCCTAAACAAAAAGAGGAATTAGACTACTATGGTTGATATTTTATTGGGTTTACAGTGGGGTGATGAAGGCAAAGGGAAAATCGTGGACGTTTTAGCCCCTGATTATAAGGTCGTGGCTCGTTTCCAAGGTGGCCCCAATGCTGGCCATACTTTAGAGTTTGATGGCCTGAAGCATGTTTTGCATCAGATCCCATCTGGTGTTTTCAGAAAAGACTGTGCCAACATAATTGGGAATGGCGTAGTGCTAGACCCCGTGATTTTCAAAAAAGAAATTGATAGCTTGACCGAGAAGTTTGGGATGGATTTAACTCAAAACCTCCTCATTTCAAGTAAGGCTTCTATTATTATTCCTACACACAGGCTTTTGGACGCTGCTCAGGAAAAAGCCAAAGGAAAAGACAAAATAGGATCTACCCTGAAAGGAATAGGGCCAACTTATTCAGACAAGGTGGGCCGTCATGGTCTAAGAGTGGGTGATATTTTATCTCCGTCCTTTAAAAGCAAATATCAAACGCTACTCAACAAGCATATGATGCAGCTTGAATTCCTAGAATTTGAGACTGAGGGTTTAGCTGAAGCTGAGAGTACTTTCTTTGCGGCCTGTGAGTTTTTAAAGACTTTCCAGATTACAGAAACAGAGTATACCGTAAATAATTATCTTGACAATGGCCAAAAAGTACTCGCAGAAGGTGCTCAAGGTTCTCTACTCGATATTGATTTTGGTTCGTATCCTTTTGTAACGAGTTCTTCTACCACTGCAGCGGGTGTTTGTGCCGGCTTAGGTGTGGCTCCGGGCAAGATTGGCGAAGTTTTCGGTATTTTCAAGGCCTATTGTACACGTGTAGGAAGCGGCCCTTTCCCTACAGAACTAGAAGACGCTACAGGAGAATTAATGCGTAAAGAAGGAAATGAATTTGGTGCTACTACGGGAAGACCAAGAAGATGCGGCTGGTTAGATTTACCTGCTCTAAAATATACCGTAATGCTAAATGGCGTTACTCAACTGGTAATGATGAAGGCTGATGTACTTAATATTTTTGAAACATTGGAAGTTTGTACAGGATATCAATTAGCAGATGGAAGCATAACAGATCAGATGCCTTTTGATATTGTAGATGAGAAGGTTACCCCTATTTACGAAACGGTAAAAGGTTGGAATACTTCTTTAGAGGGAATTACATCTTTTGAAAAATTCCCTCAAGAGTTAAAGGACTACGTGACCTACATTGAAAAAAAAGTAGGCGTTCCTATAACTTACGTTTCTACCAGTCCAGACAGAACAGCCACGATAAAAAGGTAAGATGGATAAAAACCTGGCTAACTACCTATTTCACGGGGAGACTATCTATTCAGGGCAACCAGAACTGGCTAAACCTGAAGCTACTTCTCCAGAGGTGGTCAAAGTTACAGAGCCCATATGCCAGCCTTTGAAGATGGCCAAAACGGCAATTGCACCCAAAGAAGAGCCTATGGTCGCAGAGATTATTCCCGAGGTGGCCCCATTTAAAATGATTACCCCACATTTAGTGGTCGTTAATGGTATCAAAACAGAAGAAAAGGAGTTCCTAGTAAAGGTTTTATTTGCCCTAAACATGTCGCTTGCCCAAGTAGATTTGCTGGACATTTCACAATACCCTAACCCTGATTTCAAAGAAATTATTTATAACAACACCGTCCGAGGTATCCTATTTCTAGGGGCAGACTCTGGAGGCGATTTTCTACCGAAACTTAAGCTAACGGCCTATCAAGTTAAGGAAATCAAACAAATTAAATTCCTGACTTCTACTACTCTGAATGAAGTTAGCTTGAATCAAAACAATGAAAAGAGGCAGTTGTGGGAATCCTTAAAAGAGCTTTATCAATAAATTGAGTTCGATCTTAATGGCGGGCATATAAATTTCACTCTTAGAAAAACTTCATTCACTCCAAGAAATCCGGCACTCGTCGGAAATAGATATGTCTAAGGCCTGCTTATAGCCACATTTGTATCGTCACTATTTAACCACGACGCATACATGAAAAAGCTATTCTTATTACTACTTATAATTTGTACTCTCCCAGCCCTAAGCCAGACCGCCATTTCTGGTAAAGTCACTGATAAAAAAGGAGGAGCCCTTCCCTTCGCCAATATTTCTCTTGAAGGAACTTATGATGGTGTTTCATCTGACATTGATGGAAATTTCATATTTTCTACAGAAGAAAAAGGAACTCATATTCTACAAGTTTCAATGATTGGCTATGTGACCCTAAAGGAGAATGTTGACATAAAAAACGACGATTTAAGCATTGACTTCAAGCTTACAGAGTCCATTAATTCGTTAAACGCCGTGGTGGTTACCGCTGGTATGTTTGAGGCGTCAGACGAGAAAAAAATGGTAATGCTAAAGCCAATGGACATTGTCACTACGGCGGGGGCGGGAGCAGATATCGTTTCTGTGATGCAGTTTTTGCCAGGGGCTAACCGTGTTGGTGAAACTGAAGGTCTATTTGTGAGAGGTGGCTCCGCCAACGAGACTAAAACAGTGATTGACGGCATGATAGTACAAAATCCTTTTTTTAGCAGTACCCCAGATGTTCCACAACGGGGAAGGTTTAACCCGTTTATGTTTAAAGGGACTGCCTTTAGTACAGGTGGCTATTCTGCTATGTATGGTCAGGCTTTATCATCTGTTTTACTTCTCAATACACAGGATAAACAAGGCGAAAGCTCCAATCTAAATTTGGGGGTTAACATGGCTGGTGTAACCACATCTTACATGCACAAGGGTTGGATAACGGGCACATTAAACTACACGAATCTTTCTCCTCTGCTCAACCTAGTTAAAACCAATATCGAATGGAAAAAAGTACCTCAAGGCCTTGGAGGCTCACTCTCTATCAATGAAAACTTTGATAATAACAGCTCCATAAAAGCATTTGGCTCCTATACGGATAATAGCTCCGCGTTGACATTACCCACCTACGATACAGAAGATGGCACTTATATTTTCAACAATAACAACAAGAACTCGTTTACGAATGCTTCCTATAGACGAGCCTTCCAAGAAGGAAAATGGGTAATGATGAGCGGCCTTTCATTCAGCAATAATCAAGACAATTTAATATTAGGAAATACGATAGCAAATAGGAACGACAAAAGAACCCAAGCGAGATTAGTAATGAGTAGGCTCTTTGGCAAAAATGGCAGTAGTTCTTTTAATTTTGGAGTAGAATATCACGATATCAAATTAAGAAACCAGTATGACGAATTTGAGCTAGAGATTGACGATAAATACAGCAGTATTTTTGCCGAATCTGAGTTTTACATTTCATCCAAACTAGCTGGTAGAATTGGCTTAAGAGCTGAAAATTCCACTGTTATTAGTGATTATAACTTGGCTCCTAGAATTTCCCTAGCCTATAAAACTGGGAAATATGCTCAATTTTCTTTGGCCGCCGGCACATTCTACCAAAACCCGGACAAAGAGTATTTATATATAAATCAGAATTTAGGTTTTGAAAGGGCAGACCACGTTATCCTAAATTATCAAATCAAGAAAAACCAACGAACCTTTAGAACAGAAGTCTTTTACAAAAAATATAATAATCTAGTAAGCGAAGACAGCCCAGTTTTTGACCCAAATCCCTACAGGTTCCCTACGGGCCAAACAGACAATTCTGGCTTCGGCTATGCCCAAGGGTTTGATGTATTCTTTAGAGACGAAAAATCTATAAAAAATGGCGACTTCTGGCTTACTTACTCTTACTTAGACACTGAGCGACAGTTCAAAAACTACACAGAGGCGGTGGTTCCACACTTTGCTACCAAACATAATTTTTCAGCTATTTATAAACAATTCCTAACTCCTATTTCAACAAACGTCGGAGTTACTCTTACCCATACTTCTGGAAGACCTATATACACCTTGGGCGAAGATTTCAAAGAAGTGGAGCAAACTAAGGCCTTTCAAAGCCTTAGTGTAAGTGCGAGCCATGTGAAGCAAATCGGAAATAGTTTCGTGGTATTCTACGCCACTTTAGACAACGTCCTTGGCAGAAAAAACATTTTCGGTTATCGTTTTTCGCCCGATGGCAAAGAACGTTATGCAGTAAGACCTCCTATTAATAGAACCTTCTTCTTTGGTGTAAACTGGACCTTCGGACAGCTAAACGGAAGAAGTCGTGAGGCAGACTTAGACTTTTAAACAAGGCCAGTTCTTGTTCCCTTTTTAATAATCAAAACTTAATCAAATCAAAAAATGAAAAAACTTATCTTATCCTTTGTACTTGCATTCTCTGTTTTCACCCTTTCAGCACAAAGCAATAATTACGAAAAGGCAATGACTGACCTCGTGGCACAAATAGAGCAAGTAATGCCTACCGATTTATACCAACCATTGACAAATAAAATGGAAAGAATAGCTGCTGCAGAAAAGGACCAATGGTTACCAAACTATTGGGTAGCTTACTGCTATGCCAACGAATCTTTCAAAAAGCAAGACCCAGCAGAAAAGGACCAGCTACTAGACATAGCTGATGAATATATGGAAAAGGCAGAGACTCTAGCCGAAGAAAATAATGCCGAAATAGCTATTCTGAAAGCACATATGGCCTCTGCACGAATGTCAGTGGATCCAATGAGCCGTTGGCAAGAATACGGTGGCATATACCAAACAGCCATAACTTCTGCCATGAGTTTTGATTCAAAGAATCCAAGATCTTACTATTTGCAAGCCACCAATGCCTATTTTACTCCTGAAAATTTTGGAGGTGGGCATGCCAAAGCAAAGCCCCTTTTTGAGAAGGCTCTTAAAAAATTTAATAACTTCAAGTCTGAATCCAAAATGCATCCAAACTGGGGTTTTTATGAAAGCTCCTATTTCCTTTCAGAAATAAATAAATAATTATGTCTAAAGAATTTGATTTTACACTGGGGTACGCAGATCTAGTTTCAGAACTAGATCATGCCCCAAAAAGATACCGCTTGGCCTCATTTCTTCTAAACTTCACGGCCGGAGTTTCTAGCTATGTCATCTACCAGGGCTTAGGAGAGATTAATTCTGGTTTATCTTCTTCACTTGAAATTCTTATTCCCATTTGCCATGGCTTATATTTTTTAATGCTGATAGGCAAAGGAAGCCTAGATAGGGGCTTTCATAGAATGATTTCTCTTGTGACACATTTGCTTGAGAAATTTGAAGAAGGGCTCAAAAGAGTCGTTGCGGCTCTTCTCCCATTTATAGTCAATATTGCCATAATTTGCTTCATTTTCCCTTTTATTTATATCGGCTTACAAATACTTTCAAATTTCCCATTGACTCATATCTTTCTTGAGAAAATCAATGTCCTTCACGAATTGGGTGGAGCAACTGCCATTTTTGCATTTTTCAATGAATTTGTAATTGTACCTTATTTCCTTTCCGCCATAGCGGTAACCTGTAATTGGTTATTTTTTAAGGAGAATCATTAATGTTTGGAAATCCAATACATATCAAAACTTACCCCACCGATGATTTGACCAAAATACATTTGGTCACTACTTGGGGTGATATTCAATGTTTGGCATCAGATAATGGTGAGATAAAGATTGAGGTTTTTGCACAAAAGCTATCTTTTTCTAATCCCTTTCAATGGCAAAACATGAGTCAGGAAGAGTTTAAAAGAGAACAATTTAGAATAGTTAAAAGAGACAATACGCTTAACATCCATAGTCAGATAAACAATGAAAGTAACCTCCTGAGTCTCTTAAGGTTTCGGAGAGTCTCCTTTCGTGTTCATTTGCCAAAAGATTTCTCTACCGATCTCAAAACATACAAGGGTAAGATTTATCTTGACGGTCTCTCTGGGATTAATTTCTTAAATACTCGCCTTGGGAAAATTGAAATCAGAAACTTACATGGTAAAACCTTAGGCACTGGCAAGAGTTTTGGCTACCCTATAGTCGTAAATAATTGTCATGGCGAGATTAAACTTTCCACATCGGGTGGAACTATCGAAATCTATCGCTCATCTGGAAACCAAGAATATAACACCTCAGGCGGGAGAATCACTATCGCAGATTTTGACGGAAACTTAAAAGTTAAAACCTCTGGAGGAAGTATAAGAGCTGATAGAATAGATGGGGAGCTAAGAGCTGCTTCTTTAGGAGGAAGTATCAAGGTTTTTGGTGCGAGTGGAAATGTGGCCGCCAATACTAAAGGCGGCTCAGTAAAAGTTGATATGGACCATATCTCAGAGTTCCTTTGGTTGGAAACGAGCGGCGGCTCTATAGATTTCACTTTCCCTGAGAATCTAGGCATGGAAATCACAGCCAAAGGCAGTAGAGTAAGGAGCTATGGGCAATTCCATTTTGAGGGAGCCAAGCGAAGAGGCAAATGGGATGGGAAAGTGAATCAAGGCGGCCCGAATGTTCAACTTAAAACGGGTGGTGGAGGTGTAAGAATTAGGACAAAGCCTATCATTCAAAGGACAGCAAAAAACCCAATCCCAAAAACTAGCTATCAAAAAACCGCTTCGGAAGTAAAACAAGAAAGACCCATAGCTAGCCAACAGACAATCTCAAATAAATTTGCAAACAAAAAGGTCAATATCCCTGTACCTAATTTCGAATCAAGAGCACAAGCTAAGGGTTTCAAGGACAAGGCTTCATTGACTGCTATCGATCGGATACCGGTATTTATGCAGATTTTATCTGCTTTTGCCTTTACTATTCTATTCGTCTACGGGCTCAACAGCATCACTTACTTTACCTCCGAGCTATTTAACCCAACTTCTTTAGAAGCAGAGCAAAACAAAGCGGTGGCTCTACTAAATTTAACGACTGGTCTTTCCGCATTTTTAGGCGTCACCCTATTTATATACTTCATAGAAAAATATATCAGACCAAAGTGGTCTAAGTATTTCGTTTTAATTGGTGTGACCTCCTTAATGTTTTTTATTATTCACATCATTATCAATAATACATTTGCTGTTCAAGATAACCCAAATGATTTCTGGAAGTACTTTACTCAAATAACACGGCCAAAAGATTACTTCTTTTCAAATAATTTCTCGGTCGTCTTTTATAGTGTGATACCTTCTTTTGTGGCCTGTGCTTATTTCGCTTATTGGCGTAATTCTACAAATTTGAACAGGAAAATATCAGAGCAAGAATATCAATTATTGAATTTAGATAAGCTTAAAACCAAGGCTCAACTCACAGCCTTAGAAGCCCGAATAAACCCACACTTTTTATATAATTCTCTAAATAGCATTGCCGGCCTTATTCATGAAGACCAAGACAAAGCTGAGGACATGACTGTAGAACTTTCTAAATTATTTAGAGCGACTACTGGCCGGAATAATGAAAGTAATCACACTATAGAAGAGGAAATCAACCTGGTTAAATCTTATTTGGCCATTGAGCAGATGCGTTTTGGAGACAGACTTACCTATCAAATAAATGTGGACGACAGTCTTAATCAAATAAAAATCCCAAGATTCTTACTTCAGCCGCTGGTAGAAAATGCCATTAAACATGGTATTTCAAAAATAGCTACTAACGGAATGATTAAGATTGACATCAAGAAAGTAGCTCATCAAATACAAATAGACATTCATGACAACGGGCCAGATTTTGGAGAGTCTGTCTCTGGTGGATATGGCCTTAAAAGTGTTCGGGATAAACTCAAATTAATCTATGGAGAAAAGGCATCTTTTTACATCACAAACACCCCTGTCAAAAATATCGAAATAAGCATTGACCGAGATTATGAATTATAAAACCATACTTATAGATGACGAGCCTTTAGCCATTAGCAGGTTAAAAAGGCTCCTCGCCAAATTTAGCGATGTATTTCAAATCATAGACCATGCTACTAATGGCCAAGAAGGCTTAGAAAAGATAGAGGAACAAAAGCCAGACCTGATTTTTTTAGACATAGAAATGCCATTGATGAACGGTTTTGAACTACTAGCTGCTCTAGACCATATGCCTATGGTTATTTTCTGTACAGCTTTTGATCAATACGCCATTCAAGCATTTGAAGAAAATAGTGTAGACTATCTCTTAAAACCCGTAGAAAAAGAACGCCTTGAAAAAACGGTAGTTAAGCTAAGGTTAAGAGGACTTAAAAAACAGGATGACTTTCAGCAAAATGCTTTGCAAGCTCTCATAGAACAGCTAAACCCAAAGAAAAAAATGCACAGCATTACGGTAAAGTCTGGTGATAAAATCATATTCATCTCTCTCTCAGAAATTGCATATTTTCAGGCAGACGATAAATACGTTTTCTTAAATACGCTAGAAGGAAAGCAGTATTTGACCAATCATACCATCACCTCATTGGTAGATAAACTCCCCGATAATTTTGTACGAATAAGCAGGTCCGCCATCCTAAATGCTACACAAATCAAATACATGGAAAAGGGATTTAATGGCAAGTTTATCATTCAATTAAAAGACCAAAAAATTACAAAATTAGAGTCTGGAGGAAGTTATACAGAGAATATTAAGCGTTTGATGGAGGTTTAGTTGCCAACATTTAGTAAGAAAAGCGTCGAGAGAAAATGACATTATGACGAAGAAACAAATAACACGAATACTTAGAATTGTATTGGCTATTGGAACCCCAATTTCCTTATTCTTCGTTCCATGGATTTTGGTATGGGCTTGGATATTACCACTACCAGATACAGTTCAAAAACAAGTAAATGAAGCAATTGCACATGGTTTTGATGGTATGATTGTTTATGTGGATGAGGCTGGCAAACCGCCAGCATTTTACGCAGCCGGTTGGAAAAACAGGGAGAACAAAATACCAGCCGACCCGAAAGCCTTATTCAAGATTGCCAGTATTAGCAAGTTATATGTCGCTGTTGCGGTCGCCAAATTGGTGAATGACAAACGTTTGTCTTTGGATAAATCACTCTCTGAATACTTACCTGACCTTGAGGGAAGAATTGAAAATGCCAATAAAATCACCCTGAGATTGATGGTACAACACCGGAGTGGCATCCCCAATTTCACCAGCTATCCTGGTTTTTGGGAAAACTATAATTTAAAAAGCAGTCAACAATTCCTCGATTTGATCCTGAATAAGCCCGCTGATTTTGAACCCGGTAAAAGATACAGTTATTCAAATACGAACTATTTACTGATTGGTCAAATCCTTGATAAAGCATTAGGATATAGCCATCACCAATATATCAGGAAGGAGATTTTGATACCACTTGAGTTAAATAATACTTACAGTCTGCTTAGTGAAGTCGATTTAGAAGAAGTCGCAAGCGGGTACTATGTAGGTTATGAAGAAGATATGAAGCTCAATGATTTTATAGACCCAAGCGGCTCAATGATAGCCACAGCAGAAGATGTGGGCATCTTCTTACGGGCATTAAACCATGGCTCATTGTTAAATGATAGTGAACAGGCTATTTACTCCTCTATTTATGTCTACGAGCATACCGGATTATTACCTGGATACCAAAGCATTGCCAAATACCACAAAGACATTGATACAATTGTTATTCAATTTGTGAATACGACTAATTTTGATGGATACACCTTTAATTTATCGCAAATCGAATATAATCGTATTGTGAAAATATTGAGAAGTAAAACAGCTCACAACAAGGCATATCAAAAACTGAGGAATTAGTACTAAACCATAAACATAAAACAAAGGTCCGTTATACAGTTTAATTTAAGCTGGTTATAGATGCAATGCATTCATTTATGCATATCTTAGCATATATATTCATATACGATGAGGACAACTATTGACTTACCAGAAAACCTTCTCACTTTGGCCATGAAGGCCACAAATTCTAAGACTAAAGTTGAGGCTATTAAGAAAGCACTAGAGGAGGTAATAAAACTAGAGCAGAGAAAGAAAATGCTTAACTACCGTGGAAAAATAGACTTAAACGCTGATCTAGATATACTCAGGGATAGAAAAGAATTAACATGATTCTTATTGACAGCTCTGTTTGGATTGATTATTTCAAAGGAGGAGTGGAATCTGCCCTTCTTTCTGACCTGATAATTAACAACTTAGTACTCACAAATGAGATAATTTTAACGGAAATCATCCCCCTTCTAAAGAAGAGAAACCAACATGGTCTAGTACATACTTTACTCTCTTTTGAAAAGTTAGATTTAGACGTTTTCTGGGAAGGAATAAGGAAGATTCAACTTCTAAATCTAAATTCTGGAGTTAACAAAGTTGGTCTTCCTGATTTACTCATTGCTCAACAATGTGTAGACAAAAATGTTGAATTATGGTCATTTGATAAGCACTTCAAAATGATGTCTGAATACTTAGAGCTTAAACTGTTTAATTAGTATTGAGAAGTTATCCTAGCATTCAGAAGAACCATACTTATGCCCCGCCTAAACCGCCTAACAGAAATCCTAATTCAGCTTCAGTCCAAAAGGATTATACGGGCTCAGGAAATAGCGGATAGATTTGGCATAAGCTTAAGAACTGTTTATAGAGATATTAGAGCTCTGGAAGAGGCTGGAGTACCTATATTAAGTGAGGCAGGAGTTGGTTATTCTATTATGAAAGAGTGCCGACTTCCGCCTGTACAGTTTACAGAGGATGAGGCTCTTTCGTTTTTAGCTGCGGGAAAGTTGGTGGCACAATTGACTGATGAAGGAACTCAAAAGGCTTTTGAGTCTGCTTTGTTTAAGATAAAGTCTGTGCTTAAAAATGCTGATAAAGAGCTTCTGGATGATGCACATCAACATATTGAAGTTTTACAAAACGAATTTCTTCCAGCCGATAGAAATGAGCAACTCAACATCAAACAGATTCTAAACGCTATTCTTCATAAAAAAATCATTCAAATAAAATATTTCACAAGTTCAAGGTTTGAAAGTACAGAAAGGAAAATAGAACCTATTGGCATTTTCTCTGTTCGTAACAACTGGCATTTAATAGGGTGGTGCAGATTAAGAGGTGATTATCGAAACTTTAGAATAGACAAGATTTTAGCATTAGATATCCAAAACGAACATTTTGAAAAACAACATCCTAAACTTAAAACTTTCCTCAAAAAAACCGAGGAAAAAGAGGCCTTGACACAAGTTGTTATCAGAGTAGATAAAGCTTCTTTTCAATACTTAGGAGATCAATATTATTACATGGGTTTTGTTTCGCAAAAGGATTTGGGAGAACAAATAGAAATGACATTTCTTAGTTCTAACCTCAGAGGTTTTGCACATTGGCTTCTTTTTATTGGTCAGGCCTCGGATATTATTGAACCAATAATGTTAAAGGAAAGCGTTCTTGTATTGCTCGAAAAAATGAAGAAAAGGCTAAATTCATAAAAGCAGTTACGATACTTTTTCACTAGGGCGGGGTAATTTTGTTTCAAAAGAATTGACAATTCAAAAACTAGATTTAACAAAGACCTTTAAAACATATTAAGAGGAGTATGGAAAGTCCGGAAATTGTAAGATTTGACTAATAAATTATGAGTCAATTACAGGAATAGGCAGCCAATCAGGTGAAGAATATGCCTAAAAAAATGGAGTGACTTATCCTATAGCTTATACCCTAAAGTTTGCTGCCAAAGCCAATGGAAAAGATTTTGTTGTCCCAAAACTAGAAGCATAACGGTTATTTGATGAATTGAAATATGGTAACGTTACCGTGGAAAATACCTCCAAGCCCGATCCTAAGTAGGGATTGGAGTTATAGGTTGCTTATTCGCCTTCCCGATTTTGTAAATGAAAAAATGCTGAAAGAAGCAGTTGATAAGGTAAAAGCAAATACCTTTCCTTGAAGAAATTGAATTTCATTCAGTTACAGAAGGGAAATGCTTTCAGGTTCTTTATGTTGGCTCTTTTGATACCGAACCGAAATCCTTAGTAAAACTTCCAGGTGCGATGAAAACCCCCGGCTTTGTAAGAAATGGAAAGCACTATCAAATATACCTTTCAGATTCCAGTAAAACAGCTCCAGAAAAGTTCAGGACAATTTTGAGAGCACCGGTTAACTAATTGAAAAATTGAATTAAAGCATTCAAACTAAAGTTTTATCCAAAATGATTTAAAACCATTTATAATGGACTGACAATTACTCTTGAATAAAGATTTCAATTATATACAGTTCTTCGTAAAGACTTCTTGGTTCTAATATTACTTTCCCGTTTGTCTGTTTCAATAATAGTAACCGTATATTCATAGATACCATCTCTAACCACATTAGTATCCAAATATTCAAAATCACCCTTGGCTACAGTTGTTATTTGAGTGAATTCAAGTTCGTCAGGGTCTTTTTTATAAACTTTGTATTCTAAAATTCTGTCTTGATCTATTGAAGCCCAAGAAATCCTAATACCATCTTCTAAATTTATTAAAGAAATTTCTTCAATTCCCTCAGGAGTATCTTTTTCGAATTCAACAACAATAGATTCCGAAAATTCTGAGGTATCGCCTCTGGTAGTAATTGAAGCTACGCGGTAAAGGTAGGATTGCCCTAAAACATAGGTAGTATCCAAGAAAAATGCATTGGCTAGTACATCCTCATGACTCGGCAAATATTGGCCATCATCATTAGCGTTTTTTTTCTGAATAATGTATCCATAAATGAAATCATCAGAAGGCATTTCGTCAAACCACTCTAAGAAAATGTCACCGTTTATTTTACTATGATTAATGTTAGTAGGCTGGGCTATGTCCACTTCTGCCTGACTGGGGTTATAACTTATGATGTTTGAAAAGCTACTAGTATCTTGGGTTAAATTCATTGTCAAAACCGCATAATAATATGTGCTGCGAGCTGAGAAATTCAAGGAAGAATCTATAAAGGAATTTTCAAAAACATTGTTTGTAAGTAATTCAAGGTTATCGGGAGACTTTCCGCGAAATACATAGTTTGCGTAAAAAGTTTGGTCCTCTATAGTTTCCCATTGGAGTTTTGGGTTTTTACCTAAATCTTCTACTTCTAAATTGAAAGGAGGCATTGGCCTGCTGTAATTAGTGCAGGTGGCGGAAGCGGTAGCATAAATTTCTTGTACCAAGTCTTGATTTGGTAAAAATATAGGACGGATGTGATAAGTAAAAACTGTACCTGGAGGAAAAATGTCAAAATCTACGTAGGATGAAGCATCAGTAGGGAGTATGTCTATGATCTCAATTTCACTATTGCTTTCACTTCTGGCAAGCTCGATACCTGCGTAATAGGGTTTTTTTGGTAATTGATCCCATGATAGAACTACTGAATTTGTAGAGTCATCTGCATTAAGTGAATAAATCAATACGGTTTGACCATTGGTAACGGCCACTCCTATAGCTTCATCTGAAAGTGAACCGCTGTTTCTAGCGTAGTCTTCGGGTAGCACACGAGTATAAATAACGTCCTCTAAATTGGCAGGAACTTCATAAATCACAAGTGCATTTCCAGTGGTAGAATCCATGCCCGCTATAAGTTTTTCAGAAGCTGTCCATTCTTGGTTGTCATTAATTCGGTAGTAAACTACATATTTAGTCTCATCTGGATAAATTATAAAATTGTTAAAAAATGGTGTATAGTTTTCAATTACAAAATCTTCCACTTCTCTTCGATTATTAATGGAATCTAATGGTACCAAAGCTAAGTTTCCCTCATTTGGTTCTGTAAATTCATAAGGTGGTAAAACAGGCTCCCATCTAAAAATAACAGAACTATCCATGCCTGTTATTTTACCAGCCTTAAGCTCAATTTTCTCAGTTAATGGATTTCCTCCAAATGTTACCACAGTGTTATTTCCCCAAAAATCTCTTAAGCCGTTTTTGTCTACTCGAGTTACCGAATATGTGTAAGTTTCGCCTCTTTCCACATTTTCATCTAAAATGGCAGTGCCTGATACTCTTAAGAAATCAATATTGTATGTATGGAATAATTGATAGTTATCAAGACTATTATTTGGTTCCAAAAAGTCACTTAAGGAAGCATCAGAAGTTATATTAAAACTTTTAAGAAATTCTTCTCCATCCTTATCTCCAACTAAGCTTTTAAGTTCAGAAATGCTTCTTGACTTTATCATTCGGCCAACTTTTTGGGCATTTTTGGTTTCTTTTTCGAAGATTGAAGTTCGTTCTACTTCAAAATATGCGGTCTTGTTTAACACCGTTTCAAAATTTTCTCCATCTCCTAAGACTCTTATATAATTCCCTTCGGGGGATGAGTAAGTGAAGACAGTACCAGAACCTTCCGTCTGGGCGAAGGAGAACACAGGAAGAAATAGAGCGAAAAGTATATAAAAGAATTTGTTCATTTTGATTCTATGATTTGTAAGAGAATGATTTATCAAATGACACGCAAGCTTTGAAATCAAAACCACAAGGATATGGGATTGCAACATTGCAGTAGTTCCACCTACATGTAGGTAACCTAGGAGTCCAACCCCTCCCACCCCAACAACTTAGACCACAAGGTAAACGCGTATTATACGAACACCATTTCGTCGTTGCACTGTTACATCCAAGTCGTTGACCGTTTCCTCCATAAAGTTTCATTGCTACGCTGGCATCTCCTTCTACAAACCATTGATTGTTTATTCGGCCACCAGCCAAATAAAGTCGGAGGTTAGCCTCTCCACCTAATTTGTAAGACAGAACAGTTAAGTCCGCTTTAATTCCTCCTTCTAGAAGTGCTGAGGCTTGAAAATTTCCATTTCCCCAGCTATAACCTAAATCCATTTCAACTTTGGCGTTAGCAGAAAAGTTGTATTTGGCAATTGGCATCGGACCAATGGAGATAGAACCGTTGGTAGAAGCATTAGTAGACATTTTTAAACCTAGATAAATGCCATCTAGTACAGATTTTCTGGCACCTGAAAGCATAAAGTCGGCAATGTAGGTTTTATAATACCTAACTTCCGTTGGAGCCACATTGAAGTCACTATTTACGCCTAGCACAATTGTGCCATTAAGATTCATGGCGAAAATTTTGGTTCTTACATTTGCACCTAAAAACAAGGATTTTTTAGTGACAAATATGGTGGCCTTTATGTTCATGCTGGCCCCTTTCATTATAGCCAAGGTGCAATTCATGTCTGCTAGAAGGGAGACATTGCACAAATCTACAATAGCTTTAACGTTACATTTGTATTCATTTTTAAGGTATAAATCCATGGAGCCTTTTATGACTGGTAGTGCTCCACATTTTTTTGGATTAAACTCAACGGTAAAGCTGATTTTTCTAAACTCGGTGGCCTCAGGTCTAGAAGAACTCGGATAAGCAGAACCTAAAAGGCCTACTTTAAACTTCTTATTGGCGGTATTAAACTCCACCGATGCTCCTATAGAAGACCAGGTCACAGGCCCAGTAATAATGGTAGTTTTGGCTACTAAACTCGCCCCAAATTCAATTCCATTTGGGATTTTATAGAACTTAATACTTGCCGCAAATTTATTTTTAACAGTTTCAATTTCCCCCGAGCCCTCAAATCCACTTTTGATAGCAGTATTTACAATTTTTATTGATGCTTTACCTTTGAAAGCTGTATTTTCAAGAAGAATGTCGATGCTCCCAAATGATACCTCTATACCTTTTCCTTTATCCCCAACCAAGAATGAAGCGTCTGCTTTGGCATTTATTCCTTTGATATTTTCAAATTGAACGCCACCTGCCATTCCGAAAACCCAATTGACCTCAGATTCGTCTAAAAGAACAGTAGGGTAAATGTAATTCTCACCACTAGCTTCTACACCTGCAAATGCTAAGTCTCGTTCTTTCTTGTTTTTATCACTATTAATACTTTCTGCATTGGCATTGTTGAATGTTTGGGTTTGGCTAAATGTTGTATATTCTTCTTCTGTCTTTTCAAGATAACCCATCATTTCAGGCCATCTTACTTTGCTTCCTTTTCCAAATAATATCCTTCGAATATTTATTTTAGCTGGCCCTAATTTAACATTCCAGTCAGCTTTAAGAGCCATAAAGAATTTACCATCTGTGCCTATAATAAAGCGTTGGGCTTCTATTGGTAGAATCTGATTTGCTGTTTTGGATGAGTTAGGATCAGCTCCAGCTGTGGAATTAGGATTATTTAGTGGGTTCTTCGTATAGTTTACGTTAGAATCTCCCGAATTAACTAATGGGTTTTTAGTATAAGTAACATCATCGTCATTATCGTAAGTATTATCGTGTAAAGGGTTATCCACCCATTCAATGTCATCATCATCTTCTTCGGGTGCTGGTGGAGGGGCATTACTAGCCAAATCCATGATGACAGAGCCATCTACATCATAAGACGCATCGTCTTTATTATATAAGAATTTAATAAATTCTCCCTTATTGTTCTTCATTAGGAGCTTACCTGCTTTAAATCCGCTTTTTGGGAAGCTAATTGTCATTCCAGGTATAGGATAAGTAAAATCTGGATCTTTTACGATATTGAAGGAATTAACGATAAAGTAGTTCTCAGTATCTGTGTATATTCTTCCGCCAATTCCAAAACCGCTGAACTTCTTATAGATCTCAAGTTTATTGATAATGAACTTGTATTTCCCACCTGCGTTTATAGTGGCAAATGCTCCTCTATCCCCTTTACTAAAGGAGATTTTTTTCATTTCAAAATCTTTATCAATTAATAATTCATTTATTATTGGGGGTTTAGAAAATCCAAATTTCTTCATGAGCGGAAACTTCAGCAGTCCATTCATTTTTATTCCTAGTTTATAAAGAACAGCAGTTTCTCGTTCAACTCTAATGCCTAGCACTGGGTTCATTTTCATTTCGAAATACTTGTCCAGTGAATCTCTTTTGTTGGTTTTTATGCCATAATTCTCCCTTTTCTGTACTTCTAAATTGAATTCTGTTGCTTTGGCCAATTCTGCTATAGCTTTACCTCGACTCACAAAGACAGGACTTCTATCTTTATCTAATTTGTCTGGCGTTACTCCTTGCAGTCTAGAAAGTGTATGGCCATCCTTCTCATTTTGTCGAGCCACAGTATTGGCTTTTGCTTTGCTGATGGAGTCGTTGAAGGCCACAGCCCCTTTTACAGAAGTTTTGGCCACCAGTTTAACTTTTCCTAAGGTTACTAAGATATTCTGTCCCATTATCTTTTCCTCATTCAAGTAGATGTTTGCGACATCAATTTTTCCAAAACTAGAGCCGTCTTGAACTGGTAAAAGTTTAAAAGCTTTCTCTTTATTTGGGGTACTTTCTAAGCTCACTTTGGCGTAGTCAAAAAGCTTAGCATTTAATACGGTTTCTTCAAAAGTGATGCTTGGGTCTAAGATTAAAGCATTAGTTTTATTATTAACATCTATTGAAACTGGTATTTCTTTAAATGATAATGTTGGAGAAGAGCTGGAGGTGAAAATACCATCTGGAGGCAATTTTAATAGACCAGAAATAGCATAAGTGATATTAGAACCTGAATTCAGTTTAACAGCTGTCTCCAAAGTGATTTCAAAAGACATCAAGGTTTTAATTCGAGGGACATTCTTGTCCATCGCTTTAATATAGTAAGTCGGATTTTGAGTTAAATTAGCCCCATCAATTTTTAAATGGTATTTGGTTAGCTGGTATCCTTCTTTAAAGAACGATAGATTATCTTCTTTGCCGTCTTTAAGTAGAATCTTAAATACACCATCGGCATTGGTGGTAGTTTTGAATTTCAGATCTTCTCCCTCTACCTTTGCAAAAGCAACCGGCTTGTATCCTAAGGAAAGATTAGTAGAATCTAAATATTCTGTAGAATCCAATAAAGTGGCTACTAAAAGAACGGATTTATCAACTTTTATCTCAAATTTCATGGTGTCCAGTCTTCCCATATTTCTAGGGGCAGGCATGCGGAATTCCTTAAACACATGAGAAATAGCATTGTCTTTAAGAGGATTTTGGGTGAATTCAAAATTCCTTACCTCCGTCTGCTCAAAATAGCCAGATGTTGGCACTTGTATAGATTTTCCATTAAGAACAATGATAGTTTGTACATACTCCTTTGCTCCATTTTTACCACTTAAGTATGTTTTAATACTAAGTGGACGAGACTTATCGTAGAGTAGGATATTAGCATTTTCGAAAAAGGAACTTGCTCTAAGCCCATTTTTTTTAAAATCAGTATCATATTGACGCCCTACAGAAGCTGGAGTGTATAAACGCTGTGTGCTATTTTTTAAGGAGTCATAGATTTCACTTTTAAGAAACTCGCTGAGATATTGTCCCCTATTACTATTGTCAATTTTAAATTCTACTGATTCTTTAAAATCTGATAATTCTAGATTTTTTGGTTCTTTACCATCTGCAAAAACTACTATTTTTTGACCTGATTTTCCCAGAACTATTGTGGCGAAGTAACCATCAATATTGGTAGTAATTATACCATTTTCGGTAACCACTTTTGCTCCACTAAAGGGCACACCATTTTCATCTTTTACAATCCCATGAACCGCATAACCAGTTTCATTAATGTAAAAATCTTGAGTTATGTTTTGGCCTGTAAAACTTATATTTCTGTAATGAAAGTCTCCTTCATATGTAGCACTTCCCTCATAAGGGCCTTTTTTCGCATGATCATCAATGACAATTTTATAATTACCTAAAGAACCACTTATAGAGGCTACACCAGGTCTAGGGGGTGCGTATCTACCAAAAAGCTTGATTCTCTTAGTAATACCCTCAGCAAAATTCACAGTAGAACCTGCAATGGGCACATTTAATTGTGCGTTTCCTTTGACGACTATACCCGAAATAATAGTTGCGGGTGAAATATATCTGAAGTAATCTTCTACTAGAATACCAAGATTAAGATTACTTTTTTGTCTAATGCTATTTATTGGAAAAAACACTTCATTTTTCCCTTTCCCTAGGATTCCTAAAATTAGATTGTCATTGTAAAGGCTATTATAGAAAAGTTTGGTCTGAAGGCTTTGAGGATCCAGTGTGCTAATTCTTACATATTCACTGTTGTTGTAGTGAACGGTGGCTCTTGCTCCAGTATCTCCTTCCTGAGTAAGGTAGGAATATTTTTGTGCAACATTTTTTAGTCTATAAAGAGATACCTTTTCAAGGTCTTGATAGGATTTCCCACTTTCGAAAATGATTCTTGGTCTGAACCTAAAGGTGTTAGCAGCCAATACCAAATTTTGGAAGTTTTTATTTAAGCTACCGTTTGGAGATATATTAACCTCTACCACTCGCTCATCAAATGCACTGTTTTTATATTTAATATGTAAGTAATATTTCTTTGTTTTGTCTTCAGAGAGTCTATATTTAAGACTACCGAACTTAAAATTCCCATCAGCATCCGTAGAGACGGTTTCCACAATTTTGATGTAATTATGGATTTCTTTGGCTGGAATTCTGTTGAGGTTTATTGGACCATTGCTATATCCTAATTTAACGATTGCTTGGCTTAAAGGGTGATTGTTTTTTTCTAATCCATCTTTCAATTGGAATTCCTTAGTTCTCCTCGGAAATGTTTTACTGGCTGCAATTGGGACAGTATTAGTAACGCTAGTCTCAGATGCTCTAAAAGCCCATTTGACGGTGCCTTTCAGATTAAATTCTTTATCTTCTCTATTTTTAATTTCTATATCTGTAAGCCTTGCTAGTTTTAGAATAGTAGATGTCGCTTGCTGATTTGTGGCATATAACCCAGTAACCCGAAATTCATAATTCTTAGTAGGATCTAATGCTTGAAAAATCTTAGAATTCAATCTAAAAGTTGATTTGTTAGCTTGGGTAATAGACTTCCAGTTTTGATTTTCATTTTTTTGGCGATATTCAATTTTAAAATTCTCATGGCCCCTTCTGCCAATCCAATTGAATTTCGTTTCCCCCAATTTATCCGTCCATTTAGCACTTAAATTAAATGGAGCTTCTGGTTCAATGCTGTATGTAAAAGACCTAATTTCGGAAAAACCATTATTTCGGAAAATGCCAATTGATTTTAATCCTTGCTTTGCCTTGGCTTGCACCCTATAAGCATACGTTCTGCCAGGAATCAATGGAGGTAGCGTGGCATTGTAATTAAGAGTAGTGCTTTTAGTGGTAGATTTATAATAAGCAGGCTGTGCCAAAAAAAGATTCTGGATATCACCTTTAAAACCTGAATTTACATTTAAATCTGTAAGTACAAATTCATAGTCTACATCACTAACATTTTTATGCCGCGGTGCCCATTGAAATGTTATATTCTGTGGAGTACTGGGTTCAAGGAAATTTGTGCTATTTGTAGGTAAAACCCAAACAGGTGGTTCATTTACAGTTAACCACACTTGAGGCCCCCATTGAATACCTGAGAGTGGTCGGCTGGTTTGAGCATCAATAACCTCAACTCCAAAACGGAAAGCACCTTCCTTAAAAGGTTCTAAATATTGCCGTGTACTTATTTTCAAATTGTATGATTTGAAATAATTAGCCACCAGTGACGTTGGTAAATTGAAAATTTGTCCTTGAACCAAACTAATATTAGATTCGCCTTGTACCTTGTCTATGCTGCTCACGCTTAGGCCATTACCTTGCATGTGCATTCTAAGTCTAATAATTCTAGAAGCTATTGTTAAATCCTTCATCTGTACCTGAATACTTAAACTTTGCTGAGCTGGATTACTCAAATCAGTTAAGTAAATAGGATAGGGGGGTGTTTGCGTAACCCTGGCTACGACAGGGAAAAACTGCTGTGCCATAAGGCCGCCACTAGTTATTAGGAGTAAGAAACATAACTTATAAAGTGATTGAAGGCTTTTTCTATTTTTCATAAATATAATCTCCATAGCTTAAAATGAGTAAGAATAGCCTAATGTTCCGTTAAGAAAGGCTTGCGGGTTTTCCGATTTGACGAGGCCGGCATTCAAAGAAAAGTTATGTTTTTCTTTTGGCCTATAATTAGAAATCAATTGAATATTGGAAACAGAACTGTTTTGTTTTGAAATTTCAGGACTGGATAAATTGGTTCTTAACCAAGAGAAATTAAGTCCACCAGTTATTTTTTTGTCTAAAAGTTCTTTTTGTACCATGATTGCCGGCCCAAAGCCTTTTAATTTATTCTCGGCAATGGTATTGTTAAGCATATTCATACCAATATTTAATGCTGTACCTTTTTCTATAAAATTCATGTTATAGCTTAGTGTACCATTTAAAATATTGCTTTTTTGTGCTTCCAATGCCACTCCATCTCTTCGGTTATTAGATATCAAATAATTCATTTGAAAAGTTATACCATTCGATCTCGTTTCCGACTGGTTCAAAGTTTTGTTAACGCTTAAACCAAGGTTTTGAGATATCATGGAGAAATCTAAACTATCAATAGGTTGTCCAGGAATTCTTGTTATTTGGCTATAAATATCATTGACAAACATAAAAGATTGGAAATTTGAAAAATTTAAACCTAAGTGTAAACTTTCATCTGGCTGAGCATTCATGTTTAAAGAGCCAATAAATCTACTTCCACTGGAGGCTTTGTTCTTATAAATGTCGTCTTGCTGTACTCCAATGTTACTATTTAGATTAAGTTTATTATCCCAAAAGTTTTGGGAGTAGTTTAGTGTATATTTTCTTAAATCCTCTAAGAAATAATAAGCACCATGAGTTTTATAATTTGGGTCAATTTGTTCAAAAGCCAAACCGATTATACCGCCATTGGAATTTAAGTTATAAGCCAAATTTAAGTTAAAAGCATTATTGCTTTCGGAGGAAACATTTCCCTTTTTAAATAGACCTGAAAGTCCATCAATTTTTAAAGGTTCGTAAAGCTGATTATTGTCCTTAGTGACCAGGCTATTGCTAAATTCTGCATTAAATTGAAGTCTGTCTAAAAGTATAGCACCGAAAGTTAGGCTCACAATTAGATTGTCCTCTGGATTTAAAACTTGACCGTTAAAAATTCGATTAGATTCTGGAATAGAGCTACTTCTATCTTTCGAATCTAAGACTGAGAACCCAACATTGAATTTGCCAGGATTATAGGAAACCTTGGCTCCATTGGCATACCTATTAAACGTAGGGCCTGTGGTATTAGTGGTGTCCGAAAATTGCCCTTTGAGTAAACGTCCTGACATAAGTTGAATGTCCCAGTTGCCAGGATTTAGCTCTACACCCACACCTAAAAACTGATGTCCATTTAAGGTATATGGAGAGAAATTCATGTAATTAGTTCCTAAATGAAAAGTGGCCCATTGAATGGTAGGGCTAATGCTGAACTGGTTAAAACTATATCCCTGAGAGAGATTTATTTTTCTGTCGGAGAAATTGATATTGATAGGAATATTTAACTGATCAAAAAACTGAAGGTTAAAGTTGCCAGAGAGGAAATAATTGAAAGGTTTATTTGCATTATTTAATCCAGAGCTAAAAATAGTGTTAACATTAAGACCACCAGAAAGTGTTAAAGGATTCCTAGGGCTTTCCTGTGCAATTACTTGGCTTTGGAATAAACCAGTCAAACCAAAAAGCAATAAAAGGGTTAAGTATATGTTCTTCATTGAATTGTGGCTTATCTTTTAATAATGAATCTTTTTGAAAGTGTTTCTACTCCATTATTAACTGAAATTAAGTAAGAGTAAAAAGGCCGCTTGGGAATGCTATAGGAGTAAATGTCACTGTATTTACCATTGAATTTTTCTTGATGAATTACCTTATTCTGTTCGATATCGACAATGACAATATTAAAAACTTGGTCATTTATATCATCAAAAATGAGATTTAACTGATTATCTATAGAAGGGTTGGATAGGATTCTAAAATTTAAATTTACAAATCCTGTTGGTACAGGAAATCCATCATCCGATAGTTGATTTAGAATAGAAATAGTTTTAGAAAAGGGATAGATGCAGCCATCAATCGTTGCGAATTGCGTAATTCTAAAATCGCCAGTTTGGCTGAAAATTAATTTTATGGAGAAATTTTCTTGGCCACTTACAGAAGCAGAAGTGGGATAATTCCATGTGATTTTGGTTGGAGCAGGACTACTTAAGTCTACCAAAACTACTTCTTTGTTTACAAGTGTTTTACTTGCCGCTACAAAGAAATTATTTACGGATTGATTTTGTATGACATCTATATTGGTTTTACCAAAGCAACCAATTGCATCTTCAATTAGAAGTTCATAAGTACCCAATGTGTCTCCTTTTATTGATGGAGTTTTGTAGGATTTATTAGTAGGCGTAAGCCAGCTGTAGTTTATACCCCAAGGTTGTGAACCGTCCAAAGTAAATGGGTCTGAGGGGCAAATCTCTTTTATAAATGGAAGATTTATTGGTCTCGGAACTGGTGATGTAAGGTTAATTTTTGGAGTGGTTATCACGCATCCTAACCGGTCTTTTACGGTAAGTATGGTAGTGTTTACAGATGAACAAACATTCTGGAGTACTGCGTTTGACACTAAGGAATCATTAAGCTTAGACCAAGCATATAGAAAAGGAGCATTTCCATTGGCAATACTTACAGACAATTTGGCATCGCATTTACCAAAGCAAGAAGGTTCTGTATAGGTTATGACAGGTTTGAAAAACTGGCTACTGTCGGCTACTGTTACTTTCAAATTGGTCTTACAAGCATTGACATCCGTAAGTGTAGCTTCATATGCTCCGGCCGCTAATTCTTCTCTTTTAAAGCTGCTGATAGCTTTAGTATCTGCCCAAGAAATACTATAGGGGCTTTTACCTCCGTAAGCTTTAAGTAATAGTTGACCTTTTGAAGCCGTGGGGCAATAATTGGCGAGACTATTTTCAAGTTTCAGTAGCAATTCTTTAGGATTTGCTAAATCAAACGTTTGTTGTTCTTTGATTCCGTTTGCATCTTTTGCTATTACCCTTACTTTTCCTGCTGGTAGATTGGAAATTGAGTTACCGTTTTCATTCAGATTTTTTTCAATTCCTCCAGAAGGTGTAATAAACCAGGCATAGGAGTAATTGTTTATTGTATTGTTTAAAACTCCACCTGTAGTGTTGAGTGAAATTGAGCCATTAGCATCGTTATAACATTTGATTGAATCTACAATACCAGTAATTTGTATTTTAGATGGAGCATTTAGAGTGATAAATTCAATAACTTCACAGGAGTTGATGTCTTTGCCTATTACCTTATACACGCCACCAGGTATTAAATCTAATTGTTCTGTCTGAAAAGAGTTTATAATACTCGTATCAACAGCATTGTTCTGTGAGATGTTATTGTCGTCAAACCATTCCATTTTCTTATATGGCGAGGTGCCACCAGATAATTGCAATGTCAGGCTTCCATCTTCTGTATTATAGCCTTTAGGTAATAAAAAAGATATTTTCTCTATTTTTAAAGGTGTAGAGGGGGCATTAATAAATACAGATTGGAGAGGTGCGTTACATGAATAATTGTCACGAACAGAAATGTTATACGTTCCTTTTGGTAAATTATTTAAAGTGTGAGTTTTGCCATTTTCGAAGTTAATGTAATCGCTTATGCCATTTAACTGAACTTGATAATTTCCTGTTCCACCTGAAGCAGACAAGTGTATACTTCCATCATAGCCATTGAAGCATTTTGCATTTGTTATGCTTTTAGCAAAAGTCACAGCAATTGGATTTAGTAAATCAACCGACTTATCTGCAAGAGAAGTTAGAGTACCGGCAGATGTAAAGTTCCTTACAATTAAATAGTAATTACCCGCCTCTAATATATCTGGCGTCTTAAAAGTTTCCCCATAAAAAGTATACTCCCCAATCAGCTTGTTTTCCTTAATGACTGTAAGGGTGGAAGACGTTTCGCCTGCTACTCGGGCTCTGTCCAAGAATACTTCAAGATTACCAGATTTGCTACCAATACAAAATGGTGTTTTACTTTTAATATTTAATATTCTTAAAGGTAAAGGGTTCACTAGGACTGATGTAACCTGAGAGCATGTATTGGATGGAGAAATGAAACATGTGGCAGTATAATTAGTTCCTGCAGTAGGAGTTACTATTTTATATTTTCCACTTCCCAAGTTATTATCCCAAAAAACTGTGCCGAGGCATCCAGTAGCTGATAGTGTACTTGATTGACCCATTAAAATATTATTGGGATTGGCTCTTACTTTAATACTGCATATCGTTGCAACATTGACCGTGACATCGGAAGAACAAGCAGACCCTCCCCCAGAAGGCGAACATGTGGCAGTGTAGGTGGTAGAACTCGTAGGAGATACACTTACATTATTCCCACTAGCACCATTGTTCCAAGTGACTGATCCATTTTCACAGCCAGAATAACTTAATGTTGAGTTACCACCGGTAGTAATTGTAGAAGGAGATGCTATGGATGTAACCTGACAAGGAATTACAGTAATAGATACGTCGCTCGTACATGTTCCCTCCGGACCAATACATGTTGCTGTATAGGTTGTACTGGTTGTTGGGCTAACGATTTCAGACACAGCTGTACCACCTTGGGACCAACTAACTTCACCTACACAACCTGTATATGTTAATTCAGTCGTTTGGTTTTCGTTAATAGTTGTAGAAGAAGCTCCTGCGGTAATACTGCAAGCGAAGGTTAGTTCAGCTAATTTGTTTTCTGACTTTAAACCACTTCCTTTCAAATCAAAAGAGGCATTTGATTTAAAGCAAATAATGATTCCTAGGCATAGGAACACTAACACATTTTTCATGAGATTCAATTTAATTCGCTAGAAAAATAGAGACCAATTTCTAATTGGTTATTTTTGGATAAAGAAAAGTAGCCTATAACTCCAGTGGTTTACTAAAAATTAAATGTAGAAAGTTAAACTTACAAAAGCTATATAGATAAGCGTTTATATTGAATAGGTTTGGCATTCTTAAGAACAAAATCCAAAAAGAATAGCCGTAATGATAATTATGATACTCAAAAATAATTCGTGATTTTAATTAGGCTATCCAAATTAAATCAACCCTTTCATCTGCTCCGCGGTTTGAATTTTGTGAAACAGAATTGTTGAATTCTAAAATAACTTTATCCCCCTCGAAAGTACAGACTAACGTAACGCTATATATGGCTTAAACGGACTTCCTATTAATTTGTAATGTATTAATTCAATCGCTTCAAAACCATCTCGCTAACGGTCTGTCCTATGGCTAACGAACTGGTAGCTGCGGGCGATGGTGCATTACAGACATTAATCGCTTGAGCGTTTTCAATAATTTTAAAATCGTCAAGAAGCCCTCCAGTAATGTCACACGCTTGGGCTCTCACTCCCGCCCCACCGGGTATTAAATCTTCTGACTTTAATTCTGGGATTAAAGCCTGCAAAGCCTTTGTGAAAGCGGCTTTTGAAAAAGATCGATAGTACTCACCGATTCCAGTCTTCCAATACTTAGCGGCCACCTTCTGGAATCCTGGCCACATGAGAGTCTCTGCCAGCTCAGACAATTTGAAATCTGTTTTTTTATATCCTTCTCTTCTAAAGGCTAAAACGGCATTTGGCCCCGCCTCTACTCCGCCATTAATCATCCTGGTAAAGTGTACCCCTAAAAAAGGAAAGTTAGGATCTGGAACAGGATAAATTAGGTGCTTTACTAGATACTGCTTTTCTGGTTTTAACTCGTAATACTCTCCTCTAAAAGGAATTACCTTCAGATCTATCTTTTCATCTTGGGTCATTTGAGCTACCTTATCAGAGTATAAGCCTCCGCAGTTAACCACTAAGGTGGTAGTATAAGCTCCTTTGCTTGTAACCACGGTAGATGCTCCATTTAACTCAGAAACAGAAGTCACACGCTCGTCATATCTTATTTCACCATCCAATTCTTGAATCTTTTCGGCGTACTTCACGCTTACTTTTGTATAATCTATAATTCCAGTTTGAGGCACCCTGATACCTTTGATACCAGCCACATGTGGTTCTATTTCTCGCATTTGGTGACCAGAAAGATACTGTAATCCTGTCAGTCCATTTTCGATTCCTCGCTGATGGAGTGTTTCTAGCATAGGAATTTGCTCTTCTCGTGTAGCCACTACTATTTTCCCACACAAGTCGTACTCAATGCCCTCTTTATCACAAAACTCCAGAAGATCATGATAGCCAGAAATACAATTGGTAGCTTTCAGGCTACCTGGCTTGTAATATAAACCCGAGTGAATAACACCGCTGTTGTTACCAGTTTGATGCTTAGCTGGGCCACTTTCCTTTTCTAAAACCAGAAGCCTTACTTGAGGCCTTTGCTCCTTTATCTTTAATGCCGTTGCCAATCCCACTATTCCACCACCCACTACCACTACATCGTATCTCATATATTTATTATCATTGCTTAGAAATTAGGTATATAAAGTTTAAGTCCAATAAACTTTGGCTATTTAGCCTCCTAATCTTAAATTTGTACAAATTTATTTATTGAGCGTAAGCAATGAAAAAAATCAGCTTTTTATTATTCGTAGCGGCTACTGCCCTTTTAAGTTCTTGTGACTATCAAAAGAACAACACCATCAAACAAGACGATGTAAACGAAGGTAACGAAAGAGTTTATGGTGATGGACCAGAAGCTCCTGCAAGACAACTGGCAAAAGAATATGAAGCTACCCCTGAAGATGTAGCTAGAGCCGCCAAAATCAAAGAAACTTTGTACGGCGAATAATAACTACTTCATGTACATAAGCTAGAAAATGCGAACAGAATTGACGTTCGCTTTTTTAATTTACCCAAAACACAAAAATGAACATAGCTATAGTAACTGGCTCGGCTGGTCTTATTGGATCAGAATCAGTAGCCTTTATGTCGGACAAGTTTGATCTCATAATAGGAATAGACAATAATCTAAGGGCCTACTTCTTTGGCGATGAGGCATCCACAGAGTGGAATAAGAAGAGAATTGAAGACCAATTTAGTAACTATAAGCATTACCAAGCTGACATTCGTTCTGAAGAAGAAATAGGAAAGATTTTTGCCGAATACGGAAAAGACATTAAACTTATAATTCATACTGCTGCACAGCCATCGCATGATTGGGCTGCCCGTGAGCCGTTTATGGATTTCACGGTGAATGCCAATGGAACGCTAGTCATGCTAGAAATGACACGCCTTCATTGCCCAGATGCGGTATTTATCTTTACTTCCACAAATAAAGTTTACGGAGATAATCCAAACTTCCTTCCTTTGGTAGAGCATGAAACTCGCTGGGAAATAGCAGAAGACCACGTATACTACGAAAATGGTATTGATGAGCTTATGAGTATTGATCATACCAAGCACTCTCTTTTTGGAGCGTCTAAAGTGGCTGCCGATGTCTTGGTTCAAGAATACGGTCGTTATTTTGGAATGAAAACTGGTGTGTTTAGAGGTGGGTGCCTAACAGGCCCAAACCACTCTGGAGCCCAACTTCATGGCTTCTTGGCTTACCTTATGAAATGTGCCATCACTGGCAATCATTACACGATATTCGGTTATAAAGGAAAACAAGTAAGAGATAATATTCACTCTTGGGATTTAGTAAACATGTTTTGGTATTTCTATCAAAACCCTAGAAGTGCAGAAGTTTATAATGCTGGTGGCGGAAGGTTCTCTAACTGTTCTATGGCAGAAGGGATTACGCTGTGTGAAGAAATTACTGGAAACAAAATGAATTATAGTCTTTCAGACGATAACCGCTCTGGAGACCATATTTGGTACATTTCTGACCTTAGCAAATTCAAAGCCCATTATCCAGGTTGGGATTGGAAATATGACTTAAAAACTACCTTGAGTCAGATGCATGATAATATTGCGAAGAGAGTTTAAAACTCCATCTTGAACAATTATTTATAAAGAAGACTCGCTTTTATCGAGTCTTTTCTTTTTAAATTTGACTAAGACAAGCTCATATAACCTTGATGAAAAATAAACCTCTTCGTGGCTTAAAAATTCTAATTACCCGAAATATCCCCAAAAAGGGACTGGACTTACTGAAGAGTAAAGGCTGCGATTTGAGAATCATTGACATTGAACAAGGCCTATCACAGGAGGCATTCAAAACAGAATCTTCTTGGGCAGACGTAGTTCTATCTACCAGCAAGGAGAAAATCACCAAAGACTATTTAAAAGCCAACCCTCAGTTAATAATGATTTCTCAGTTCTCTGCTGGGTACGACAATGTAGATGTAACCGCCTGTGTGAAATACAAAATACCAGTGGGCCATACGCCACAGGCCATGAATACGGCCACCTCCGATGTCGCTTTTGGACTCATGCTAGCTACTGCCCGAAACTTCTTCTTCATGCATAAAAAGTTAGAAGCCGGTCAAATTGGAGATTTTAAGCCAAGGGCTAATTTGGGTCAGGAGATAGAGGGTAAAACACTTGGAATTTTTGGATTAGGTGCCATTGGTTATGAGATGGCTAGAAAATGCCATGCAGCCTATAATATGAAAGTTATTTACTGTAATCGCTCACACAATACCTTAGCAGAAATGGCCTTTGGAGCAAAGAAGGTTTCATTTGCCGATCTTTTAGCTCAATCTGATGTCGTTTCTGTACATAGTAATTTATCAAAGGAGACATTTAAAAAGTTTAATGCTACAGCGTTTCAGCAAATGAAGCCTTCGGCATTATTTATCAATACCTCCAGAGGACAATTACAAGATGAAGCCGCGTTAATTAAGGCCTTACAAACTGGTGAAATCTGGGGAGCCGGTTTAGATGTAAGTGATCCAGAACCCATGGCCACGGATAACCCCTTACTTCAAATGTCCAATGTCTGCGTTCTTCCACACATAGGCTCCGCTACTGTAGAAGCTAGAGACGAAATGTCTAGGCTATCTGCGGAAAACATTATTCAATACTTTGAAAAAGGGGAAATGATTCATTGCGTTAATCCAGAAGCACTCTAATTAACCGATCAAAAACTCCTCATAATTTGCTTTGGTAATCACCTTAACGGCGGCATCTGGATATGCTCTAAGAAACGTCTTCGATATTTTAACTTTGGCCTGCCCATTCCATTTAAATTCAAAACCCCTAACCTCCTCACTTTGCTGCTCTAAAAAATCTAATTCCTGCTGCTGAGTGGTTTTCCAGAAATAATACTTGGCTCTCGTACCTTCATAAGATTGCTTTTTTATTCGCTCAGAAATTAGATCGTTTTCCCACAAAGCTCCCTTATCTGCTCCCACTAACTGAGCCCGTGCGTTATAAGAAAATTCACTGCCAATTTGCAGAGAAAGTGCCTCCAAAATGTTTTCTAGTAGTTTAGGCCTTTTTTTATAATCTAGCATCAAAAGGTCCTTATACAAATAACTATCTGCGATGAGGTGAAGCAGGTTTTCTTTTTCAAAATCATTGACGATAACCTCAGCCCCCCCCCATAAATTAACCAGGATTCCAGATTCCTTTTTTCGTCTAGTAAACCATGATTATTTACCATTTCTTGAAAAGACATCCGGAACAATTGAAATTCGAATTTCCTCCCCGTTAATAGTTCATTCATTTGATTTGCCATTTCAAAAAAAGAAGAACCTGTAGCTATAACTTGAATACCTTTTAATTTATCAGTTATGAGTTTTATGGTCAATCCAATATTTGGGATACGCTGAGCCTCATCAATAAACACAATTTTATGAGCACCTATATAGTTTCTTAATTGCGTAGAGGTAATACTTGACAGTAAGTTTCATATGTCTGGTTCATCACCACCAAGATTCAATACGGTCTCTGGACGGTCCTTTATGAGGTATTCTAACAAAGTAGTTTTACCTACTTGCCTTGCTCCAAAAAGCAAAATAGCTTTACCTTTAAACAGTTTCTGATCAATGTTTTTGATGTTTAATCTAGTTATAACACAGTGTGTTTATCATAGTTTTCGATTTGAATTACTAAAAAACTTAATGATTTGCGATTTCTTATATTAAATACATGAAAAAGAGCCTCGTATTCTTCTATCTCTTAGGTCTTTTGCTTACCTCATGCTCTGGACTTGAGGAAAACCTCCCAGAACCCAAAATCCTCACAGAATTCCAAGAAGAGGTTATCACCTACTTCAAAGAAGTAGCTCTTGGTTTTGAATTCGGTTCTGCCTCTCAAATTACCAGAAACTGGTCAGACAACATGAAAATCTATGTAGGAGGAGACAAACGAGACTACCTCATATATGAATTAAATAAGGTTTCTACTGAAATTAACGCTTTAGCACAAAACGGCTTTCAAGTAAGTATAGTAACAGACTCCTCAAGTGCCAACTTTTATATCTTTTTGGGGACCGGAGAATCATATGGAGATTTATTCCCTTCTTCTAAAAAGTTAGTGACTAGTAATTGGGGGCTTTTCAGTGTTTCTACAAATGGCCAAGACCACATCTTTGACGGACGGATGTATGTGGATACCGAAAGGCCTAATAAAACGGAACAAAGACACCTCTTACGAGAAGAATTAACACAAGCTTTGGGTCTTGCCAAGGACTCAGGAAGATACCCCAAAAGCATTTTCCAGCAATCATGGACCAGCACCACAGAGTACCTTGACATTGATAAAGAACTTATTCGTTTACTCTATCATCCTTCCTTAAGAACGGGTTTAGATGCCAGACAGTTAGAAGAACTTTTGATAGAAATATTATTGGCAGAAAACAGCTAATGACTTTTTTTGCTTCAAAGAAAGTCTCCCTATCTCTCCGTCTCGTCGATACATCTCTTAGCTACCTACAATTATCGAAAGTGTTTCTAATAAAGCGTTTAGATTTGTATCCCAATCTAATGCTTTCAAAAACACGATTAACCACTTACGATGTACCAGAAACTGTTAACTTCTATTTTCCTTTTATGCTCCCTTTTCAGTTTTGCCCAACAAGGGAAACTTGTAGGCAAGATTGCAGATGCCGAGACAAATACAGCCTTGCCTTTTTCAAGTATTCGTGTTTTTTCAATCGTAGACAGTAGTTTAGTTGATGGCAATATCACGGATGATGCCGGTAAATTCAGTTTTACATTACCATACGGAAAGTATTATGTTAATATAGAGTTTATGGGCTACAATAGTCTAAATACCCCACTTTTTACATTATCCTCAGATAATAAATTAATTAATTTAGGTCAATTAAGTTTATCACCATCTGCTAATTCCTTAGATGAAGTGACCGTAAGAGCGGAAAAAAGCAGTATGGAGTTATCACTAGACAAAAGAATTTTTAATGTCGGTAAAGACCTTGCAAATGCTGGTGGTTCTGCCGCAGAAATATTGATGAATATACCTTCTGTCAATGTAGGTGTGGATGGTACCGTCAGTTTAAGAGGAAGTAGTAATGTGAGGATTTTGATTGATGGAAAGCCATCAGGTTTGGTGAGTTTCAAAGGAGGAGCTGGCCTTCAGCAGCTTCAGGCCAGTATGGTAGATAGGGTCGAGGTAATCACTAATCCTTCAGCCAGATATGAGGCCGAAGGTATGTCTGGTATTATAAATATTATCTTAAAAAAGGATAGAAAAGAGGGTTTCAATGGCTCATTTGAACTAAGTACAGGATTACCCACAAATTATGGCACAGCCTTAAATGTTAATTACAGAAAGGACAAATTAAACATTTTTGTTAATTACGGATTATCGTACCGAGTGAACCCAAACTTTTCTGAACTATACCAAGAAGTATATACTACTGAGGGAACAAGGATTTTGCAGCAAGACTCAGAAGGTGAAGTAACTGGTTTCAATACTAATGTAAGGGCGGGTCTTGATTATTTTTTCTCAGAGAAAAGTATTCTTACTGCATCTTATTTACTCAGTCGTGCCAATGGTGGCAGACATACAGAAAATGCGTATCAGGATTATTTCAATTCGGTTAATAATCCTATCGGTAGCAGTTTGAGAATTCAGGAGGAAGATGAAATTGAACCAATGGGTGAAACTGTCGTGAGTTATAAAAGAACATTTGAGAAAAAAGGACATGAATTGACAGCCTCGTGGCGATTTTTAGACCATTCCGAAACTTCTGATCAGCTTTTTACTCAGACGGGTAGTTTAGCCAGTGGGGCCATAGACCCATTAAATACATTTATTCAGAAATCGCTCAACGATGAATTTGAAAAACAATTCCTTTACCAATTAGACTATGTTCAACCCTTAGGTAAAGAAGGTAAATTTGAGTTGGGTGGAAGAAGCAATTTTAGAAAAATGGTCAATGATTATTTCGTTCGTACCACAGAAGGATTAGCAGAGAATGCGTCTATTCCGGAGCTTGATAACCTATTTAGATACAATGAGAATATTTCTGCAGCTTACGGCATTATTGGAAACAAGCAAAACAAGTTTTCTTATCAAGTAGGACTAAGAGCAGAATGGACTGACATAACTACGATTTTGGAGAAAACGAATGAAGAAAACCCTCGTAAGTACTTTAATTTATTCCCTAGTGCTCAT